>CAXMOR010000020.1:0-2778 GCA_964195455.1 uncultured Acidimicrobiia bacterium
AAGGAGCAGGATTTGGAAAATGAAAAAGATTCTAAAATAAAATTATTGCGAAAAGAATACGTAATATTAAATGACCCATATAAAATAGGAGACGTAATAAAAGATCATCACCAAACGGGTAGAATTATCTCAAAAAAGTATGATTTAGGTGCACAGCCACGCTGTGTGTATTATTGTCATAAGCTTACAAAAAAAGGAGAGATAAATAAAACAAATCCGGTTTGCTATATTTACCAATCCAATATTAAACAACAAAACAATGACTAAATTAGAGAGATTAAAAAAAGAGTTGGATGAAGCTGAAATAGTAGCAAACGTATTGTGGGACGCTGACCCTGAGGTTTTTTCAGCTTCTTTTTTTGCCGCGGATGCAGCATTTGATAAAGCGCATGATGCGTATTTTAATGAACTTGAAAAACAACAAACCAATGACTAAAAAAGAAGAAAAAGAAAGACTAGAGAAACTAGAGTTAGCTGCTGGGGAATTATTAGCGTTAACTCTCAAAGCTAATGAAGCCTATGAACTGGCTTATAGAGCTTTAAACAAGGCGAAAACATATAAAATATATTCACAATGACAAATAAAGAAAAAAAGATTATACTCTACCTGGTTATCTTTTGGGTTTTAAGTGTATGTATCCTTTCTTGACTGTCCCCCCGTTTGCCAGGTATTAATTACCTGGTTTTTTTTGCCCCTACCGTAAAAGCGTAATAAGTATTTTTTAAATAACGCTTTTAATACGCAACATTTCGCCACGTCAAACGTTATATTAATATGGCTTTCCTAGAGCCAACAAAGAACTTTTAAGGTTAAGCCTTTTTCGTATCTAGGAAGTACGGGAAGGGCTTTTCTTTTTTTAAATTAATAAGCAAATATGTATACTAAGAAAGTAGAGTACAAGAACCATGAAAGACCAGCTAAAATTAATATGGAAACTGGCGAAATAATAGAAGTATCAACAGATATAAAAAAAGATAGGAGGAATGAAGGAAGGGTATTTTTTAATGCATCAAAAGGGCTAAAATTTACGCGAAGGTTTGAAGATGCATGGAGTGAGTTAGATTTATTAACAAATGATTCAGAGTATTTAGTTGCTATTAGGCTTGCAGATTTAGCGAAGGCTTTTAGTTCAAGTTTAGAGCCGCTAAATGATGACACTTCTATTTTGGAATTATCAAAGGTTTTAAATAAAAATAGACGGGCAATAAAAAAGATATTAGATAAACTTTTTAAACTTGGAGTTTATGCGAAATTTGCCGTAAGTGATAAGAATTATAAAGAAAAAAAATACTGGGTTTTTAATCCTTACCTTTCTTTCAATGGAACACATATCCTTGAAGATACTTTAATTCTTTTTAAAGACACTAGATTTGCCCCAGATAACTTAAATAGATAGGCACAAAAGAGAGATAGGTGTATACTAAGAAACTAAGAAGGGCAAAACCTTTGTAATCGTTTGATAGTCAATGATTTAAAAGTTTGCAGTTGTGCGTTTTGCACAATCCATTGTGCGTTTTGCACAATATCCACTAAAATAACTTAAAATAATTCCCTTTTTTTTTTGCGGAATGTTGTTTATTAAATAAATGTTCTGTACATTTGTAAGGTACTTAGGAAGTAATCGAATAATAAACTAAAAATAATAAAAATGAAAGAATTTAAATTAGAATTAAAAAAAGGGAATAAAATAGCAGAAAAACTAAACTTAGTTACTAAGTTATTTGATTTCAATAATGAATTGGAAATTCTGGAATTAAGAATTACTGGCGTAATTGCTAATGAGAATTATGGAACAGAAAAAGTAAAAAATCAATTAGTAGAATTAAAAGGTAAAAATATTAAATACAACGGTATGTTGTGGGAGTCACAAAAAGAACTTACAGTAGAGTTTTTTATCTACACTAGGTAAAAAATAAGAATAAAGGGATGAGCTGGAAAGTTTTTCCCTTTATTCTTTTTTAAATGTTGTTTATTAAATAAATGTTCTGTATATTTACGTTATCAAAGGAAGTAGTTAATAACAATTAAAAAAAAATAAAATGAATAATCAAGATTTTTTAAACATCGCAAAAGCGCAAGGAACAGTAGAAGCAACAGATGCATTTTTAAATGCGTGGGAAGATTCATTGAATGAAGATGACAAAGTAGAAAGTAATGAAGTAACTATATTTTTAACGGCTTATTTGAAAATATGATTTTAGATTTTCAAGATTCAGAAGTTTGTTAAATTAGGAATTACGGAAAACTTAGTATATCTTTGGTTTATAATTAATAACAATTAAACAAAAATAAAATGAAAAAGTATTTAACATTATTAATCGAAGAAAAAGGAAAATCTTTAAATGATACCATAAATTTAGATGGGAACTTTGGGTTAACTTATGAAATGTTAGTAGACTTTATTGAAAGCATGGAAATTTACCACGCGGAAATAAAAACTACATTAGTGAAAATAGATTTTATGAATGGTGATGTATTCCATTATTTAAACCACTTAGCAGTAGGAATGGTGGAATCTGTAAGGTAATTAACTGGTTAATATTCAACCCCGCGAGTAGTCTTGATTTGGCGAAAGCGGGGCTTTAATAACAATAAAAATAATTAATAAGATGAAAGAAATTAAAGATTTAATTTTAAAAATCAAACGCGAACAGAGTAATAGAGAAAATGAACTTTCCCGTTCGCAACGAAAGGTGGCGATTTTAGAGACAGAATGCGAACTAATGAGGCATTTTATCGAAAGCCTCGAAGCGTTAAAAGAACAGATTATTAACAAT
>CAXMOR010000021.1:0-52753 GCA_964195455.1 uncultured Acidimicrobiia bacterium
TCAGGTTATAGCTGGCAACATTTGGAGTGTCGATATCATTCTCTAAAGTATAGTTTAAAAGTGCATCACTACAAACCTCTAACGTTTGATCCGCAACAACAGGTTCTGGATTCACGGTAACGGTAAGGGTAAAAGCTTCACCTTCACAACCCGCTCCTGAAACAGGAACTACAGTATATACGACCTCTAAAGCTACACTCGTTATATTTGTAAAAGCATCATCTGACAAATCACTAGCCAATAAACCATTGCCAATACTTGCATTACCTGCGGAGACAGTCAAACCGTTTAGGTTTAAACCGGTGACATTATAAGTATCGGCAGTTACTGATGAACTCGAATTAAAATTAATCCCTAATGCTACATCACTGCATTCGGTAAAAGTTTGATCTGCTACCACAGGCTCTGGATCTACTGTAACTGTAATTATAAAAGCATTTCCAAGACATCCATTTGTGGCAGTAGGTATTACTGTATATTGAACAATTGCTGCGTTTGCACTTGTATTGATAATGGTTCCAGTAACATTTCCTGTACCGGAGTCGGTTGCATCCACCCCACTAACCGTTCCCGTTATTTGAGTCACATCCCAAGTATAGGTAGTACCCGATGGAACTATATCGCCTCCAGCTGCGCAACTGTTAACCGGAATTATAATAAATTCGTCACCAGAACAAATCTCTGCTGGAGCCTTATCTTGTATTTGAGGAGTAGGATCTATCGTAAACACAAAATCAACTGGACTCCCTGAGCAGCCATCAGCCGTAGGAATTATCTGAATTGTAATATTACCCGCTGTGTTACATGTGTTTGTTAAAGTCATTACTGGAATTAAACCCGTTGTTTGCTGACCTGTTGGAAATCCCGTAATCGGATCTGCAGTGGTCACCTCCCAAACATAGGTAGTACCGACCATATCAGAAGTTAAGATAATTTCTTCTGTATCCTCATCAGAACAAATTTGTTGGGTCAAATTGGTATTAGTAACAATAGGAGACTGTTTTAGTGTAAATTCAAGTTCATCGGAACTATTGCCAAGACAGTTTCCTGAAACGGTTATCTTAATCCTATAAATCCCAAATTCAATAAAATTAATTTGTGGATAATCTGTGGTTGCTGATGTCCCATTTATAAAACTATAATTACTGGCTAATGTAATTCCATCGCTTTCAAAGACTTCCCAAGAATAACTAGTTGTTATATAAGGAGATTCGCTATATATGGGAGCGATTGAAGCCTCAGAAAAATCTAATATATACCCTGCTGGTGCCTCTTGACAAATCTGTTGTGTGTCTGGAGAAAACGATACAGTGGGATCTGCGATGATTACAATTTGTTTTGTCTCCGTAACAATCCCACAAGTGTTTTCGAGTTGTAAGGAAACATTATACGTCCCTGGTTGAGTAAACTCAATACTCACATCTATTTGATTCTCTGCATTTATAGCATCCGTAGCGTTTGCATCTATAATCGTAAAGCCATTGGATGTGGCTGGAGTAGTTAGATCTGGCGTTACAGACCAAGTATAGCTCGGGTCTCCACAATTGGATGGATCGATATCTTCTGTATTGGAAGTATTGGTAAAGGCAATGGTTGCCGGAGTACAAAGTGTTGTTGAGGGTGCATACGTAAAGTCGGGTTCTGGAGTTGGCTCTACAATAATTGTTTTTTCAATGGTAGAGAATTCATTACATCCAGATGTTGTATTGGTTGTTAATCTTAAGATGTAACAACCTGGAACACTGGTGAAATTTCCAGGAACGGTAAGTACTGATTGACCAGAATTTGGATTTTCAGTAACCCATCCTTCATAAACACTCCCAGCAGTATCGCTCAATACTTCTTCAAAACCTGTATAATAAGGAGGAAAAAATTCCCATTTCACAACATAATCGGTACTACATTCATCTGAAAGACCATATTGTGGCAATGTTGAAGTTTCAATCAAAACGATCTCAGAATCGGCGCAAACTTTATCGGGTTTTGTGAAATCTGACACTGGGGATGAGTTCACATTCACCCATTTTGTTGTCCCACTTCCATTCGATAAAAAAGTATCACAATTATAAACCTCATTGTCTAAAAGGTACTTATTAAAAAGATTGAATTCTACTTGAAAGAAATAATAATTATCCTGAGAACTAGGATTCAATACTTGTTCTTCAGCAGAACAGGTAACCTTGGTGAAGGTATGAACAACCTCACTGCAGTTCAACAACTGATTTTGTGTAAGCTGAATTTCTGGAGATCCATCTCCAAAATTAAAACTGTATTTTGAACCCGGATAATTGTGTTTGATAGCATTCGTATCTATAGAAAAGATCACTTCAGAATCTAAACAAACTCGGTCACTTGACAAATTACCTAGAGACGTATTCCCTGTATTTACCATAAAAACGACCCCATAAGTCATGGATATACCACTGACGGTCTTTGTAAATTCTATCAAATATGTTCCAACACTTATTCCCTGAGGAACCGTAATTTGACTGCCAATAACTAAGGCAGTTCCAGCATCTATTTGATAATCTATTGCTGGGGTTGCTGGATTATCTATTAATGAATACAGTGTTGCCTCATTTGCATTTGGAGAAAAATTGTCAAAAATAATGGAAAAACTGGTTCCAGTTTCATAGTCACTTGATGAATTTAACAAACCTATATTATAATTATTGCTATCATAATCTAGACATTTTGAAAAATCTTGAAAAGACAAGATCCCAGTAGGGTTCGTTGGTAATGATAAGATTGAATTTGTGATTGTGTCTGCGGAAATTGTAAACTCATTTGTTGATACTTCTACCAAAGTATCTCCAATATTATTTAGGGATAGTCCTGTAATTTTTAGGGTATAATTCCCAGGACTTGTATCCGTTGGAATCATTCCATTTAGAATGGGGATATAAAACTCATCTTTGGTACTCAAGAGAATTTCGGTATTCGTTGATGAGTTTACTAAAAATAATTTGAATTGATTGTCTACTTCATAAACACCTACTGGGTTTATGAATGCTGTAATATTAGAACCAGGTGCATAGCTTAAATTATCTTGAAACTTAAGTATCTCGATTGACTTTGCTGGATCGATACAATTTCGCAAAGTTGTTTGTTGTGAAAAACTTAAAAAGCAAAAATTAATTAAAAAAATAAAAAATAACGTTTTTCTTGCAATTGAGGTGGGGGATCTCTTCATAAAATTTATATATTGTTATTATAATTAACCTAAAACTAGGCATAGCTGCACTAAGAACTACTTAGGAAGTGAAGCAAACAGGTCTTCTCTTGCAAAGATTTGAGAATACCTGTATAAAACCAGTCGCAATGATTTTTATTCATAAAAGGCCACTCGCCTTTATGAACAGATTGCAGATGATTAGATTTGTAACGTTCGGACTCAGAAATATGTTTAAAAGCCTGACATACTGTCTTAAAATTAAAAAAAGTGAATGTCAACGAAGTATCAACCAAACGGCGACATTTTAGTTGTAGTTGTGAAAAACTAAAAAAGCAATAATTAATTACAAAAATATAAAGCATTGCTTTATTTGTAATTGAAAAGGGGGGACTCTTCATAATTTATCTATTATTTATTAATAATAAACCTATATTAATACACTTTTGTCCTGAATACTCTTTAATATCTGAGAAAAAAAATAAATTTTCTTTCAAAACTTGATAGAAAGTAGACATGCTGTTTTACAAAAAAGCACCAATAGATTCGATGACCTAATCAAAAATAGTTTGAATCTCGAAATGAGAACACATAATTATTTTGATTTACTTCACATAACTTAGATCATATACTAAATTAACAATAAATTTAATATAACAACACTAAAACAAGTTAAAATAACGCTTATAAAAATTTATTTTGAGTTTTAAACACATTTAGATGATTTCAAAGAGACTGCCTAAACCATTTTGATCATTTGTAAGGTGAAATCTGGTGTTAATACATACACTTCGAATTTTTAATTATCTTCAAATTAAAGAACCTCAAGCCCCTTATTTCATTTACTTTAAAGCACATTTTACTGGCACGCGCGAAAGGGATTCAAATAAAAATCGATATCTAAAATTAAAAAAGAGCAAAAAAATAATCAAAAGCTTGCTATTGGTGGTTTTTCTAATGAATCTTATTTTCTAGAGAATAAACAGTAGTATTTAAACTATGGGGTATTTGAGCCACTATTTTGGCGCATATGTTTTGACAGCGGTTTTTAAAACTTCTGCACGGTCAAATGACATTGCTTTTGTTTTAAAATTGGCATACATTTCCATCTGATCGTTATAGTGCGGGCTATCTGGTCTTCGACTATTCCCATAAGAAATTACCGATTCATAAAAGGTTTTGTCAGGTGTAAATCGCACCAAACCAATATAAGATTCTCCATGTGTAATTTTCAGGCGTCCATCTTTATAAGGCTCCCCGCGCATGGCAGTAACTACATCGGGCAAACCATAGATCGGCAGTTCTTTGGCACCTCTCACCAATTTTTGAAAATTCCCTAATTGAATCCGTTCAGTATTAAAATGAGTATTTACATATTTCTTTGCCTTTTTTAATGCCAAGTATAATGCCTCGTGCGCAAAAATACGATCGTCTCCGAGCGCTTCATAAAAAGGCTTCAACTGATAATACAACACCGCATAAGCTCCAGCTCCGTAAGATTCTGGGGTAGTAATTCTGTCCCAATTTTGAATATCGGTTAATAGAATGCGAACTTCTGGATAGTCTTCGATTTTCATCTGAAACAAGGGATTTAAATCCATAAAATTATAGTGTAAAGGAGTAGGCAATTGGTGATCATATTTGATACGTTTAAAACGTTCATAATCAATCAGTTCCTCTTCTTCCAGTAATTGTAAAAGTCGTGTAGAACGGTTGTTGTCGTAGGTTTCAAAGCTCATGGCTTTGGCAAAATCTTCGACTACAGGATTATCTACCTTCCCAGACGATTTAAAGGGACTATGATTAGCATTGTATACAAAGCCAGAAGCTGGTTTCAGTACTTGTGGTAAATCTTTAATATCATAATATGTATCCCAAAGAGTTTCGCGGATATTTCCCGGAACAACATTAGTCCAATCAAAGCCCTTTGCTCTTATAGGTATTTTACCGTTAGATATATAAAAAATAGTATCGTTTTTATCTGCGTACCCAATATTGTAACCAGGCAGTGCTTTCATTTCTAAAACTTTATAAAACTCCGTGAAATTGGTTGCCTTGTTCATACGCCACCACTGTTCAATTGCGTTGATATTCGTTGTACTCGGCGTTCGCACTGAATAGACCCCTGTTTTATTTTTTAAAGTAGGTCCGTAGATACTTCTGTAAAACTTTTTCTTGATTGGAATGTTGATTCCAAGAAACTTAAGAGTAAGCTTTGCTTTAAGTTTTTCTAATGGATATTCCAATCCATCAACTAAATATACATCTTTCTTTGTTGAATGCATTTCTAGTGCAAAAACATCTGCTTTGTCTGGATAATTAACAGTATGAGTCCATCCTAGAAATTGGTTTGCTCCTGAGAGTAAACAAGGTGACCCCGGAAAGGTAGCCCCAATCATATTGGTTCCTTCTTCGCTCACTAAATGAGCTTCGTACCAAGAAGTCGGACCTTCTAAGGGCTGGTGTGTATTAATAGCTAAAAAGGTTTCTTCAGACTGGGTTCTACTTCTACTGATAGCAATTAAGTTGGACCCCTTAGTATCTTCTTCAATTTCATAAGGCCAAGACAATTCGTTATTAACAATTCCCTTAACCAACTTATCCGCTCCATTTGAAATAAACAATTGCAATTGTGTATAGCGAAGTAATTTTTTAGGAGTGAGTGGAAAAAGCTCTTTTTTTAATATTTCTTTAGGATGTTTTTCGGCAAATGCATTCAATCCTTCTGTAAATCCATCAAGGAGTGAAATAAAATTTTTATCGAGTGTATGGTATTGTTCATTGACTATTTTTTCGGCCTCTATCAACTGCACTAAAAAATCAGCACCAGCTCCTTTTAACCCGATGAGCTTTCCTAGAAGTCCGTTCCCAGCCAAATACGCTTTTTGTATTAGTTCAAAGTGGTCTTCAGCTTGCGCCCAAGCAAAACCGTATGCAACTTCTGAATCTGTAGCCGCATATATATGGGGAACCCCATAACCGTCTCTAAGAATTTCAATATTGTCTGGATTTATTTGAGAATAGTTATTAAAAGTACTGCTTAAAAGTAATAAAAGAAGCGCTGCTTTTTTCATAAAAGGTGTTTTATCAAAAATACGGCCTTTTTGTGAATAGTGCCTCTGAAACAGCGGCAAACTTCAACTTACTGGAGGCAGCATCTAATTAAATGAAATTACTAAAAGTTAAATAAAAAAGAAACCAAATCATGAAATTACCTAGAGAATATTGAGATGTATTCTTCTTTTAAAATGATGGCTTTGGCTACAGAAAAGTTAGCTTGGAATCCAGATAAGTATAAATGAAATAATAACTAATTATAAGTTTGTATTTATTAGTTCACTAAAATATTCTACTTTTTTTAAGTAAATTAAAAAAGTAGTTTTAAAGTTTGATAAGATTCTTCTTATCAAACTTTTTCATAGCTATTTTAACAATTTTCATCTAGCTCCATGATTTTATAATTTTCTAAAAATAAATTTCAAAACAACTAATAGCAATAAAAGAGGATGAAAAACTGAACTAATATGTGCCTTTTTTAATTTTAATTCCTCCCTGTACAAAGACCAATTGTACTTCTTAGAAATACCTTCTTTATTGCAATTAGATATAATAGCATCAATTTTTTTTGCTTTTATCTTTTTACAATAAAGATTTAAATTGAAGTGATAATCCGCCAAAACTTTATAGCTAGTTTCATAGTTTATTTTGGCAAATAGATTTTTATTATAAAATACGGATTGATGATGTAAAGTGTTTTTTATCCATAATAACCGATTAAATTTTGATATGAATTGAGTTTTATCATATCTTATATTCCCATATAAAACATCTAAGTTAAAATTTAAATTTTCAGAAACCGTACTCAAAATACTTGCATTTTCTATACAATCTCCAGCTCCCAGAAAATAGAACCAAGCACCTGTAGATAAAGAAACCCCTTTATTCATCGCATCATAAATTCCTGTATCATTTTGAGATTGATAAAAAAATGGTGCAGCTAATTTTTTTAAATATTCTTGAGTTTCTTTTGATGAATTTCCATCAACAACCCAAACTTCAAAATCTTGAAACTCTTGAACTTTAATACTGTCAACAGTTTTCTTCAACCCTTTTAGATTGTTTAAAACCGGAATTATTATGGATAATTTTGGATTGATACGTTTCTCCTATTTAAAATAATTATCTAATTTTTTACTTTCTTTTTCCCAACATAAAATATCCTTCGCTTTCTGCTGATGTTCCTTTATTTCTGATAATAATACCTCATCATTTAAAAGGTTGTTAATAGCTTTTGCAATTGTTTTAGGCTCATAATCATCAACTAAAACACCTACTTTGTGCTTTTTTATAATTCTTGTAATCTCTGGTAGATTTCCAGCTACAATTGGAATTCCGGCATGAATATAATCAAATAATTTATTCGGTAAAGAATATTGAAAACTTAATCCTAACGGCTCTTCTAAAACCATTCCTAAAGTTGCTTTTTTAGTATAATTGAATAATTTATCTCTAGAAATTCTTCCCAAAAAATGAACTCTATCATTCATTTTTTCTTCTATGACAAAGGCTTTTAACTCCTCCTCTACTTTTCCGTAACCAATAATTATTAAATCTAAATCATTAATAAATTTCAGTGCTTTTATCATTGGTTTTAATCCTCTTCCTGGATTTAAAACGCCCTGATACAAAATTGTTTTTCTAGTTGTTGGAAAAGCGACTTCATCCACTTCTAAAACATCTTTTTTTAAGGGAATATTTCTAATAACACCCATTTTATTTTGATATTTATGATCATAAAAATCAACAATAGATGGACTTACCGTATATGCCTTTTTTACTTTAGGTAAGAAGAAATCTTCTAATTTCCTCCAAAAGTTTTGCACAAATTTTCTTCCTTGCAATTCTGGTCCTTCAGAAAAAAGTTCGTGACTATCATAAACCAACTCTGTAGTTTTTATTTTACTTGCAAAAAAACAAGCAGGTAATGTATCTAAATCATTCGAAAGAATGTAGTCGAATTTTCTGAAAATTAAATAAAAAAACAACCTCAGATTAAACTCTGCATAAAACAAAAAATTGTTATTAAAAATATGTTTTTTTCTAATAAGTTTATATGCTCTTTTTACAGCAATTGTATTCGGTAAAACTCTTCCATAAACAACAATATCATACCCTTTACTGATTAAATAATTGCATATCTTATGCACTCTATAATCCGTAGAAATATCATTAGTGACAGCTACAAAGATTTTTTTATTTTTCAAAAACTAATCGATTTTATGTTAAAATGCAAGTTATTGAGTTATTTCAAACAATTCTCCAGCCTCTACTTTTAGCGTCTTATGTTTAAATTTTACAATTAACTGGTAATCATGAGTTGCCATTAAAATAGTTTTACCGCTTTTATGAATTTCATTTAAAAGCTCCATGACCTCTAAAGAAGTTTTTGGATCTAAATTACCTGTAGGCTCATCTGCTAAAATTAATTCTGGATCATTTAACAAAGCTCTTGCAATAGCAACTCTTTGTTGCTCTCCACCAGAGAGTTCAAAGGTTTTTTTATAGTATTGAGATTGCATACCCACTTTATCTAAAACCTCATTTATTTTTGATTTAATTTCTTCTTTATTTTTCCAACCAGTAGCTTTTAAAACAAATTCTAAATTATCAAAAACAGATCGATCACTTAACAATTTAAAATCTTGAAAAACGATTCCAATCTTTCTTCTTAAAAAAGGAATTTCTTTATCCTTCAACTTTTTTAAATCAAAATCAACTATAGTTCCTTTGCCTTTTCGCAAGGACAAATCTCCATAAAGTGTTTTCATTAAACTACTTTTTCCACTTCCAGTTTTACCTATCAAGTAATAAAAGTCACCCTTATCTAGGGTTAAATTCACTTTAGATAAAACCAAATTATCTCTTTGATAAATGTCTGCACTTTCTAAATGTACAACAGGATTTCCCATAAAAATAGTAGTTTTTACAAACTTATACGTTTCTATTGATTTTAACACAATAAAACAACACAATTCTTAGTTTTGATAGATAATATTATGAATATTTTCTGCAATTTAATCAAACAAAATTAAAAAATGTTCGTTAATTAGATGTCAACAAAAACAATTGTATGAAGTTTCGTTTTGTGATAAAACACTTTTTATCGTCACTCTTTTTTTTAACAGCTTTTGCTGTATTTTCTCAGCAATCTATTGTTGATGTGAATAAGACTGCGAACTTTAATACTGGTTTAAAATTATACAATAACAAAGCCTATGCTGCCGCACAAAAAATATTTGAAAAAGTTGAGAAAAAAACAAAAATAAATTCAGCATTAAAAGCAGATGCTTCTTATTATAATGCCATATGTGCAGTTAAATTAAATCAAACAAATGCAGATAAAAAAGTATTGACTTTTGTTGAAGAAAACCCAACAAGCAATAAAAAAAACAAAATCTTTTTTATTGTTGGTAACTATTATTTTGCTAACAAAAAAGCTTCGCACGCCTTAAAATGGCACAAAAAAGTGACTAACAATTTACTTTCTAAAGAAGACCAAAAAGAATTGAACTTTAAAATGGGCTATGGTTTATTAGTTACCAAGCATTTACTATTAGCCAAAAACAAGTTTTTACCTTTAATAAATGATGCTAAATATGGTAATGATGCTCGCTATTATTTTGGATTTATTGCTTATAAACTGGAAGATTATGGAATCGCTGAATCTACTTTAAAAGAAATTGCAGATAATGAATCTTACAAAGCAGAAATTACCTACTATTTATTAGATATTAGTTTTAAAGCAGGAAAATTTGAACGTTGTATAAAAGTAGGAAAAGAACTTTTAAAAACAGTTAGAAAAAAAGATGCTTCAGAAATTTCTAAAATTGTGGGCGAAAGTTATTTCAACCAAAAGAAATATAAAGAAGCTGCCCCATATTTAAAAGCATATACCGGAAAAAAAGGAAAATGGAATAATTATGATTATTACCAATTAGGATATGTGTATTATAAGCAAAATGACTTTGAAAATGCTATTAATTATTTCAATAGAATAATAGATCAAAAAAATTCAGTATCGCAAAACGCATATTATCATTTAGCAGAATGTTATTTAATTATTGATAAAAAACCAGAAGCGTTAAATGCTTTTAAAACAGCCAGTGAAATGGTTTTTAACCCAAAAATTCAAGAAGATGCTGCCTTAAATTATGCGAAATTAAGTTATGAAATAGGTAATCCTTTTCAAAATGTTTCTGATGTATTACAAAACTTTTTAAAGAAACATCCAAAATCTCCTTCTTATAAAGAAATTAATAAATTGGTGGTTACATCCTTTATCCATCAGCAAAATTATCAAGGAGCTTTAGATTATTTAAAAAAGAAGAAAACTGCTGATAATTTAGCCCTAACCTGCGAGGTTTCACTTTACAGAGGAATTCAATTATTTAATGAGATTGAACTACAAAAGGCACTTCCTTACTTTGTTTTAAGTCAGAAATCTTTAGATAAAAAAATTAACAGAAAAGCAGGTTATTGGGAGGCTGAAACTTTATATAGACTAGAAAATTATACAGCAGCCCTTTCGAAATTTCAAGATGTAAACAAGTATTTAAAATTTGACATTCAAGAGTTGTCTTTAATTAATTATAATATTGGATACTGCAATTTTAAGTTAAAAAAGTATAATAAAGCAATTACAGCTTTTAACAAGTTTCTGAAAGTAGATCTTATTGAAAACGAATTGAAGAATGATGTTTTTATCCGTCTTGGAGATAGTTATTTTGCTACAAGAAATTATGGTGATGCTATAAAATATTATCAAAATGTAGTTACAAATTTTGGATCTAGAGCAGATTATGCTCAATATCAAATTGGCATGAGTCATGGTTTTAGAGATGAAAATGGAAGCAAAATTAAGGCCTTAACGAAGACTGTCAATGATTTTCAAATTTCTTCATTAAAAGATGATGCTTTGTATCAATTGGCTAATACATATACTAAAATTAAAGATCATAAAAAAGCACATCAAGCTTATAATAGGTTATTAGAAAAGCACCCTAAAAGTTCTTTCTTGCCAAGAGCGTTAGTAAGGCAGGGTTTATTGTATTATAATGATAATCAGAATCAAGAGGCAATTGAAAGATTTAAACTTACCGCAAGTAAATTTCCATACACTCCGGATGCAATGCAAGCTGTTAGCAATGCTAAAAACATATATTTAGATGAAGATAATTTTGATGATTATGTTGCTTGGGTTAAAAAACTAGAATTTGTAAATATATCTGAATCTGAAGAAGAAAACTCTACTTTTACAATTGCAGAAAGAAAGTATTTTAAAGGTAAAAACCATTCTGGAATTATTTTTACACTAAAAAAATACTTAGCTAAATTTCCAGAAGGCACACATCTCTTGAAAGCGAACTATTATTTAGCAGATATTTTATTTAAAGAAAAACAATATGACAAAGCGATTGCAAATTATAGCGTAATTTTAAAAGCAGGAACCACACAATTTAGTGAAGATGCTTTGGCAAAACTATCACAAATTTATTTAGAAAAACAAAACTTTCAAGATGCACTTCCTCTGCTAGAAAGACTAGAAAAAGAAGCCTATACAATTGAAAACATACAGTTTGCACAAAGTAACCTAATGAAAGGATACTATGAAACTAGAGCTTATACGGCAGCTATTTCTTATGCCAAAAAAGTACTTTCTAAAAGCAAGGTTAAAAACACTTTAGAGCAAGATGCTATAACTATTATTGCAAGATCTGCTTTTAAAAGTGAAGATTTTGTTATGGCTGAAGAATATTATACCGAGCTAGAAAAAAACGCAATAGGTGTCTTAAAAGCAGAGACTTTATACTACAATGCCTTCTTTAAAAATCGACAAAAAGAATACGAAGCTTCAAACAAAGTTGTTCAAAAATTAATTGCAAATTATTCTACTTATAAATACTGGGGAGTAAAGAGTTATGTCATAATGGCAAAAAATCATTACAGTTTAAAAGATGCTTATCAAGCAACTTTTATTTTAGAAAACGTCATTAAAAACTTTACTCAATTTGAAGACATCTTAAAAGATGCGAAATTGGAGCTTATTAGCATAAAAGAAAACGAAGCTAAGACTAACAATTCTATAATCCCTAAAAATTAAAATTAATGAAAAAAGGATTTCTAATATTTTTAGTCTTTTCTAGTATTTTTACGACTTTTGCACAAAAAAAATCCACAAAAAAAGCACGAGCTGTTAAGATGGATACCGTTAAAACTGAAATTGTAGAAGTGGTTACAAAGTACAATCCTAAAATTGCAGATGCCTCAAAGATTAAAAAAAACCCGACGATAAAATTATTAGAAAAAAGTAGCAAGAAAAAATTAACGTACACGATTCTCTCTGCACCAGTTGCTTCTACTTTCACACCTAAAAGTGGTGTTGTAAAAAGTATTGATGTTGGTGTAAAAGAACGTATATACAACAATTATATAGCCGCAGGATTTGGCAATTACACATCCCCTTATTTAGAAGGCTCCATAAATAGTAGTACTCGTTTTGAAAATGAATTTGGGTTATACACAAAATATGTTGCTTCTTTTAACAATATAGAAAACAGTATTTTAGATAGTAATTTCTCAAACTTTCTAACCACTTTTTTTTACAAAAAAGAAGAACGTTATTTTGATTGGAAAGTAAGTATAGATGCAGAGAGAAAGGAATACAATTGGTATGGATTACCAAATATCAATTTTACTCAAAACACATTGAATTTAATTAATGAAGATCAAACTTATAATTATTTTAATGCTATCGGAGAAATTGACTTGTTAGATGCTTACATAGATAAAAGCAGTCTTTCTTTTTATTATTTGTCTGACGCTTTCAGCAGCCAAGAATTCTTGATAAATTTTGACACAGATGTCGATATACCAATTGATTTTATTTTCAACAAACTGAATAACCTTAGAATAAATGCAGGTTTAGAACTTTTAAAAGGTCAATTTACGAATGACTATGCAAATCAAAATGAATTAAACTATTCTATTTTTACCGTAAAATTGAATACTGAATACAAAGCTATTATTAGTGGGTTTTCTTTAAAATTAGGAGCACGAATATTTGGGTCTTTTGACACGGAACATCGTGTAAATAATTTTTTAATTTATCCAGATATTCATATTCAAAAAGCTATTTTTAAAGAGTATTTAAATATTTACGGAGGTATTTCTGGTGATTTAAAAACAAATACTTATAAGGATTTCACTGAAGAAAACCCCTACATTTCTCCTACTATATTTATGACTCAAACTTCAGAGAAGTACAATGTTTTTCTTGGCTTCAATGGACTGATCAATAATAACATCAGTTTTAATATTTCTGCAAGTATAAAAGAAGAGGATGACAAGCCTCTATTTTTAAGAAATAATTCCAAATCTGATGGCATAAACAATACTTCAAATGGAATTTCTTTTAAAGGTTATGAATATGGAAACTCTTTTAATGTAACTTATGATGACATAAAAACAACTTCAATTTTTGTAGAACTAGCATACGATTTCACAAAGAGAATTACATTTTTAACGAACTTTCAGTTTGATAATTTTGAATTAACGAACCAATCAAAAGCATGGAACTTACCTACTTTAAAGACTTCTTTTACCGTTAAATATAAGAGTAGCAAATGGTTTGGAACCACTAATATTTTTTATATAAATGAAAGAAAAGACCTTTTATATAGCACTTCATTTCCTTCTAGCACAAATGGTTTTCAAACTTTAAAACCTTTTGTGGATGTAAACGTGCATGGAGGTTATCATTTTAATGATCAATTTTCTGCATTCTTGAAAGTAAATAATGTTTTAAACAATACCTATCAACGTTTTGCAAACTTTAATGTACAAGGTTTTCAGGCATTAGGAGGCATCACTTATAAGTTTGATTTCTGATAGTTTTCAATACACTTGTTTTAGTATATTTACAAAATGCTACTATCTTATTTAACGATTGCCTTACAAGTATTTTGCATGTATCATGCCTATAAAAATAAGAGTAATTATTATTGGTACTTCATCCTCTTTTTCATTCCTTTAATTGGCGCTATTATATACTTATTTATCCATGTTTTTAATAGAAAAGATATCGCCGTGATTACTCAAGAAATTACTACAGTTATAAACCCTACAAAGAAAATTAAAGAATTAGAAAAAGAATTAGATTTTTCAAATACATTTCAAAATAAAATAAATTTAGCCGATGCCCATCTTCAAAATAAAGATTACGAAAATGCAATTGTGTTTTATGAAAAAGCATTAGAAGCTAATTTTAAAAACGAACCTCACACTTTAAATAAATTAATTAATTGTTATCATGAAACAAGCAATTTTGATAAGGTTATTGAATATGCAAACAAGATAAATTTAGATAAAAACTTCAAAGAATCTGTTTATTTTTACGGGCTAGCATTAGAGCAAAAAGAGAAATTTAAGGACGCTGAAAATCAACTTAGAAAAATAGACAAAAGGTATACTAATTACCCAGAAAGGCTCGAGTTATCAAAATTTTTAATCAGAAGAGAGAAAAAGGAGGATGCCAGAGAAATCTTAACAGAAATTATTTCTGAAATAGAATCAATGGCAAAAGTTAATTCTAAAAAACATAGACACATCTTTCTGCAAACTGAGAAAATACTGAACACCATATAAAGCTTATATAAAAAGAATAATTTCTGTTATTACCTTCTTTTTGGGACGAGTAAAAATTAAACCTCATAACTTTATGATGAAGGTTCACAATAAAACTTATATAACTCAAAAAACACCTGCAACATTAACATCTATTTCTTTAAAATGAATATCCCATTTCCAAAAATTAAACACAGGTTTGTAAACGAAATAGTATTTAATAATCTGATTTCATGGCTTTCGCGCGGTAAAACCTGATAATCTTATACATTTTTAAATTTAATAGTTTCTCATTTCATTTTTGTAGCTTTATAACCACTAAAAACTAACTATAAAATGAAAAATATTTTACTCTTTATATCTATTTCTTTACTGCTCGTATCTTGCGCTCAAAAGCAAGAAAAACCAATAAATTCAAAAAAATTATCTTCCGAAGAAAAAATTGATTCCACGAATATTAAAAAACTATTTAATAGTGCATTAACTGACGGAAAATCTTACGAATGGTTGCGTGATTTAACTCAAAATATTGGAGGACGCTTATCAGGCTCACCAGAAGCTGCAAAAAGCGTTATCTGGGGAGAAAGAATAATGAAAGAAGTAGGTTTAGATTCTGTTTGGCTGCAACCAGTTATGGTGCCTCATTGGGTAAGAGGCGAAAAAGAAATTGCAACTTATACTACAAAGGGAATTCAAAAAAATGTACCAATTTGTGCCTTAGGATTTTCTGTTGCAACATCAAAATCTGGGGTTTTAGCAGAAGTAATAGAAGTTGAAAATTTAGATGAAGCAAAAGCTTTAGGGAATAAAATGGAAGGAAAAATCGTGTTTTTTAATCGTCCATTTGATGATACATTATTAAACACATTTAAAGCTTATGGAGGCTGCGTCGATCAGCGGGTAAATGGAGCTGCAGTTTGTGGGGAATTTGGAGCAAAAGGGGTTATTGTACGTTCTATGACAAATTCTGTGGATGATTATCCTCATACAGGAACCATGAGCTATGGAGACTTACCTAAAGAAAAATATATTCCAACGGCTGCAATTAGCAGCAGAGCTGCTAATATTTTAAGTACCGATTTAAAACATAACCCAAAATTAAAATTTTATTTTAAGCAAAATTGCCAAACACTACCAGATGTTCCATCATTTAATGTTGTTGGAGAAATTAGGGGAACTGAAACTCCAGAAAACATTGTAGTTGTTGGTGGTCATTTAGACTCTTGGGATTTAGGAGAAGGCGCCCATGACGACGGAACAGGAATTGTACAATCTTTAGAAGTTGCTTATTTGTTTAAAAAAAATAACATCAAACCAAAAAATACGTTGAGAGTTGTATTTTTTATGAACGAAGAAAACGGAACAAGAGGTGCTAAAAAATATGCGGAATTAGCAAAATTTAACAAGGAGAATCATATTGGCGGATTAGAATCTGATGCTGGAGGTCATACTCCAAGAGGCTTTTCTATAGATGCGAATACCGTAAACACCAAACTATTACAAAGCTGGAAAAAATTATTATCTCCTTATGGATTGCATGACTTAGATAAAGGTGGTTCGGGTGCAGATATTGGCCCTTTAAAAGGTAATGATGTAACCTTAGTCGGTTACCGACCAGATTCTCAGCGTTATTTTGATTATCATCACACAAGTACAGATACTTTTAATAAAGTAAACAAACGTGAACTTGAATTAGGAAGTGCATCTATGGCAAGCATAATTTATTTAATGGATACCTATTTATATACCAACACCACTTTAAAACCGTGATTTCATGAATATTTTAATACTAATTCTTAGAGTTGTTTTCGGTTTATTTTTTGCGTACGCAGGATTTGTGCATTTCAGAAAACCAAAATTTTTCAATGGATTTATACCTGATTTCCTGCCAAAATTAGCAGTAAACTATGTCTTTGGTTTCATAGAATTCATCTTAGGAATTGGTTTGTTTTTTAATCAAACATCTAAAAATTCAGCATTAGGAATTTTTATTTTAATGCTTTTATTTTTACCGATTCATATTTGGGACCTTACAAAAAAAAGACCTGCAATTGGCTCTAAGAAATTAGCTATTATTAGAATTCCACTTCAATTTTTATTGATGTATTGCGCCTATTTAATTTATAAACTTCCTTCATGAAAAAAATCTATATTCTTTTAATTTTCTCTTTAGTAATCGTTTCTTGTAAAAAAGAAAATGTAGACTTAATCATAATAAAATCAAACACCTATACTGTTAACAAAAAGTTTGATACCACTGAAGCATTCGCCATCAAAGATGGAAAATTTGTTGCAGTTGGCACTAATGAGCAAATACAAGCTCATTATAAATCCGAAAATATAATTGATGCAAAAGAACAAACAATTGTTCCTGGTTTAATTGATGCACATTGTCACTTTTACAGAATGGGGCTGCAACAACAAAAAGTAAGTTTAGAAGGCACAAAAAGTTATGATGAAGTTTTACAAAAATTAGTTGATTTTCAAAAAGAAAAAAACACTACTTTTCTTACTGGTCGTGGTTGGGATCAAAATGACTGGGAAATAAAAGAGTTTCCAACAAAAGAGAAATTAGACCTGTTATTTCCTACAATCCCTGTCGCGGTTGGTAGAGTCGATGGACATGCATTATTGGTAAATCAAGCGGCTATTGATTTATCGGGAATTACAAAAGACACCAAAGTTTCTGGAGGAGAGATAATGCTGAAAAACGGAAAAATGACCGGAATTTTAATTGATTCAGCAATGGATTTTATTACGTTTCCTGAAACTTCAAGACAAGTAGCAAAAAAAGGTTTACTTGCTGCACAAGAAATTTCTTTCTCTTATGGCTTAACCACAGTTGATGATGCCGGTTTAGATAGAAACACGATAGAATTAATTGATGATTTACAAAAATCAAATGATTTAAAAATACGTATTTACGCCATGGTTTCTGCTGATAATCAAGCACAAATAGATTACTATATCAAAAAAGGAATTACCAAAACTAATCGCTTACATGTGCGTTCTTTTAAAGTTTATGGTGATGGAGCATTAGGTTCTAGAGGAGCTGCTATGCGTAAACCCTATGCAGATAGAGAGAATCATTTTGGAGCCTTCATTTATACCCCAGAAAGGTATCAAGAAATTGCGAGACAAATTGCTGCATCAGAATTTCAAATGAACACACATGCCATTGGAGACTCTGCGAATACTTGGTTATTAAAAACCTATAAAGAGGTTTTAAAAGATCTTAAAAATAGACGTTGGCGTATTGAACATGCTCAAATTATTTCTCCTGAAGATTTTGATAAATTTGATAATATTATTCCATCTGTTCAGCCAACACATGCAACTTCAGATATGTATTGGGCAAAAGACAGAATAGGAAAAGAACGAATGAAGGGAGCTTATGCTTTTAAAAAATTATTAAATAGATATGGAAAAATCGCTTTAGGGACAGATTTCCCTGTAGAACAAGTCAATCCATTTTTAACATTTTATGCGGCTACCATTAGAAAAGACATCCATAATTATCCAGAAAATGGATTTCAAATGGAAAATGCTTTAACCAGAGAAGAAACTTTAAAAGGGATGACTATTTGGGCTGCTTACGCTAATTTTGAAGAAAACGAAAAAGGGAGTATTGAAGTTGGTAAATTTGCAGATTTTGTAATTCTAAATCAAAATATTATGGAAATTGATGGAAGTAAAATTCCTAAAACTAAAGCAGTTTCAACTTATGTAAATGGAGAAAAGGTTTATTAAAATAATCAAAGTATATTCGCTTAACTTTAAACCTACAAAATGAAATCCTACCTATATCTATTTTTATCAATATTCATTTTTCTTTCTTGCTCGAATAATGATTCTAATTTTGAGAGTCAAACTGAAGCAGATATTTTAAAATACATTGAAGACAATAATCTAAACGCAACAAAAAGTAGTTCTGGTTTATATTATGTAATTGAGAATGAAGGCTCAGGTGCAAGACCAACAAGCGCATCTGTTGTTACTGTAGCTTACAAAGGTTATTTCTTAGATGGAAAGGTTTTTGACCAAAGTGACTCTAATGGTATTTCTTTTGGATTAAACCAGGTAATTACAGGCTGGACAGAAGGAATAACTTATTTTAAAGAAGGTGGAAATGGTGTTTTATTAATTCCTTATAATTTAGGGTACGGGGCAAATGGACGTGGTTCTATTCCGGGAGGAGCGGTATTAGTTTTTGATATAGAATTGATAAGTGTAAATTAAATATTTTTTTAGACCAACAACTTATAAATTAAAAAACAATACAGAAATATTAAATTGATTAATAGCTGCTTAAATTCAATACTTTTATTAAAAAATAACATTTAAATAAAGACCAAAAAAAATAAAGATGAAATATTTAAAAATATTATTAATATTACTTTCATTTATTTTTAACACCCACATATTTTCTCAAGAAAAAGAATTAAAACTGTCTATTTTAGTAAAAGATGGTAAAAACAACCCTATTCCTGGTGCTATTATTTTAATAGATAATATTAAACAAAAAAGAGTTGCAAATTCAGCCGGTTACTTCAAAATAAAATTAGAAAAAGCGCCAGAAGAAATTACGGCTTTCTCTCCTTTACTAGGTGCAAAGACTATAAAGTATGATGGTGAAAATTATATAATCATAAACATTACAAAAGATACTAACGATTATGTGTCAGATACTAATTATGAAAAAATAGTTGATCCAATCCAATTCAGAAGTATCTATGACTATTTAAGAGGTAAAGTTTCTGGTGTAAATATTACTACTACAAATGTTATATCCATAAGAGGTAATTCATCTTGGAGTGGCAGCAGATCGCCTTTATTTATATTAAATGGTGTTCCAGTAGATGAAGATACATTTGGTGCTATTGTTCCAACTACTATAAAAACCGTAAAAATCTTAAAAGGTCCTGAAACTGCCATTTACGGTTTACGCGGAGCCAATGGTGTTATTGAAGTTATAACTACGATAAATTAACTTAATATTGGTGAAATAAAATCACTAATATTCTTTGTGCCTTTTTTTTCTAAGTTTTTTATAAAAGCGGAACCAATAATTGCTCCGTTTGCATATTTACAAGCAGTATTAAAAGTAGATTTATCAGAAATACCAAAACCAACAATCAATTTATTTCTTAAATTCATTGCTTTTATTCTTTCAAAATAAGCAATTTGATTATTAGATATTGCACCTTTTGCACCGGTTATTGAAGCTGAAGCTACTACATAAATAAATGCTTTTGTATAAGAATCTATTTTTTTAATTCTTTCGTCTGAGGTGTGAGGTGTAATTAAAAAGACATTTGTAAGTCCATATTTCTCAAATAAATCTTTGTAATGGTTTTCAAATTCTATCATTGGTAAATCAGGAAGAATTAATGTGTCAATTCCACAAGCTACTGCTTTCTGACAAAACTTATCTTCACCGTATTTTAGCATCTGGTTTAAATATCCCATTAAAACTAGAGGCGTTTTATTAGTTTCTTTAATTGACATTAATTGTTTAAAAATGATATCTAAGTTAACTCCGTTTTCTAATGCTTTCTGACTACTATCTTGTATCGTTGGCCCATCTGCTAATGGGTCTGAATATGGCAAACCAACTTCAATAAAATCTACTCCACTTTTTTCTAATGCTGAAATCACTTTAGTTGTATCCTCCAGTTTTGGATATCCACAAGTAAAATAAATAGACAATAGGTTTTTATCTTTTTTCTGAAATAATTCTTGAACTGAATTCATAGCCTATTCTTCTAAATATTTAATATAAATCTCCAAATCTTTATCTCCTCTACCAGATAAATTCACCACGACAACCTGATCTTTTTTGAACTTAATTTTTGATAAAACTGCCAAAGCATGCGCTGTCTCTAGAGCAGGAATAATACCTTCTATCTTTGTTAATTCAAAAGCAGCTTCTAACGCTTCTTTATCTGTGGCATTCATAAACGTTGCTCTTTTACTTTCATATAAAAAAGCGTGTAAAGGTCCAACTCCTGGATAATCTAAACCCGCAGAAATAGAATACGGCTCTTTAATTTGTCCATATTCATCTTGCATTAAAATGGTTTTACTTCCATGAATAATCCCAACTTCACCTAATTGAGAAGTAGCTGCACTTTCACCCGAATCCACCCCTAAACCAGCAGCTTCAACAGCAATTAACTCTACATCTTCATCATCTAAATAATGATAGAAAGCGCCAGCAGCATTGCTACCTCCACCAACACACGCGATAATTGTGTCCGGATTCTCTTTGCCTGTTTTCTCTTTTAATTGCCATTTCATTTCTTCAGAAATAATCGCTTGTAAACGTGCAACCATATCTGGATGTGGCGCAGGACCGACAACAGAACCGATTAAATAAAACGTTTCTGGATGTTGTATCCAATATCTTATCGCTTCATTTGTTGCATCTTTTAAGGTTTTAGAACCACTTGTCGCTGGAATTACTTTTGCACCCAACATTTTCATTCTAGCAACATTTGGTGCTTGCCGAACAATGTCCTTTTCACCCATAAAAACAGTACACTCTAAGCCCATTAACGCACAAACTGTTGCTGTAGCCACTCCGTGTTGCCCTGCTCCAGTTTCTGCAATAATCTTCGTCTTTCCTAATTTCTTTGCAATTAAAATTTGACCAACCGTATTATTAACCTTATGAGCTCCTGTATGATTTAAATCTTCACGTTTTAAATAAATAGTAGCCCCGTATTTTTCAGATAATCGTTTCGCTAGATACAAGGGTGTTGGTCTTCCAACATAATCTTTTAGCAACGATTTATATTCTGTTTGAAACTCTTCCGATTCAATAATCTGAATATAATTATCAGCTAATTCCTTTACGTTTGGATGCAACAGTTCTGGTATAAATGCTCCTCCAAATTGTCCAAAATATCCGTTTTTGTCTGGGTGAAATTTTGATTTCATATTATAGTTTATTTTTGAAGTTTTTCACTTCATTCACGTTTTTTAATCCTGGTTCAATTTCAAACTTACTATTTACATCTAACGCATAAATGGGTAAATCTGAATTGATAATTTTCTGAACTTCTGCGATCTCTTTTAATCCGATACCTCCACTTAAAAAAAAGGGTTTATCAAAGGGATATTTTTCTAAAACTTCCCAGTCAAATTGCACTCCATTCCCTCCTCTTTCTTTTCCTTTTGTATCAAATAGAAAAAAATCTACAACCTCTAAATATGGTTTTAAAACATCGAAATTAAATTCATCTTTAATGCCAAAAACTTTAATAATTTCAACTTTTTCATCAGAAATGTAATGTTTATTTTTTTTCTTCTTCTGATGTTTATTTTCTTCAATAAATAAGGCTCTTCTCTGAGCTAATTGCATTTGCAAATCCTTAATATACTCCAAAGATTCGTCCCCATGCAATTGAATCGCATCTAACTGATATTCCTCGACCAAAGAAATTAGAATCTCTACATATTCATTTACAAAAACACCTGTTTTTTGAATAGATTTTGGAAGTTCTGGAATGATACCTTCAAAATTACGCTTCGATTTTTCATAAAAAATAAAGCCCATATAATCAGGTTGCAATGCTGCAACTTGCTCCATATTTTCTATAAATTTCATTCCGCAAACTTTCAGTCTCATTCTTATCTAATTTGATTTATAAAATCTTGACAAGCTTCTCCAGGGTTTTCTTCCTTCATAAAATTTTCACCAATTAAAAACCCTTGAAAACCATATTCTTTTAATCCTGAAATAATTCTTGGATCTGAAATTCCACTTTCAGAAATTTTGATACAGCTATCAGGTATTTGGTCTGCTAATTTGATAGAATGCTCTAAATCTACTTCAAACGTTTTTAAATTTCTGTTATTGATTCCTATAATTTTATTATCTAAATCATTAATCTTATCTAAATCTTGTTGCGTATGAACTTCATATAAAACCTCCATTCCTAAATCTGATGCTAGGTTTCCATAGTTTTTCAATTCTTCAGAAGTTAAACAAGATGCTATCAATAGAATAACATCGGCTCCAATTGCCTTCGCTTCCACAATTTGAAAACCATCAACAATAAAGTCTTTACGTAGAATAGGTTTTTGTTGATTGATCGCTCTTGCTTCCATCAAATCTGCCATGGTTCCTCCAAAAAATGAAGTATCCGTTAAAATAGATTGCGCTGCAACATTTGCGTCTAAATACCCATTGGTAACCTCTGCAATGGTTGCTTTATCGTTAATTATTCCTTTGGATGGTGATTGCCGCTTAAACTCTGCTATAATCCCCGTAGAACCCACTTGTAATAGAGATTTTTTTAACGAAAAAGCAGCTCTTCCAAAATTTGGACTTTCAACTAATTTCTTAACAGGAACTTCTGCTTTTATCTTCGCGATTTCCTTCTTTTTAAATGCTATTATTTTATCTAAAATTGTCATATTATGACTTTGTTTTATTAATATTTTTATTTCTATATTTTAAGAAAAGGTAAACTATAATTCCGACAATTAAACCAATAACAGAATGTTTTGTCAAGTTTTTTGTTTGAATACCTACTACTGCACCCATCAATAAAAATGCAGGAATAATTGAAATTAACTTATTCTTTTTTTTCATTCTAAATACGTACTAATTTTTCTAAAGTTTGTTTTGCTTTTAAACCAAAAAGCGAATCTTTTGCTTCGGAAAAGGCAGTTTCAAAACTCTTCGTTTCATCAACAATTTTTAAGGCAAAAGCAGCATTTGTTAAAACCACATTATTCTGAGCTTCTGTTCCGTTTCCTTCTATAATAGTTTTAAATATTTTAGCTGCATCTGACACTGAGTTCCCTCCAAAAATTGCTGATTGCTGAATTCTTTTTTGACCCAAATCTTCTGGATTTATAATTTGTTCTCCGTTTTTTGTAAATAATTTAAATCCACTTGTTAACGAAATTTCGTCATAACCATCTAACGCATGAACAATACCGTAATTGATATCTTCTTCTTGTAAAATATAATTATACAAACGAGCAATTTCCAAATTAAAAGTTCCTAATAGTTGATTTTTTGGTGAACTCGGATTTACTAGAGGTCCTAACATATTAAAGAACGTTTTTAAAGCCAATGCTTTTCTTGTGGGACCAACTGCTTTCATTGCTGGATGAAATTTTGGCGCGTGTAAAAAACAAATATTTGCTTTCTCTAAGTGCGCTCTCAAAATACTTTCATCGTTCGTAAAATTATACCCAAAACTTTCTAACATATCTGAAGAGCCTGACTGAGAAGATACCGAATAATTACCGTGTTTCGCAACTTTTTGCCCAGTTCCTGCAACAATAAAAGAGGTTAATGTGGAGATATTGAATGTATTTTTCCCATCTCCTCCTGTTCCAACAATATCAATAGTATTATAATCTGATAAATCTACTTTTATGGAGAGCTCTTTTAAAGCCTCTCTGAAACCAGAAAGTTCATCAACCGAAATGGGACGCATCATAAAAACAGTCATAAACGATGCTAAGTGTGCATCATTATATTTCTCTGAAGCAATATCTTTTAAGATCTTTTTTGCTTCAGATTTCGACAACCTTTCGTGCCTATATAATTTGTTTAAAATTACTTTCATTATGAGTTTGCATTGATGAAATTAGTAATCAATTGCTCCCCAACATCCGTTAAAATAGATTCTGGATGAAATTGGACCGCTGAAATTGGAAATATTTTATGTTCTATTGCTTGTATTAAACCATCTTCGTCTCTTGCCGTTACTTGTATTTCTTGCGGAAACCTTTCATCTGTTGCTGCCCAAGAATGATAACGTCCTGCCATAAACGTTTCTGGAACATCTTTAAAAATAGTTGCACTACTATCCGTTACTTTCATTTCTGTTGCAACTCCATGAAAAACATCTTCTAAATTGATAATATTTCCTCCGAAAACTTCAGTAATTGCTTGTAAACCTAAACAAACTCCAAAAATAGGTTTAATTCCGGCATACGTTTTAATTACTTCTTTTAAGATGCCTGCTTCATCAGGAATACCTGGTCCTGGAGATAACATGATCATATCGTAATTACTGATAGCTGCAATACTGATTTCATCGTTTCTAAAAACTGCAGGAAAATTTCCCGTGATTTTTTCCACCATATGAACCAAATTGTAGGTAAACGAATCGTAATTATCTAAAATTATTATTTTCATATTTTTATGTTTCTATTGCAAGGCTTCCAGAACCTTTTATATGTTTAATTTATTCTCTTTATACTTACAAGGTTTTTGAAACCTTGCCATAGCGTTAGGGATTGAAACGGCATCCTTTTTATTTTCTTTTAAAGAAAAAGATACAGTGGAAAGCCTGTTAAGACGCCCTAAATAGTCTCTGCTAACGTCAATGCTTTCTTCAAAGCGGCTAACTTATTATTTACTTCTTGTAATTCCTTTTCTTCATCTGAATGAATCACAATTCCTGCTCCTGCTTGATAATAAAGCACATTGTTTTTACTAACAAAAGAACGAATTGCAATTGCTAAATTCACAGAACCATCTAAACCTATAATCCCAACTGCACCACCATAAAAACCACGAGATTGATTTTCATAGGTATCAATTAACTGCATCGCCTTGTATTTTGGTGCGCCGCTTAAAGTTCCTGCCGGAAAGGTATCACCAACAATTTCAATAGGGTTTCCTTTTAACTTTCCAGAAACTGTGGAAACCAAATGAATTACATGACTAAAATATTGCACTTCTTTAAATACATCAACAGTAACATTATCGGCATGTTTACTTAAATCGTTTCGCGCTAAATCTACCAACATTACATGTTCTGCAGTTTCCTTTTTATCTGAAGATAATTTTTTTCCTAATTTAATGTCTTCAGCCATATCCCCGGTTCTTCTGAAAGTACCTGCGATTGGGTTAATGGTCGCTTTTCCTTCAGAAATTTTGATCTGTGCTTCTGGTGAAGACCCCATCAACTTGAAGGAACCGTAATCGAAATAAAACAAATAAGGTGAAGGGTTAATCGAACGTAATGCTCGATACACATTAAATTCATCTCCTTTAAATTTTTGTTGAAATTGACGAGATAAAACCAACTGAAAAACATCTCCTCTTTTACAATGCGATTTTGCTTTTACCACATAGTCTTTAAAATCTTCATTAGTACAATTAGAAGTTTCATCTCCCGAAATTTCGAATTTCTGTGTGTTAAATGTTTGCGCGTCTATAATCGTTTGAATTTCTTTAATACGTGACGCTGTGCCTTCTTCAATATTTTCTATCAATGTCATTTCATCATTAAAATGATTAATAGCAATAATAAATCTATAAAAACTGTATTGCATTAAAGGAATCGCCGAAGGGGCATCCTCAACAGTGATATCTATATTTTCAAAATACTGAACAGCATCATACGTTGAATATCCATATAAGCCGTTAAACGATTTTAATTCAGCCGGACAATCCAATTCAATTGCTTGACTATAAGTTTCAAAAATTGAATTAAAATTTCTTCCAATTTTCTTATTCTCCAACTCAACACCTTTATGAGAAAAACTTAAGTAATGATTTTCTGCTTTAATAGAAACCACTGGTTCAATAGCAATAAAAGAAAAACTTTCTTCTTTGCTATGATAGTCTGAACTCTCTAAAAGCAGTGTATTTGAATATTTATCTCTAAAACGCAAATACAATCCTACAGGGGTAATTGTATCGGCTATTTTGGTTTTAAAAATTGTTTTAAAATGTGTTTTTTTCATTTTGATGCTGAATTAAACTCAGTATTTTTATTTGAATGATAAAAAATTATCATAAAAAAAGGCTTATCGTGAGATAAGCCTTTTTTGTTATGTTATATACATATAGGTTTTTTCTCACTTACTATATAAGAGAGCTCCACCACCAAATGTTTAATTGTTTTTTCATTGAGCTACAAATGTAGAGACCAAATCTTATTTGAACAAATTTTATTGAACTTTTTTTATTTAATTTAATAGGTAATCACAAAACCGCCAATATAAATCAATTTACATTACATTTAAATACCATATTCTTTGTTTTAGCTTCATATTAAAACTAATTTTAAATATTAGCTTTATAATAAGAATTAAAAAATGGTAATTTGTTCCTGAAAACAATTTGTTTGAATTGAATTTACTGAATTAATTAACGCACCAATGATTTATACCTTAAATTGTTGGTGTGTTTTCTTTATATTAAACTTTAATCAGAAACAAAACTTTTGTAGTTTTGCCGCCTTAAAGTTTTAAGATAAAACTAAAAAAAAAGAAAAATGAGTAAAATTATGACAGTAGACGTATTGTCTAGTATTAAAGGAGCACAGCCATCTGAAGCTGTGAATAAATTATTTGAAGCTATTAAAAATGCCAATGCAATAAATAATAATTTCTTTAATAATAATCATAATAATGCAGTGTCTTTAGATGATTTAAGAGAGGATACCGTAATTGATAGCCCTCAAATCGAAAAACAAATCATAATAGAAAACTTTCCAAAAGAAAAGAACGGCTATTTAGTAGTTTCTAAAGTAATAGAAGAATAGTTATGGAATCTCAAATACATAAAATTCATCAGCAATTGGTGAACAAAGAAATTTCTTGCACAAAATTGGTACAAGAAAGATTAGACTTATTAAAATTAAACACTCACAATACTGTGAATTCAATTTTAGATGAATTCGCTTTAGACTTAGCTGTGAAAGTAGATTCTAAAATTAAAAATGGAGAAAAAATTGGATTGTTAGAAGGCATCCCTTTCGGAGTTAAAGACGTTTATATGCTACAAGGTACTTACGCAACTGCAAGTTCTGATTTTTTGAAAAATTACAAATCTCCATACACCGCAACTGCCATTCAAAAATTATTAGATGCCGGCGCAATTCCATTAGCAAAAGAAAATTGCGATAGTTTTGGGCATGGTTCCTCATCTGAAAACACCATTTTTGGAGCTGTAAAAAACGCTATAAACCCTGATCTAGTTGGTGGCGGTTCAAGCGGAGGCTCAGCGGTAAATGTTGCGAAAGACTTTACTGTTTTTTCTATTGGTGGAGACACAGGAGGTTCTATTCGTCAACCTGCAGGCTACAATAATATCTTTGGCTTTAAACCAACGTATGGTAGAATTTCACGTTTTGGATTAATGGCCTATGCATCCTCAACAGATTGTGTGGGACCAATTGCAAAATCGTTAGAAGACATTAGAATTGTATTAAATGTAATGAGTGGAAAAGATTGTAAAGATCAAACCACATATCAATCTGAAAAAATTTTAGAACAAACAACGTTAAATTTTGGAGACATAAAAACAGTTGGATATTTTAAAAACTTTATAGAAAGTGATGCTATTGACCCACAAATAAAGTCAGACTTTTTAGCATCTATAGAAAAAATAAAAGCCAAAGGAATTCAAGTAAAAGAACTAGATTTCTTTGAATTAGACACCTTAGTTTCGACATATTATACATTGGCAATGGCAGAAACGGCATCAAATTTATCACGATTAGATGGCACAAATTATGGTAACAGAATTGAAGGCGATAATTTAAAAGACACCTATTCAATAACACGTTCAGACAATTTTTCAGAAGAAACAAAACGAAGAATTGTTGGTGGAAATCAAGTTTTATCTCAAGGCTTTTCTGATGAAATTTATTTAAAAGGATTAAATTTAAGAGATCAAATTGCTGAAAATTTTGAAAAGGATTTTAAAGAAGTCGATATTATTTTATCACCTGTCACGCCCAACTTACCACCAAAAATTGGAGATAGCTTAAAAGCCCCTTTAGCTATGTATTTGTCAGATGCATATACAGTTGGCTTTAGTTTGGGGCAATTGCCAACATTAACAATACCTCAAGGAACAGCAACAGGTTTACAAATTACAGCTGCAAAAAACAAGGACGAACTCGTTTTGAAGTTTGCTAACTTCTTAAAAGATACGATATAATGGAACTGGAGCAATTAAATGAGTTACTAAAAGCTCACGAATTAGAGTTGGTAATTGGACTAGAAACCCATGTTCGATTAAACACAAAATCTAAGTTATTCTGTTCTTGTGCAAATCAAGAAATAGAAAAACCAAATCAAAATATATGTTCAGTTTGTACAGGACAAATGGGGGTTTTGCCTTCCATTAACAAAGAAGCGATTAAGAAAGCTATTTATTTTGGAAAAGCAGTAAAATCTACTTTTAATAATGAAGTGATTTCTTGGGATCGGAAACATTATGAATATCCAGATAATCCAAAGAACATTCAAATTACGCAGTTTCACAATCCTATAATTCCTGATGGTGAAGTTTCTTGTTTTCGAAATGACGGTTCTCAATTTACCGTGAATTTAACACAAGTTCACATTGAGGAAGATGCTGCTAAATTAATGCACGAAAAGAAAGTTTCTTTAGTAGATTTTAACAAAGCCGGAGTTCCATTAATCGAAATTGTAACAGAACCTTGTATTCGTCACATTGAAGACGCTTCTACCTATGCACAATACATTCAGCGAATTGTTCAGAATTTAAAAATATCTGAAGCAAACCTTGAAAAAGGAGAGTTTAAGTCTGATGTTTCTGTGTCCCTTCGTAAAAAGCATAGCTACAATTTAAATCCTCGTACAGAAATTAAAAACTTGAATTCGTTTAAGTTTATGGTAGAAGCTCTAAAGGAGGAAATTGAGAAGCAATTGAATTATTATATAGAGAACAAAGAATTTAGACCAGAACAAACTACGGTTTTATGGGATGCTGACTTAAAGCAAACCAAAACTATGCGTACAAAGGAATTTGAGGCTGATTACCGTTTTATTTCTGAACCAGATTTACCTTTTGTAAATATTAAGCAAGTTGTAGAAAGTATCGATGTTGATTTAAGTTCTTTGCCTTTTGCAGTAGAATCTATTTTAATAAAAGGTGGCGTTTTACCTCAAGACGCTAAGTTTTTTACGGCAGATTCTTTGCGTTCAAAAACTTTTGTGGCTATTAATAACGTAATAAAAGACCCTTCTTTTGTTGCGAAAACATTGGTAAATAATATTGGAGCAGAGGAATATGCAAACATTCATCGGGTAGCTCATCTAACTGAGATTTTTCAGTTATTTAAGGAAGAAAAAATTACTGCAGTTTTAGTTCAGAATGGAATTATTAATTACTTAAAAGACAGTACTTTTGATTACAAAAAGTACTTTGAAGACAATACAATTTCTGAGGATAAAATTAAAGATGCTGTTCAAAGAGTAATTGTAGAAAATGATGCAATTGTAAATGATATTAAAGCAGGAAACCAAGGTAAATCAGGTGTTCTCGTTGGTAAAGTAATTGCTATTATTGGTAAAGGAGCTTCCGGAAAAGTGATCAGAAAAGAAATATTAAATTCTCTTTCTGGTGCAACTACAATTGAAAAAGAATTAGCTGTAAATGAACAACTTGCAGCAAATAGTGAAAAGCAAAAAGCAAAAATAGAAGAAGAAGAAACTCTGTCTGAAATTCCAATTATCATAAAAGAGGAGTACAGAACACATAAAATTTCTCAATTATCAGAAAACTCAATTAAAGAAGAAGAAATAACTTTATCAGGTTGGGTGGCAAGTGTTCGTGATCATGGAGAATTAATTTTTATTGATTTACGGGATTCTAGTCATCAAGTTTTTCAAGTACGTTTAAGTAGAGAAACGTTTCCTAATTTAGATGAACTTGTAAAACTAAAACCAGAAACTGTAATTATGGTCACCGGCATCGTAGTTCAGAGAAATGAAGATGATTACAACGCAGGTTTAAGGACTGGTAAAATTGAATTAGAGACAGCAGCTTTAGAAATTTTAAACTTATCTAAAACGCTTCCTTTTGAAATAAAAAGAGCTACAAAATCGAATGAAAATGTTCGTTTTCAGTACAAATTTTTAGATCATAGAAATGATGAGGTTCGCAAGGCCATTGTAAACCGTCATAAAGTAATTAAATTATTACGAGATATTTTAGACGAAGAAGAATTTATAGAAATTGAAACACCAATTCTAACTGCAGGAACAGACGAAGGAGCCAGAGAATTTATTGTTCCTACAAGAAAACAAGCAGGTTCTTTTTATACTTTGCCGCAGGCTCCACAGCAGTTTAAGCAAATGTTAATGGTTGGTGGATTTGAGAAATATTTTCAAATTGCGCGTTGTTTTAGAGATGAAGATTCACGTGGAGATCGTCAACCAGAATTTACACAATTAGATATTGAAATGGCGTACGCAAGTATGCAGCAAATCATAGATTTAAACACGAAAATGTTTAATGAAGTTGTAAAAAAAATCTATAGTAAAAAATGGATTCTACAACCTTTTGAAGTGATCACCTATAAAAATGCTATGGATAAGTATGGTTGTGATAGACCAGATTTACGTTATGGTTTACAAATGCAAGATATTACTGATATTGTTAAAGACACAACATTCCAAGTTTTCAGCAAACCTATTGAGGATGGCGGAATTGTAAAATGTATTAAAGTTTCTGCAAAAGAGCAAGGCAACAAGCGGATGTCTAAAGGTCAGATTGAAAACTTAACTGCCATTGCACAACAAAATGGTTTAGGTGGTTTGGCATACATTATTGTAAATGAAAATGATTTACAATCGCCAATTATTAAATTTTTAGGCGAAGAAATTGCAGCAAATATTATCAAAGTTACAGATGCTCAAATTGGAGATATTGTCTTTTTCTCAGCAGCAGATTATGCAACTGCAAATAAGGCTTTAGATGCTGTTCGTCAAGAAATGGGGCGTATTTTAAAATTGATTAATCCTAAAGAATTACGTCCTGCTTGGGTCGTTGATTTTCCAATGTTTGAAAAAACAGAGGAAGGAAGATGGACGTTTACACACAACCCGTTTTCTATGCCAGCAATCTATGATTTGGAAAAACATATGACGGGAGAAGGAGAAGAAATAGGAAAAATAATTGCCCAACAATACGACTTAATCTTAAATGGTTATGAAATTGGTGGAGGCTCAGTTCGAGCGCACAAAGCAGAAATTTTAGAAGCTACCTATAAAAATATGGGGTATAATAAAGAAGAAATGATGAAAAGTGTTGGAACGATGTACAAGGCGTTTCAATATGGCGCACCACCTCATGGAGGAATTGCATGGGGAGTTGACAGATTAATGATGATTTTAGAAAAGAAAGCATCTATTAGAGAAGTGATGGCGTTTCCAAAAACAGGTTCGTCTGAAGACTTATTATTTAACGCTCCTTCTATTTTATCAGATAAAAAAGTAGAAGAGATGAATGTAAAGATCATTAAAAATTAGACATAATTTCTTTGATTTTAAAAAATAATATCTTTAAAAATCTCGCAAATGCGAGATTTTTTTAATTTATGAAATTTCATTCTTCATCAAAATTTGATAAATTAAACTTAAAATCATTTTTAAGCCTTTTAAGGGGTTTTTTCGTTTTTAACAAATGTTGATAATTTTAAAACAAAATCGCTAAAAAGACTTTAAATCAATTGATAAAATCGTAAATTTGAGTTCAATAAGTTCGTTTTTTAAGACGAATTTCATCAACCTAAAAAATTAATAATTCCCTTTTATAATGAGCGAAGACAAAAAAAATAATTATGATGCTTCCAGTATTCAGGCATTAGAAGGAATGGAGCATGTAAGAATGCGTCCATCTATGTATATTGGAGATGTCGGTACTAGAGGTTTACACCATTTAGTCTACGAAGTTGTAGACAACTCTATTGATGAAGCAATGGGTGGTTATTGTGACACTATAAACGTGACCATAAATGAAGATAATTCTGTTACCACTAAAGATAATGGACGTGGAATTCCTGTAGGAATTCATAAGAAAGAAGGCGTCTCTGCATTACAAGTTGTAATGACAAAAATTGGTGCAGGTGGTAAATTTGATAAAGATTCTTATAAAGTTTCTGGAGGACTGCATGGTGTTGGTGTTTCTTGTGTAAATGCATTATCACAACATTTAACAGCAACCGTTCATAAAGAAGGGAAAGTTTGGCAACAAGAATATTCTGAAGGAAAATCTTTATACCCAGTAAAAACAATTGGAGAATCTGATTTTACAGGAACCGTTGTGACTTTTTTACCAGATAAGTCAATATTTACACAAACTACAGAATTCAATTATGATACGTTAGCAACTCGTATGCGCGAATTATCTTACCTAAATAAAGGAATTACAATTACTTTAACTGATAGACGTATTACTGATGATGAAGGAGGTTTTCCAACAGAAACTTTTCATAGTGATGAAGGTTTGCCTGAATTTATTAGATACCTAGATTCTACACGTGAGCAATTAACTGCGAATGTAATTTCTATGGAAGGTGAAAAAAATGGAATCCCCGTTGAAGTTGCTATGGTGTATAACACATCTTACGCAGAAAACTTACATTCGTATGTAAATAACATTAATACCCATGAAGGCGGAACGCATTTATCAGGTTTTAGACGTGGTCTAACTGGAACATTAAAAAAATATGCTGATAACTCTGGACTACTTAAAAATGTAAAATTTGAAATTGCTGGTGATGATTTTAGAGAAGGTTTAACCGCAATCATATCTGTAAAAGTTCAAGAACCACAGTTCGAAGGACAAACTAAAACTAAATTAGGAAACAGAGAGGTAACTTCTGCAGTTTCTCAGGCAGTTTCAGAAATGTTAACTGACTATTTAGAAGAAAATCCTAATGATGCAAAAATAATAGTTCAAAAGGTTATTTTAGCAGCTACAGCAAGGCATGCAGCACGTAAGGCTCGTGAAATGGTGCAACGTAAAACAGTAATGTCTATTGGTGGTTTGCCTGGAAAATTATCTGACTGTTCAGAAACGGATCCAGCTCAATGTGAAATTTTCTTAGTTGAGGGAGATTCTGCAGGTGGAACAGCAAAACAAGGACGTGACAGAAACTTTCAAGCTATTCTTCCACTTCGTGGAAAAATTTTAAATGTTGAAAAAGCGATGCAACATAAAGTTTTTGAAAATGAAGAAATCAAAAATATGTTCACAGCTTTAGGAGTTTCTATAGGAACAGAAGAAGACCCAAGAGCATTAAACTTATCTAAAGTTCGTTACCATAAAGTAGTTATTATGTGTGATGCCGATGTCGATGGATCGCATATTGCAACCTTAATTTTAACTTTCTTCTTTAGGTACATGAGAGAAATGGTAGAACAAGGGTATATCTACATTGCTACACCTCCTTTATATTTAGTGAAAAAAGGTCAAAAAAGAGAATATGCCTGGGATGACAATCAACGCGATTTAATTGCACAACAAATGGGCGGCTCTGTAAATATACAGCGTTATAAAGGTCTTGGGGAAATGAATGCAGACCAACTTTGGGATACAACAATGAATCCAGAGTTTAGAACACTTAGAAAAGTTGTTATAGATAATGCTACAGAGGCAGATAGAGTTTTCTCAATGCTAATGGGAGATGAAGTTCCACCAAGAAGAGAGTTTATTGAAAAAAATGCTAAGTATGCAAATATAGATGTATAACATACTGTTTTTCATATAGATAATACACACTTCACCTAGGAGTGTGTGTTTTTTTTTGTATATTGTATAAAAAAATGACAAAATATATATTAGTATTTCTAGGTGTATTTTTCTTAACGTTAAATACCAAAGCTCAAGATGGCTTTGAATCTATTCTTTTAGCAGATGCTGCTGATTCTCAAAAATTAATAAAAGCCTACTTTGCTCCGGGAATAGAAGGTTTTATTAATAGCATGAATACCGGATGGTATCATTCTGCAAAAGTTCACAAAAAGTTTGGATTTGACATTACACTGGGGGCAAGTGGTTCTTTCATACCATCAGAAAAAGAAATTTTTAATATCTCTACCCTAGGATTCACATCTATTTCTTCAACATCATCAACGGCCTCTACTTTCGGAGGAGATAAAAATAATACAACTCCAATGACAGTAACAACAACTGTTAACGGACAAGTAGTTACTGCTAATTTTGATGCCCCAGGAGGCGCTGATTTACCAGCTAATTTAGTTCCAGCTCCAATAGCCCAATTAACTTTAGGTTTGCCATGGAATATGGATGCTATGATTAGAATGGTTCCTAAAATTAAGATTGGTGATAATGACGGTTCCGTTAAAATGTTAGGCTTAGGCCTTAAAAAAGAAATTACAAGTTGGTTCGGACCCATGGAAAAAACACCTTTACATGTTTCTCTTTTAACCGCTTACACAACTATGAGTGTTCGTTACGGAATTCAAGATCAAAACTCTGGAGTAATAAAAGTGCAGAATGCATTAACAGAGTTTAACTTAAAAGCCTTTACTTTTCAAACTATTGCTTCTCTAAACTTTCCTGTTTTAAACTTATATGGTGGTATTGGATATAATAGTGGAAGCTCGAATTATAAAATGAAAGGAACTTTTGTTGGTGAATATACAGACACTACATCCGGACAAAAAGTTACTAAAGAATTAGCAGTCCCGTCAAATTTAGAATTTGAATCAAAAGGATTTAGATCAACTCTTGGTGCAGGATTAAGTTTAGGTTTCTTTGAAATATTTGCAGATTATACTTTACAAGAATACAATGCAGTTTCTGCAGGTATCGCTTTTAGCTCAAGATAACAAGAAAGGATTTATAGTATAAAAAAGACATCTAGTTTAGATGTCTTTTTTTTGTTTACTACAAGTTAATCCTTGTCTTATTTTTGTACTTTTACGCTAATTAAATTTTGATTATAAATCTTAAAAAAATTATAGATATGAAAGTAACAGTAGTTGGAGCAGGTGCAGTTGGAGCAAGTTGTGCAGAATACATCGCAATTAAAGATTTTGCTTCTGAAGTTGTTTTATTAGATATTAAAGAAGGATATGCAGAAGGAAAAGCAATGGACTTAATGCAAACGGCTTCTTTAAATGGTTTTGATACAAAAATTACTGGAAGTACAAATGATTATGCTAAAACAGCAGATTCTAACATTTGTGTAATTACTTCAGGTATTCCAAGAAAACCTGGGATGACTCGTGAACAATTAATCGGGATTAATGCAGGAATTGTAAAAACAGTTTCTTCGAGTTTAATCGAACATTCTCCAAACACAATTATCATTGTTGTTTCGAACCCGATGGATACAATGACGTATTTAGTTCACAAAACTACTGGAATCCCTAAAAATAAAATTATTGGAATGGGTGGAGCTTTAGATTCTGCACGTTTTAAATATAGATTAGCAGAAGCTTTAGAAGCACCAATTTCTGATGTTGACGGAATGGTGATTGGAGGTCATTCTGATAAAGGAATGGTGCCTTTAACAAGATTAGCAACTCGTAACTCTGTGCCTGTTTCTGAATTTATTTCAAAAGAAAGATTGGAACAAGTTTTACAAGACACCAAAGTTGGTGGTGCAACATTAACTGGCTTATTAGGTACTTCTGCTTGGTATGCTCCTGGAGCTGCTGTTTCTGGAATGGTACAAGCAATTGCTTGTGATACCAAAAAGATCTTCCCTTGTTCAACTTTATTAGAAGGTGAATACAGCTTAAATGATTTGTGTATTGGAGTTCCTGTTGTTTTGGGTAAAAACGGAATTGAAAGTATTGTAGAAATCAATTTAAGTGATGCTGAAAAAACACATTTAGCAGCTTCTGCCGAAGGAGTTAAAGTAACTAATGGATTATTAGAATTATAAAACGTTTTATAGCTCTTATAGAACTTAAAAGCCTCAAAGAATACTTTGAGGCTTTTTTAAATTTCTACTTTCATTAAACTCAACTTTTAGAGATTACTAAAAGCTAAGCATAATAAAAAACTTAGTTTTAATAACATTAATATACTTTTAACCATTTTTTTACTAAAATTTACAACATCTTTATTAATTGATTTTCGCGACACATTATCTAAGTTTTATATACAATAATGTGCAATCTTGATATATTAAGAGCACACGCATATGTGTCTTTAAACAAAGAAAATAAATATGTTTACACCTTCAATTACTGAAAAACTAAAAAAACAAACCCATACCCTTTTAAAAAACGTATTCGGCTATGAGAACTTTCGTCCGCTGCAGGAAGAAATTATCAATCGGACAATAGATGGAAAAGACAGTTTTGTATTAATGCCAACTGGCGGTGGAAAATCTATATGCTTCCAAATTCCTGCATTGGTTTTTGATGGAATTACAATTGTAGTTTCTCCGCTTATTTCATTGATGAAAGACCAAGTACAGGCCCTAAAATCAAACGGAATAAAAGCTGATTTTTTTAATAGCTCTATTTCCCCACAAGAAGAAAACGAGGTAATCAACAAGGCTATTAATGGAGATTTACAATTGTTATATTTATCTCCAGAAAAGTTAATATCGGTTCGTAACACTTGGCTAAAAGAATTAAATATAAAATTAGTTGCTATTGATGAAGCGCATTGTGTAAGTATGTGGGGGCATGATTTCAGACCTGAATACACACAATTAAGAGTCTTTAGAAACTCTTTACCATGTGTGCCTTTTATGGCCTTAACTGCCACTGCAGACAAATCTGCCAGGAAAGATATTGAGCAGCAACTTGGTTTAACAAACTCTAAATTATTTATTTCTTCTTTTGATCGAAAAAACTTAAGTATAGAAGTGCGAGGTCAAGTACAGAAAAAGAAAAAATTACAAGAAATTGTCAATTTTATAGAACGAAAAAAAAATGAAAGCGGTATTATTTATTGCTTAAGCAGAAAAAACACAGAAGAGGTGGCTAATTACCTTAAAGCCGAAGGGCATTCTGTCGCGTTTTATCATGCTGGTATGAATCACGAAGAAAGAGAACAAACACAAACCGATTTTATAAATGATGACACAAAAATAATTGTGGCCACGATCGCTTTTGGAATGGGGATTGATAAATCGAATGTTCGTTTTGTAATTCATTATAATTTACCAAAAAACCTTGAAGGCTATTACCAAGAAATAGGAAGAGCAGGAAGAGATGGACTACCATCAGAAACCATGCTATACTACAATATGAGAGATTTTGTTCTCTATAGCCAATTTGCAGATGATGGAGCAAATACCGTTATGCAAAAAGAAAAGCTAAATAGAATGCTTCAATTTGCCGAAGCTAAATCGTGTAGAAGAAAAATATTATTATCTTATTTTGGAGAGCATCTTAACGAAAACTGCGGTAATTGTGATGTTTGCGAAAACCCTCCTAAAGATTTTGAAGGCACTATTTTAACACAAAAAGCACTTTCAGGAATCGCAAGAATGGGGCAAACAGACGGTATAACCATGTTAATTAATGTATTAAGAGGAAGCAATAACGCCGATATTCATACAAAACAGTATTTTAACCTAAAAACGTATGGCATAGGAAAGGATGTTAGTTTTTTTGATTGGCGAGATTATGTGATTCAAATGGCAAACCAAGGACTCATAGAAATAATGTATAGCGAAAGTTCTGCCTTAAAAATAACACCCATTGGTTGGACGGTTTTAAAAGGAGAGAAAACAATACGATTAACAACGCCCTTAAGTTTAGATGATAAAAAAAAGAAGCAAAAAACAGTAAAAATAGCAACTGAAGGTGAGACTAATAAAGATTTATTTACAGAACTAAAAAAAATAAGATATGCTATTTCAAAAGAAGAAAAAATGCCTGCTTACATCATTTTTAATGACAAATCATTAAAACTAATGGCAAGTGAACTTCCTGTAACCGAAAATGAATTTTTGGCAATTTCTGGAGTTGGAATGAACAAAACAGAAAAATACGGAGAGGAATTTATGCAAGTGATTCGCAAATTTAAAAGTGTATCTAAACCACGAAAAATCCCTACAACCATTAAAACCTTTAATTTATATAAAGAAGGTTTAAACGCGACAGAAATTGCCGAAAAAAGAAGTTTATCAATTACCACTATTTTCTCGCATTTATCTCAGTTATACACCGAAGGAAAAGAAGTTGAATTAGAAAAATATGTAACCAAAGAAATTGTAGCTAAAGTTCGAATTGCTTTTAATAAATTAAATAGAAAGATGGAATTGAAACCAATTTACGAAAAACTAAACGAGGAAGTTTCTTATGGAGAAATAAGACTAAGTGTTACATTAATTTTAAAAAATGAATAACACTCTTTTATATAAATATATTTAAGCAAAGACTTTCTTTAGAATTATAAACATACTAAATAAAGTCGCTGCTCTCTTTTTTAAGACAACCCAGAAATAACACCATTATTATCAATCGTCATATTATCTGAAGCAGGAATTGATGGTAACCCGGGCATACGCATCATTTTTCCTAAAATTGGAATAATAAATTGGGCACCTGATGCAATTTCAATTTCTCTAACCGTTACTGTAAACCCTTCAGGCCTTCCAAATAATAAAGCATTATCTGAGAAAGATTTTTGTGTTTTTGCCATACAAATAGCAAAATCGTTAAAACCTAATCTATTTATTCTTCTTAAATTTAATTGTGCTTTTTTGCTGTACTCTACATTTTTTGCTCCATAAATTTGTTTAGCAATAGTTTCTATTTTTTCTTTAACTGGAGATTTCCAATCATACAAAGGCTTATATTCTGTGGCCTTATTCTCTACAATATTAACCACGGCTTTTGCTAATTTCTTCGCGCCCTCACCTCCTTTTCCCCAGCCTTCAGATAAAACTGCTTCTACCCCTAAACTTGCACATTTTTTAATTACAAAATTGACTTCTTCGTCAGCATCTGATATGAATGAATTAATAGCGACAACTGGTTCAATATTAAATTTTCTTATATTTTCTATGTGTTTTTCAATATTACAAAATCCTTGTTCTACTTTTTCTAAATTAGGAATATTGCATTCTTCTTTACTCGCTCCTCCATGATGACGTAATGCTCTAATTGTTGCGACCAAAACAACACACTTAGGATTCAACTTCGCAAATTGTGATTTTATATTCAAGAATTTCTCTGCACCTAAATCTGCACCAAAGCCTGCTTCTGTGACGACATAATTAGACAAGGACAAACCCATCTTTGTTGCAATAATCGTATTGGTTCCTTGCGCAATATTCGCAAATGGGCCTCCATGAATTATAGCAGGATTTTCTTCTAAAGTTTGCACTAAATTAGGTTTTATAGCGTCCTTCAATAAAATAGCCATGGCATTTTCTGCTCTTAAATCACGAGCAAATACAGGTGTATTATCGTATCTAAAACCTATAAAAATATCACCTAACCTTTTCTTTAAATTATCTAAATCTGAGGCCATGCATAAAATAGCCATAACTTCTGAAGCAGGCGTAATATTAAATCCATCTTGTCTTGGAACTCCATTTCCAGTTCCTCCTAAGCCAATTGTTATATCTCTTAGAGCACGATCATTCATATCTATAACCCGTTTCCAAAGAATGGTTCTAGGATCAATGTTTAGATTATTGGTTTTACTATGTATATTATTATCAATTAAAGCTGACAATAAATTATTAGCTTTTTCAACAGCATTAAAATCACCCGTAAAATGTAAATTGATATCTTCCATTGGAACCACTTGCGAATATCCACCACCCGCAGCACCTCCTTTCATTCCAAAAACAGGTCCTAAAGACGGCTCTCTTAAAACGACTACAGCTTGCTTACCTATTTTATTTAATCCTTCTGTTAAACCAATAGAGATCGTTGTTTTACCCTCTCCTGACGGAGTTGGTGTTAACGCAGTAACTAACACCAAATTATTTTCAGAAACCTTAGCCTCATCAATTAATGATAACGGGAGCTTCGCTTTATATTTTCCATACATTTCTAAATCATCTGGATCTACCTTTAATTTTTTAGCAATATTTTCTATATGTTGAAGTGTTTTTGCTTGCGCAATTGCAATATCAGATAAATGTGTCATATTTATAATTTAAGTATCGTTATTTCATGAAACTTAGCGATTAAATATAGTCAATTTTTGGAGTTCGTAATACTTTAATGCTTATTCAATAAAAAATTACGGATTACACAATAAAACTAGTAATTTATTTATCTAAATAAGATTGTATATATCAGAAGTTGAAAGCAATATTTTTATATATTTGGCGAATGAGTGCAAAATGGTACATAAGTACTTTACTTTTAATATTTGCTGTTTTCGGAGCATTTCAAGAGCAGGTTTCAATACCTAATCAAGAAATTATGCTAGAATTTGTTGATGCTAAAATCAACAAGCAAAATATTGATAATACAATTGCTGACGTAAGAAAAAAACTACTGAATGTTGGTATTTCTAATATTATAATAAAAGAAACTAAAAATGGCACTTTAAAAATTTCTTATTTCAGTGTTGTTGAGGTTGATAATATTAAAGAAGCGATTATAAAAGATAATAAATTTGTTTTCAATAAGAACTCTAAAAACAATAGTTCTTCAAATTATAATATTGCCATTTATGAGTTAACAGACGAACCTGACATCTCTAATTTAGATTACAAGTTTATTTTTGAAATCAAGTATCATACTGATAGATTTACAACTGATACTTATTTTGCTTTTGTAAAAAAAATAGAACAATACAAAACAGATCAACTTTTTAAAATTGCTTATAAAGTTAATAAAAACAGTCCTTTTACCAAGGACAAAACTTCATACAAAGAGCCAGAAGTTAGAGCTGGACCAAAAAACTACAATAGCTAAAAAATGTAATCGTTTACACTTTTTCTATAACCTCTTTAAATTGATGAGTATCATGCTCATAATAACAAAAACAATCAATAAAAATAATTGTCAGGTTCTACGAGAAGCTATATATTTGCTCGTTTTTAAAAACCTTGACTACAAAATAAATACAAAATGCAAAATAAAGGACTTATAAAATTATTTGCAATCCTTTTTGGATTGGTAAGTTTATATCAATTATCATTTACTTTTTTAGCTAATAAAGTTGAAGATGATGCAGCTACTTATGCTTCAAGTAAAGTAACTGACAATGACGCAAGACAAAAAGCTGCTTTTGAAAGAAAGTTTCTAGACAGTGTTGCCAATAAAAACATCTTAGATATTGGTGTTGCGGCGTATAGCTACAATGATGTAAAAGACAAAGAAATGAATCTTGGTCTTGATTTAAAAGGTGGTATCAACGCAATTTTACAAGTTTCTGTAAAAGAAGTTTTAAAAAGCTTAGCGAATGATTCTAAAAACAAACCTTTTAACGATGCATTAAACACAGCTGATAAGAGACAGAAAAATAGTAATGCAAATTACTTAGATTTGTTTTTTGAGGAATTTGAAAAAATTGCTGGAGATACAAAGTTAAGTGACCCTTCTATTTTTGGAACCAAAGCTTTAAGTGAGAAAATTTCTTTTGATGAAGCAAATGCTACAGTTAAAGAAACTTTACAAAAAGAAATTAATAGTTCTATTGCTACTGCTTTTGAAGTATTAAGAAGTAGAATTGATAAGTTTGGTGTTACACAACCGAACATTCAAAGAATTGGAAATTCTGGTAGAATTCAAATTGAACTGCCAGGAGCTAAAGATATTGAACGTGTAACAAAACTAATTACAAGTAAAGCTGAATTACAGTTTTGGGAAGTGCATACGAATGCAGAAGTTCAAAACTTTTTCTTTGCAGCAAATGCTAAAGTTGCTGAATTATTAAAAGAGGATTCGGTTATAGAAAAAGATGCTGTTAAAACAGATGATATTGATGATTTATTAGGTGAAACTGCAGATTCTACGAAAGTTCAAAAGAATTTATTTACGTACTTATTTCCAAATGTAGCGCAACCTCAACAACAGTTAAGTTCTTTAGTTGCGCAAGCTAGAGTTTTAGATACTGCAACAGTAAATAATTTATTAGATAAAAAAGAAGTAAGAGCTTTATTGCCATTGGAATTAAAGTATGCTAAATTTTTATGGGATTACAAATCTACGAATGGAAATGATGGTTCAGAGCTAATTGGTTTATATGCAATTAAAGGGAATAGAAATGACAAACCAACTATTGAAGGAGATGTTATTTTAGATGCTGGTCAAGTATTTGATCAATTAAACAAACCAGAAGTAAGCATGACGATGAATAGCTCTGGTGCGAAACAATGGGCAAAAATGACGGGCGATAACATAGGAAACTTTGTCGCTGTTGTTTTAGATGATTATGTGTATACTGCTCCTTCTGTAAACCAAGCAATAACTGGGGGTAGAACTTCTATTTCTGGTGGAACAATGACCGTTGCTGAAGCAGAAGATATTTCAACTGTTTTAAAAGCTGGTAAACTACCTGCAGCTGCAAGAATAATTCAAGCAGAAGTTGTTGGCCCCTCTTTAGGACAAGAATCTATTGATGCTTCTATAAATTCATTTGGTTTAGCAATTTTCTTAGTTTTACTATGGATGCTTTTATACTATGGAAAAGCTGGTTTATATGCTGATATTGCTTTAGCTGTAAACATCTTATTTATATTCGGAATTTTAGCATCTTTTAACGCTGTGTTAACGTTGCCTGGAATTGCAGGTATTATCTTAACAATTGGTATGTCTGTAGATGCAAACGTAATTATCTTTGAAAGAATTAAAGAAGGTTTATTCAAACAAAAAGGATTAAAGCAATCTGTAGAAGAAGGGTTCTCTGTAAAAGGAGCCTTATCTGCTATTATTGATGCGAATATTACTACTTTACTAACAGGTATTATTTTATACATTTTTGGTACAGGACCAATTAAAGGTTTTGCATTAACTTTAATGATTGGTATCGCTACTTCATTATTTACGGCTGTATTTATTACACGTATTTTAATTGACAAAGCTGTAAATAAGGGAACTGATTTAACGTTTAACACTTCAGTTTCTAAAGGATGGTTCCAGAACATAAATGTAGAGTTCTTAAAGAAACGTAAGATTGCTTACATCGTTTCTGGTGCAATTATTATTTCAGGAATAGTTTCTATTTTCTCTATCGGATTAAAACAAGGTGTAGATTTTAAAGGAGGACGCTCTTATGTGGTGCGTTTCGATCAAGACATGAGTGCAACCAAGGTTGCTTCAACTTTAAAGGATGCGTTTGGTACCGCTCCAGAAGTAAAAACGTATGGTTCAGATAATCAATTAAAAATAACAACAGTATATAAAATTGAAGAAGAAGGTCAAGAAGTAGACGACCAAGTTCAAAATGCTTTATTTACAGGATTGAAAGCTTTTTTAGGCACTACTACATACAATGACTTTAAACCAGGATTTGAAAAAGAAGGAGCAGGTGTTATGAGTTATATGAAAGTAGAACCAACTATTGCAGATGATATTAAAACATCCGCTTTATATGCAGTATTCGGTTCTCTACTAGTCGTTTTCTTATACATCCTATTACGATTTAGAAAAGTATCTTTCTCTATCGGTGCAGTAATTGCAGTTTTCCATGATGTGTTAATTGTATTAGGTGTATTCTCTATTACATACAGCATTATGCCTTTCGATATGGAGATTGGACAATCATTTATTGCAGCCATACTTACAGTGGTCGGATACTCACTAAATGATACTGTGGTAATATTTGATAGAATTAGAGAGTTTACAGGTATGCACCCAAATTGGAAATACAGTGAGGTTGTAGACAAAGCGTTAAGTTCTACTTTAGGAAGAACCATAAATACGTCTTTTACAACATTATTAGTAATGTTAGTCATCTTCACATTTGGTGGAGACTCTATTAAAGGGTTTATGTTTGCCTTAATTATTGGGGTAGCAGTTGGTACATATTCATCATTATTTGTTGCAACACCAATTATGTACGATACTTCTAAAAAAGAAGAAAAAAAATAATTATATCTTAAAATAAATTAAAACCGTTTTTAATTCCTGAATGTCAGATTAAAAACGGTTTTCTCATTCAAGATATAGCTACTATATTTGTATTCTCATGAAAATAATAAAACTTCACGATTTATACTTTAAACCTTATATTGATAAAGGTGAAATTTCTGCGATTGTAAAATTTCTTGCACAACAAGTAAAATCAGATTTACCAAAAGATGAAATACCCCTTTTTATAGGAATTTTAAATGGATGCTTTCTTTTTGCTGCAGATTTTATTAGAGAATTTAATGGGAACTGTGAAGTTTCATTTGTAAAATTAGCTTCTTATAATGGCACCTCTTCTACCGAAAACGTAAAACAATTAGTCGGTATTAATGAAGATTTAACAGGAAGAACCGTAATTATTCTAGAAGATATTATTGATACTGGTAATACGCTTCAAGAAATTTACAATATATTTAGAGACAAAAACTTAAAACAACTCAAAATTGCGACGTTATTCTTTAAGCCAGATGTATTTAGAAAAGAATTACCAATAGATTATATCGGAAAAAGTATTGAAGATAAATTTATTGTTGGTTACGGATTAGATTACAATAATTTAGGAAGAAATTATCCAGCAATATACCAATTATCAACTAAACCAAAAATGAAAAACATTGTATTATTTGGTCCTCCGGGAGCAGGAAAAGGAACACAAGCAGAATTTTTAAAAAATCTTTATAATTTAGTTCATATTTCTACTGGTGATGTATTTCGTTTCAACATTAAAAACCAAACTGAATTAGGTTTGTTGGCCAAAAAATATATGGATGAAGGAAATTTAGTACCTGATGAAGTAACTATTAATATGCTAAAAGCTGAAGTAGAAAAAAATGCAGATGCTAAAGGTTTTATTTTTGATGGTTTTCCAAGAACAGAATCTCAAGCGAAAGCTTTAGATCTTTTTTTAGCTGAAAAAGGTGAAGAAATCAACGGAATGGTCGCATTAGAAGTACCAGAAGACACTTTAGTCACTCGTTTATTAGAAAGAGGAAAAACTAGTGGTAGAACTGATGATACTGATGAAACGAAAATCAGAAATCGTTTTAATGAATACAATACAAAAACGGCTATTTTAAAAGATTATTTTGAAGCCCAAAATAAATATTATGGAATTAATGGTGTAGGTTCTATTGAAGAAATTACACAACGAATTTCAGGAATATTTCATACTTTATAAATTGTTTTATAATTAAACTTTTATTTTTAAAAAGTTTAACAAACAAACGCATACAAATAAAAAAATGACTGAAGGAAATTTTGTCGATTACATAAAAATATATGCTTCTTCTGGAAAAGGCGGACAAGGTTCTGTGCATCTACATAGAGAAAAGTACATTACCAAAGGAGGCCCTGACGGTGGAGACGGTGGTCGTGGAGGTCACATTATTTTACGTGGAGATAAAAATATGTGGACATTATTTCACCTAAAATTTAAACGTCATTTTAGAGCTGAAAGTGGCGGTTCAGGCAGCAAAAGCAGAAGTACTGGCCATGATGCTGAAGATATTTATATTGATGTTCCTTTAGGTACTATTATAAGAGATGCAGATACTGATGAAGTTATTCTAGAAATTACAGAAAACCAGAAAGAAGTTGTTTTACTGCAGGGTGGAAAAGGTGGACTAGGAAACTGGAATTTTAAAACCTCAACAAATCAAACTCCCAGATATGCACAACCTGGTATTGATGGCTTAGATGGATGGTTTAGAATGGAATTAAAGTTATTGGCTGATGTTGGTCTAGTTGGTTTCCCGAACGCAGGTAAATCTACTTTATTATCAGTATTAACATCTGCAAAACCTAAAATTGCAGATTATGCTTTTACAACCTTAAAACCGAACTTAGGAATTGTAGAACATAGAAATCATCAAACATTTGTGATTGCAGATATTCCTGGAATTATTGAAGGTGCAGCAGAAGGAAAAGGTTTAGGTCATCGTTTTTTACGTCATATAGAACGTAATTCTGCGCTGTTATTCTTAATTCCTGCAGATAGTGATGATATTAATAAAGAATATGACATTCTTTTAAATGAGCTTAAAAAGCACAATCCTGAGTTATTAGATAAAGACAGGTTGTTAGCGATTTCTAAAACAGATATGTTGGATGAAGAGTTACAAGCAGAAATAAAAGCTGACCTACCAAAAGGTGTGAATGCTCTATTTATATCATCTGTTGCTGAAATTGGTTTACAAGAATTGAAAGATAAACTTTGGGAGATGCTGAACTAAATTGGTAATGTGAAATAAAAAGTAGTTCCTTTATTAACTTGACTATTTAAATATATATTGCCTTTATTCCTCTTGACGATTTTCTTGACCAAAGACAAGCCTATACCTGTAGAATCCACACCTTTCTTTATTTGTAATTTTTCAAATAATTTAAAAATTTTCTTATGGTGTTTTTTGTCAATTCCAATCCCATTATCTTTTATTGAAAAAGTATAGAACTCCTTATCTTGGGTATAGTCAATTTCAATTTCGCATATTTCCTTATCATTATATTTAATTGCATTTTGAATTATATTCTGGAAAATTTGAAGGATTTGAGATCTGTTAATTGTTACAAATGGCAGCTTCTTCTTTATCGTTATTGAGCACTTATTCTTTTTGTTTAAAACTATTATATCTTTTATTAAATTATTTAAATCAATCTGTTCACAACTACTTGTTGCCTCATTTTGTAAGGAGTAGTCTAAAACACCCTCTATTATCATATCCATTTGAACTACCTGCTTATCTAACAGCGTTATGTTCTTTTTAAAAGCCTCTATATCTTTGTTTTCGACATCATCTCTTATCCAATGTGATAATGCTAATATATTTCTTAAAGGTGTTTTTAAATCATGAGAAACAACGTGAGCGAAATCTTCTAAATCTTTATTCTTTTCTTCTAAATCTTTGGCTCTTTTTTTTAAATCAAATGTTCTTTTTTTTAAGTCTAACGTTCTTTTTTTCAAATCTGATGTTCTTTCTATTTTACCTTTCTCTAAACCTTTATTTTTCTTAGAAAGAACGCTTCTATACCTTGCAGCGTCATTTAAAAGAATCAAACCAAAAAAAATTATTAAAGAAAAAGAACTTAAAACGGCATAATAAGTGATACCATCTATTTGAGAGGTCATTAATTTTTGAATCAAATGAGCAAATACGGTTACAAAATAAAAATTAATAAATGTTCTATTATTAAATAATAGAACAGAACCAAATACAAAAGCATAGAAGCCTAAAATAAAACGTATATTAAAACTATTAAGATGTAAATTGATTAATAAATAATGAGTAAACATTAACATCAATAAAAAGACGACCCAACCATAAAAATGAGTAACTTTTTTTTTTAAAATAAAAGGCAAAATACTAGCACCTAGAAAAAATAAAGCAGCAACCTCCCTGGCTCCCTCTATTCTTACGGAATCATCACCGTAGTTATTATTTAAATATGAGTATAGAAACAGTACAGGGCCTATCAAAAAAAGGCACAGACTATTATTTTTGACTTCATAAGATTCAACTGTTCCTAGTTGTCGTAATTTTTCTAGAAAGTTATTCATACATGGAAAATCAATTAAAATTGATCTATTTTTTAATGGTGGGGGGAGTGGGGATTAAAAAAACTTGGATTAGATAAGTATAATATTTTTTATTTAAAACTTAAAATCAGTCTTTTAATAAAATTCTTATAGGCAATCTATACATAGTAGTTACTGGAATTCCTCTTTTAATAGCAGGGTAAATATAAGCTAATTTTTGAACACTCTCTTGTAATAAACTATCTAACTGAGGTAACTGCTGTTTTAAATTATCTGTTGAGGTAATTTCTTGAAGAATAATTTTTCCTTTTGAGTTGATTAAAACGTCCATAAAAACAACTTCATCAATAGAGTCTTTAATTTTTAAAGAGTGCTTTTGCAACTCTGCCCCTATTTTCTTGTGAATGGTGTTTCTAAAGCAATCAGATTTTTGAGCTTTATCAATTAGGGAATCACACACTTTAAAAGAGGGTGAAAAATCAACTGAAGTAAAATCTACAATTGTATCTAAAACGTGTAAATCTTTATTTTTTGTGAATGATAATTTATCGCACGAAGTGCAAAAAATAACGACTATCAAAAAAGTAAAAAAACGCAAAAACATCAATTTTAATTATTACGTGAAAATAGTGAATTAAAAAACACTAAATCAATTTTTGTTTTTTCTTTCTTATTTTTCCTTCTCCCTTTTATCTACGCTTATGTTTCAATTAGATAAACACTAAATAAAATATTTCATATAGATAATTTTCACGATGGAATTTAATATGAGTAGTTTTAAAAGTTTATTCTTTTTAAAACTCTTCAGCCTAACAAGATTATATCTGATATCTTTTTTGCTACATTTCACGAAACTTGCCCAAGCCTTAATTCTTTTTTAACTCTTTTAGAGCCAATTTATATCTGCCTTTCTCGAATAAACTATCTGCAACAGAAAAAGTCGAGGTTTGCGCCCCGACTTTTAAGATTGTAAATACGAATACAATTAAAATTTTCTTTTTCACAAGCATTTTTTTATTTTACAACAATTGTTAAAGGAATTGAATATTTTACATTCAGTTTTTTGCCTTTATTTTCTGCCGGAATCATTTTAGGTAAAGAACTCATTACCGATAATACTTCTTCCTTAATATCTATGTGTGGTGCTCTTGCTTGTACAGCTATTATATTGCCTTCTTTATCAATTTTAAAACCAATAAAAATTCTTTTCTTTCCTCCAGATAAGCCTAAACCATTTACCATTTTAGCATCAAATTTTTCAAAAAAATGTTTTTGGACCATTTTAGAAAAACAATCTTTATCACCAGATTCACAACCAGGGAATGTTGGTGCTTTGTCAATTACCATAAAGGAAACCTCTTCTGTTTCTGTGACTATTTCTGTATTTTCATCTCTTTTCATTTTAGAAAAATCGAGAATAGTTGCTAAAACCTTTCTATTATTTTTTCCTTTAAATATTTTATGCGTGTACATATCTGAAAGCATATTTTTTGGTATTTTCTGCATCCTACCCGTTATTTCATCATATTCTGATTTTTCGTTTAGAGTAAGGTCACTTCTAATCCTGCTGGTTTCCCTATACCAAAATAACAATCTAAATAGGTTTCTTTTTCACCCTTACTAGTCGTCTCTTCACCTTCCTTAACTTCAAAATATCTAGTTGGTAATTCTTTTTTACTTTCACCGACCTCTGCAGAAAGGTTTTCTGAACAAGAAGTAAATGAAAGCTTACTAATGCAGGTATCAATACCAAATACTTTAACTGATTCATTTTTTTTGATTGTGTTCTTTTCATCATCATAATTCTTTTTTTAATTAAGGATTGTTTGTAAAATTGATTGACAAACGAAATGTTTTCAACCTGAAAATAATGGGATAATAAATTGTTGATATAAATTTCTTTAGCTTCTTTTTTTGATACAACGGCATCAGAAATATATTCATGAACCAATGTTATTCGCTGTTGATAAAAATAAATCATCGGGTTAAACCACATGATAATTTTTAGAAGCTCAAAGTATAATAAATCGAATGAATGTTTTTGTTTGCTATACACCAATTCATGCTGAATGATTTTTTCTTGTTGAGAAGCTGGAATTTATTTTCCTAAAAAAATATAATTGAAAAATGAAAATGCTTTGGTCTGATTTGGGATAAAAATCAGCTTACAATCAGCTTGCTGTTCCGGTTTGTACATTCTGATTAAGTTGACGATCTTACCTAATTTTATCAGGAATAGCATTGAAAAAAGAACAACTCCCAACCAAAATAAAATATTGATGTAATTTATAGATTGATAAGAAGTAGTCTCCTGAATTACATTCTGAATCACTTTTTCTGGAGACAAAACAATTTCTGGCAAATACACCATAAACTCTTGTGAAACCGCTTTTTGAAACGTTGGTATTTTTATCAACGGAATTAAAAAAGATAAGATTGGTGTACTTAATAAATACCACCTGTTTTTAGTGAAAAAAGTTTCTTTGCTTAAAAATAAATCATAGATAGCCAAGAACAAAACTTGGAATAAGATAACTTGTAAAATATAATTGATCATAGCGTTTAATTTTTATTTTGGGATTACTTAAACTTAAATCTAGTTACTTTTCTTTCTTATTCACTTCTTTTAAGATGGATTCTAATTCCGTAACATCCATATTATTTTCTTTCACGAAAAAAGAGACCAAACTTTTAAATGATCCATCAAAATAACCATTCATTAATTTATGTAAACTTTGGTTGCTATAGGTTTCTTTATCAATTATAGGATAATATACATAACCTCTACCCTTTGGTTTATGCCCTACAAATTCTTTGGTTTCTAAAATTCTAATAATAGTAGAAACGGTATTATATGCTGGTTTTGGTTCTGGTAATTTATCAATGACTTTTTGACAGAAGTTTCTTGTAAATCCCACAAAACTTGCATAATTTGTTCTTCTGCTTTTGTTAATTGTTTGCTCATAATTTCAACTAATTATTTAGTTGAATAATTGTAACAAAAGCCTCATATTAGAGTTATATGACTAGAAAACGTTCTTTCCAAAGAAGCATGGTTGGAACAATCTGATAAAAAAAATACTAACAAAAACAAATTGCTTAGTGCCTACCAAATACGCAGCATTCAAAAAAATAAAATAAACAATGGATATTTTCTTATTACTAGTTGGGCTTGTATTTGTAATTTTAGGAATTATTGGTTCCTTCTTACCCATTTTACCTGGACCATTAACAAGTTGGATTGGCCTCTTACTTTTGCAGCTAACCGAAATTATTCCTTTAGATTCGACATTTCTGAGTATCACTTTGGCAATTGCTATACTAATTTGGGTATTGGATTATTTTATTCCTGCGATCGGAACAAAACGTTTTGGAGGTACAAAATATGGAGTATATGGCACTACAATTGGTTTAATTCTAGGACTACTCTCTCCAATTCCGTTTGGGATGTTATTAGGTGCTTTCTTTGGCGCATTTTTTGGAGAATTACTGTATGACAGTAAAGACACCAACCGAGCTTTAAAAGCTTCGTTTGGTGCCTTTGTAGGTTTTTTAACCTCTGCAACTATCAAATTTTCAATAGCTGCAGTATATCTAGTTTTATTCGTACTTAAGTTTTGGGAATATAAAGGTGAATTCTTTTAAAAAGATTATTCCTTTTCTGGCATTTTCTTAACGAAATCTGTTATAATTACAATTTGCGTTGGGCCAACTTTACCTTCAATATGTTTCGCATTTTCATGATCTAAAGAAATTCTTCTTACCGCAGTTCCCTGTTTGGCAACCAAACTAGATCCTTTTACTTTTAAGTCTTTTATTAAAACCACCGAATCTCCTGCTTGTAAAATTGCGCCATTTGCATCTCTGTGAATTATTTTTTCGCTGTCATCTAAATGATCGCCAGATTCTTTTGCAAAACGCAAATCATCGTCCTCCAAATACATCATGTCTAACAAATCTTTGGGCCAACCTTCATTTCTTAAACGAGACAGCATTCTCCAAGCAACCACTTTTACAGCTCTGTGTTCACTCCACATAGAATCATTTAAACAACGCCAGTGGTTTGCATCAACTTCTTCAGGAGTTTCAATTTGAGTTACACAATTTTTACACGCTAGTAAACTTCCATCTACACCACTACCGCCAACTGTTGATGTTGGTTTTACTTCATAAATTGACACATGCTCTTTTGAAGTACATAATTCGCATTGATTTCCACTTCTATTTTCTAAATCTTGTTGTAAACTCATTGTTGTTTTATTTTTGTCAAAAGTAACATTTTATTTAGAGCTATTTCCTGCTTTCACTACTCGCTTTTTTTATCTCAAAAAAGGGAATAAAAAAGAGCTTAAACAAACCGCTCAATCAGGGCTAGAATTACGTGTTGCCGATTTGCTTTACAAAAACCGTTATTCAATTTCTAAAGAAGTAAATTGAAAAGAAGTCCCATCGAATAAACCTTTGTCTGACAATTTTAAAGATGGAATTACCAACAAGGCCATGAAAGATAAACTCATATAAGGCGCGCTTAGTTTACTGCCCATTTCTTTTGCCATTTGATCTAATTCTGCATAGGATTT
>CAXMOR010000022.1:0-56805 GCA_964195455.1 uncultured Acidimicrobiia bacterium
AGATGCAAAATACAAAGTTGTAATCGAAGGCCATGCAGATGAAATCTCTTGGTACGTAAATTATATTTCTGATAATGGTTTAATTTACGTCATCAGAAATGGTGGTTCAGATCATCAAATTGCACCAAGTAAAATTGTAAATATTCACACTAAAAACAGTATTGTAAAAGGTGTTTTTGGCTGGCCTGCAATTCATACAAGAGATAAAGGAAAAGAAGAAGCTCCAAAACCAGACAATATTTTTATAGATACAGGTTGCGAAACTAAAAAAGAAGTTGAAGATTTAGGTATACATGTAGGATGTGTTATCACCTATCCAGATGAATTTCATATTTTAAATAAAGATAAATTTGTTTGTAGAGCTTTAGACAACAGAATGGGTGGTTTTATGATTGCTGAAGTTGCTCGTCTATTGAAAGAAAACAAAAAAGAACTACCTTTTGGATTGTATGTTACCAATTCTGTGCAAGAAGAAATTGGTTTACGTGGTGCTGAAATGATTACACAAACAATTCAACCTAATGTAGCTATTGTTACGGATGTAACTCACGATACTACCACACCAATGATAGATAAGAAAAAAGAAGGTCTTTTAGAAATGGGTAAAGGTCCTGTTATTGCCTATGCACCAGCCGTGCAGCAGAAATTACGTGATTTAATTACAGAAACTGCTACGGCAAATAAGATTCCTTTTCAACGCTCTGCACTTTCAAGAGCAACAGGTACGGATACAGATGCTTTTGCTTACAGTAATGGAGGTGTGGCTTCTGCCTTGATTTCTTTGCCATTAAGATACATGCATACAACTGTGGAAATGGTGCATAGAGATGATGTTGAAAATGTGATTAAAATGATTTATGAAACACTTTTAAAAATTAAAGACGGCGAGACTTTTTCTTATTTTGAATAAAAAACAAATGCTATTGCGAGGAAGCATAATCAAGTACTATTTTTTTACAGATTATCTTACCTTCTTCGCAATGACGTTTTATCTTTTTCTATGGATGAATTAATTGATATTTTAACTGCTGAAGGAAAATCAACAGGAATAACAGCTTTAAAATCTGAAGCTCATAAAAACGGTTGGTTTCATGCAACTGCTCATATTTGGTTCTTTACTGCAGACAAAAAAATCTTACTTCAAAAAAGAGCGCTCACGAAAAAAGTGTTTCCAGGAATTTGGGATATTTCTGTTGCAGGACATATTGGAGCTGGTGAAAAAATTTTAGAAGGCGCAAAAAGAGAAATTTTAGAAGAAATTGGTTTAGAATTAAACGAAAAAGACCTCATTAAAATAGGAACTAGAATTCATCAAGTTTCTCATGAAAATGGAATTCAAGACAACGAGCATCATCATGTTTTTATTACCGAATTAAAAGTTTCTATTTCAGCATTAACCTTACAGACAGAAGAAGTGGCTGGTCTAGAATTGTGGGACTTAAAAGTTTTAAAGCAAACAAAAAACCTTGAAAACGTTTTGCTTCCAAGGTTTCATGATTATTATTGTGCTGTGTATGATAAAATTAATTCACATTTAGAATCAAATTAAATTTCTATTTACTACTACTGCTGAAAACTACAAATTATTTGATTGGTTTCTCAAAGAAAGAAGCTGCTAATTTAGCTTGACTTAATAATGGTAATGTGAATTCTATTGCTGGTTTTTCAGGTTCAGTTGGCATACCTTTTTCATCCATTCTATACCATGTAATTTCTTTTGGTAATACCAATCCACTTACATTTTCCCATTTATTATATCTAATTATATGGAATTTATCATTTGGCTCTTTAGAGGCAAAAGTAACGGTATAAGCCAACCATTCCATTTGAAAGGTTTCTGAGTTGTAATACACGATATAATTATCATCAGGAGAAGTCCCTATATTCGCTTTATATGAAATTTTATATCCAGGATACCTTGTACCTTCAAACACCAAATCATTAATTTTTTCATAAATAATTCCATCATCTGCCAATACAAAAGGCATTGCATAAAAATAGAAATATAAATTGTAATAAAATGTTGGGTTTCCCTTGTAAATATCTTTTTTAGTTTCCGTTAACCAAACTTCTTTTCCATCAAAACCTAAAGAATATTCTGGTGTGTTAATTACTGTTTTCCTTGAATGTAAATCTGCAGTATGAACTTCTTCTCCCTTATTAAAAGATAATATTTGTGCTTTTCTCCAAATATCAATCCCTCCATGTTTTTGAAAAACTTTGCCTAAATCTAAAGGAAAAACTTCGCTTTTTACTTCAAGGATTACTTCTTTTTTAGATTCATTGTTGCAAGAAGCAGCAATAACTAAAATTAATAATAAAAGTACTTTTCTCATCTGTTTATGTATATTAGTTTTAATAAATTATGTGTTCGTTTTTTTTTAATGTGTACAAAAATAAGGAAATCTAATTTTTAAATTTTTGCCTGATAGGTATATAAATCAAAGTATCTTCCTTTTGCTTTTATCAACTCATCATGTGTACCTCTCTCTGCAATACGACCAGATTCAATAACCAAAATTTGATCTGCTTGCTTAATAGTACTTAATCTATGAGCAATTACAATAGTCGTTCTATCTTTTACTAATTCTGATAAACTTTTTTGAATTAAAGATTCACTTTCAGTATCTAAACTAGAAGTTGCTTCATCTAAAATAATAATTTTAGGATCTGCCAAAATTGCTCTTGCAATAGCCAATCTTTGACGTTGTCCTCCAGAAAGTTTCACACCTCTTTCTCCAATTAAGGTATCTAAACCATTATCAAAACGATCTGTAAATTCATTAACATAAGCCGCTTTTACAGCATTTTGTAATTCTTGTTCAGTTGCATTTGGTCTTGGAAATAAAATATTTTCTTTGATTGTTCCCTCAAACAAAAATTCATCTTGTAAAACAACCCCTAAATACTTACGATAACTAGACAATTTAACTTTAGACATATCTTGATTGTCAATTGTAATTGTACCTGATTTTGGATTTAAAAATGTAGCTGACAAACCAGCAATAGTCGACTTTCCAGACCCAGAACTTCCAACCAAAGCTGTTACAGAGCCAGAAGGAACTTTAAAATTGATATTGTGCAATACTTCTTTTCCTGCTTCATAAGAAAAAGATACATCATCAAAAATAATTTCTCCTTTTACATCTTCTAAAATAATCTTTCTTTCCTCATCATCTTCTTCTGCATTCATATTCATTAACTCCTCTGTTCGGTCTAAACCTGCAAGCGCCTCTGTTAACTGACTACCAATATTACTCATTTGAACTATTGGTGCAATCATAAAACCAAGCAATAATGTGAAGGATAGAAAATCACCCACTGTTAATTCACCTGTCATAATTTTATAACCACCAATTCCCATAATTCCTGTAGAAGCAATTCCTAGTAAAAAAGTAGCTGAACTTGTCATGAAAGCAGTTGCCGTTAAACTCTTCTTTACATTTTGAAATAATTTATCTACACCTTTTTCAAAAACTTCATTTTCTTGCGCTTCTGCATTAAAAGCCTTAATGACTCTAACTCCAGATAACGTTTCTGTTAATCTTCCTTTTACATCTGCATTAATTACACCTCTATTTCTGAAAATAGGACGAATATATTTAAAAGCCTTTAAAGCGACAACTCCAAAAATAGCGACAGGAACTAGTACAAAAAAGGTCATTGAAGGACTGATCTGAATCAACAAAATCATTGAAATTACCGCTGTAATTGTTCCTCCAACTAATTGAACTAAACCTGTTCCTATTAAATTTCTGACACCTTCTACATCACTCATAATTCTAGAGACTAATGCACCCGATTTTGTGTTATCGAAAAAACTGATTGGTAAAGACAATACTTTCTTTTGAACTTGGGCTCTTAATTCTGATATTAAAAACTGTGCTTGCACACTTAAAATTCTTGTTAATAAAAAAGAAGTTACGGACTGCACTAAAATTGCCAATCCTACAATAAATAATAAACTATACAATTGGTCGTAATCTTTATTAGGAATCACCTCATCCAATAACGCCTTACTTTTCCATGGCAATACCAAACTAGACAATCTACTTAAAACAATTAGTATTAAGCCTATAAAAACTAACTTTCGTTTAGGCCAAATAATAGTTTTGAAAGCTTTTAGAATAGAAATCTTCGGTTTATTTTTATCTTGTTTCGTATCGTTAAGATGTTGCATCTATAATATTATTTTTAGAGTATGATCGCTTATTCATTGTCAATTTATATGCCATATAACAGAACATGACATTTTAACAAAAAGATTGGCATGCTACAATTATTGTTTAATTAGCTTTTAAAATAGTTAGCTCAGCATTTTTATTTAAGATAATGAAATGCCAAACACCATTAATTCTAATTTTTTCTATTGCCTTTGCTTCCTGATTATTAAAATAACTAGAATCGTTGCAAAAAGTAAAACTTCCTTCTTTGTCCCCCAATAAAACATATCCTTTTGAGGCATCATATCTTATGGTCTCTACTTCTGATTCATACACATTACCGACACCAAAAACATCTAGATATCCATCATTATTTACATCTGCCATCTCTGCATCTAAAGTCGGTGAAAATTGCGCTTCATTTGGCAGTTTTTTAATTTCAAAGGTACCTCCTCCATTATTTTTCAAAATAAAAGAAGAAAAATTTTGCACCATAAAATGATGCGCTTTTTCTAGTTTCTCAAATCCATAAATTTCAAACATGTTAGCCGCAGCAAATTCCTTATATGTTTTAATTTTCTGATTTAAAAAAGGCGTTTGCTCTGTCGAACATTCTTTACCACGAACAGGAAGTAAATCTCCCGTTTTTGAAACTTTACTTAAAGCAATATCAAAACTAGTATTCTCATCAAAATAGCCCGCGTAAATATGTAATGGTTTTTGTTTATTAGGATGAAATTTATTATTATTCCCCCAATTCCCAATAATATAATCCGTATCTCCATCAGCATCAAAATCAATGGGTTTTATCGATTGATACCAACCATTAATATTGCTTATACTATCCATCTTTTTTTTATAAAATCGATTGTTCTTGTTTTCAAAAAAAGTAATTGCCATCCATTCACCTACCACAATTAAATCTTCATCTCCGTCATGATCAAAGTCTGAAAAAACAGCATCGTTTATCATCCTTAAATCAGAAATATCATCAAATTTATCTTCAATAGTGTTGCTGTATTTTCCATTTTTATTTTCTAGAAAGTAGGGTTTTTCTGATAATGGATATTGTCCATGCCTTGCATTATTCCCAATAAAAATATCAATATCTCCATCTTTATCAAAATCTGAAAATGCAATTGCTTTAGAGTTTGAAGTTCTCTTTGGAAGTTTTGTTTTTGTGAATTTCCCGTTTCCATTATTAAGATACAATCTGTCTTGTAAAAGCGAGCTATTTTCTTCAACTTCATAACCGCCAGAAGTTACATATAAATCTAAATCATTATCATTATCTACATCTAAAAATTTTGCATTTGTATCTTCAAAATCTTTATCTAACTCGAATAATTTTTGATTTGTTTCTATAAATTTTCCATCTTTATTTTGACGATATATAGCTCCTTTTTCACCTTTAGCATTTCCAACAAAGAAATCATCTAAACCATCATTATTGATATCTCCAACAGCGAGCGCTGAGCTTTTTTCAGATTGTTTCTGCGGTAATAATAACTGTAACTTAAAATCGTCGTAGTTATTTTCTTTTTGCTGATAATTGATACCAATTTCAGTTGGAATTACTGGTGTAAATAACCTTGAGTTTATCGTATCCTTTTTAACAAAATTCACAGCACGCTCAACGTCAACTATTATAGTTTGATTAACTTCTATATTGGTTAATTTCTCAACCGAATTCTTTCCCCAATCAATAAAAACACTATCAGCTTTAGTCTTATGACCTAATCCGAAATGCAGTTGAGCACTTACTGAAGATTGAAAACCTCTGCTCAAAAATTGTTTTTTAGTTTGTTGCAGACTGTCTGAAAAAACAGTGATTTTTGCTCCAATACCAAACGGATTAGTTACTGGGCCTTTTAGCTTAAAAGTAATATAATTATTTTTAGTGTTATTTTTATAAATAGAAGCTTTCTCTCCTTGATTATTTATAATTAAATCTAAATCACCATCATTATCTAAATCTGCATAAGCTGCTCCATTAGAATTTATTTTAGCATCTAAACCCCAACTTTTAGTTGTATTTTTAAATGTGAGATCATGCTTATTTTTAAAGATATAATTACTTAATTTCTCTGAAGTAATTATTTTTTTAGCAGCATCCAGAGAAACTTTTTTACGGTTTCTGAGATTGGTTTTCATTTGATTTCTAAAATCCTGATTTGTTAAATCATTTTGAATTCCATTGGTCACAAATACATCTTTAAAACCGTCATTATCAAAATCGGCTATTAATGGCGCCCAACTCCAATCGGTCTTTGAAATCCCGGCAAGCTGTCCTATTTCACTATACGTATTGTCACCATTGTTTAACTGTAACACGTTAGACATATATTGATAATGATAGCCTTTTTTTACCAAATTATGAAAGTTAGAAATGCTCATCGTTGCCATATTTTCTTTGCTTCTAATATGGTCTTCCGCCATCATATCTAAAACAATTAAATCTGGTTTTAAATCATTATTAATGTCAGCAAAGTCAGAGCCCATACTATTTGTAGAAATATGATTAAAATATTTTAAAGCCTCGTCTTTAAAAGTTCCATCACCTTGATTGATATATAAATAATCGGGGTCAAAAAAATCGTTCGCAACATACACATCTAATAAATCATCATTATTAAAGTCGCCAATGGAAGCACTTAAACCCCATCCTTTATTTAAAATTCCTGCTTTTTTGGTAATATTTTTAAAAGCAGCACCATCATTTCTAAATAGTTGATCTGAGTTATAGGGCTCCTTAACTTCTTTGATTGAAAAATCTTTACGATGATTTACAAGATACACATCTAAATCATCGTCATTATCAAAATCAAAAAAATAGGCTTGTGTAGAAAACCCGAAATGATCTAACCCGTAAGCTTTGGCTTGTTCCTTAAAAGTGTTGTTTTTTTGATTGATAAAAAGCTTATTTCTTCTTTTTGAGTGGCTGTTTAAGGATCCAGATTTACACACATAAAAATCTAACCAACCATCATTATTAATGTCTATAGCAGTAACCCCTGTAGTCCATCCTGTTTGATCTGCAACTTTTGCTTTCTTCGTGATGTCTTTAAATTCAAAATCTCCTTGATTTAAATATAACTTATTTGATTCTTGATTGGAAGTAAAAAACAAATCTTCCAAACCATCATTATTAATATCTGCTACAGCTACTCCGACACCATTGTAGATATAAGTATAATTCAGGAAATTAAAATTCGAACTTTCTGTAACTATATTACTAAAATGAATATTAGTATCCGAGGAATTTAAAAGGCTAAAACGAGTACTAGGGTTTTCAATATCTTTTGAACAAGAAAAAAAGAGGCCTAAAAAAAGTAATATTAAGCAATAATTATTTTTCAATCTAAACTGTACTATCTGTTTTTTCAAAATCACTTTCTTTTCTAAAACTATTTTACTCTTAACAATTATATCTATTTAATCTCAAAAATTAAGAATCGCTATCTAATACATCCCTAGTTTACATCAAAGATTAAAAAAAATTAAAGTCTATTATTAATAATATCCTGCACCACTTCCGGATTTAATAATGTAGAAACATCCCCTAAATTACCCATTTCATTACAAGCTATTTTACGTAAAATACGTCTCATAATTTTTCCTGAACGTGTCTTTGGCAATCCTTCTGAAAACTGAATTTTATCCAATTTCGCAATTGGACCAATATGTTCTGTAATTATTTGATTAATTTCCTTTCGCAGATTATCATGATCTCTACTTTCTCCTATATCTTTTAGAATTACATAACCATATAATGCACTTCCTTTAATGTCATGCGGAAAACCTACAATAGCAGATTCTGCAACTGCAGGGTGCTCGTTAATTGCATCTTCAATGGGTGCTGTTCCTAAATTATGTCCAGAAACAATAATTACATCATCTACTCTACCTGTAATTCTGTAATAGCCAACCTCATCTCTTAAAGCCCCATCACCCGTAAAATACATATTATCAAAAGCAGAAAAATAAGTTTCTTTATATCGCTTATGATTTCCCCAAATGGTTCTAGCAATACTTGGCCACGGGAATTTGATACACAATCTTCCTTCCACCTGATTTCCTTTTAACTCATTCCCATTTTCATCCATTATTGCTGGCTGAATTCCGATAAAAGGCAACGTTGCATAGGTTGGCTTTGTAGGTGTTACATAAGGAATTGGAGTAATCATCATTCCGCCTGTTTCTGTTTGCCACCAAGTGTCAATAATTGGAGATTTTTTCTTTCCAATATTATCATTATACCAATGCCAAGCCTCTTCATTAATCGGTTCACCCACGGAACCTAAAACTTTTAATGAGGATAGATCATATTTATCGACCAGTGCAGTGCCGTGTTTTGCTAATGCTCTAATTGCCGTTGGTGCAGTGTAAAATTGACTTACTTTATGCTTTTCAATAATCTTCCAAAAACGTCCAAAATCGGGATAACTTGGCACTCCTTCGAACATAACAGTGGTTGCGCCGTTTGCTAACGGACCATACACAATATATGAATGACCAGTAATCCAACCTATATCTGCCGTGCACCAATACACATCATTTTCTTTATATTGAAAAGCATTTTTAAATGTGTAAGCCGTGTACACCATATAACCAGCAGTTGTATGCACCATACCTTTTGGCATACCCGTAGAACCTGAAGTATATAAAATAAATAACGGATCCTCTGCATTCATAATTTCTGCTTCACATTTTGCAGAAGCTGCATCTAATAAAGGCTGTAACCATTGATCACGACCTTCTTTCATATAAATCTTAGAATTGATTCTTTTCACTACTAAAACGGTTTCCACACATGCACAACTTTCTAAAGCTTCATCTACAATCCCTTTTAAATCGATGGTTTTTGCACCACGAAAAGAACCGTCTGAAGTAATCACAATTTTACAATCAGAATCATTAATTCTTGTGGCTAATGCAGTTGATGAAAACCCGGCAAAAACCACAGAATGAATTGCTCCAATTCTCGCACAAGCGAGGGTGGAAATTGCTAATTCTGGAATCATTGGCACATAAATACAAACTCTGTCTCCTTTTTTTACTCCTTGCTCTTTTAATACATTAGCAAACTGATTTACTCTTTCTGAAAGTTGTTTATATGTAATATGCTCTGCCGTTGCACTAGAATCATTTGGTTCAAATAAAATAGCTGTTTTATCTCCTCTTGTCGCTAAATGTCTATCGATACAATTTTCTGTAATATTCAGTTGAGCCCCATCAAACCACTTAACTTCTGGTTTAGAAAAATCCCAATCTAATACTTTATCCCATTTTTTTCTCCAGATAAAATGTTCTTCAGCAATCTCTTCCCAAAAATTTTCTGGTTCACGAATAGATTTTCTATAAACTTGATAATACTCTTCTAAATGTTTTATATGGTAATTGCTCATAAACTGTTTTTTTAATGAGTAGTTTCTCTGACTCCATCAGGAATTCTAATATTCTCTACTATTTCTATTCCTTCTTTCGGTGACACTAACGTAAATATTAAAACTATTATTGCAACGATAAAATTAGCAATCAAAGCAAAGGTAACAAACCCTTGCGGTGAGATCCCAAACCATCAATCCTCTTTTTAATTTTCTGATATCCTATTATTTATCATTCGTTTTTATTTGCAGCAATTTAAATAAAATTGCATACTTTTATATCTAATTCTACCTTTTTTATATTTCCATGAAATAAAAGGTTCTTTAATAACAGTCTTAAACATAAATATTTATTTTTGATTTTTGAAACCTTTGTGCAATACTGGTACATAATTATACTTTTCTTTACTGTCGCTATCTTGTATTCATCGGTTGGCTTTGGAGGTGGATCTAGTTACTTAGCCATTTTAGCTTTAACAGGAATCGCTTTTACTCAAATTAGAGCGACAGCTTTATTATGCAACATCATTGTTGTTTCAGGAAATGTACTCCTATTTCATCAACAAAGAAAATTGAATTGGAAAAAAATAATTCCTCTAGTCTTTTTGAGTATTCCTTTTGCCTATATAGGTGGAAAAACGAAAATTAATGAGGAACTCTTTTTTATTTTATTAGGATTTACACTATTCTTTGCTTCAATTACTATGTGGATTTCTAAACGAATTATTTCTTCCGATAAAAAAAAATTGGAATCAAAACGTATAAAAAACGCAAGTTTTGGGGGAATTATTGGATTTATTTCTGGAATGATAGGCATTGGAGGTGGAATCTTTTTAGCGCCTCTTTTACATCTTACAAATTGGGATACTCCTAAAAAAATTGCAGCAACTGCAAGTGTTTTTATTTTAGTAAACTCTATTGCTGGTTTCATTGGACAATATTCAAATCCTGATTTTACAATTGACTGGAACTTAACATCCATTTTATTAGTTACTGTCTTTATTGGCGGACAAATTGGAAATAGAATGAGTACCAAATCCTTTACTCCTATTCAACTGAAAAAGGCCACCGCTATTTTAATAGCCTATGTAAGTATTCGAATACTTTGGAAATATTTCTTATAACAAATAAAGCCTGATTTAATTTGTTTAAATATATTTGAAGTTCAAAAAAAATTAATTAGTCATCAAAAAAAATTATGTTAGAGGTTATTTTTACATTGATAATGTTAGTCTTATTACAAGCTGTTCTTGGCTTTGACAACTTACTTTATATTTCTTTAGAGTCTAAAAAAGCACCAGAAGCAAATCAAAGAAAGGTTAGAAAAACAGGGATTTTAATAGCAATCATCTTAAGAATTGTTCTGCTATTTGTGCTCGTTTCTATCATTGACTTTTTTCAAGAACCTTTTTCTTTTTTATCAGGAGGAATAAAAAATGTTGTGAAATTTGCTTTTAACGGTCACAGTATAATTGTACTAATAGGTGGTGCTTTTATTATTTACACAGCTATTAAAGAAATTTGGCACATGATAAGTTCCATTGATTTAAATCATGATGTCGCAGGAGATCCAAAAGGAAAAAAATCTTCGAATGCAGTTATTATGAGTATTGTCTTAATGAACTTGGTTTTTTCTTTTGATTCAATTTTAGCTGCAATTGGTCTTACAAGCGAAATAGAAAGTGCTACAACTGCTTTTATTGTAATGGCCATTGCTATTGTGATAAGTGGTTTGTTAATGTTACTCTTAGCTGATAGAATATCAACTTTCTTGGCAAAAAACAGAATGTATGAAGTTTTAGGATTATTCATCCTTTTTATTGTTGGAATTATGCTTGTAACAGAAGGTGGACATTTAGCCCATATTGAACTTTTTGAGAATGAAATTATACCAATGAGTAAAACTACGTTCTATTTTGTACTTGCCATTTTAGTAATTGTTGATGTTGTTCAAGGAAGGTATCAAAAGAAACTTTTATCTCAAAATAAAATCTTTACGAAGTAAACTACCTAAGAAATAAAATTTATTTCTCTTTAATAATAAACCAGTGTATGTATGGGGTAATAATTCCTGATTTTAATATTGCCCTTCTAAATTATTTCGTAGAAATTACCAAAACATCAGAAGAAAGTATTTTGACTTAATGATAAAACCGCTGCTCTTTAGTTTAAATTTTTATTTGAGAAATACTATCTCTAAGTCTTTGAATTATTATTTGTATTATTCTTTTATTAAATTCAGAAGAGTATTGATTATAAAAAAAATATTCTTCAATTGAAAAATGACCAATTATAGAACCTAAAATTTGATTCTTAAAATTTATATCTTTTTGAAAAATAGATTTAATTTGTTTTTTCTTTTTCTCTTCTGTTAAAGCAATAAAAGCTATTTTTCTTTTCTGAAGATAATTTTCAAAAAATGCAATTAATAAATGATGTTGCATTTTAATTACTGGACGTAAAACTTCATTCTGAAATTTCTCAATATCTGTAGTATTTTCTTTTATAAGATTTTCTAATTTTGGTCTTTCCTTATTCATTTTCTAACAAATCATTTAATTCTAATTGATAATCATATTGCAAATCTTCGTGCAATTTTTCTATCGCTTTTTTGATCATTCTTATTTGAGAATCAAAAACATTTTGTACACGCTGACTTCTTTTTATAGAGGGCTTAAAGTCTTTTAATTTCTTACAGAAATACAATAACAATTCAGTTTCTGTTTCTTTCTTTTTAGAATATCTAATAAATTTTTTTGTGAGTGTTAAAATTTTACGGATACTTTTTCTAATGTAAAAAAAACTATTTGTATTTATTTCAGAAAACTGAACATCCATTTGATCTTTTATAGATTGTATATAAGATTCTTCATCGTGAGATTCAAATAATAAATAGGTAAGTAATTCTTTGTTTTCTTTTTTAAACCTAGACAAATGTAAACACAACTCTTTTAACTCACTCGCTGATTTGTGGGTTAATTCGTCCTTGAGTTGTTTTATAGTTACAGCCTTCATTAAGCAAGAAAATCGATCACATTCTTTTCAATTCTTACCAATACATTTTCTGTAGACGCTTTTACAAATTCTTCTCCAGTAATTTGTTCATACAACTCAATATATCTATTAGAAATCTCTATAACTTTAGCATCAGACATTTCTGGAATTTGCTGATTTTCTTTTCCTTGAAAACCATTTTCTATCAACCACTGACGAACAAATTCTTTAGATAATTGTTTTTGATTTTCACCTTTATTTTGTCTCTCTTGATATCCCTCAGCATAAAAATAACGTGAAGAATCTGGTGTATGAATTTCATCAATCAACACAATTTTACCTTCTTTTGTTTTACCAAATTCGTATTTTGTATCTACTAAAATTAGGCCTCTTTTTGCCGCAATTTCTGTTCCTCTTTGAAACAGTTTTCGAGTGTAATCTTCTAAAACTAAATAATCTTCCTCAGAGACAATCTTGTTTGCTAAAATATCTTCTCTAGAAATATCTTCGTCATGTTCACCATTTTCTGCCTTGGTCGATGGTGTGATAATTGGATTTGGAAATTTATCATTTTCTTTTAATCCTTTAGACATTTCTACTCCACACAAAACTCTTTTACCTTCTTTATATTCTCTCGCTGCATGACCAGATAAATACCCTCGAATTACCATCTCTACTTTAAAAGGTTCGCATAAATGACCAATTGCAACATTTTCATCAGGATTTGCTAATAGCCAATTAGGAACAATATCAGCAGTATCATTCATCATTTTAGTTGCAATCTGATTTAAAATCTGACCTTTAAATGGAATTTGACTTGGTAAAACAACATCAAAAGCTGAAAGTCTATCAGAGGCAATCATGACTAAAAGTTCATCATTAATATTATAAACTTCTCTTACTTTCCCTTTATAAACAGATTTTTGATTGGAAAACTTGAAATTAGTTTCGTTAATTGTATTCATTAGTTTAGGTTATATAAATAGATCTACAAAAATAAGTTTATTTTTCAGGAAATCATTTTCTTAGCAAGGAAAAATTACCATTAAAAATCTCTCCTGTTTCTATTACTACTTTGAACCAATAGTTAGAAGATATCGCATTTTTACCTTTATAAGTTCCATCCCAAAAACCAGTATTACTTTTAATTTCTTTTAGCAAATTACCAAAACGATTGTAAATACAGATCGTATTATTAACTTCTGGAAAACCTTTTAATCGCCAAAAATCATTTGTTCCATCAATATTTGAAAAAAAACAGAGATAGGTTTTTACAAACATGTTTTTTTTACAATTGCTCTATGTTTTTACAAATGCATCTGCTTTTTCTTGTGAAGCTCGTTTATTGTCTTGTGAAACAGAACACTGAATTTTTGCTTTTGCAAAAAAGAAAATAAAAATAACCCTCATAAAAACACGAAATTTCAGTAAATATAAATCTTGTTCTAAACTTTATACCTAAAAAGTATATTTTCACTCTTTTTACTCTTTTTTATTTTTTGAATTCACATTAAATTATGAGAAATTGAATAAAAAATAGCCGCACTTAAAATCTCAAATATAAGGATGTCTAAATAGAGAATATAAAAATAATCTTGTAAGCCTGATTTGCTTTATTCTATTTTAATCATTCTGTTTCTATACTTTTATATGCTGAAATAATTTTCCTCACCAATCTATGTCTTACCACATCTTTATCATCTAAATGCACTTGCGCAATTCCGTTGATATCCTTTAATGCTAATAAAGATTCTTTTAAACCAGAAATTTGTCTTCTCGGTAAATCTATTTGACCCGGATCTCCGGTAATGATAAACTTTGCACTTTTACCCATTCTTGTTAAAAACATTTTCATTTGATTGTGGGTTGTATTTTGAGCTTCATCTAAAATAACAAATGCATTGTCTAAAGTTCTTCCTCTCATAAATGCTAAAGGTGCAATTTGGATGATTCCTTTTTCTAAATACGATTCTAACTTTTCGTGCGTAATCATATCTCTTAAAGCATCATACAAAGGTTGCATATAGGGATCTAATTTTTCTTTTAAATCTCCCGGAAGAAAACCTAAATTTTCTCCAGATTCTACTGCTGGTCTTGTTAAAATAATTCTTCTTACTTCTTTTTCCTTTAAAGCTTTTACCGCCAAAGCCACGGCCGTATAAGTTTTCCCTGTTCCAGCAGGACCAACAGCAAATAACATATCATTCTTCGCCATTAGAGTAACCATTTTACGCTGGTTTTCAGTCTGTGGTTTAATTAATTTTCCATTAACTCCGTGCACTAAAACATCCTTGACATTTTTTGCTGCAGTTGTTTTTTCCTCATTTCCTGTTGATGTCAAAATACGCTCAATGCTATTTTCATCTAGTTTGTTGTATCTATTAAAATACTTTATTAAACGTTCAAAACGAATTTCGAACTCATCTAAAACATCTGGCTCTCCATAAATCTTTAACTTAGACCCGCGAGCAACTATTTTAATTTTCGGGAAGTATTTTTTTAATTGTTCTATAGTACTGTTGTGTGCTCCAAAAAAATCTTTAGGACTGATTTCTGTGAGCTCTATTATGCGTTCGTTCAAATGATTATTTTTTATTAATTGTTTACGATTATATTTAAACTAAAAATAACGAATAAATTTTATAAAATGATTAGATTTGCTTAAAACAATGAAGAACTTTTACATAATTAATTAACAGTAAACAATTAATGTCTTTTATTACATTAACTACAGATTTCGGAACGAAAGATCATTTTATTGGGGCTGTAAAAGGTGCGATATATTCTGAGCTTTTTGATGCTAAAATTGTAGATATTACCCACGAAATATCGCCTTTCAACATTACTGAAACTGCCTATATTTTAAAGAATTCATATAAAAGTTTTCCTGAAGGCACTATACATATTATCGGCGTAGACTCTGAGTTGAGTGCAGATAATAAACACATAGCTATGGAATTAGATAAACACTTTTTTGTCTGTCCAGATAATGGAATTATCTCAATGATTGCCTCAGAAATTCAACCGACCAAAATTGTGGAAATTAACATTCATGATAGAATTGAAAGTAGTTTTCCTGTTTTAGATATTTTTGTACAGGTTGCATGTTTTATTGCCCGTGGAGGAAATTTAACTGTGATTGGTAAAGAAATTAAAAAATTTAAAAAATTAGTTGAAATTCAGCCAAAAGTAAATCAAAAACAAACACAAATTATTGGAGGTGTTTTATATATAGATAATTACGGAAATGTAATTACCAACATCACTAAAAAAATGTTTAATGATATTGGAAAAGGGCGCAACTATGCAGTAAATGCTTCTCGTTATTCTTTTAAAAAAATATTTAATAAATACAATGAAATTACTGGAGTAAATTCTAAAGACTCTAGACAATTTGATGGCAATAAATTAGCTATCTTTAATTCAGCTGGTTTTTTAGAAATTGCTATTTACAGAAGTAATTTAAATACAGTTGGTGGTGCCTCTACTTTATTAGGGCTAAGCTATAGAGATCCAATAATAATAGATTTTTTCACAGAATCTAAACCAGAATACTCGACTTTATCATAAATGTATGTTTGTTAGAATTGTTAAAATGAGTTTCCATTCAAAATATATTGAAGCATTTGAAGAAATGTTTGAAGAAAAGAAAGAGTTTATAAAAAATTCTCTAGGATGTAAATTGCTAGAATTATATCAAGATAAAACTAACCCAGAAATATTTTTTACGTATTCTTACTGGGAAAAAGAACAAGATTTAGAAAATTACAGAAATTCTGATCTTTTTAAAAACGTTTGGGCAAAAACCAAACAATATTTTAATGATAAACCTCTAGCTTGGAGTGTTAATAAAAAAGCAAGTTTACAATAATGAATTTCAATTTCAGTCCTTTTCCTGTTTTAGAAACAGAAAGATTAACCTTAAGAGAATTAAATCTAGAAGATGCAAAAGCTATATTTAGTTTAAGAACGAGTAAAGAAGTAAATAAATTTATAACACGAAACACCCCGAAAAACCTTTCTGAAGCAAGAGCGTTTATAGATCAGGTTTCTAATTTAATTATAGATAGTAAAAGTGTTTTTTGGGGTATTGAATCAAAGCATAATAATGAATTAATTGGAACTATTGGTTTACACAATATAGAAAGTGCAAATGATTACGCTGAAATTGGGTATGAATTAAATCCTAATTATCAACAAAAAGGTTTTATGAGTGAAGCTTTGCAAGAAGTTGTGCGTTTTAGTTTTAAAAATTTAGAATTAAAAACGATAGAAAGTTTTACCCATAAAGATAATAATGCTTCAACCGCATTATTGGAGAAATACAATTTTGTTTTCCAAACAGAAAGAAAGGATGATGATTTTGATAATAATCGTATTTACAAAATTACAAATGAGAACTAAATATTATTCGGAAACAAGGTTTTAAAAACATTGAAAACAGTAATTATAGTATTAAATTTACTCACTAAAAAGTTATAAATAACCATAAAAAATAAAAAGTGATTCCAATACTAAAGAAAGAATTCAACTCATTTTTTACCTCTCCAATTGCGTATTTAGTTATTGGTGTTTTCTTACTGATTAACGGTTTATTCTTATTTATTTTTAATGATGATTTCAATATCTTAAACACAGGTTTTGCTGATGTAACTCCTTTTTTTTATTTAGCTCCTTGGGTTTTTCTTTTTTTAATTCCTGCAATAACAATGAAAAGTTTTGCTGATGAATTTAGCACAGGAACCATAGAACTTTTAAAAACAAAACCACTAACTAATTGGCAAATTGTTCTAGGCAAATTTACGGCATCCCTGCTTTTAGTAACCATTACCATTATTCCAACTTTTATGTACGTTTATACCGTTTATAAATTAGGGAGTCCGGCGGGAAACATCGATTTTGGAAGCACAATTGGTTCTTATATTGGTTTGCTACTTTTAGCGTCGACTTATACAGCGGTTGGTTTATTTACCTCTACACTTTCTAAAAATCAAATTATTGCTTTTATATTGGGGGTTTTTATCACTTTTTTCTTGTTTTATGGTTTTGATGCTATTTCAAACTCTTTTGGAACTGATTCCATAAATATCAAAAAAATTGGAATCAACGAACATTTTAAAAGTATTTCTAGAGGAGTTATAGACACCAGAGATCTTCTTTATTTTGTAAGTGTTAGTCTTTTCTTTTTATTCATTACTAAAACACGCTTAGACAATGAGTGAGAAGATAAAGAATAGTGCTTTTTTAATTGCCGGCTTAGTTTTATTAAACATTCTAAATCAATACTTTTATAAACGATTCGACTTAACACAAGACAAACGTTATACGCTTTCTAAAACTACAAAATCTATTATTTCTAAAGTTGATAAAACACTCTATATTACTGTCTATTTAGATGGTGATTTCCCTCCAGAATTTAAACGTTTACAGGTAGAAACCCGTCAGTATTTAGAGGAGTTAGCTGCCGAAAACTCAAATATAAAAATCAATTTTGAAAATCCAGATGAACAGCGCGAAGCGCTGAATAGACGAGGCATGCTGCCAAGTAAATTAACCATAGAAGAAGATGGGACATTATCTGAAGCAATTATTTTTCCTTGGGCAGAAATTTCTTATAGAAAAAAATCGACTCTAGTTTCTTTATTGCCGACGCTCCTTGTTGCGTCGCAAGAAGAACAATTACAAAAAGCTATTGAGAGTTTAGAATATAGTTTTTCAAATGCGATGAACGCTATAACTCAAACAAAGCAAAAAAGAGTGGCCGTTATTACAGGAAATGGCGAATTACAAGATATTTATCAATATAGTTTTTTAAGTGAAGTTTCAAAAAAATATAGATTAGCAAAATTTACGTTAGATTCTGTTTCTGTAAATCCTCGAAAAACTTTACAAAATTTAACATCTTTTGATTTGGCAATTATTACGAAACCAACTCAAAAATTTACAGCACAAGAAAAATTTACCTTAGATCAGTTTATCACGAATGGCGGAAAAACATTGTGGATGCTTGATAAGGTGCAAGCAGATCAGGATAGTTTGTTTGCAGACGGAAAAATGCTAGCATATCCGAGAGATTTGAATCTTACAGATTTGTTATTCTCATATGGTGTTAGAATTAATACCTCTTTAATTAAAGATTTATATGCTGCCAAAATTCCGTTAGCAACGGGTAGAATTGGTAATCAAACACAATTTCAAAATTTAGAATGGTTTTACCATCCTTTAGTTAGAGGAAATCCAAATCATGCAATTACAAAAAATACTTCTCCGGTTAGATTGCAGTTTGCAAATCAGATTGACACCTTAAAAAATAACATAAAAAAAACACCGTTATTGGTGAGTTCATTATTAACACAAAAAATAGGTACTCCTAATTTTATTGAGTTACAATCTATTGCTAATAAAGTTATAGAGGCCGATTATAAAAGCGGAAGTCAACTATTTGCGGTTTTATTAGAGGGTGATTTTAAATCAGCCTATAAAAACCGGGTAAAACCTTTTGAGACTTCTTATTATAAGGAAAATGCAATCGATAATAAGATGGTACTAATTTCTGACGGTGATGTTGGAAAAAACCAAATTTTAAAAGAACAACCGTTTGACTTAAATAGAGATAAATGGACAAATCAGCAATTTGGCAATAAAGACTTTCTTTTAAATACTGTTGATTACCTATTAGATGATGTTGGCTTAATTCAATTAAGAAACAAAACACTAAAAATACGACTACTAGATAAACAAAAAGCTTTTAAAGAACGTACGTATTGGCAATTTTTAAATGTGGTTTTACCGCTCCTTTTAGTATTTGCCTTCGGATTTGTATTTAATTATTTGAGGAAAAGAAAATATACCAAATAGTTGTTTACAATCATACTGAAATGAGCTTCTTAAATCGAGTTAGAAATCTAAAAAAAATCCTTGTAAATGTTTTGTCAGAATAACACCCTTTTCAACTTTGCTTATTAAAGAGCCAATAAATTATCATGTATAAAAGTATAATCTAAAATTTTTTGTACTTTTTTAGAGCTTATAATTTTCCATTCGTACACTTCATTTTCTTCAAATTCAGGAGCCTTAAAATCAGCAATCAATTTTGCAATTGTATAAAACTCTCTTCTTGTTGGATGATGATTAGAACAAGCATTAAATGTTTCGTTCCAACAATTTTGATCAATAATCTCATGAATAATTTCGATACAATCTTCTTTATGGATCATATTCACAAATCCTTTTGGTTGTGGAATTTTACGTTCGTTTTTAAACCAATTTGAAGGATGTCTTTCATCACCAAATAAACCTGCGAACCGAATTATAGTGGTTTCAAAAAAAGTATTTTCTCTAAATAAGTTTTCAATTGCTGTTAGTGGTGATTTTAAAACAACATCTTCCTCAGTCATTACTTTATTTTTTCTTCCATAAACAGAAGTAGAACTAATAAAGATTACCTTTTGAATGCTAGAGTTTTCAATTTGAGAAATTAAAGTTTCAAAACCATCAATATCTTTAGAAGTAATTGCAATGATTAAAATATCAGAATTTAAGAAGTCATCAAACTCTTCAAAAGCAGTAATATCAACAATAAATGGTTCAATATTATTAGCTTCTAAAAGTTCTAATTTTTCTTCTCTTGTAGTAGAACCTTTTATAGAGTAACCTTCATCTAACAACGAAATTGCTAATGACTTTCCTAACCAACCACAACCTAAAATACTAACATTTCTCATCACAGCAGTTTTCGTCTTTTACCAACTTACAAGAAACTACAGCTAACAATGCCCCAAAAATAGGTGCGGTAATGTACATCCATAAATGTTGCAAATTTCCAGAAACAATTGCTGGCGCAATAGATCTTGCGGGATTCATAGATGCGTTTGTAATTGGACCTGCAAACATAGCTTCTAACAAAACTACTGCCCCAATTGCAATACCTGCAACTACCCCAATTTCCTTACTTCCTGTAGAAACGTTTATGATTACAACCATTAAGAAAAAGGTTAATAATAATTCTAATACAAAAGCACGCCAAACATCTACAGTGGGTATAGTAGCTCCTAAAATTTCACTCGCAGGAAACAGAAACCATAGAGTTAAACTAGCTGCAAAAGCACCCAAAATTTGTGCGCTTATATATTTAGGGACTTCTTTCCAAGAGAACTTTTTTGCATATGCAAAAGCAATCGTCACAGCAGGATTAAAATGAGCTCCAGAAGTTTCTCCAAAAGCATAAATCATCGCCATTACTATTAAACCCCATGTAATTGCAATACCAACATGGGTAACTTCACCACCAGTAACCTCATTAATTGTCATTGCTCCGGTACCACAAAAAATCATAGAAAATGTGCCAATAGATTCTGAAATATATTTTTTCAAGTTTTAAAATTTTTAGCAAAGATACAATCCCTTATTTTAAGATTTTGTTAACAATAGTCATTTTTTGAAATTGTAGATTTATAAAAAATAAAACTAATCATGAAAAAACCAATTTTTAAAATTTTAAGTATAGCTACTTTTATCCTAGCACTTTCTATAACCAGTTGTAAAGAAGCTGAAACAACAGATGTAAAAAAAGAAACTGAACCAGTAGCTGAATTAAAAATCACAACACCTCAACCTAGCCCTTCAGGTAAAGTATCTCAAAGAGTAGGATTAACAGATATTGACATAGAATATTCTAGACCTGGTATAAAGGGAAGAGCTATTTTTGGTAATCTCGTTGCTTATGGAAAAACATGGAGGACTGGTGCAAATGCAAACACGAAAGTAACTTTTAGTTCTGATGTAACTATAGATGGCCAAAAATTAAAAGCAGGTTCTTACGGATTGTATACCGTTCCAAATAAAAATACATGGGAGGTAATGTTCTATTCTGAAGCTGACAATAGCGGAGTTCCAAGTGATTGGGATGACACTAAGGTAGCCTTAAAAACTACGATAGCAGTAGTTACCATGCCAATGTCTATAGAGACATTTACCATTGTTTTTAATGATGTAACAAGCACATCTGCTGTAATTGGACTTCTTTGGGAAAAAACGTACATTGGAATTAAACTTGAGGTTCCTACTGATGAAATGGTTTCTGCAACTATTGACGCTGTGATGGCTGCATCTCCGAAAGCGGGAGATTATTATAATGCTGCAATCTATTATAGTCAAGCAGATAAAGACATAAATAAGGCAAACGAATGGATGGAAAAAGCAATGTCTATGATTGAGAAACCTGGATTTTGGCAACTAAGACAACAGTCTTTAATTTATGCAAAAATGGGTAATACAGACAAAGCAATTGCAACTGCTAAAAAATCTTTAGAAGGAGCTAAAGCAGCAAAAAACGATGCATATATCAAAATGAATACTAAATCTTTAAAAGAATGGGGAGCAATGTAAAATTGTTTTCTTTTTTATAAAGAATATAAAATCTCAAGTGAAAGCTTGGGATTTTTTTTGTTTCAAAAAACAGAAATATTTTCTATTATTATTTTGGTGCAAAAAAACCAAAATTAGATAACTACGATTATAAAAAATAAACAGCTACATAATCATGCTAACTTTATAGCTTTGCTTTAACCCTAATACTTCAAACCAATAATATCTCGAACTTGATCTAAGGTAGCTATCAAATTTTCAGAAAACTCAAAAGTCATAATATTACTTTCTTTTTTACCATCTCTTATTAACTGGCTAAAATGTTCCGCTTCAAAACTATAACCAATGGTTTTATTATTAAAGTCTAGTATCTCTTTAGTGTCATTTTTTAAAATAGTTACGCTAGAAGGTTCATGAAAACGAGTATTTAGTTTTACAATTGCATCTTCAAAAGTAAAAATGGCTTCTGTAGGTGTTTCTTCTAACAACGTACTTTTTAAATGTACTTTTATCTTCTCATAACTAAACATCATTGAGCAACTTGAATCTGCTCCATTTTCAAAAAAAGTAGCTGTAGCTTCTATCTTTTTCGGTTTTCCTAGAGCAGATAAAGCTACAAAAATTGGATAAATTCCGATATCTAACAGACTACCTCCACCAACTTCTTTATTAAATAATCTACTTTCTGTATTGTAAGGTGTGTAAAAACCAAAGTCTGCCTCTAAGGTTTTTAATGCTCCGAATTTTTCATTTTTGACGATATCTAAAACATAATTAAAATGAGGTAAAAAGAAAGTCCATAGCGCCTCCATTAACAAAACATTATTCTCTTTTGCAACCGCAATCATTTCTTCTACTTCTTGCAAATTCATAGCAAACGGTTTTTCGCACAACACTGCCTTTTTGTTTTGCAAACAAAGTATGGAGTGTTCTTTATGAAAACGGTGTGGAGTAGCAATATAAACAGCGTCAATTGTTGAATCTTTTGCCAAATCTCCATAAGAATTATATGCTTTTTTCACTTGAAATTTTTCAGCAAATTCGTCCGAATTTTCCTGACTTCTTGAAGCTACTGCAACTAATGTTACATTTTCTATAGTCGCTAAATCTGCAGCGAATTTTTGAGCAATTTTACCTAAACCAATAATTCCCCATTTAATATTTCTATTTATCATTCAGTATCGTTTTATCAATATTGAAAAAACCTAAAAAAAAGAATAAAACAATTAAAGAAAGTACGTGAGTAATATTTAAAGATACATCATTTAAAACATCGTAGGTAATTTTAAAAATTGCTATAAAAGTAATAAGTAAGGTAACTTTACTTTGTTTGTTTATCGATTTAAAAACAAATGCTAATGAGAAAAATAAAACTAAAATACAGCCTATAAAATTCAACCACAAATAACTAACTATCGGCTCTAAACCTTGCGATTCTAAATTATAAATTCCAAAATAATAAATTGAACAAATTAATATTTGTGTTATTACAGCAGATTTAAAAACCGAATTTCCGTTTACTTTTTTGAAGAAAAATGCTAACAGGAAAATCCCTAGAACATTTCCATAAAATATGGAACCAATTATGTTTACCAACTGGATTAAGTTATCGAATAAATTGGCTACACAAGCCACAGAAATAGCAATAATCCCCCAAGCTAACGTGAACCACTTAGAAGCTTTTACATAATGCTCATCGCTCTTTTCTTCTTTGATATTTCGCTTGTATAAATCCATGGCAGTAGTGCTCGCCAAAGCATTTAATTCTGATGCTGTTGATGACATTGCAGCTGATAAAATTACCGCCAATAACAGACCAATTAGACCTCTTGGAAGATTGTTTAAAATAAAATGGATAAACACATAATCTTTATCATTTGACTCTATTCTATCAAGTGTATTTTCTTTATCAATTTTCTCAATAATTGCTTTTGATTTTACTTTTAATACTAAATCTCTTGCATTTAAATCCTGAATTTGTTGTTTTTCTTCCATCTGAAAACCATCAATAAAAAGTGCTTTTTTACTGTTTTCAATAGTAATGTGCTCTTGCTCTAATTGCTGATACTCTTTAACATATGCAGTGTTTTCAATTGCTTCGTTTGCTCCAGGATTAAAGTTTAAAGGTGAAGGATTGAATTGGTAAAAAACAAAAACCATTACACCAATTAACAAAATAAAGAATTGCATTGGTACTTTTAAAAGTCCGTTAAAAATTAACCCTAATTGACTTTCTCTCACAGACTTTCCTGATAGATAACGTTGCACTTGACTTTGATCTGTTCCAAAATAAGAAAGCATTAAAAAAGTTCCTCCTAAGATTCCTGTCCAAACGGTATATCTATTACTTAAATCAAATGAAAAATCTAATACTTCCATTTTATTACTTGCGCCAGCAATTTCTAACGCATTCGTAAATGTAATATTTGCAGGAAGTTGACTCATAATCATAAAAAACGCAATTAACATCCCTATAAAAATGATAATCATTTGTTGCTTTTGAGTAACATTAACAGCTTTTGTTCCTCCAGAAACGGTATAAATAATTACTAAAAATCCGATGATAATATTTAGTGTTAATAAATCCCAGCCTAAGACTGCACTTAAAATAATTGCAGGCGCAAAAATGGTAATTCCTGCTGCTAAACCTCTCTGAATTAAGAATAAAATTGCGGCTAAGCTTCTTGTTTTTAAATCAAATCTGCCTTCTAGAAATTCATATGCCGTATATACTTTTAACTTGTGATAAATAGGAATAAAAACCACGCAAATAATAATCATTGCAATGGGCAAACCAAAGTAAAATTGTACAAACCCCATACCGCTATGAAAAGCTTGTCCTGGCGTTGACAAAAAGGTAATTGCACTGGCTTGCGTTGCCATAACAGACAAACCAATAGTCCACCATTTAGAGTCATTTCCTCCTTTTATATAATCTTGAACATTCGCGTTTTTTCTAGTAACATATGTTCCGTAAGCAACAATAAAAATTAGCGTAACGGACAGAATAATCCAATCTATGTAATGTAATTTACTTGAAATTCCCATAGCTTATACCGTAAAATAATTTGAGATGAAATAGAAAATAATAATATAAATTATATTCGCTATTAGAACGAATGAATACTCTTTTTTCCAAGTATATTTTTCTTGATTCATAATTATCAACGTGTGTTTACTGAATTATGTATTTGTAAATTACTGTTTATTTCTCGTCACTTCTACTAAATTAAAAATGAAAGCTTATTCGTTAAAACTCTAAAACTATTTCTCTTTACCAACCGACAACATATTTGCAAACAATTTATAAGCACCAGAAACCCCTGCAGGCAATTCTCTAAAGAAACTTAACCCTGTGTAAATATAATTTCCTTTGCCATATTTCGCGATTAATAAGCTTCCATTTTTTGGTAATTCTCCTTTGTCATTCATCGATAAAATAGGCGTGTAATTTTCATCCCAAGCATTTGGAAAATACAAACCTCTTTCTTGCACCCAACCTTTAAAATCTTTATCAGTAATTTTATTTGGAAAATTTAACAACTCATGCGCTTCATCTAAAACAGTTACATCTGCGAATTCGTCTGTAACTCTATCTCTAGAAAGTTTCAATTTATAAGGAGGATCAATATCCACGCTTCTATTGGTGTTATATTGCACAATCATATTACCCCCTTTTTTCACATACTCTAACAAGAATTTTTGTTTGAATTTTAATTCCTTCACAACGTTATAAGCTCTAATTCCCAAAACAATCGCATCGTACTTTTTTAAAATTTCATCATTAATTTCTGATGGTTTTATTTCTACAACAGTATATCCAATTTGACGTAAACTTTCTGGAACAGCATCTCCTGCACCTTTTATATATCCTATTTTATCTCCTACTTTTTCGATATTTAAACGAACTACTTTTGCTTCAGAATTTAATAATACCGACTGTTTTGGAATGTGATTGTATTTTATTTCTACCAATTCTTTTGTGAACTCTTTTCCTTGAACAGAAGCAACTACTTTTAGTTTTCCAAGAGATTCTTTATTTGGAGGAGTTACCAAAAACTCAACGGTTTCTTGATCATCTTTTTGTGCGATGTTAAACACAATTTCTTTGGGTGATATTTGCCAATTTTCAGGAATTTGAAGGCTTACTTTACCAGAAATAAAATTCGCTCCAGCTTTTACAACAACACTTATTTTTTTCGGAGTTTCATTAGAAAAGATAATCACCTTGTCTTTTAGTCTTGTCGTTATTAAAGGCATAATTTCAAAAGGCTCATAAATTTCTCCTTGATCACGTTCAGCATACCTTCTTACTACATTTTTCGTGATGGTAATTGGCGTCCCTTCTATCACCAAATTAAAAGAAATTTTTACAGGTCTTGGTGTTTCTGGATTACCAATTAATAATTGATTACCAACTGCATAGGCACCTATAGAAGAAGACTCTCTTAACCAATAAGGATCAGAATATTGATTAGTTTTTAGCGTAATTGTCTCTTTAAAACTAATCTTTTTATTATTCGGTAAACTAACCTCTTTTACAATCGATTTTTCATCAATCTTAGATGTAATTGAAGATAAAATAATGGAAGTTTCACTCCTATTTAAAACTTCAAAGTTGATATTCATTTTTGAATTTGGTGTTCCACTAGAACTGCTTGCTGAGGCTTCTAAATAGATTCCTGCGCATGCTTCAATAATTTCTTTGATTTGTTTTTCTTTGATTTTTCTCCAATGAGAATCTTCTAATAGTTGAATTTTCTGAAACGCTTCCAATAATTTTGGAATATGTCTAGATGGATTTATAAAATCAAAATCCTCTTCAATTTCATACAAAATAGCACCAACTTCTCCACCCCCTTTTATGCGATTCCAAGTGGTATTAATACCTGAAAAGATATCTTCTTTATCCTTTAAAGCATCCCCTTTTAAAAATTTTAAAAATTCAGTTTGCTGTCCTCTTGTGGTAATCCTTCCAAAACCCTGGCACAAATGTTGGCTACTAGCCATAGAAGCTAACTCATTATTAGACAATCCTTTTAACGGATAATAAATACCAATATCAAATTTTGTAAAATTTTTAGATGCGATTTCAAACTGTGCTTTATCTTTGTAAAACCAAGAAGATGTATTAAAAAACAAACGTTTTGGCTTCCATAAACTAGTATATTTTAACTGGGTTTTATATTTAGTACTATCATTTGCCAACTCAAAAGCTTCTACACTTAACATCGCTGAACTTGTATGATGACCATGTGTAGTTCCTGGGGTTTCATGATTAAAACGATTGATAATTACATCCGGTTTAAAAGTTCTAATCGCCCAAACAACATCACTCAACACCTTTTCTTTATCCCAAATTTTTAACGTTTCATCTGGATGTTTAGAATATCCAAAATCATTAGCTCTTGTAAAAAATTGTTCTCCACCATCGATTCTTCTTGCCGCTAATAACTCTTGTGTTCTAATTACACCTAACAATTCTCTAATTTCTGGGCCAATTAAATTCTGACCTCCATCTCCTCGAGTTAAAGACAAATAACCTGTTCTTGCTTTTACATTATTAGCTAAATAGGAAATTAATCGCGTATTTTCATCATCTGGATGTGCAGCAATATAAAGAGCAGTTCCTAAAAAATTAAGTTTTTGAATTTTTTCATAAATTTTATTTGAGGTTAATTTTTGAGGCTTTTGGGCAAATAATGAGAGTGAAATCAATAAAAACCCAAGTATCGAAAGTGAAAATTTCTTCATATTTTAAAATTGGTCAATGAAACAAATGTAGTTTTTTATCAATAAAAATCAATGAATTAACATAATTATAACTTTTTAAAATTTTACAACCGAATGCTCATAACCTGTTGATAAATTAATTTTTAAAGTCACTTTTTTAGAATATATTTGTAAAACAAATTAAGAAAAAACATTACATGAAATTTATTGTATCTAGTTCTCAATTATTAAAACAATTACAAGTTTTAGGAGGCGTTATAAATAGCAACAACACACTACCAATTTTAGATAACTTTTTATTTGAATTGTCTGAAAATCAATTAAAAGTTTCTGCATCAGATTTAGAAACAACGATGAGCTCTGTAGTTGATGTAGAAAGTGATAGTTCTGCATCTATTGCTGTTTCTGCACGTTTATTATTAGACACTTTAAAAACATTTCCAGATCAACCTTTAACATTTAAAACAGAAGGTGATAATACAATTGAAATCAGTTCCGATCAAGGTAAATATGATATGGCCTATTTTAGTGGAGATGAGTTCCCAAAAGCGGTTTCTTTGCCTTCACCAAGCAAGACAGTGGTTCCTGCAAGTATTTTAGGAACTGCAATTTCTAAAACAATCTTTGCGGCAGGAAATGACGATTTACGCCCAGTGATGAGCGGAGTTTTCTTTCAATTTAGTTCACAAAGCTTAACTTTCGTTGCTACTGATGCTCATAAATTAGTGAAGTACACCAGAACAGATGTAACTGCAGATCAAACGGCAGAATTTATTATGCCAAAGAAACCTTTAAATTTATTGAAAGGAATTTTAGGTGGTTCTGATAGCGAAGTTACAATTGAATATAATGACGCCAATGCAAAATTCACCTTTGACAATGTCGTTTTAGTTTGTCGTTTAATTGATGGAAAATATCCAAACTACGAAGCTGTAATACCTAAAGAGAATCCGAATAAGTTAACAGTTGATAGAGCTTCTTTTTTAAACTCTGTAAGACGTGTTTCTATTTTTTCTAGTAAAACAACACACCAGATTCGTCTAAAAATGGCTGGAACAGAATTAAACATTTCTGCTGAAGATTTAGATTTCTCGAATAAAGCTGATGAGCGCTTGAGTTGTGATTACCAAGGGGATGATATGCAAATCGGTTTTAATTCACGTTTTTTAAGCGAAATGCTAAACAATTTAAGTTCTAATGATGTTTTAATTGAAATGTCCTTGCCAAATAGAGCCGGAATCTTAACTCCTATTGATGGCACAGATGAAGGAGAACAAGTTACCATGCTTGTAATGCCCGTAATGTTGAACAACTAGACATATGTAGTGTGCTTTTCTGAAAAAGCAGCTATCTCATCATATTTAAAACCACAACTTTTTAGTTGTGGTTTTTTGTTTACTTTTAACGAATGAATTTTTTAGCGCATCTCTACTTATCAGGAAACAACATCAATATTATGATTGGTAATTTTATTGCAGATCATATTAAAGGTAATAATTACAATGGCTTTTCTAAAGAAATTCAGCAAGGTATTTTTTTACACAGAGAAATAGATACATTTACAGATGCTCATGAAACTGTTAGAAAAAGCAAAAGACGCTTACACGAACGTTATAAGCACTATGACGGCGTAATTATAGATATTTTTTATGATTATTTTTTAGCAAAAAACTGGGCAAATTATTCAGTAATTCCTTTGGATGTTTATACCAACTCTATTAATCAATTATTTAATAAAATTTCATCTGAGTTGCCTTTAAAATCTCAGAACTTCATAAAATACATGGTAGAATATAACATCCTATTCAATTATCAATTTAAAGATGGAATAGAGCGTGTTTTAAAAGGGATGAATACGAGAACAAAAGGAAAATCTCAAATGAATTTAGCCATCGAAGATTTAAATATTTTACACCAAGAATTTGAAAAAGACTTCACAGTTTTCTTTAAAGATTTACAAAATTTCACGATAACAAAACTTCAAGAAATCAATTAAAATTATGAGAAAAATCAGCTTACTTATTACATTATCTTTATTACTTATAAACTGCGAAACCTCCCCTATTAAAGAAAAAAAAATAGGTTTAATAGCTCAAAAAGCAATGGTTGTTTCTGCTAGAATTGAAGCTTCCAAAATTGGCTCAGATATTCTACAAAAAGGAGGAAATGCTTATGACGCTATGATTGCTACACATTTTTCTTTGGCCGTAGTATATCCTGTTGCTGGTAATATAGGTGGTGGTGGTTTTATGGTTTATAGATCTAAAGATGGTAAAACGGGTGCTTTAGATTTTAGAGAAAAAGCTCCAATTACAGCTTATAAAGACATGTATTTAGATAAAAAAGGAGATGTCATTAAAAACAAAAGTACATTGGGTGCTCATGCAGTTGGAGTTCCTGGCTCTGTTGCTGGTATTTTTGAAGTTTATGAAAAATTTGGAAGCTTACCGCTTAAAGACCTTATACAGCCTTCTATTGATCTAGCTAGAAATGGTTTTAAAGTTACTGAAAAACAGGCTAAATCGTTAAATAGCGCTAGAGAAAAAGTGAGAAAAGCAAATAATTACGACACCCTTTTTGATAAAGAATGGAAAGAAGAAGATCTTCTAAAGCAAGAGGAATTAGCGCAAACTTTAGAAAGAATTCGTGACTTTGGAAAAGAAGGATTTTACAAAGGAAAAACTGCAGATTTATTTGTAAATTATGTAACGGAATTAGGAGGAATTATTTCACATAAAGATTTAGAAAAATACCAAGCAGTTTGGCGTAAACCAATCACTTTTAATTATAACGGTCATAAAATAACATCTATGACTTTACCTGCCAGTGGCGGAATTTGTTTAGCGCAAATTTTAAAATCTATTGAACCTTTTGATTTGTCTGAAATAGCGCATAATTCAACACAATATGTTCAGTTATTAACAGAAGCAGAAAGAAGGTCTTATGCGGATAGGGCAAATTATTTAGGTGACATTGATTTCGTGAAAGTTCCAGTGGATAGTTTAACAGAAGAGAAATACATAAACCAAAGAATGAGTACTTTTTCTTGGGACGAAGCAACACCTTCATCAGAAGTTTCTCACGGAAAAATTCTAGGGTTTGAAAGTAACGAAACAACACATTATTCAATTATAGATCAATTTGGAAACGCTGTTTCAGTGACCACAACTTTAAACACAGGTTATGGCTCCAAAGTGCTAGTAAAAGAAGCTGGGTTTTTCTTAAACAATGAAATGGATGATTTTAGTAGCAAACCTGGCACACCGAATGTATATGGGTTAATAGGTTCTAAAGCCAACTCAATTGCGCCCGAAAAAAGAATGTTAAGCTCTATGACACCGACCATTGTAGAAAAAGATGGAAAACTAAAAATGGTGATAGGAACTCCGGGAGGTTCTACAATAATTACATCTGTTTTACAGAATATTATAAATGTTGTTGATTATAAAATGGGCATGCAAGAATCTATAAACCAACCACGATTTCATCATCAATGGTTGCCAGATATTATTAGAATGGAACCAAATGGATTTGATAAAAAAACAAAAACAAAATTAGAATCTTTAGGGTATTCGATTTATGAACGAAATTCTCTAATTATTGGCAAAGTAGATGCCATTTTAGTTTTACCTAATGGAACTTTAGAAGGTGGTGCAGATCCAAGAGGTGATGATGCAGCCGTTGGTTTCTAGTTGGCAGTTCGCAAGAATATGAAACTTGCTAATATGAAAACCTTGGAGCAAACTAATAAATATCAATAAAAAAGCAACAAAGATATATGGCACAACCTTTTCACTTATCAATTCCAGTTAAAGATTTAGAAAAATGTAGAACTTTTTACAGAGATATCTTAAAATGTAAAGAAGGCAGAAGTTCTGAACACTGGGTAGATTTTAATTTCTTCGGACATCAGTTCGTACTGCATCAAAAAGATGATTTTAAACCAGAGAGAATCTCTAACCTTGTTGATGGGCATGATGTTCCTGTTCCTCATTTTGGAGTCGTTCTAACCTGGGATGATTGGCACAATTTAGCGGATATATTAAAAGCTAAAAATACAATATTTATAATTGAACCTTGTATTCGTTTTGCAGGAAAAGTTGGCGAGCAAGCTACTATGTTTTTTAATGATCCAGAAAAAAATGCTTTAGAGTTTAAAGCTTTTAAGGATATGAGTCAGTTATTTGCTAAGTAATGCAATTAGCGGAAAATCATAATGTCCCTGAACAAGAAAAGCCTATTCGTTTTCAAGAATATGGAGTTGGTATTTTTAAAACTATTCCTACAAAATCAGGTATAAAAAAAGCAATAAAAAAAGAGCTTATTTTTATTGATGGAATTTTAGCGACAACATCAAAATATATTTCAGGTGGCGAAAAGATTGAACTTTTTCAATCTGAAGAAGCATCATCATTTAAAAGATTAGAGTTAGATATAGAAGTTTTATTTGAAGATGATTATTTAGCAATTATTTACAAACCTGCAGGTATTTTAGTTAGTGGAAATAAGTTTGTAACGATTGCTAATGGATTAGCTCAAAACTTAAAAAAAAGTAATCAACCTGATGCTGTAAAACCACAACCAATTCACAGATTAGATTATCCTACAAGCGGCATTCTATTGGCTGGTAAAACGAGCTCATCAATAAATATATTGAGTAAATTATTTGAGAATAAAGAAATTCAAAAAACATATTTTGCAATTACGATTGGTGAAATGAAAAAAAATGGAGAAATAAGTTTCTCTATTGATAAAAAAACATCATTTACACAATTTAAGGTTTTACAAAAGGTTGATTCAGAACGTTTTACGTGTTTAAATTTAGTAAAACTAAAACCAAAAACTGGCAGAAAACATCAATTACGAAAACATTTATCTGCCATTGGAAACCCAATTTTAGGTGACAAAGAACATTTTATTGAAGGTTTAGTTTTAAACGGAAAAGGGTTGTATTTACATGCTTCTACTCTAGAATTCGCACATCCATTTACAAAAGAAAAAATTTCTATCACCAAAGAATTACCCAAAAAATTTACAACTATTTTTTCAAATTTTTAAGGTTTTAAGTTCTTCAATAAATTAAATCGTATATAATTCTACAACAAGAATGATTGAACTAAGAGTCAACACCAACAGCAAAAAACTCTGAATAGCTATTTACAGACTGCATTCAGAATAGTAACGATTTTAGCCCGTAAGTATTTCTATTGTTTTAGTTATTTTGAAAAATAAACACAATTAGATTATCAAAAATGATTGATAAATAGCCAACTTCAACATAAATAATTTTAAAACTAAAAGTCGTGTATCTAGAACAATTAGGCCAATAAAAGAAACTAAAAGAGTATCATACTCCGCGTAAAAAAGATAGACTACAAAACACATTTTAGATTATTATGGTTGGAACAAATAGTTTCTTCATTTAAAAATTGATATTTTAGCTTTGTATTTTTTAATATATCAAAAATGAAGAAGTTTTTAAAATTTATTGGAATTCTTTTATTGCTTTTAATTCTAGCTATTGGAGGTTATTATTTCGCAAACAATGAACCTTTACCTGAAGGAAAAAAAGGAAAAAAAGCAGATGCTTTAGCAATTAAAATGTTGAATGCTATAAATAATGATGCTTTTGAAAAAACCGAAATTTTAGAATGGAGTTTTAGAGGAAAAACTCATTATAGATGGATAAAAAGAGAAAATATAGTAGTAATAGAGTTAGGTGGTGATAAAGTTCATCTATTTCTGAACCAACCAGAAAAAAACATGCTTTTTGACAAAAGAGGAAGTATCGTTAAAAACCCTAACCCTGAAATTTTCAAAAAAGCGCAAGACAACTTTAATAACGATTCTTTTTGGTTAATAGCTCCTTTCAAAATTTTTGATTCAGGAACAGAAAGACGCATTGTAAATTACAATGGTAAAGATGCTTTATTAATCACCTATACCTCTGGCGGAACAACTCCTGGAGATTCTTATTTATGGATTTTAGATGACAACTACTTTCCCATTTCTTTTAGAATGTGGACAAGCATTATTCCTATTGGTGGCGTTTCTGCAACTTGGTCTGATTGGAAATCAACCAAAACAGGCATAAAATTACCTACAAAACATAAACTATCTCTGTTTGGAATGAAGTTAGATATGGGAGAAGTAAAAACAGAAAATAGCAAAGCAAATATTTTAGCGAACAACGTTCTAAAAGCAATAAAACATGAAAAATATAAAAAAACACGCTATCTAGAGTGGAGTTTTGGAGGTAGAAGGCATTTTAAATGGGATAAAGAAAAACACATAGCGGACATTTCTTGGGATACGATTAGCGTAAATTTACATACGAGAAATAAAGAAAATAGTACTGTCTACTTTAACAATAAAAAACAAAAAATTGTAGACTCTTCTATTGTAGAAAAAGCTTGGGATATTTTTAATAATGATTCCTTTTGGTTAGTTGCACCGCATAAATTATTTGATGATGGAACCATTAGAAGTATTCAAAAAGTTGATGATAAAGAATCGCTTTTAGTAAAATATACAACTGGCGGAACAACTCCTGGAGATTCTTATCTTTGGGTTTTAGACTCAAATTCTATTCCTAAGAGTTTTAAAATGTATGTCCCAAGCATGAAACTGAATGGCATTTCTGCAACATGGGAAGATTGGAAACTTACAGAAAGTGGTACTTTGTTGCCTTTAAAGCATACATTTCCTAGTGGAAATACACTAAATATGGGAGACGTAAAAGCATATAACTAATGAACTCAAAAACAATAACAAACGGAATTTTAAGAGCTATTGGAATTATTCTGGGCATTTTCTTTTTAGGTTACTTCTTGTTCATGATTCAATCCGTAATAATTTATATAATTATCGCGGGTATTTTGTCTTTAATTGCAAGACCCATTATTCTTCTTTTAAGAAGCAAATTAAAATTCCCGAATACCATTGCTGTAGTTTTTACGATGGCAATAATGTTAGGCCTTTTAGCAGGTTTAATTATTATGTTTATACCCTTAGTTGCAGAGCAAGGAAAAAGTTTATCGTTATTAGACGTAGATAAATTACAACAAAATGTACAGCAAATATTTAGTGAAACTACGGCTTATTTTTCATCAAAAGGAATTGATGTTTTAGGTGAATTAAAAGAGGTAGATATTGTTTCTCAATTTAAAGAAATTCCTAATTTATTAAATTCTGTTTTAGGCGCTGTTGGTTCATTAAGTGTGGGTTTGTTTTCAGTATTATTTATCTCTTTCTTTTTTATGAAAGACAGCCAGTTACTAAAAAAGGGGGTAATGACAGTTATACCAAATGGCACAGAAGGAAGGTTCTCAAAGTCATTAGAAACCATTAATGATTTATTATCAAGGTATTTTATCGGATTGCTATTTCAGATAACTATTCTGTTCGTCCTATACACTATTATTTTACTAATTTTTGGTATTGATAATGCAGTAGTTATCGCTTTTTTATGTGCCTTATTAAACCTAATTCCTTACGTTGGTCCAATGATTGGTGCCGTTATAATGTTTGTACTATCAATGACCAGTAATATTGGTTTAGACTTTCAAACAGAAATCTTATCAACTTCTTTATGGATTATGTTCTGGTATTTAATTGCTCAATTAATTGATAATTTTGCAAGTCAACCACTAATTTTTTCTAAAACAACAAAATCTCATCCATTAGAAATATTTTTAATTATTATTATTGGGGGATTACTTTTTGGAGTAGTTGGAATGATTACTGCTGTTCCTTTATACACTGCGTTAAAAGTTATTTTAAAGGAGTTTTTATCAGATAATAAAATTGTAAAATCTATCACAAAAGATATTTAAAGAATCTTTGAATACGGCAATATTACATCCAAAAGTTCAGCAATTTATTACTGACAATTTACAATCTAATATCACTAAACTGATTTTAAAAGGTAGCGCATTTGATAGTATTTCAATACAAGAATTGGCAAATCAGATTGTAGCCAAACAAAAATCTGAACAAAAATTAAAAACTTGGTTTTCTACTGAAAATATTTACTATCCGCCAAAAATAAGCATTGAACAAACTTCATCAGAAGTTACTGCTGATTACAAATCAAAATTAATTTCTGGCAGTTCTATCATTGACATTACTGGAGGTTTTGGTGTTGATTGTTTCTATTTTTCAAAGCAATTTAAGAATGTAACTCATTGTGAAATTAACGAGGACTTGTCAACAATTGTAGAGCACAATTATAAACAATTACATATAAAAAATATTCACACCATTCATAGCAATGGAATCGTATTTTTAAAAAATACAGATAAAAATTTTGATTGCATTTATATAGACCCATCAAGAAGAAATGATGTGAAGGGAAAAGTTTTCTTATTAAAAGATTGCTTACCAAATGTACCTGAAAACATTGACTTTTTATTTACAAAAACAAATCAAATATTATTAAAAAATTCACCCATTTTAGATATTTCGAGTGCTATATCAGAATTAAAATTTGTAAAAGAGATACATGTAATTGCTATTAAAAACGAAGTAAAAGAAGTGCTTTTTTTATTAGAGAAAAATTATGAAAAAGAGATTCAAATAAAGACGATTAACATTCAGAAGAAAGTTTTTCAAAAATTTGATTTTAAATTAAAAGAAGAAGCATCTTCTAATTACTCTAAACCTCTCTACTACTTATATGAACCGAATGCTGCCATTTTGAAATCTGGCGGATTTCATCAAATATCAAAAAAATTAAATATATTTAAATTACATCAACATTCTCATTTATATACATCGAACGAAATCATCGATTTTCCGGGAAGAATCTTTAAAGTAGAAAATGTTATCCCCTACAATAAAAAGAAAATAAAAAAAAATCTTTCCGAAAATAAAGCAAATATTACGACAAGAAACTTCCCAAAAACAGTAGATCAAATTCGAAAAGAAACAAACATTAAAGACGGCGGAAATTCGTACGTATTTTTTACCACACTGAAAAACAATGAATTGATTGTTGTTTTCTGTAAAAAAACAGAGTACAGATAATAACAATATTTACTCAAATAAGTTCACACCCGTTTTCCATAATTTAATCACTTCTTATACGAACTTTATGAAACCAGTTAAATATTTTATACTTAGGACTTAAAACACCTTAAAAAAAAAGTCTCGGATTCACATTCTAAAAATTTGTTTTTTAGCAACTACTTTTTTCATTAAGTTTGTATCGAAAGCTTAACTTTCCATTCATGCAAACGATCACATATCAAGCAATAAAAATTAAACAAAACACACAAACCTCTATTCAAGATGTTTTGGTTTTAGAGGCTCCATTGCAAATAAACATTAATAATGAACCATACACAGTTGTCATGAGGACTCCGGATAATGATAAAGAGTTAGTGAGAGGCTTGCTCTTTGCAGAAGATATTTATAAGAGTAAAAAAACGCTAATTTTTCATATAGATAAAGAAGAAAATGGAATTCCTTCTATTATAAACGTTACTATTTCAAAGGTTTTATTAGGAAAAGGTTACCTGAATAAAAGAACCTTATTATCTGTATCTTCTTGCGGAATTTGTGGTAAAAAAGAGTTAAAAGACATAAAAGTTGATGGAGATAAATTAACACAAAACAATTCATTTTCAAGTGACGTTTTACATGAAATGTTCACTAAAATGAATAGTTTTCAAAACACTTTTAAAAATTCTGGAGGCAGCCATGCTGCTACTATCTTTAATAAAAAAAATGAATTCTTAACGATTAAAGAAGATATCGGAAGACATAATGCCGTAGATAAAGTAATTGGTGATTTATTAATTAAAGACTATTTAAAACATGCGAATTACCTTTTTGTAAGCGGCCGAGTTTCTTACGAAATTGTATCTAAAGCATTTATAGCAAAAATACCAATAATTGTTGCTGTTTCTGCTTGCTCTTCATTGGCTGTCGATTTTGCAAAAGAGTTTGGAATCTGTTTAATTGGGTTTACAAGAGAACAAAAAATGACAATTTATTCAAATCCATCATTTGTTAAAACAAAAGCAGATCATTATGTCTAAAAAACCTAATGAACAAGCACCAGAAAAATTAACAGGTATTCAATTAACAAAAGTTCCAGAAACATCTGTTGGAGTAAAAGCAATTTTATCTGCATTATCGCATATAAAAAATGAGGTTGGGATTGTAAAAGGAATTGGTTTATTAAAAAATTTAAATCAAAAAGATGGTTTTGATTGTCCCGGTTGTGCATGGCCAGATCCTGATGAAAAAAGAGCTTTTTTAGCTGAATATTGCGAAAATGGCGCAAAAGCAGTGGCTGAAGAAGCTACTAAAAATAAAGTTTCTCCTTTATTCTTTGCTACAAATTCTGTGCAAGAATTATCTGAATTATCTGATTATGAAATTGGAAAAAGCGGAAGGATTACACACCCAATGTATTTACCTGAAGGAAAAAATAATTATGAGGAAATTTCTTGGAGCAAAGCTTTTCATCTAATTGCTAAAGAGTTAAATGCTCTAAACTCTCCTGATGAAGCTGTTTTTTACACTTCTGGAAGAACTAGTAATGAGGCAGCATTTTTATATCAACTTTTTGTACGTCAATTCGGAACTAATAATTTGCCAGATTGCTCTAACATGTGTCATGAATCTAGTGGTGTAGCACTTTCTGAAACTTTAGGAATTGGAAAAGGTTCCGTAACGCTTGATGATTTTAATCATACAGATTTGGTTATTGTAATTGGGCAAAACCCTGGAACTAACCATCCCAGAATGTTAACTGCTCTAAGTGAGACTAAAAAGAAAGGTGGAAAAATCATTACTATAAATCCACTTCCAGAAGTTGGTTTAATGAACTATAAAGATCCCCAGAACCCATTAAAATGGATTGGAAAAGGTCAAGATTTAACAGACTTATTCTTACAAGTAAAAATAAATGGAGATGTTGCATTATTAAAAATCATCTTAAAATTGATGAAAGGAAAAGAAGATGCTGAACCAAATTCTGTTTTTAATCATCAATTTATCAAAGAAAAAACGGCTGGTATTGATACTTTACTAAAAGATTTAGACACCCATACTATTAATGAACTACTGCCACAAACAGGTCTAACTTTAAAAGAAATAGAACAGGCTACAGAACTCATTATTAATAATGACAAAATAATTATTTGTTGGGCTATGGGGTTAACACAGCATAAAAATGCTGTTGATAATATTCGTGAAATTGTAAATATTCTACTTCTAAAAGGAAGTATCGGAAAAAAAGGTGCAGGAACTTGTCCTGTTCGTGGACATTCTAATGTACAAGGTGACAGAACTATGGGGATTTGGGAAAGACCAAAAGCTGCTTTTTTAGACAGTTTAGAAAAAGAGTTTCAATTTAAAGCTCCCAGAGAAAACGGTTTTGATGTCGTTGAAGCCATTGAAGCGATGTCTCAAAAAAAGGCAAAAGTATTTTTTGGAATGGGAGGTAATTTTATTTCTGCAACTCCAGATACTAGATTTACTGCAGATGCTTTACAGAACTGTAATTTAACGGTTCAAGTATCCACAAAGTTAAATCGAAGTCATTTAATCACTGGTAAAAAAGCATTAATTCTTCCTTGCTTAGGACGTTCAGAAAAAGATAACCAATCTTCTGGAGAACAATTTGTTTCTGTAGAAAACTCTATGGGTATTGTTCATCAATCCAAGGGTCATCTAGAACCATGTTCGGAAAAATTAATGAGTGAAACTGCTATTGTCGCAAATTTAGCAAAAGCTACTTTACAAAATTCAATCACAAATTGGATTGATTTAACTGCGAACTACGATTTAATTCGCAATAAAATTGAAGCTACAATTCCTGGTTTTAAAAACTTTAACAAACGAGTAAGAATTAAAGGTGGGTTTTATTTACCAAACAACGCAAGAGAAAATAATTTTGAACCGACAGCTACAGGAAAAGCAAACTTTAGCATTAACAAACCTTCAGAAATTGAATTAAAAAATAATCAATTCATGATGATGACCATACGAACTCATGATCAATACAACACTACTATTTACGGCTTAAATGACCGATACAGAGGTGTTTTAAATGAAAGAAGAATTATTTTCATGAATGCTGATGACATGAATAATTTGGGTTTACAAAAACTAGATTTAGTAGATTTAACGAGTCATTTTAAGAATGAAAAAAGAGAAGCAAAAGGTTTTTTAGCAATACCTTATAGCATACCTCAGCAATGCACGGCAACGTATTTTCCCGAAGCAAATGTTTTAGTTCCATTAAAAAGTAAAGCAGATATTAGTAATACTCCTGCTTCAAAAACAGTAATTATTACTATTCAAAAAAGATAAATTTATTACATGAAAAAGAATATTATATTAATTATAATTGTATTTGTAAGTCAAATCTTATATTCTCAAAAAGAAATTATTCCAGAAAAGAAAATCCAACAGGCTATTGCCAAAATAGATTTCCTTTCTCTTAATTTGCCTGAAAATGATCCAAATATGGGTTTTACAGGAATTCATTATAACTTAATGATAAATAATTGGTCTTATGCAGGTTTAGGAATTTACGGAGCTGTTTCTGGAAATAAAGGAGGTTTTTTTACATTGGGTATCAATGCCGGAATTAAAAAATATTTTACGAATGATTTTTATGTTGACTCAGGGTTTCATTTTGGCGGCGGCGGTGGTGCTTCTGCTCCTGATGGCGGAGGAGCATTTATTTTACCGCATTTTAATTTAGGATATAATTTTAAGAACTTCTCTATTAATTCTGGATGGAGTTACGTTGATTTTTTTGATAATGGAAATATAAAAGGCCATCAATTAAATGTCGGATTAGAAATTCCTTTAGATTACGGGTTTACTGATTATGAATCAGCAGAAAAAGAATTTGATTTCGTAGATTTAAAAAAATCTGATTGGAATATCAATTCAAAAAGAACATCGCTCATGTTTCATTTAAATAATTTAATGATAAAAGGTGATGACACAAATATTAATGTTCAGCGATTTAATAGAGCAACCATTAAACTTGTGGGCTTTGAGTTGGCCTCTTATTTTTCTAAAAACTGGTTTGCTTTCTTAAAAGTAGATGGTGCTTATGATGGTATTAAAGCTGGTTATATGGATGTGTTTTTAGGTGGTGGACATCATTTTTCATTCAATAAGAATAGAACAAAAATTTTAACGAAGCTTGGTTTTGGTGCTGGTGGCGGTGGAGGCGTAAGTACTAAGGGAGGTTTTTTATTCTATCCTGACTTATCCATTGAGCAAAAAATTTCTAGTGGTATTTTTCTATCCTTAAATAAAGGTTTTGTAATGTCTCCTGATTCGCATTTTTACACTTCTTCTTTTGGTGTTGGTTTAAAATATTATGTACATAGGAATGGAATTATATCTGAAGAAAAATCTTTCTCTAAAGGAAAATTTAAAGGTTTTGAAGTAATTACCAAACAAGATCTATATTTTAACGCAAAAAGAGATCAAAATCCTACAGAAAATTTACATCAAATTTCTTTACAAATAAATTTAAACATTAATAATAACTTTTATGCAGCTGGTCAAACTTCTTTTGCTAACTTCGGAAATGCAGGAGCTTATGCAGAAGGAATTGTAGGATTGGGATTAAAAACGAATCCTCTATTAAATAATAAAATTACTGTTTTTGGGCAAATTTTAGGAGGTGCTGCGGGCGGCGGCGATATTAGTACTGGTAAAGGTTTAATTGTAAAGCCAAGTGCTGGTTTTAGCTACAAACTGAACAATACACTAAGTTTTAGAACTGCTGCTGGTTTTGTAAAAGCAAAAGGAAAGAATTTAAGCAGCTCTTTTCTCAATTTTGGAATAAAATATCATTTATCATTTTTAAAAATGAAATTATAAAAAAATAATTAACGAATCATACTCTAATAAACATGAAATATAAAATTCTACGGGTGTTGTTCATTAATCTAAAGTACCTCTAAAACCTTGTTCGAAGAATTAATGAGTGAGACCGCTATTGTAGTAAATTTAACAAAAGTCACTTTACAAAATTCAACTATAAATTGAATTGATTTAACTGTAAACTACGATTTAATTCGCAATATAATTGAAGCTGCAATTCCGGGTTTTGAAAACTTTCACGAAAAAATAAGAATAAAAAAAGAAGCAAAAGTTTATTTAGCAAGACCTTATAACATATCTCAACACTGGGACAAAACTACTATCCTGCAACAAATATTAGCAGTAATCCAACTTCAAAAAGAGTAGTTATTACCATTAAAAAAGATGATCTTGAAAATTAAGTGTAAATGTGAATATTTCTAAATTGACTAAAAAAATAGTGCATTGTTACTTTAGAGATTATCCAATGTATGCCCAAAGAATAGGAAGTGCCAAGAGTAATTTTAAATATGGTAAAAAAGAATTCTAAAACTCTTTTAGGAATTCCAATTACTGAGCATGTGTCAGATTTAACTTCAAAATATGAAGTTATCATTATTAAAGAACATTATTCTAATAAGTAAAATTGATAAATTTTAAATATTTATATTGCAATATTACTAACCACAAACGAAACAGCTTTTCATGATAGCATTAAGTACTTTAGATTATGTGTTGATTTTCACTTTTTTCACAATTACCTTATCAATAGGTATATACGTATCAAAGAAATCAGGAAAAAACTCCACTGAATTTTTTCTTTCGGGAAGAACAATGCCTTGGTGGTTATTAGGTATATCTATGGTGGCCACAACGTTCTCTACAGATACTCCAAATTTTGTAACAGATATTGTAAGAAAAGATGGGGTTTCTGCGAACTGGATGTGGTGGGCTTTTTTAATTACTGGTTTGCTAACTGTTTTTGTGTATGCTAAGTTATGGAGAAAATCAAATGTTAATACAGATATTGAATTTTACGAATTACGTTATGGAGGAAAACCTGCAAGATTTTTAAGAGCTTTTAGAGCCCTTTATTTGGGTGTGTTATTTAATGTTTTTGCCATGGCTGGTGTTACATTGGCAGCTATTAAAATCGGCAGCATTATGTTAGGTCTGCAACCTTGGGAAACCATTGTATATGCAGGTTCAGTTACTGTTATTTTTAGTGCTTTAGGTGGTTTTAAAGGAGTCGTTTATACAGATTTTTTATTGTTTTTTGTTGCAATGGCTGGTGCAATTGGTGCAGCATACTACTTGGTAAACCTTCCTGAAGTTGGAGGAATACAAGCTTTAATTACACATGAAAATGTGGTTGATAAATTATCAATTTTACCAGATTTCAATAATACTGAAGCCATCATTACCCTATTGATTATCCCTTTAGCGGTGCAATGGTGGAGCTCTTGGTACCCTGGCGCAGAACCTGGCGGTGGCGGTTATATTGCCCAAAGAATGTTAGCTGCAAAAGATGAAAATCATGCAATTGGGGCTACTTTTTTCTTTAATATCATGCATTATGCTTTACGTCCTTGGCCATGGATTTTAGTGGCTTTGGCATCTTTAGTTATTTTTCCAGATGTAGCAAGTATTCAGGAGGCTTTTCCTAATATCCCTCAAGATAAATTGGGGCATGATTTAGCGTACTCTGCGATGTTAACCAAATTACCTAGTGGTCTTTTAGGGCTGGTTTTAGCATCCTTAATTGCGGCATATATGTCCACAATTTCTACTCATTTAAATTGGGGTTCATCTTATATGGTAAATGATTTTTACAAACAACAAATTAAAAAAAATGCTTCAGAAAAAGAATTGGTTTTAGTCGGTAGAATTTCTACTGTAGGTTTAATGGTTTTTAGTGCATTATTTGCTCTATATCTTCAAAATGCAAAACAACTTTTTGATATTATTATCATGTTTGGAGCGGGTACAGGTCTTATCTTTATTTTAAGATGGTTTTGGTGGCGTATAAATGCTTGGAGTGAGATCTCTGCGATGATTGTTTCTGGAATTGTTTCATTATTATTTTCTTCGGGAGCTATTAGTAGTGCTCTTTTTGGTGATGTAGGTATGATGCCAAATTGGGCTAAATTTCCAATGGTTGTTTTTATAACAACGGTTGTTTGGCTGCTTGTAACTTTTATAACAAAACCAGAAAAAAAGAAGGTTTTACAATCTTTTTATAAGAAAACCCAACCTGGTGGACCGGGCTGGACAAAAATTATTAATGAAGCATTAAACGAAAATATTACGTTACAAGAAAATGAAAGTCCATGGAGTGTGCCTTCTGGTATATTAGCAATGCTTTTAGGATGTGTATTAATTTATAGTTGTCTTTTTACAACAGGATATTGGATTTACGGAGAATATAAAATTGCTGTAATTACATCTCTTTTAGCTATTATTTCTGGTTTTTTATTAGTAAAAATGTGGAAAAAAATAAGAGTAGATATCTTATAAAAATAGATACAATTTAATGTCAACTTCATTAAAACCTAAAACAGTAGTTTAAAAAAGATCAATGATTAAAGGATTGGGAGTGCAATTGGTTTCTTTTTGAGATTTAACTTTTCGAGACTTACCGCTAAAGTTGAAGCCTTTTAAAACTGATACTAGGTTCGGATAGTACTTTTGCACATAAATATATGGGTTAAGATTTCAATGAAAATCCTTTTTTGAGGTAGGAAAAAAAGATTGGTAGTAAAAGCCTGATTCTGGCGTTTATTAACTTCAGTATCTAGGAACACACAAAAAATTATTATCTTTTCTTCTTAGATGAAAAACTTGAATTGGTTCTTTTACTTTTTGGTGACGATTTTCTAAAAGAGGCACTTTTTTTATTGAAATCGTTTTTTGTAGGTGCTTTATTTCTCTTCGGTTTTGCTTGTTTTGGTTTCTCTTTAGCTACAGATGCTTCTTCCGTTTTTGATGAACTAGCAATCATCTTATTGATTTCTTTCATCTCTTCTTCTGTTAATTCTCGCCAATCTCCCGCTTGCAAATAACCAAGCTCTACATTCATAATTCTGGTTCGCTTTAGCTTTGTCACTTCATAATCTAAGTATTCGCACATTCTACGAATTTGACGATTTAAACCTTGTGTTAGAATAATTTTAAAGATTTTATCACTTACTTTTTCTACAAAACAATTTTTAGTAACAGTTCCTAAAATCGGAATTCCAGTCCCCATACTCCCCAAAAAATCATCGGTAATCGATTTGTTTACGGTAACGAAATATTCTTTCTCGTGATTGTTACCAGCACGCAAAATTTTGTTGACAATATCTCCATCGTTTGTTAAGAAAATTAAGCCTTCAGAGGGTTTATCTAAACGACCAATTGGAAATAATCTTTCTGGGTAATTTACATGCTTTACAATATTATTGGGTTCTCTTTCGTCTGTCGTAGAAACAATGCCAACAGGTTTGTTTAAAGCAATATATAAAGTGATGTTTTTGGGTTCTACCAATCGACCATCTAATTTTACAACATCTTTTTTACCTACTCTATTTCCTAATTGAGTTGGTTTTCCATTGATGGTAACCCTACCTTCATTTATAAACTTTTCAGCTTCTCTGCGAGAGCATGCACCCGAAGAACTTATATATTTATTAAGGTTTGTTGATTGTTGATTAGTGTTTTCCAATGAAAAATATTTTTGGCAAAAGTAAGTATAAGATTATAATTCTATTGTTCTAAAAGTTAAATTAATTCTAGCTAAATGTACTTTTTTAGTCGGCGGTAATCTGTGCAACCAATTGGCTTGCGTGCCTTTTTTCATAACTAATAAGCTACCATTTTCTAAAATAACATCTACTCTTTGTTTGTTTTCTTTATGCTTAAAAGAAAATTTACGCGCTGCGCCCAAAGATAATGAAGCAATTGCGCCATTTTTTTTGAGCATTTTTTCTCCATCAGAATGATATGCCATGCCCTCCTCTCCTGAATGATATAAATTTAACAAACAGGAATTATAGGTTTCTCCACTTTCTTTTTCAACGAGCTCTTTTAACGCTAGCAACTCTTTTGTAAATATATTTGCAGTTTTTGTTACTTTAGAATAGGTGTAAGAAAATTCTGATGTCCCATACCAAGCTACTTTTCTATTGGTAATTATCATTTTACCAAATAGTATTGCTTCATCATTCTTAAAATGAATAGTTTTCAGCAATTGGTCATAGTAAAAAGTACATTGTTTTTTATCCAAAATTATCCCGTGATAATTTGTGACACCGTCAAAGGGTAAAATATTAGTAATTATTTCTGGGCTAAATAAATCCATATGTAAAAATAAAAAAAACAATATTGTTAACGACTACAACTACAAATCTATTCTTATTTTTTTTGTGCCTTTATAGAGGTATCAAGAACGCGAAGGATACACAACAATCTAGCAAAGAGGCTACAGAGCGGTTCTTATATAGGAAGTTCAGTTAAAATAAATACTCCACTATTTATATTATTATCTTAATGCATCACCTTTAAAGCGATGCATTAAAAATATTATACCGCTTTATTTGAAAGAAGGTTACCTTAAATCATCTATAGAAGTGACTAATAACCTTAAATTTAATTTGTCCCTTATTGACATGGCTACCTATTTTTATGAAAATGAATTGTCTATTTAAAACGATAATGCTTCACTATGCAACTATTATTAAAAGGTTAAAGTCCTATTTATACTAGTTTTGCGCTAAACCACAACTCTAATTCCATTTTACCACAAGATCTTATCTCTTTAACAACTGCGTTTAACACATTGCTTATTTAAGTTAGTTTTATTAAACAATTAAAATTTATAGGATTCGCTGCAAAAAAAGATAGTGAACATATTTCTCGTAAAGATGCTTTAAATAAAATTGGTGACTGCGAAAAATCTACCGCACTAAAGATTATTGGAACCATACAATTTAAAAACCTAAAAAATCACAATCAGCACCTGATGCTCCATTATCGTGGTTAGGTAAAAATAAATTGGACAAGACGAAATAAATTTTCATCAAATGACACAAGTATTACTAATTTACAAACTGAATTATATCAACTTAGAGTTGTAGTTAAATAGGAGTTTTTTTTTATAGAAGAACGCACCATAGATGACTCTAGTCTATTATCTTTTCTTACAGATGTTGAAAAAAACATCTATGGAGACGCAACACTTTATCAAATTTCAGGCACTAGTTTGCAGAGCTTAAAAATTCATTTTATGCTTTTTACTCCATTTTTTATCTAATTATAAACTATTTAAACAACAATACAAAAGCGAAATTTTTGGGTTATAGGAATGTCCATATATTGCAATAGCAGAAGGTTGTATTCATAACTTATTCGAAAGTACTATTCATACCCTTTTTTACTGGTTCTGTATATTCCCGGAAAACTCTTCGAATTTCCCTATAGTTCGTTTTGTTTTATTAATTTAGATATAGTAAACTCAAATATAGAAATACGTTGAGCATCATTTGAAAAAAATAATATGCAGGTAATTTTAGGAGCCAATGGTGTCATTGGAGAAGAATTGGCAAAAGAATTAAGTGCCAATTATACGAATGAAATAAAGTTAGTTGGGCGGAATCCTAAAAAAGTGAATACCGACGATATCTTATTCAAAGGTGACTTACTTAATTCCGAAGATGTCAATAAGGCTATAGAAAACGCTGAAATTGCATACTTAACGGTTGGTCTTCCTTATAAATCGAAAGTTTGGTTAAGAGATTGGCCTAAAATCATGAAAAATGTGATAGCAGCCTGTATCCTGCATAATTGTAAACTTGTGTACTTTGATAATACGTATGCGTACTCTCAAGATAGCAAAATTCAAAAAGAAAGTACCCATTTAACATCCGAAGGAAAGAAAGGGAAAGCTAAAAAAATTGCCGCTGAAATTTTATTAAATGCCATTAGAGGAAAGGAGATTAATGCTGTAATCTGCAGATCACCAGAATTTTATGGCCCTGGAAAAACAAAAGGAATTACAAATACTCTTATTTTTGACAAGTTAAAAACACATAAAAAACCAAAAATATTCCTAAAAGACACTGTATTAAGAACTTTAATATACACACCAGATGCCAGTAAAGCATTAGCATTGATTGGAAACACCCCAGAAACCTATGGACAAACCTGGCACCTTCCTTGTGATGACAAAAGATTAACCTACAAAGCAATAATGAAAGAAATTTCAACCCAATTAGGCAGAACCATAAAGTATGATATATTGAGTTCGCTTGCATTAAAAATCGCTTCATTTTTTAATACAAACATCAGAGAAACTCAAGAATTATTGCCTCGTTATGCTATTGACAATATATTTGATTCTTCTAAATTTAAAAATAAATTTCCAGGTTTTAAAATAACCTCCTATCAAGAAGGAATTAGAAGTATCATTAATGATTACGGTATAAAAGTGAAGCCCCACAAAGGGTATTTCAAATAACCAAATTCAATAATATAGCCTATTTCTAAAATAGAAAACTATTGAATTAAAGAGCGAAAAATTATATTTATAAAACTACAACTTTCTATACCCTATAAGAATAATCAAACACAGCTCATACCCAAAAGTCATCCTGTTTTTACAACTTACTGGACACAGTCATTCATGCTATTTTTTTCTTTTTTATTTATTTACAGTTCGAATAGAAATACCTCTAGAAACCTTTATTTACTTGCCGTTTTTTTTTTAATAGTTTACTTTTTTATATGCAGTAAAGAATCTAAATATTCGAAGACCCTCAGCTGATGCTTAGAATTCAGAAAAATCTCCACCCCATATGACATAAATCATATTTTAGAAGAGTAAGAACGCATATTTTTGAAACAAAATAAATTGCAGCGTTCACAAATTTTATACACAGTAAACCTTTTGTTTATCGATATATAATAAACTATAAATTGAAATATTGTTTTTTATATAGCTAATTGAATGCCGTTAAAGAAAAAACAGAATTACCCTTACAAACTGACAACAAGCTGCCGGGCAATAGAACCTTTGAAAGATTAACTAAATAAAAACATTATGGCATCAAGCGAAAACATAAATTACCTCACTCTAAACCAAAATATATTTAATACTGAAAAGGAAATTGACAAAGGTCATCAAGAGAGGCGTTCGAAAACACCTATTAACACTTTTAAGGGGATACAAGTCTACCTTAATGGAACTCACGTAATGCCTAAGCGTGCTGAACTCATTAAAGGTTTCGCTATTGGAAGCATGAAACAACCAATTAGCATGGTTGGCATGCCTAGTTGCCGTGGTGATCTTAGTTATTATTTCTGGGTTACTAAGAAAGAGTATATTACAATTGTTAGGCTTAAATTAGATGAATTAGCTTTTGGAGAATCTGAGCCGGCTATTGATATACTAGCATTAGTTAAAAGAAATACGCTACCGAATAGCATACCAGATACTGAAGAAAGTTATTCCCTTATAGCTCAAGAGATGATACTCTGTCATTTTAACTCATTATTCGAATTTTATGAAAGTATCGAAGAACTTGAAGATTGGACTTTTAAAGATGATGCTTTGCACTCATTTGCTCAATACCACTTTGAATTAAAAAAGGTTGCAGCTTCTATGCATCAATAAATTAAAACCGCATATCACAAAGGATACGGAAAAATAACAATTTTCTTCAATATAGGAGTGCTCTTGTTTGCTCAGCTTATATTTTATTTTGAGTTGTTTTTTATATTTTTTTTTTATTATTATCTACTATGTAAACCTCCATACTGTAGCAAAATTTGCAGCACACAAATGTCCAGATTTTAACATTGTAAAAGAATCTTTTAATCCTTTATTAAAACTGCTATAAATTCCAATTTCATCTTATCTTATATTCGAAATTCGCTTCTAAATTAAGCTCTATAACTTCTTATGCTTGCCGATTTTTTTTCTAAAAAAATATACTCTTTTTTTATTTAAAGAAAAGAGACTCGTTTATTAAAACTTAAAATCACGGAACCAACTGCATCCAAATGACTTAGGTCATATTTTGCCCCCCTAATAACCATTATTTTTACTTGAAAACAAATTACAACGATTACAGATTTTTATAAATCGTAAAATTGCAGTTTATCTAAAAACCCAACTTCCTAAACATGCGTTTTACGCCAATTAAAAATTAGTGTAAACAATGAAGACCAAACTCAAAAAGAGCTCCCTCTATTCATATTTAATATAAAATGAATAATTAAAATTTAAAAATAAATGGTAGCAATCTTATTTATTTTATCATTGGCATTAACTTCTTACTGCTCGTATACAAATATTGTTAAAAATGGAGTTAAAAGAAATTCTCAAACAGCTAAATGGAATCAACATGTAGCAGATTACTTAGAATCTATCAGATTTTTTGATTTAATGGTAATGGTAAATAGTACAAAATATCACACAACGCAGACTCGACTATAATTTGTTAACGGAATCGTTTCTAATTTAGTATTTGGCCTTAGTGCCCCGAAAACGAGAACTGAGACATAATAGTAAACGAATTAAAAAAGAAAGGTACTTTAAACATTCCCGTTCTTTATAATCTCATCGATAATGAAAAAAATAATATTCTACATTTCATTTATAAGTATGCTCATATTATTTGTCAAAATAATTCAAATATTAACAGAGGATTTTGAGCAGTTAACTGAATATGGAATTGGATATTTAATTGGTAAAATAGTACTTTTCGCACTATTTTCGATAGTTGTGCTTTTAACAAAAAAGCCTATTATAAAAAATTAGAAAACGGAATAAAATACTCTTTTCAATACTGCTTAAAGGAATTACTAGTGGACCCTACTTGCAAACATCCTTAACAATTTTCCATTCCGTTTGTGTTCTTATTTTAACCAATAGGAATATTTTAAGACGAAACAGGAACATTAAATTCAAATATGAGTTGTTCTAGAATGAAAATTAATTAGGTTTCCTACTCATATAAAATTACGGGTTACTACCTATTAATGAATAAATACTATATTCTGTATATTTATTGTAAGAATTATACAATGCACTATTAAAGATAGTGTCAATAAAATTAAAGAAAATAAATTTATTAATAATAGAAATTTAAACATTCCTAATTAGGAGAAGCTTATAATAATAAAGAAATTTCATTAATATTCATTATTATTAGTTATACTTGTATTAAATATACTGGAAAAACTGAGTATAACTTATTTTTTTTATCATCCATTGAATTTATATATGTCTTCGATATTTAGCCTTAACCTTTACAGATTATTTCTAGTGTTTGTTATGTTGCCTCTAACTGTTTTAAGTCAAGAATATGGTCTTAATTTTAAAGGTCAAAGCTACCTTTTAGATGAAAGAACGGGTTTAGAAATATCTCCAAATAAGTATGTAGCAGTTAAAAATGAATTTGAAGTCTCCTTTGATTTAAAAGTAGATTTTAAAAAAAAAGAAAATGGGTTTGGATATATTTTTAGAATTATAAGTAAAAAAAATAAGAATATAGATTTACTCCTTTCTAGTCTTACTGCTAAAAGTTTAATTTTAGTGGTTGGAGATACACAAACCACTCTACCTATTGATTTATCTGATATTCATAAAAACGATTGGTTTCCCATTAAAATCAAATTCTTTTTAAATAAAAACGAAATTCAATTTTCAGCATCAAATAATAAGCCTGTTTTAAAAACGGTGGCGTTTAAAAGCAAAGAATCCTTTAAACTCTTTTTTGGAGCAAATAACTACAAAGAGTTTTCGAGTTCAGATGTTCCAGAAATGAATATTAGAGACCTTAAATTAACTAAAAACGGCAGTTTGTTTTCTCATTTCCCATTAAATCAATGTGGAGGTAAGACCACTTCTGATGTTTTAAAAAACACAAAAGCCATTTTAAAAAATCCAAATTGGATTTTATGCAGACATCAAAATTGGAATTTAAATTTTTCCTCTACAACAGAAGGCGTGCAATTAATAGCTTCAAATGAAGAAAAAGGAACTATTTATCTCTTAAACGAAACTTCTGTTTTAAGTTATAGTGCGCAAGACAATACTCTAAAAAAAACACCTTATAAGAACGGTAAAATAGATTTAACATTAGCCCATAGAGCAATTTATAATACAAACGATAATCAAATTTATATCTACGCTGCAGATAAAGGGCTTTATTCTTACTTAAATCTAGAAACAGCAAAGTGGAATAATCTAGAAACTTTTTCGAAAAAACCAAGTAAATTAATTTTTCAAAAACACAATAATGTGTTTAACCCTTTAGACAATTCAATTTATATGTTGGGAGGTTATGGACAATACAAATACAACAATATTGTAAGAAAATTAAACATAACAGACAGCACTTGGACTAATTTACCTACCAACGATAGTATTTTTAAACCAAGATACTTAGCAGGAAGCGCTATATTTAAGGACTCTATTTATATTTTGGGAGGCTATGGAAGTGTATCAGGAAGTCAGTTAACAAATCCTCATAGCTATTCAAGTTTAATTGCGTTTTCCATTAAAAGCAAAAGGTTTAAACATAAATTTAATATTATTAATCCTTTTAGTAAGGATATGATTGTTGCCAACAAGATGTGGATTAATCCGGACAATAGAGATTATTTTGCACTTGTTTCAGATAAAATTAAATATGAAGGACATTTAAAGCTTTTAAAAGGAAATTTAGACAATAATAGCGCTACGATAGTGGGCGATTCTATTCCTTTTAAATTTTTAGATATCAAATCTGTGGCGAATCTGTATTATATGCCTAATCAGAAAAAATTAGTAGCTTATAATTCCTTTTTAAATAAAGAGAATAAAAACGAGTTTAGTATAAATTCAATAGATTTTCCAGCAATTAAAATACCAGTTAAAATCACTAAAAGCAATAATTATTGGTACTGGATACTTGGGGGATTAATCATTACAGGGGTGATTATTTTATATGCTGTAAAGCGTAAAAAGAGAATACAGCTAGTACCCGAAATTAAAGACAAAAAAGTTACTGTTCTTGATTTAGGAAGAAAAGAGATAGAAAAAAATGAGGTTGAGGAAAAATACCTCGATTTTAAACCAATTGAAAGAGAATACAAATATCAAATCATATTTTTTGGTGGATTTCAGGTAATTAACAAAAATCAAGAGGATATTACAGGTAAATTTTCACCTTTAGTAAAAGAATTATTTTTATTAATATGGATGTATACTTTTAAGAATAACAAAGGGATATCATCATCAAAATTAATAGAAATTCTATGGTATGATAAGCCTACAAGAAGTGCGCAAAACAATAGGTCTGTTAATATTACCAAACTCAAGAATTTAATAAAAGAACTTGGAGATTGTAAAATAGATAAAGAAACTGGGTATTGGAAGATAAATCATAATTACAAAGAGTTAAAAACAGATTATTATGAAGTTATTCAGATAACCAAAAATAAAAAAAATATAAATAGAGATCGAATAGACCATTTAATTAAAATCACTCAAAAAGGACCATTTTTATCGAATTTAAATTACGAATGGCTAGACTCATTTAAACAAGATATTGCCGATGCTATAATTGAAACCTTAATTAATTTTGCTGAAAGTTTCGACTTTAAAAGCGATCCAGATTTTATACTACATCTATGCGATTGTATTTTTAATTTCGACTCTATTAACGAAGAAGCTGTTGCTTTTAAATGTAAAGCGTATAACTACAAAGGCAATCATAGTTTAGCAGAAAGTACCTTTAAAAAGTTTCAAAAAGAATACAAACTATTGTATGCTCAAGATTTTAAATATTCGTTTCAAGAAATCTTAGAGAATAAAAATAAGTAAGCCATCTTTTTTAATTTTTAAGAATACTTAATTTTTACACCCTATTTATTACGATTAATGTTTTATTAATCCAAAATTAAACACTTAAAGATATATTGCTTGCCTAACTACTTTTTTATGAAAGCATTCTATATTTCTTTTTTAATGGTTGTTTTTACAACAACCATTCTTTTTTCTCAATCTAAACACGCCAAAACTAGTAATTATTTAAGTTATAAAGGTTTAATAATGGCGGGTTATCAAGGATGGTTTAGAGCCCCAGAAGATGGCTCTAAAAGAGGATGGGGACATTATGGTAGAAGTAATAAATTCGATTTTGAAAACAATACAATAGATTTTTGGCCAGATGTTTCAGAATACAAAAAAACCTACAAAACCGTTTTTAAATATGAGGATGGAGCGAATGCAGAAGTATTTAGTTCTGTAGATAAAAGCACAACAGATCTTCATTTTAAATGGATGAAAGAATATGGTGTAGATGGCGTGTTTATGCAGCGATTTTTCGGTGTTACAAGAAACCATACAAACCCCAACAAACCCCAAGACATTATTTTAAGAAACGCCTTAAAAGCATCCAAAGTAAATAACAGAGCCATCGCTATAATGTATGATTTATCTGGGTTAAAAGGGAGTGGTGAAGATTGTTCTTCTATAATAGAAGACTGGAAAATGTTGGTAGATAAATTAAGAATAACCAACCAAGGAGAAAATCAAAATTACTTATATCATAATGGTAAACCATTAGTAGCCATTTGGGGCATTGGTTTTCCAGATAGACCCTATGATACCAGAAAAATCGGCATCAATCGTTTAATAGATTTCTTGAAAAACGATCCGGTTTACGGTGGTTGCTCAATTATGCTAGGTGTGCCAACTTATTTTAGAGATTTAGATAAAGATTGTTTGCCAGATCCCTATTTACATACAATTATAGCATCTGCAGATATTGTTTTACCCTGGATGGTACAACGCTTTACGCCTTTAGTTCATAAAGTTGGCGACCATTTAAGAGATCATATTATTGCAGATCTAAAATGGGCCAAAGAAAGAAACATAGATTATGTGCCAGTAATTACACCTGGTTTTAGTTGGCGAAATCTTTCTTTAAGCAAACCCAATTTGGCAAGATATACCGCTTATGGAGCCATACCAAGGCTAGGAGGCAGGTTTTATTGGGATCAAATGTCAAACGCAATTTTAGCAGGTTCAGAAATGATTTATGTGGCTATGTTCGATGAAATTGATGAAGGTACAGCAATTATGAAAGTATCAGATACCCCACCAAATAGTGATAAAGCACATTTTGTAAACAATGATGGTGTACCCTCAGACCATTATTTATGGCTAACAGGTTTAGGTGCAAAAATGTTGCGAGGCGAAATGCCTTTGAAACTAGAGTTCCCAAAAAGAAATTTAGATAAGCGAAAATAATTACGGCAGTATTAAAAACTAAGATAAATGCAAATGAGCATACTTTTTTTTAGTAATAATTCGATTAGTTAATTAATTACTAATATGTGTATCATCCTGAAGTTATAGTTAAAAGCTCAAGACTCTATGGATTCAAAGTAAATGCTCAGTAAGTAAGTAAGTAAGTGCGAACACTTACAGGTTTTTTGCTTATTCGTTTGGCTCTGCATCAGTATCACCAGGAACGGAATTTCTTTTAAATTTGCCAGTATTGATAGAACCTGATGCGCGTAATAGAGCTTATCCAATTGTATTTGCAGGTGTTATAATTTCAGATATGTCGACCCTAGCATCTAATATTGGGTAATAACAATTAACGCTTTGCAAAGATAATTTCAAAAAGAGAATAAAAAACTATTAAAATGAGTAGTTTACTTTTAAAGTATAATTATATCCCAAGGTTACTATTTTAAAATTATAAAAAACATAATATTTAAAGGTTATTTTTACTAATAACGCTTTTTATTAATAAAATATTAAGAATTAATTAATGTTCATTTCGCTTATTTGTATTTTATAATTACTTTTAACTAAATCAACCAAAACATGAAAAAAATTACTTTATTAACTCTTTTATTTATTGCTTTTACTGGTTTTACATCAATCGCGCAAAATACCGTTTATGTTTCAGCATCAGGTGCTGGTGCATCTGATGGTTCAAGCGTTGAAAATGCTTACGGAAATTTCGGAAATGCACTTGGAGAAATAACCTCTGGTGGTGATAAACTTGTAATTATAGGGACTCTTAATTTATCATTAGGAATTAATTTAACTAATAAAAGTTTTGCATTCACAATAGAAGGCCTGGATGCTAACTCAATTATAACTGGAGTTAGTGGTAATAAAAGGCTATTTACGATAAATGGACCAACATCGGCAAATGTGACTTTTAAAGATCTTACATTTTCAGGCAATAGTACAACACTTGGTGGGGGTAGCGTTTTATATAATAATAATGCTGGAGCTACAGTAACCTTTGACAATTGTACCTTAACAGATAATACTGTAAATAATGGAGTTGGTGGTGGTGCCATATTTTTTGCCAATGGAAACTTGAATATAACAAACAGTTCATTTGAAAATAATACTTCTATAGAAGAAGCAGGTGCTATTTATGGTCAATCTGGGACAATTACAATTACTAATTCACTTTTTAAAAGTAATTCTGCAGCTACAAAAGGGGGGGCTTTGTATGCTAATTCAGCAAATTTTACCATAACTGGTTCTACTTTTTATGATAATGAAACAACTGGTGATGCTGGTGCTGTTGGTGGTGCTGCTATATATGTTGCAGGGGCTAATAGTACAAATAGTATAACAAATTGTACATTTTTTCAAAATACAACTGGTACTACTAACCAAGATTATGGAACCATAAGAACAGATAACGGTAATACTACTGTTTCAAATAGCTTATTTTATGATAATAAATTGAATAATGATCAAAATGCTGCATCAGATTGGGGTGCAGGTCCTGGTGGAACACAAACTTTTGAGACTTCTATAGCACAATGGATTAGTACTAATGTAGGTAATCAAGATGAAGGTACTGGTTCTATAACAGGAATCAAAGGAGGTAACGGTACTCCAGCAGATCTTACATCGTCTAATTTAACATTTAATCCAACTACTGGCAAAGTAGAATATGACGCTGTAAGTAATACGGAAGATAGTCCAATAGATTTTGGATCTGATGGTAATGATGTTGGTGCTTGGAATTCTGGCTTAACTTTATCTTTAGAAAAAGAAGATTTTTTAGCATCTAAACTTTCTGTTTATTATAATAATTCATCTAAAAATTTAGAGATTTTACATAGTATTGCAGAGCCAATTTCCTTAGAAGTTTATACTATTTTAGGAACGAAGGTATTGTCTTTGAATAATGTAAATGCTAAACAATCGATAAACGCAAACCACTTAAATACAGGTATTTATATTTTAGTAGGTAAAACACCAGAAAAGTTTTTCTCTAAAAAATTCTTGATCAATTAAAAAA
>CAXMOR010000023.1:0-141337 GCA_964195455.1 uncultured Acidimicrobiia bacterium
AACAAAGATTACGAGAACGAAACTAGAGTATTAAACCGTGCTATTGAAATCTTTCATGAACTTTCAAAAACTTCTTCACGAGGAGATATAAAGCCTAAACTAGAGAAGTTTCAAGAACGATTAATTAAAGTAGAAAAGTTAAAAAAACGTTAGCCAACAACGTATAAAATTAATGTGGGGTTTTAGTTTTAGCCGAAAGTTTTGGTTTATTTACAATGTCGCTTATTCTTATTTGAGTATTTTTAAGTCGACAAGATAAAAACATAAAATAAGTATAAGCTTGTGGTTCGGCTGACAATTCTTCGATTGTCTAACTCCCACACTAATCTTATACAAAACCGTTGGCAAAAATTAGATAAAAATGAAAAAGAAAAAGAAAATTAATATTTTAATAATTGTTGTAGGTATAATTGCAGGAGGCTTTTCCTATTGGTTTAATCCATATAATGAGATGAGTTTATTTGGAATTAGTATCTATAAATTGATGGGTGCTGGTGCATTTTTGGGTTCTTTAATTCTGACTTTATTACTAAATAAAAAACCATCGAAAATAGCCCTATTAATTACTGTAGGCGTTATAATTGGCGTTATGTGTCGAATAGTTTTTGATGGTATAAATGATTCAAGTACACACAACCTATTTCCTTTTGAAATAATAGGAGCTCTCTTCATAACAATACCTTCGGCATTTATTGGAAGCTACTTGTCGGAACTATTTAAATATATAAAAACGAAAATAACTATTGCCAACAACTCATAAAACATATGCTTACATTTGAACTAAATAATAAACTGAAAAACATTTAACTAACGATTTTCTAAAATCGAAAAATCTTCGACTTCTCAGTCGCACAAATCATACACAAACACGTTGACTAACATTTGACGCAACCTTTTTAGCTTTTTTACAACTAAATAATAAAAACATAATTTATGAAAAAAATACTCATTTTAATTATTTCAATTTCAACATTAATCAGTTGCTCAAGTGATTACGATAATAATACTTCCGAATTAAATATTCGATTGTCAAATGTTAGTCAGTTTAATTTCCAGAATATTGTTGTAAACACTTCATCTGGAAACACGAGTTTCGAAAATATTAGTTCTCAACAAATGACAAACTATAAGACGTTTGAAACGGCATATAGATATGCGTTTGTGGAATTGGAAATTGATGGAGAAACATATACGCTACAACCAATAGACTACGTTGGAGAAACACCGCTTGAAAACGGGAATTACACTTACCAAATTAACGCAAATGATTCTCAAGAACAATATGGAAAATTGACTTTGACTTTAATTACAGAATAAAAACGATTTGCCAACACCCTATAAAATTTATTGCTGGAAAAAACCTACTTACCAAAGTTCTCTCAAACTTTCTTGGTCAGTTTGTATTCACAAATTAGTTGCTTGAAACACATAACAAATCATACAGAAACACGTTAGCTAAAATTGGTTAAACTAACTCTAATTGAGAATAAATGAAAACAAAATATTTAGTATTACACATTACAGAAGCTTCGGAAATAAAACTTTCTAAAATAAGATCTTTTTTACATCAACAAACTTACATTGAGATAAATAATGTTTTCTATATAAGTAGTTCTAAGAGATTTAAAAATAGTTTCAAAACTTATCTTTTCGATAATGAACTTAATTTTATTTTAACTTTTGTTAATATTAAAACAGGTGGTGATTTCGAGGCTTTCGGTATAGCTGAAGATAAAAAAAACAACCTTGAAAAAATAATTTTATCAAATTAAAATTTCATGAAAAAATACTTAACAATTATCATTTTAGTCCTTTCAGTTAATAAAGTTTACTCACAAGATAAATCATTATTTACAGCCGTATATCCAATTGGTGATAAACAAACTTTAGGTTATAAGACAAATATGAAATCCTCAAATGAAACGATAATCTTTGAGGCATCTCCGATTTTACGAATGCCCTTTTTTAATAACATTCGTGAAAGATTTATGGATAAAAAAGATAAAAAAGGTTCTACTCTATACATCGGTTTTAATCCGACATTAAGAATGTATAATGATAGCTCACGACCTGTGAGAACACCATCTTATAAAATTGGATTAGGATATCAAGAACTATATAGAATTAATCATAAAAACTCTGAAAAAGGGTATTTTTTTTCATACATGATTGAATCAGGTCATTATTCTAACGGACAAAACAATTCCGCTTTTTCTAATTCAATTGTGGACGGAACACCTGAAGCTCAAGAAGTATATGAATCAATAAACTCAGGTACTAATTTGTCTAACATATTGAATCGTGAGAGTGGAAATTTTTCAACAAACTTTACTGAAATTGCTTTAAGTTATCGCATTGTAGAATTTGATGAAAATATTACTCCAGTTTCTGGAACTAAATTTAATTTAAGCTGGTACAGATTTCACAATAATTTATTACATTTATTCGATATAGGAGGTTATACACAGGAAGATATTAATATTTACGGAAAAAATAGATTTAAATTAGGAATTGAACAATTCTGTTCAATATCGGAAAAAGGTTTTTTGAAAAAAAAATTACACTTTGACAGAGTTTCTTTTAATTTAGACTATGAATATATAGATAAACCACATCCTTTCGTAAATCCATCAAGGTTTGAATTAACAGCAACTTCATATTTCGAAAACAATGTTGGTTTATTTATTTCGGGTATTTATGGTCACGATAATTATAATTATCGTTTTGTTGATAGTGGTTTTCAATTATTTTTAGGTCTTACATTCGATATTTTTCCGCCTTTTGAAATGGGAAATTAAATTCTGTACACTTTAGCCAACACCGAACAAAATTAATTGCTGGTACTCCCCTACTTTCGAAAACTCTCGAGGATAATTTTTTTTCACCAATTACCATTTTAAGTATAATTATATACATTAATATTGATACTGATTTAAATTACTTTTTATAATATTGAGCACTCCCCTATTTTCCTGATCTCCTGTATTTGTAAAAGGTTAAATACTACTAATACTTTTTACAAAGTGTTTGTTGCAGCTATATTAAGCTTTTATTCAGAGTAACTTTTTGCCGAAAAACCACAGTTATAACTACAATTTACCGCAGGCCTGCTCTTCTTATGCTATTTAAATTTACTTCAAACTAATTATTTACGATTTTTTAGGGAAAGTAATTATAAATATGAAACTAAATCTTGATAAAATTGATGTTTCTACTTTGACTAATTTCATTTAGGCTTGTGAAAATAAATTTAAACAAATACAACCTTTTATTACAACTAATATTTTTCTGAAATCGGAACATTTAGTTTTGATCTACTGAATTGTAAACAATTTAAGATAAATGGCAACATTCCTCACAACAATCGACATCGCGGCACAATTACAAGTATTAATAACGGAAGCTGACGAAACACTTTACTTAGTAAGCCCTTACCTTCAAATATCAAATGATTTCCAAGAGCTTCTAAGTTCTAGAGAAAAGCAAAAAAAAGAAACAGTTATTATTTACGAGAAAAGTAAATTCAACTTTGTTCAATTAAAATTCTTTACTCCTTAATTTTAATTTCTGTCATTTTTTCTTTTTTTAATAATTGTATTAAATTTCACTTATTTAATTTAACCCTAGTAATCATCTATTGAACCTAATAAAACATCATTTAAAAGGTTTCAATTAAATATAAAGCGTAAATAAGATTACTTTTATAATAACAATGAAAAGATAAATTATTTAGATGAACTATGTATTATATCTATTTGGTTCAATTTACATTATTACGTTTATTGAATAATTTTTTCAAAGGTTAAGCTCCCCATAAAACTGAAATTGCATTCTTACTAAAACCAATAATATGTTAGAAAAGTTAATAAAACAAAATAATGTAACAATTCAGGGAACCGGTAGCAAAGTTATGTTCTTTGTTCACGGATATGGATGTGATCAAAATATGTGGAGATTTATTACTCCTCACTTCAAAGACAAGTACAAAATAGTTCTTATAGACCTTGTTGGTTCTGGAAAATCTGATGAAAAGGCATATGATTATGATAAATATAATTCACTTAAAGGTCATGCAGATGATCTAATCAATATTTGTGATGCTCTAAAGTTACAAGACGTTTTTATGGTTGCTCATTCTGTGAGCGCTATGATAGTGACACTTGCAGCTATAAAAAGACCAGAGCTCTTTAAAAAATTAATTATGATTGGTCCATCTCCCCGATATATTAATGATGCTGCTTATTTTGGAGGGTTTTCTCAGAAAGATATAGACGAACTTTTAGAAACTTTAGATTCTAATTACTTAGGTTGGTCTAGTGCGATGGCGCCTGTTATTATGGATAATCTTGACAGACCAGAGTTAGCAGCAGAATTAGAAGCAAGTTTTTGTCAAAATAACCCAGAAATAGCAACCCATTTTGCAAAAGTTACCTTTTTAGGAGATAACAGAAATGACCTTAAAAAACTTTCTTCGGATACACTAATTATACAATCTAAAACAGATGCTATTGCTTCCATGGAAGTAGGACAATTTGTAAACAACAACATCTCTAATAGCAAACTTGTCGTATTAGAAGCAATAGGGCATTGTCCTCACCTTAGTGCACCCATTAAAACAACTGAGGCAATTAAAAACTATTTAATATAGATTTGATAAAACCAGCACAGCTAATGGATTATAATATAGATTATAAAGAATTTTATAACACCTTTCCTAGTGGTTTTTTTTGTTCTTTACCCAATGGTATCATCATTGATTCAAATAAGAATTTCTTAGAACTCACCAACTATTCGCGAGAAGAAGTCATCGACAAAAAAAAGTTCACAGACTTTCTTTCTCTTGGAGGAAAAATATATTTTGAAAATGTGTTTGCTCCTGCTTTAAAGTTAAGTGGCACTATAGAAGAGGTGAATTTTAGTTTTACAAAAAAAGGGGGTACTAGATTTCCTGTCTTAGTTAACTCCATAGAAATAAAAGATATCTCGGGAACCCATTTATATACACATTCTGTAGTATTCAATATTGCGCAAAGAAAAAAATATGAGCAGGAACTTTTAAAGTCCAAAAAAAATGCAAATGAGCTATCTAATAAATTATCAGTGGTCAATAACGAATTACGAAGTCGTGCTGAATTAATTTCAAAACAAAAATTACAATTAGAGGAATTCAACCACCACCTAGAAAATAAAAATAGACAACTTTCTAGTTTTGCACATATTGCATCACATAACTTAAGAGCACCTGTTAGTAATCTTATGGTATTAAGAGATTTCTATAAAGAAAACACAGATTTAAAGGATAAAGCGATGCTCTTCTCTAAAATTGAAATCGTTATTGATCGTCTTAATGAAACATTGAGCGAATTAATCGAGTCGGTAAAAATACGAGGGAATAAAGATATTGTGTATGACTCCGTTATTTTTGATACTGTTTTTGCTAAGACACTAGCAATTTTAGATATTCAAATATTAGATTCAAAAGCAGTAGTAACCTCTAATTTTTGTGAAGCTCCTAATATTGAATACCCAAAACTGTATATGGAAAGTATCCTACTAAATCTGCTATCTAACTCTATTAGATATCGTGCACCTGATCGCATTGCAAAGATTCACTTCCACACAGAAATCATCAACAATGAGATCTTACTTATTGCATCTGATAACGGATTGGGGATAGACTTAAAAAAATATGGGCATCAACTTTTCGGGCTTAATAACACATTTCATAGACACCCCGATTCTAAAGGAGTTGGCCTTTTTATGACTAAAACTCAAATAGAGGCAGTAGGCGGCTCTGTAACTGTAGAAAGTGAAGTAGATAAAGGAACTATTTTCAAAATAATTTTAAAGAAACAAAAATAATGGTAAAAAAACTTCCTCTAATAGGTATCATCGATGATGATAAAATTTATCAATTTATATTAACTAGCATTATTAATAAAAATAAATTAGCGGAAAATATTCTTAGTTTTCCGGATGGAGAAAAAGCCATTCAATATCTTACAAAGAACAAAACGAAGAATGAAAAGATACCAGATGTTATTTTTCTTGATGTCAATATGCCAATCATGGATGGATGGATGTTTATAGAAGAATATGCGTGTTTAAAAAAGGATATAATAAAAAAGATCGCTGTCTTTATGTTAAGTTCTTCGGTTAACCCGATCGATATTGAAAGAGCAGGTAAAATAAGTGAAATCTCCAACTATATCGTAAAACCAATAGGATTTGAAGAAGTGAAAAGAATTTTTGAGAACTACGAAATCTTCTCTTAAGGTTTTAAGGATATAGCCAAACGCAAAAAAATCAGACCTATGTTTTAAATAAAGATACTACATTGGGTTAATAATTATTACGTAAAAAAAATTCTTTATAAATGTAATTCATTAGCTATCGATAGCTTATACTTCCCTACTTCCCTACTTCCCTAATTTCCTTTATTTTTAAAAGATTAAATGCTAATAATACTTTTTATATAGTGTTTTGTTGCGGTAAACCACATTTATACTTGCGGTTTACCACACTCCTGCTCCTCTAATTTCAAGTAAATTTGCAAAAAAATGAATTGCAACAAATAGTACTTATTATAATACCCGCTATATTTCACCAAAATAACAACATTTAATTTTGAGATAAGAAGCTGTATGTATGCACAGGCGAAAAGGCATGCAATAAAATAATTACTGATTATGGTGTTTGTTCTTGGAATAAGAATACTTATTATCTATTTAGATAGGATACAAATACAGCAGAATAAAAGGATAATAGTTCCGCAGACAAATAAGTTAGCGTTCATCTAATAAAGTAAAAAATGGAGTAGAGTCGAAAATCAGAGAGCAAAGAGTAGACACAAAAAAAAAAAATGAAAAAACACCTTTTACTTGCAGGATTGGCAGTCTTACTTTTTTCTTGTTCTTCCACGTTAGATAAAAAATTTAATAAAGACACCGCCCAAGAAGATCTTAAATCTATTAAAAGCGAGTTAGACTCAACTTACTTGAATCTTTTAGTAAGTTCAATAATTAGGTTAAAATTTCAAGACAAAAAACTTAAAGAAATGACCTACGCTGAGATTTTAGAAGATGGAAAGAAATGGAAAGCTGAACAAAAAGTACTTACAGAAAAAGCCGCAGAACCACTTTTCTATTATATTTCATTCGAAACGATCCATGAATAATGCTCTTGAAATAGCATTAAATTAAAAAAGTTATTTAATTGATTTATCAACTTTTTTTATTTGCCTAGCTTCTTTTTAAATAATTCTTAAATATAGTTTTCTGATAGATTTATAGCTGTTTATTAGACGTAAAATGTCTATGTATTTAATCTTCTTTAGCCTCTTTTAAGTGTACTAAAGAGAATGCAAAGGATGATTAATTCAATACCATTTGAACCTAGTTTTTTGCAGAGTGCCATATCCATCGAGATTGCGACTGCATCCACTTCCATTTCATTATCTTTTAGCAACCTATTGTCTTTGATACAAACAACAACTATTTTGTCTCCCATAGAAGTAATGGATATAAAATTCACCATAATAAAAACTTAGAAGGCCCTCAACAATTCTTTCAAAAGAACTTCGTAAGATTAGAGAAATATAAATCTTCGCGTTCTAACTCGGTCAATTTAGGGTTGAACTAATGCTAATTTTTAATTAACTATTTTTTAATACGAAACACTTTTAAGATTAACACATCATAAGTAACGGATACAATTACTATAGACAGCAATAAGCTTGTAAATGGAATAACTGTGAGTATGCGCAGTATCATAACACATGCTAATGCTAAGAAAGTAATACTCCAAAAGCCTAAGTTAGATTTCCGTGAATGCTGTCTTCAACAATCATAATTCCTCCTGCGATAATGAGGTCACTATTTACCACAGCATTTACTTTGATATTTTCTCCAGCGATACAGGTATCGTTTGGTTGCACTTTATCGATTAGAAACTCTTTTCTTTGCTTAGACTGACTAAAAGATAGTACAGAAAAGAGGACAAGAATTAAAGTTGTTAAATTCTTTATGCTATTATTTTTTAGAATAAGTACTAAAGTTAGTTGTTGTTTGTGGTTAGAAAAATGACAACAGTCATTCCACACGCATTATGCTTCCCTTCTGCGTCTTAGCATACAAAGTGTTCCATTAATTTTGTAAAAGAACTTTTGAGAATAATTTTTTCAAAACATTGTATTAAAAACTTTCGCTTTTAACCAAAGGTTTAGTTAGATAAGGCAACGTGTAGATTTAAAAAAGGAATAAAATAATCCCTAAATTAAAAATACAAACGAACTATAATACCTGCATAAAAAACTTTTTTAAGTATTTTTTAAGAAACACGATTTTTTAATTGCACACAACTATCAAAGAATTTAGATAACATATAATTGTATGTACATAATTCAAAATTTTATTAGATATAATTTGAAGTGGTTTTGTTTAATTGTAAAGTGAAATATCAAATATATTGCGGTAATCTGCAGTTTAAACTGTAGATTACTTCAATATTAATTCTTTTTTTTTTATATATTTATAAAAAAATTGTAAAATTATTACATTTAAGACACACATTAATCTTCATACTCTATCAATAATTAAGGATATGTGGCTAAGTTTACTATGTAATTAAGTTGGGCTTAAGGCGTTAAAAAAAACAAAGAAAAAGAATTAAATATGGAAAAAGAAAAACAAATTTGCTTTGTAATAATGGGATTTGGAAAAAAAACTGATCCTACTTCTGGAATAATATTGGATCTAGATAAAGTGTATAAAAACATTATTAAACCCTCTGTGGAAAAATCAGAATTTAAATGTGTTAGAGCTAATGAAATTGAGGATTCAGGATTAATGGATAAAAGTATGTATTCATTATTAATGCAGGCTGATTTGGTAATTGCATACGTAACAACTAATAATGCAAATGCAATATATGAATTAGGAGTTAGAGAAGCAGTTCGACCTTATTCAACTATTATTTTAAATAAGAAAAATGGAAAAACTCGATTTGACGTAGGTGAGAATAGAATGTGTATGTATTCGCCTTTAGGAGAAGATCTTGGAGATAATGAAACTGAACAATGTCAAAAAAAAATAATTCAATTAATTAAAAATGTTAATAAGAATAGAGCTATTGATAGTCCTTTATACGAATTTATAAAAGAAATAAAACCCATAAAGTTACCAAAAGAATATAAACAATATTTATTCTCTAGTTGGTTAAACAAAAAATAATAGGGTAATGTTTCAAAAAGCTTTTAGACGGCCTCATAATACGATATCTAATTGTCTATTGTATAATGTGGCAGTCTTTGTTTATGCTATTAAGTAATAGCAGCAGCCAGAAAGCTTTTTAGAGGTTACACCTTTAAAATTTCTATGCCCGGTCTATATAACGACCTTTATTTTATTGTTTTTATGTATTAAATATGACTGTTACTTCTATTTTCATTTTTTGAACAAGTCCAAATTCTTCATAAAAGACTCTATGTCTATTTAAGTCATTTGTTAAAATATAGTTCGTGATTTTATCATTTTCACTATCAAAACAAATAAACACTTTATTACTTTTACTTATCAGATAAGCAGTCTTTAATGATGTTTCTTTAAATTTCATTATTTCTTGTTTTAAATATTTATGGTCCTTAAACTATTTACGAAGAATCTAATTTTCTGGAGGTTTGTATCCGTTTTTTAAGCCTATCTAAATCAGTAAGAAGGCATTCATTATGGTTTTCGCTACTACTATTACTTGTTTTATAGCAATCTGTTCGACCATTTTTGGATCGTTATAATTAGAGATACTATTTCTACATTAGTAATTGTTTTCTTAAGGTGTAAGATCAAAAGTAATTACGATTATAAACGTAATTTATGACCCAAGTCATTGAAGTTGTTTTTAGTAACTTTTATTTTTACTTTTAAATAAATTGAATTAAAACTAATAAGGATTATGACAGAAGAAGAAGTATTCAAAGCCCATAAAGATGATATAGTTTCACTGGATATCTTAAATCAATTAAGACTACAAATGGTGGAATTTAATGAAACTAAAGATATTAAAGATGCCATAGATAAGGCCTGTAAGGATGGTGCAATCACCCTTGACGTCGCAAATCAATTAAAACAACAGAAGAAAAACATACAAATCCCTAAAGAAAATTCTAAGGCAAAATTTAATGAAAATTTAGAAATGGATGATATTTTTTTTAATGGAGAAATATCAAAAGAAGAAAGTATCGCATTTAAAACAATGTTATTACTAGAAAGAAATAGAAAGAATACAAGTCTTATAACCTCTATACTCGCAATTCAATTTGTAGTCTCAATAATAGGTGCACTTATATTTTTAGTGTTTACAAATAGTTAATACTAGAGGCTATAGTTCGCTATATTTCAAGAATTTTTTTTCACTGAGGATACACCTTATAATTTATAAATAAATTATAATTTTCTAACAATTAAAACTCTATTAGAATTAAAACAACATCCTAAAAAGGCTTCGCCTACCAATGCAATAGCATCAAAATTCATCACAAAAGGTTGATAGCCATCTTTTGTAGATGTCAATGATAAACTGTTTCATCAAAACCGCCTAAACCCTGTGAGTGCAAATTATCAAATATAGCTTTCATGGCACCACTGCTCGGAATAAGCCAATCATCATAATTTCGATATTCTAAATCAGAAACGATCTTAAAAGCATAAGCATCACTTCCAAATTCGAAACCATTACCAACCATACTATTGTCATTAAAGTTTTCCTCAATGATCCGTTGTGTGTTTTCTAGTCCGTCACCAATTAACGTGCTATTGGTAAAATCAAAATGATCACCACAGGAAGTAGCTCCAGAACTTGCATAATCTGCTACAACTATAATAGTTCCGTCTGTTTCATTAACATGAAATATAAAGCTTCCACCATATTTAAGACGATATTAGGCCTGCACTCCGAGATCAGCTGTAATATCTAAAACAGCAACGCCATTTTCTAAGTTTTCAAAAACTGAAAGCTCAGAATTAAATGTTGTAAGATTAATGTCTTCGTTGTTTGAACAGTTAAAAATTGAGAATACAGCTAAAATAAAAAGTAGTTTTTTCATGGTCTTAAAATTCGTAATTAAAAATATTTAATTAGTTTAACTCCTCAAAATTCTTATTTGTCTTTTAATTTTATACATTATAAAAGAACCGATAGTCCATAAGCAGTTAAAATTTATTAAAAAATTAAAACAACTTTTTTGATTGAATGACATCAGTTACTCATATATCTTAAGAAATACACAGGTGCAAAGAGTCTTGAAAAGAAAAATATATTTCATCAAACCTCTTTTCTTAATACTTCTAAGGGCGGGCTTTTTAGAACAGTTCTTATATTACTTAATCCTATAAATACAACCAATATTGTGATGCCTGGCAAAAACACTAAAAATGGAACCACAGAAGGAATAAAAGGTTCCTTAAATAAAAATGCCGCTAACAGTTGACTGCTAATTAAAGAAAGTAAAATTCCAACTAAACTCCCTATCATTCCTAAATAGGTATATTCTAGTGCTGTAATTTGTAAAATTTGTGCACTCTTTGCGCCTAAAGTTCTTAACAGTACACTTTCTTTTATTCGTTGATATTTACTATTTCGAACTGAACCAATTAAAACAATAATACCCGTAAGAATACTAAAGAAGGCCATAAAATTAATAATCCAAGAGACTTTATCTAAAATGTCTTCAACAATCGTATAAATCTGTCTTACATCTAAAATCGTAATATTAGGAAAATTCTTAACCAAATTTCTCTGTAAGTCAGCAGAAATGGTTTCATTCGGCACATAGGTTGTCATCACATTAAATTGAGGTGCATTTTCTAAAACACCTGCTGGAAACACAATTGAGAAATTAAGCTGCATATTTGCCCAATTTACTTTTCGAATACTTCCAATACTAGTTTCCATTAAAACTCCTTGAATATTAAAAACGACAAGATCTCCCACTTTTAAATCTGCATCTCTTGCAATATTATCAGCGATAGAAATTAAAACAGGTTCACCCGCTTTTACTTCTTTCGTCCAACTTCCTTCCAATAGTTCTTCCGAATCTAGCAATGAATTGCGATAGGTCGTTCTAAATTCTCGATTTAAAATCCATCGATTCATTTTTGAAGTTGTGTCTTTTCGAATATCATTCACTAATGTTCCCTTAATGCGATGCATTCGCATGGTGATAATAGGAATGTTATCTATTATCTCGAAACCTTTTAGTTGCATGGTGTTTAAAACCGATTCTTTTTGTTGGATTTGCACATCCATTAAAATAATATTAGCACTATTTTTTTTGTTCTCAATAGAGGTTTTCGCTAGCAAAATGTCTTTTGTGAAATAGAGCGTACTAATTAAGAAAGTACCCAAGCCTATAGCCAAAATCAACACCATTGTTTGGTTATTTGGACGGTATAAGTTTAGTAGACTTTGACGTTTTGTAAAACCCCATTTAGTTGGAAAATATTTTTTAATCACTTTCATAAATAGGATTGCAATACCTGCCATAATACTGAACGTAATTAAAATACCGATCGTAAATACGAATCCATTAAAGGCATTTTTTAACATCCAAAACGAAAATAAAAAGATAAAGAATATAACAATTCCTAAGATAAGAAAGCGTGCCTTTCTTGGTTTTACCAAATTTTCTTCCGTTCCTCTTAATACTTCTAAAGGTGACACATACCAAGTACCTAACAATGGTAATAGAGCAAATAAAACGGACATTAAAACACCCAATGTTAATCCCATAAGTAATGGCTGTACAGTGATTGATATTTGAACATCAAAAGATAAAAAATCTTTTAAAATATACGGAAATACATATTGCAAAGCGATACCAATGGCAGAACCTATGATACCGCCTATCAGGCCAATTCCAATAATTTGTAATAAATAGATGATAAACGTTTGTTTTCTTGTAGCTCCTAAACATTTTAAAACGGCTACATTTTTTAATTTTTCTTTGATATAAATATGGACTGAGCTTGCAATACCAATACACCCCAATAAAAGGGCAATAAATGCAGCTAAATTTAAAAATTTACCAACATTTTCATAATTTCTGCCCAAACGTCTACTAGTACTTGTGTGGGTGTCTAAATCAGCATTTTCATCATCTAAAATAGGAGCTATTTTTTTATCTAATAACTCCAAGTCTATAGCGTCTGTTGCAGTAAAAAAGTATTGGTATTCTTTTCTGCTGCCCAATTGTAATAATTCTGTTTTATCTAAAAGTCGAAAGGGAATCAGCACATTTGGCGCTAATGAAGAAGAAATAGCGGTACTACCCGGAATCGATTTTAAAGCTCCCAGTATCGGAACTATTAACTTTCCTAATTTGATTGAGTCTCCTGCCTTTAAATTGTATTGCAATAAAAGAGTCGCATCTACAATAGCTCCGCCCAATTCCTGATATTTAGAACCTGCGTTTGCTGGTTCCGTAACTAAGTTTCCGTAAAAAGGAAAATTTCCTTTTATGGCACGAACTTTTACCAATTTTGTTCCCTCATTCTTAGGAAAAGCAGCCATTGAAACGAAATTAACCTCTGAACCAGAAGCACCTAAAGAGTCTATAATGGCTTGTACTTTTTTTGAAGGAAGCTGTCTGCTATCAATAATAAAATCAGCGCCCATTAATGCTTTAGACTGATTTTTAATATTGTCTTTTAAGTTCTCACTAAACAATTGTATCGAAACAACCGCAGCAATACCCAAAATAATGGAGGCCATAAAAAGTAGTAATCTAGAGATACTTGCTTTTCCGTCTCTCCACGCCATTTTAAAAAGCCACTGCGCCAAATTTTTTGAAGATGTTTTACGCATTAAAGAGACATTATTTTTTCGTTAGACATTATCTTTCCTCCTTTTAACCTTAAAATTTGCTGAGTTCTATTGGCTAAATCTAAATCGTGTGTAATAATTACTAAAGTTGTTCCTGCTTCTTTATTTAATTCAAAAAGTAATTGAATGACCTTTTCACCTGTTTCTTCATCTAAATTTCCAGTAGGCTCGTCAGCAAACAAAATAGAAGGCTTATTCGAAAATGCTCTTGCTAGCGCAACCCGTTGTTGTTCGCCTCCAGATAATTGCGATGGATAGTGGTGAGAACGATCTAGCAACCCTACTTTCTCTAACAATTCTAAACCAACTTTAGTGGCATTCTTTTCACCCTGTAGCTCTAAGGGTACAATTACATTTTCTAATGCAGTAAGTGTCGGTAGTAATTGAAAATTCTGAAATATAAAACCAACTTCTTTGTTCCGCAACTGTGCACGTTGATCTTCGTCTAAATCTTGTAAATTGATACCACATAATTCAATGCTACCGGCGCTTGGATGATCTAAACCGGCACACAAACCAAGCAGTGTCGTTTTACCACTTCCTGAAGGACCAACAATAGAAAAGATACTACCCTGCTCTATTTCAAAAGAAATATGGGTTAATACCGTTAATTTTTTTGAACCACTCGTATATGTTTTCTCTAGTTCATCTATCTTTAATATCTTTGACATAGTATTCATTTAATATATATTCTAACAATAAATGCAAAAATTTAAAAATAGACAATTGATTCTTAATTCGAAGGGTAGCATAATGAAGATTTTCTTAAAGTTTTGTTATTTTTCAGCAGTATTCCTGTTAATATCTTGTGGATCAGACACCTCTAAAAAGAATCAAAATACTGAAGAAAATTCAATTGGAGCTAACAATTATTTGAAAGAAAATAGTACAGCAAAAAGAATTGTGTTTTTTGGAGATAGTTTAACGGCAGGATATGGTTTAGAGGATGTAAATGATGCTTTTCCCGGAATTATTCAACAAAAAATTGACTCATTACAGTTAGATTATATTGTTATTAATTCAGGTATAAGCGGTGAAACAAGTGCTGGAGGAAAAAACAGAATTAATTGGGTGCTAAATCAAAAAGCAGATATTTTTGTATTAGAGTTAGGTGCAAATGATGGTTTACGTGGAGTACCATTAAAAGAAACAACTCAAAATTTACAGGTAATTATTGATGCTGTCTTATCAAAAAACTCAGCAACTAAAATTATTATGGTAGGCATGCAAATACCTCCAAATATGGGGCAAGAATATACAGCTGAGTTTAAAACTATTTTTCCTGTTTTAGCACAGAAGAACAAATTGCCATTAATTCCATTTTTATTAAAGGATGTGGGCGGTATTGCTGAATTAAATCAATCTGATGGAATTCACCCAACACTTGAAGGTCATAAAGTACTAGCAAAAAATGTTTGGGAAATTTTAGAACCAATACTTAAAGACAGAGATTGAGATAATTTAAATTTCTTCTCTTTTTTTTTTACAAGACATAATTCTTGTTACAAGCTTAAAAAAAAATTATGGTTATAAATCCAATGGAAAAATTTTATTGGTCAGAAATATTTATCCTAATATATGTATATGTTTTTTAAAGGTTTCACTAAAAACGATACCATAATAGAAATATACTAAATAAGACTTAAATTCATAAAAAGATCTATCCAAAAGAATTGGTGTAAAAAACCTTCCTTAAATTAAACTTAAAAGACTGGTTATTTAATCTGTATTGAATTTGTATGGTCGTTTATTTTGTTCAAGGACTTAATATAGATTAATATTGTGAATCATTTATTACGAAAATTTTTTATGAAAAATTTATGTACATTATTATTTTTATCAATTTCCTTATTTTGCAATGGACAAACAGTAAGAATAAATGAAGTAGTTTCCTCCAATTCAGAATATACAGACGAAGATGGAGATTCTCCAGATTGGTTAGAAATTCATAATTTTGGAAACCAAGAGGTTTCAATTAATGATTGGTCTTTATCAGATGATGTAAATGATCTAACAAAATGGACATTTCCAAATATTACCTTAGCGCCTGGTGAATATATGATTTTATGGGCTTCATCGAAAGATCGCATTCCCAATAGCTATAACAGAACACTTATTAATCAAGGAGATCTATTTAAGTACCTAATTCCAACTTCAGAGCCAGTTTCTAACTGGAATACTTTAGATTTTGACGATGTAGGTTGGTCTTCAGGTTCTTCTGGGTTTGGATATGCTGATGGAGATGATGCTACCCTTATTCCAAATGGTACAGAATCTATATACCTTAGAAAAAAATTCAATATTAATAATCTAGCAACTATTTCCTCATTAATTTTAGATTTAGACTATGATGATGCCTTCGTTGCTTACATAAATGGGGTTGAAGTTGCAAGAGCTAATATTAATGGAACACCTCCTACTTATAATTCAGGTACGATTACTGATCATGAAGCTCAAATGTATTCCGGAGGAAGTCCGGAAAGGTTTATGATTACAGATTTTACTTCAATTTTAAACGAAGGTGAAAATATTATAACCATTCAAGCACATAACATTAGTTCAAACTCCTCAGATTTTACAATAATACCTTTTCTATCTGTAGTTTTTTCAGCTCCGAACAATGTGGGTATTGAACCACCTGCTATTTTGAAATTAACAGCGAATAATCTTCATACAAATTTTAAAATATCATCAAGTTCAGAAACATTAAGTTTAACAGATGCTTCTGGCACTCTTGTTCATCAAATAATTGCAGAGAATCTTCCTACAAATACTTCTATTGGCATATCTATAGCTTCTGGAGAGATTGTGAGTTACTTGGAGACTACTCCAGGATATGAAAACTCTAACCAAGAATATTTAGGAAGTATTCAGAGTGAAGTTGTTTTTTCTCATCCAGGTGGTCTATTAGATGCACCCATAAGTTTAATTTTATCTGGAAATACTTCAGAAGAAATAATACGATATACGATTGATGGAAATATTCCTACAGACACATCTCCGATATATTCAAACCCTATTCAAATTTACGGGAACATTACGGTGCAAGCACAAATATTTTTAGAAAATTATTTACCGTCTCCTGTATATAGTCAATCCTATGTTTTAAACAATAGTACCTTTACAAGTAGTAATTTACCTATTGTTATTATCAACACAGAAAATGGTGCCACAATTCCTGATGAACCAAAAATACTTGGTACTATGAAAATAATTCAGAGACCAGATGGTTCTAGAAATTTTCTAGCCGATGCAAATACGGAAGAATTTATAAATTACGCTGGAACAATTGGAATCGAAACCAGAGGTTCTTCTTCCCAAACATTGCCCAAAAAACCATATGGCATTGATACTTTAGAAGATGATGGTTTAGAAGATAAAGGAGTGGAATTACTTGGCATGGCAAAGGAAGATGACTGGATTTTAAATTCATTTGCTTTTGATGACAGTATGATGCGTGACTATATTAGTTATGAAATGGCGAGAAAAATGGGCCAATATACTGTCAATTTAAAATATTGTGAAGTCATACTTAATGGAGATTACATAGGCTTATATGCGCTTTCAGAAAAAATAAAACGTGATGGAGACCGAGTAGATATCGCAAAACTATCTGATGATGAAAATTCATTTCCAAAGGTAACAGGTGGATATCTTATGCAGACTGATAGACCTGATGAAGAAGATCCTGAGGCATGGTCTAACAATGGCGCTGGATATATTCATGAAAAACCAAATTCAGATGATATCACATCAATACAATCTTCATATATACAGTCAGTTTTCAGAGATTTAGACGATAATGCTTCGAATTCGAATATTATAAGTGGTTACCCATCTATTATCGATGTGCCTTCATTTCTAGATTATATGCTTATGGCAGAAATAGCATCAAATGTGGATGCCTACGCGCTTAGTACATATTATCATAAAGATCGGGGCGGTAAATTAAGAGCGGGTCCTATTTGGGATTATAATTTAACCTTTGGTAATGACTTACTCTACATGTTTGGAGTTTATTTTGACCGAAGTTTTACTAATGTTTGGCAGTTTAATTATAGTAATACCGGAGCTTATTTTTGGGGCGATTTATTTCAAAACGCAATATTTAAATGTTATTTAGCTAAGCGATTTGACGAAGTTACAAAACCAGGAGAAGCTCTAAGCTATAGTTATGTAACTGGTTTAATAGACAACACCGTCGCATTAATTTCTGAAGCTGTAGTTCGGGAGAATGCGCGATGGAATACGATTGATGATTTTTCAGGTGAAGTGAACAATATGAAAACTTGGATGCAGGAACGAATTACATGGATGGGGAATAACCTTGGTGGATTTTCTAATTGTAGTGCAGTAGAAACTCCTTCTTTGGTTATTACTAAAATTGATTACAATCCGCAAGAAACAAATGAGTTTCCAGAGAGTGATGACCTAGAGTTTATAGAAATTAAAAATACAGGAACTACAATCGTAGATCTAACAGGAATATACTTAGTTAAACTGGGTGTTTCATATCAATTTGCAAATAATGCATCCATTGCAGCTGGGCAATCTATTCAATTGGCAGGAGATAGAGATACGTTCATAACGAAATATAGTGTCGAACCTTTTGATGTATTTCATAGAGATCTATCAAATAACAGTCATAATTTAGTATTAGTAGACGCTTTCGGAAATCTCATTGATGAAGTACAATATTTTGATAAGGCGCCTTGGCCAGAAGGGGCAGATGGTGACGGATTTTATTTAGAGCTTATAGATGTTAACTCTGATAATGCTCTAGCTAGTAACTGGAAAGCTAGTTCAGATTTAGTTTTAGATACAAATGTTTATAAGAAGAGCGCATTTGTCTTTGAGGTGTATCCAAATCCAGCCGAAAACAAGCTAAGTATAAACTCGAAAGAAATCATTGAAAAAATTACGATTTTTAATTTACTGGGACAAGAAATAAGAGCGTATAAAGTCAATTTTAAATCAGGAAAAATTGATATAAGTGCACTTCACAAGGGGGCATATTTTTTAAATTTGAAACTAATAAATGGTATTAGTGTTTCAAAAATGATTTTTAAACAATAAGTTTAATCAGAATGCCCCTGAATTAACACTATTTTTCATTTAATGTTTAACAAAACATATGTATCCTATCATAAAGTAAAATGCATAGTTATTAAAACAGTTCGTTTTAAATAAGGAACTGTTTTAATAAAGTCAAATACAAGAACTTTTTCACCACAAGAAATCAATTCATTGATGAAATAGGTAAAATGAGTACGAAGTATTTAATGGGTTTTAAAATAGTAATTAAAACTATTTTGATGAAAAATGAGAAGAAATTACTTCTAGCAAAAAGCATAACAGAAAAAACACTTACATCAATTTAGTTGTATATTTGCCTTCTTTATAGTGACCAGTTTACTAAATAATTACCTATTTAATTCCTATGCCTTTTAAAAAATTACATTCCCATATAAAAGAGGAGCTCGAATCTCTAGAAATTACGATCCCTACTCCTTTTCAAAGTGCTAGCATACCAGTAATAAAAAGTGGTGCTAATATATTTTGTACCGCTTCAGAAAATACTGGAAAAACAACCACGCTTATACTTACTACCTTACAAAAATTAAAATGTGAAGAAGTTGGTTCTGCGCCTAGAGCATTGGTTTTAGTAGAAAATAGAGATTGTGCATTAGCTTTATATGACGCTTTTATAACATATACCAGACATAGTTCGTTGCGAGTTTATGCCTGTGATGATAAACTTCATATTGAAATGCTAACCTCAGAGATTTTTGAAGGTGTAGATATTCTTATTGCTACACCCAAAACAGTTTGTAAGTTACTTTTATCAGAAGGCCTAAATATAACGCAACTAAAAATATTTAATATAGATGATGCCGATTTTTTATCTGCTAAATCTGCTTACACAGATCTTCTGGCTATTACACAAGGTATTCACAAGTGCCAATATGTAGTCTATTCAGAAAAAATAAATCCGATGTTAAAGCGCTTAGAAACTAATTTCATGCAGTATTCTAAAACAGTAGCTATTTAACGTTCTTAATAATTATCACAGTTATCTTTCTTACTAAAATGAAGACATCATGATTCCTAAACTACATTATATATCGCAAGGAAGCTCTCCAAAGGAACATATAGAAAACATTCAAAAAGCGTGTTCAGCGGGTTCAGAATTAGTGCAATTGCGTTTAAAAAATATTTCAGAAAAAAAATATTTAAAATTAGCGAAAGAGGTTAGAGAAATCACCTCTTATTTTCAAACGAGATTAATTATAAATGATCATTTCAAAATCGCAAGAGAGGTAAAAGCAGATGGTGTTCATTTAGGAAAAACAGATGCGTGCCCTATTGCGGCTCGAAAGCATTTATACACTTGGCAAATTATTGGAGGAACAGCAAACACCTTGGAAGATTGCGAAACATTAATTAGTAAACAAGTTGATTATATTAGTTTAAGTCCTTTTAGACAACTAGCGACCACAGATAATACACCCCTAGTTTTAGGTTTAAAAGGTTATACGGCAATTGTTGAAGGCTTAAAAACCGAAACACCAATTATTGGTTTTGGAGGCATCAAAACAACAGATGTTTTAGATATTTTAGAAACAGGTATTTCTGGAATTGCAGTATCTGAAGAAATCACTCAAAATTTTGATATTATAAAAATATTTAACAAATTATTAAAGGCATCTTCAACAGATGAGCTGCGCCATACATTTAAGTAGATTGCTTAGCCTTAAGAATATATATACTGCATATGTTGGCTTACCCTTTTTTTTATCTAAAAGACATAAAAAAACGTTTACATAATAGCTATATGTAAGTACGATTCTTTTTTATCCATCAGAAATAAAACTTATTAAATTAAAGTATTTGTATGTAGGAATACCTATTTTTATATCGAATTAAAAGTCTAAATTTTACAATGTATAGACTTTCTTATAAAACTGCATGATTATGGATATTGGACATTTGTTATACGATTATTTAGTGAAGACTGGAATGTCTCAGGCATCAGCTAAATATTTAAATATGCTAGTTTTACTAGTCGGGTTATTAATCATTACGTTCTTAGTCCATTTTATAATTAGAAAAATTATAATAGAATTATTTACAAAGTTTACTGCTAAAACTAAAACTAATTTTGATAATTTACTTGTAAAGAATAAAGGACCAAGAAATATTGCCCAGATTATTCCCTTAATCCTTGCATTAAAACTTGCACCTATTGTTTTTATTGATTTTGTTTTTTTTGAAAATATTGTTAAAATAGGATTACAAGTATTTGCGATTATCCTTATACTTTGGATTGTCCGTAGCCTATTAAATACCCTTAAAGATTACTTCAAAACTTTACCAAGCTTAAAAGACAAACCCATAGATAGCTACATTCAGGTGTTTATGATATTTGCCTGGGTATTTGGAGTCTTATCTGCTATTGCCATTCTTACGGGAATAGAATTTATTGAATTTATTACGACTATTGGTGCAGCTTCAGCTGTTATTATTCTAGTTTTTAGAGATACTATTTTAGGTTTTGTTGCCAGTATTCAAGTTTCTATAAATGATATGGTAAGAATTGGTGACTGGATAACCTTTGAAAAATATGGTGCTGACGGCGATGTTATTGAGATCAATCTATCTACGGTAAAAGTTCAAAACTTTGATAAAACCATAACAACCATTCCAACTTATGCTCTAATTTCTGATTCGTTTAAAAACTGGAGAGGTATGGAAAATTCTGATGGAAGACGTATGAAAAGGTCATTAAATATTAAGTTAAATAGTATAAGTTATTTATCTATTGACGAGATTGATAGGTTAAAAAAAATTCATTCTATTTCCGCTTATTTAGAAACCCGTCAATCTGATATTGAAGATTTTAACACGCATCATAATATCAACAAAGAGTTGCTTTTAAATGGCAGAAATTTAACCAATATTGGAGTGTTTAGAAAGTATATTGAAACTTATATTGAAAATCATTCTGGAACGAATAAAGAGATGATGATTATGGTGCGTCAACTAGCACCAGGCACTCAAGGAATTCCTTTAGAAATTTATGCTTTTAGTAACGACAAACGCTGGAAAAACTATGAATATATTATGGCAGATATATTTGATCATATCATAGCTGCTGTGCCCTATTTTAATTTAGAAATTTTTGAGTTTCCGACGAACTCAAGTTTTTTTGATAAAAAAAAATAGGTTCTGAAATCAGCTTAAAATAAACCTATAAAATTGAAAATATGGAATTGTTAGATAAATTAAATTGGAGATATGCTGCAAAAGCAATGAATGGTGCAAAGGTAGCGGAAGATAAAATAGAACGTATTTTAGAAGCCGCTCGCTTAGCTCCGACATCAAGTGGTTTGCAACCTTTCGAGATTTTTGTAATTAAAAATCAAGCCATAAAAGAAAAAATCAAACCAATAGCATGGAATCAATCTGTAATTACAGACTGCTCTCACCTACTCGTTTTTGCTGCGTGGGATACTTACACTGAAGATAGAATTAACTATATGTTTGATTTAACAAACGAGATTCGTGGGTTTAAAAATGAAGGCTGGGAAAATTATCGTCAGATGTTATTAAACGCTTATCCTCAAAAAGATGCTGAAGAAAACTTTAATCATGCTGCAAAACAAGCATACATTGCTTTTTCTCAAGCGATTACTGCAGCTGCCTATGAAGAAGTCGATACAACACCTTTAGAGGGTTTTGATCCTGCTGCAGTAGACGAAATTTTAGGTTTCAAAGAAAAAGGATTACGTAGCGCAGTTTTATTACCAATAGGTTATCGACAAGAAGATAAAGATTGGCTTGTAAACCTTACAAAAGTTAGGAAACCAATGAAAGATTTAGTGACTGTAATTGAATAAAAATTGTCTTAGAAATTATACTCTTTTTTTAAAAAGAAAGATATTAAATAAACCGAAAATTTTATAGTAATTTTAAATTATAAAGATTCTAAAAAGGTTGTCTGAATTAGACAACCTTTTTTTTATGAATACTTTACTGTTTTTGAGTTTTACTAAAAAACCTTAAAGAAAATAACCATTATTGATATAATTAGAAGAATATCCTCTGTAGCTAAACTTCAGCCTATCCATGTTGCATCAGAAACCTAAAATTATTTTTTAAATAGTATATAAAACTGCTTTGTTGGCTTAAATATTTATTGTTTTATCGTAACCTTGTAGTAAACTATAATTCTTTAACATTAAATAAAAATAAATTGGATTTACTTATAGTATTAACTTGGTTTTCAAGTTTGGCGTTTATTTATTTCGGAATTAATTGCTTTTATTCAAAATTTATTATTTCCGAATTTAAGCGTTATGAATTGCCAGAGTTTAGAAAACTAACTGGATTTTTGCAATTAATAGGTGCGATGGGTTTGTTAATTGGTCTCTACTTTAATCCCATATTATTATTAGCCGCATCCATCGGGTTATCTTTGTTAATGGTTGCCGGTTTTATAGTGAGGCTAAAAATTAAAGATAATTTCATTAAATCCTCTCCTGCTTTTACATTTGCAGCTTTAAATTTATTTATAGCATTTAAAACCTTTTATAAATACTTTTAAACAGATGCATAGGCAATAATCAGGTTTATTACAATAAATAAAGTTGCAGGAAATGATTTATACCACTCGTCTTTTACTTTAATATGCATAATTATTGAGCCTATCAATAAAATAGTTAGACCTAAACTTCCAATTAACGCCAAGTTCTCAAATTGAATCGAAGCCACTAATATTAGTGCCAAGCTTACTTTTAAAAAGCCTATTACATAACAAAATTGTCTTGATAAACCGTATACTTGGAATTCTTCAATAATAGTTTTGGCAGCACCACCTCTCCATTTTGTTGGTTTTCTTGATTGAATTAACCAAACATTTAACATACTTATAGAGATTATAACTTTTAATACAATAATTACATAGTTGATTAGATCCATTAATTTATATTTTTAGAGATGATGAATTAATACGAATTTATAAAAAAAATCTGATTGTTGTATTCTAATATCCCTGAAATTAGTTTTAATTTAATTACGGCTTTACTTTACTCCCTTCCAAGGTCTTTCGATAAAGGTGTATCACAAAATATTTTCAATAAAAATAATTTTGTAATTATAAGGTACTCTGTGCATACTAATGATTTATACTTTTAATCAGTCTTAGTTAACTCATTGATTAAAAAAGAATATTTAAAAGTCAATTCTGTTATATAACTATTATACTGACTCGCTCCATAGTGCCCTTCATTTTCTTGAGTCCATAATAATATAGGATTCTTTTGTTTTAAACCATTTTGTAATTTTCCTGCAAATTTATAAGATTGATAAGGTGGCACTCTTGAGTCATTCGTTCCTGTTATAATTAAAGTAGAGGGATAATTAATAGCCTCGTTTATGTTATGAAAAGGAGAAAACGAAAGCATATTATTAAACTCTTCTTTCTTTTTAACCGTACCGAATTCATTTCGATTCACATAAGCGGCACCAGCTTCTGTTTTTTCGAAGCGTAACACGTCTAAAACACCAACATTAATTACGGCAGCACCAAATAAGTTAGGCTTTTCAATCATAGCGGCACCCGCTATAAATCCGCCATGTGAGCTGCCTATTATACCTATTTTTCTAGGTTTTGTGTAGCCTTCATTAATTAAATATTCAGCAGCTTTGATAAAATCTAAAATACCATTTCTCTTCTTGAGATTTCGACCTTCTTGCCACCATTTATATCCAAACTCTCCTCCTCCTCTTATATGAACGTAGGCAAATGCCCCACCATTTTCTATAAAAGAAATAATACCCGGATCAAATGATGGTTTTTCAATAACACCATAACCTCCATACGTTTTTATTAAAAAAGGGGTGTTTCCATTTGTTGACAAAGAATCTTTATAAACAATAAAAATTGGCACTTTTGTACCGTCATGAGAAGTGAATTTTGTTCTTGTAAATTTATAATTTGAGGCATCAAAAGCAACTGCCTTTTTCCCTAAATAGGTAAATGTATAAGTTGATAAATTTAATTGACAGGTTACGGGAGGCACTGAATAAGAAGATAGTTTGAACGTAAACTCTTTCTTTTCTTTATTGTAATACAAACTACTTACTGCTAAACCCTCTGGAGTAACAACTTCTCCTAATACTTTACCGTTAAAATCGGTTATTGCTAGTATAGATGAGTTTTCACTTTGAAAAGAAGAAACTATTTTTTTATCAGCAAGCTCAGCACTTATAAAAACAGCACTATTATAAGAAGGACTGAGTAATTTCCATTTTTTAGGAGCGGATATAGGAAACTTGATTAAATACTTTTTATTTTTAATTTTTGTACTAGCAATTATCGTATCGTTTTTAAAACGATGAATACTCATATCATATTTTATATTTGTGAATAAAGGCGTAAACTCTTTTATATCTTGTTTTGGCCTCAAATAAAAGTAACTGAAATTATTTTTAGATTTATCAGATTTTTTAAGAATGTATAAGCTTTGTTTGCCTACGCCATATAAACTTAAATACTCATCTTTGGAATCAACATTAAAAATTTTAGCATCTTCAGTTTGTTCTGTATTTAAGGTATGATACATTAATTCAGGAAAACTTCGACTTACTTTATTCTCATTGTATTTATTCTTTATGTAAAAAAAACCGAGACCGTACCAATTAATTTGCGGCGATACCACTTCTGTTAATACCTCTTTAAAAAAGTGTCTTTTTTTAATCCCTACTATTTTAATTTCTTTCCAATCACTACCATTCCTATTATACTGATAGGCTAAAAAACGATCGTCATCAGAAGGAGTTAAATGCGTGAAAATAATTCGATCTTTCGTAGAAATAGAATTAGGTCCTATCAATTTCTGATAACTAGATTTATTCCCCTTTGCATAATAAATAGATAAGGGAGAATTTCGACCAGGATACATTAATGTGTAATAATAATCTTGATTCTTTTTTGACTCCGTATACTTATCATACTCCATTTGGCTCCAAGTAAAAGATTTCATATTTGATTTAGAACCATTAGAATTTGCTAGTTTTTTTAAATATTTTAAAGAAACTTTGTTTTGTGTTTTTACCCAATCTAAAACTTCAGGAGTATCTGTATTTTCTAACCATTGATAGTTGTCTGTAATCTCTATAGAATGATAGGTATTAACTACGGGTTTACTTTTAGTGAATGGGTATTTAAGTTGTCCAAGTAAAATAGAGGAACTTAGTATATAAAATATTAAGAGTGCTGTTATCTTTTTCATTAATTTTAGTGTATCAATCAGTTAGCGTAAGTTTTTTTTTTCTGCTAATATAGATAAGAATTTAATAATTTAAAATAATTTTTTTCTAAAAACTATAATGATATTAGAGTTCAGATACGCTGATTCTCTAATTATTTTTTTATTTCTATAATATAGATTTCTTTGATATTTTTAGGTTATTGCTTAAAATATAACCTCGCAGTCAACTTAAATTAAGGAGTTGTCTTTAAAAAAAGCACAAAAAAAAGCCCATCAATTATTGATGGACTTTTATAAAACTTGAAGTATATTTTTTAGATAACTTTTACGTTAACTGCATTTAATCCTTTGTTTCCTTCTTGTAAGTCAAATTCAACATTGTCACCTTCATTGATTTCGTCGATTAAACCTGAAATGTGTACAAAATGATCTTTCTCTACTCCTTCTTCAGTGATAAATCCAAATCCTTTAGATTCATTGAAAAACTTTACTGTTCCTTTACTCATAATAGTGTAATTAAATTTATTTTACTAATTAGCTGCAAATATGATTACATTTTTACGATATACAACATATTTATTGCCTTCTTTTCTTTAAAGTTTAAAATTAGATGTTTTTTTTTATTGAATAATAATAATAAAACAAACTGACATTAAGGTGTTTATAATATTTTATAAAGAAAATATATTAAATTTATTTCTCGATTACCAGTCAATAGGAAAATAATCTTTCAAGAATTTACCACACCAATGTTTACCTGTGTTAATTCCGTCAATTAACGGGTCCATAACTCTTGCAGCACCATCTACAATATCTAACGGAGGTTGGAAATCATGAATAGCTACTTTCTTTTTAGATAATTCAGCAGGATCTTCATCTGTAACCCAACCCGTATCCACGGCATTCATATAAATACCAGATTTAGCAAAAGTGGATGCAGATGTATGTGTTAACATATTTAAAGATGCTTTGGCCATATTAGTATGCGGGTGTCTGTCTACTTTTTTAAATCGATGAAACTTCCCTTCCATTGCTGTAACATTGATAATATGTTTTTTACCCGTGTTTTCTTTCATCATTAAATTAGACAAGCGATTGCATAAAACGAAAGGAGCAACGGCATTTACCAACTGTACTTCCACCATTTCCGTAGTTTCTATTTCTCCTAACCTTAAACGCCAACTATTCGTTTTCCTTAAATCTACTTGTTGTAAATCGGCATCTAATTCGCCTTCTGGAAATACTTCTGCAGTTTGCAAGGAGTTATCAAAACTATACGGAATTTGACTTAACTGAGCGGAACTACGCAATCCAATTCCTGGTTCTGGACCATGCCAAGTAACTGGTAGCACATTATTTTTACTCGTTTTAGAAGTAGACACACTTAAGTTTGCCAATTCTTCTAAACAACTGGTATGGTCTTTTAACAACGTTTGCGCAAGCTTTGGTAGTTTGTCTACAGGTAATTTTTCATTTTCCATTAAATGAAAATAAAAACCGGAAGGTCTTCTTACAGTCTGTGCTGCATTATTGATTAAAATATCTAATCGATCGTATTTTTGTTCTATGTAATTGCAGAAAATTTCTACACTTGGTATATGTCTTAAATCAAGTCCGTGAATATGTAAACGAACACTCCACTCTTTATAATCCTCTTCTTTAGAGAAACGAATCGCAGAATCTGCTGGAAATCGTGTTGTAGCGACTACAGTTGCACCAGAACGTAATAACATTAAAGTAATATGATATCCGATTTTTAATCGAGAACCTGTAATTACGGCAACTTGATCTTTTAAATCCGTAGTTTGAAAACGTTTTGCATAATTTAAGTCGCCACACTCTTTACACATTGTATCATAAAAATGATGCAATTTAGTATAGACTGTTTTACATACATAACAGTTTCTTGGAGATTCTAGCTCTAAAGTATCTTCATTTATTGCTGCTGCCCCAAGTAATTTGGGTGCTACAAACAGCGCTGCTTCGCGTGCAGAACGAATACCAGTTGTTTTTCTGGCATGTGTATCTTTGGCTATCATTTTACGTTTTGCTGCTTTTTTTGCGTCTTTTCTTCTACGCTCAAATTCAGCGCGATTCGGTCTCGTTAATTCACCAGCTGCTTTAAACAGTGCCACTCTTTGTTCTTCAGGAATATCAAAAAGTTGATTAGTATCTTCTAATAATTGCTGCAATGTGTTTATGCACGCTGCAATCTCCAGATTATTGCCTTTTTCACTCATATTACTTATAATACTGTAACTCTTACTTTTTTCTTTTTTAATCGCGTATTGTTTAGCTTTTCTACCAAATCATCTGCAAGCGCTAAAGGAATTGCAACAAATGCACAATCTGGTTTCAACTCAATAGCACCTAATTGATCTTTAGAAATACCTCCTTGTTTAAAAAATAAACCTGCAATGTCACCTTTAGATATTTTATCTTTTCGTCCACCAGAAATAAATAAAGTTTCCCAATATTGCTGCACATGTTCCGCTTTTTTAGAAATATTTATTCCTTTACTAGCTTTAATAAAATCTGGCAAACGTTCGTTTTCCCATTTTAAAATATATGCAGTTCCTTTTTCATTTACTCTTGCAGTTCTTCCATTTCTATGGATAAACTCTTCCTCATGCTTTGGCAATTCGTAATGAATAATAAATTTCATTTCTGGAATGTCAATTCCTCTTGCTGCTAAATCTGTCGCAATTAGTAATTGACAAGTTCCATTTCTAAATTTAATTAAAGCACGTTCTCTATCTTTTTGTTCCATTCCTCCAGAAAAACAAGCATGACTTATTTTATGTTGGTCTAAAAAAGCACTTAATTGTGTAATGGTATCTTTTAAATTACAGAAAACAATACCAGGTTCATTCCCAATATGCTGTGCTAAATCTACCAAGGTTCTCATTTTATTTTTATTAGGAGAAACCACTGTTTTAAAAGCTAGTTGAGAGGTTCTTTTTCCTTTTAAGTAATTGATAATTCTTGGCTCTTCTAATTGTACGAACTCAGGAATTTCAACTCCTTGAGTGGCAGAAGTTAAGATGCGTTTATCTACAGTAGACAATTGATTAATTATATTACGCATTTCATACTCAAAACCTACTTCTAAAGACTTGTCAAACTCATCTAAAATTAAGGTTTTTATACTGTTTTTAGAAAACCGATCGTTCGCAAAATGATCAGATATTCTACCTGGTGTTCCTATTAAAATAGCAGGAATATGTTTTAATTCAATTTTATCTTTAGACATTGGTCTACCGCCATAAACCGCGTTGACTTTATATCCAGAACCCATTGAACGAATAACTTGTTCTATTTGTATAGCCAATTCTCTAGATGGCACTAAAATTAATGCTTGTACGTCTTTACATTCAGGATCTAATGATTTTAACAAAGGCAAGGAAAAAGCCAATGTTTTTCCAGTTCCTGTTGGAGATAATAAGATGGTATTAGCATTCTTTTCAATTACTGAAACAGCCTCAATTTGCATAGGGTTCAAAGCTTCAATCTGTAATTTTTCTAGAATATCCTGTTGCGTTTTAATAATATTTGCCATACTTATTTCTTTTGCTTCTTTTTAGATACTTCAGATTTTGTATTTGCAGTAGCAGTTTGTGCTAAGTAATTTGCAAGTATTTTATCTACAAGTTCTTCTTTTGTTAAATGATGAAATATTGTTTTTATCTGTGCTTTAAAATCCTCAGATACATTACGATTTGGTTTAGTTTTAAATATTTTTTTAGCCCACAACAAACCATTGTTCTCTTCAATACTTTGTGGATCTGCTTTTTTATATTCTTTAAAAACCAATCCTAAATCTTCTTCAAATTCAGGAATCTCTTCCAATTCTTCTTTTTGTATGATACTTAACGAAAGCCCCTCTGCTCCTGCTCTTGCAGTACGGCCACTTCTATGCACATAAGTGTCATATCTATCGGGTAAATGATAATTTACCACATAAGATATTTCTTTTACGTCTATTCCGCGGGCAGCTAAATCTGTTGCTACTAAAATATCTATGTGACCTTCTCTAAATTGTCCCATAATACGATCTCTAATCCCTTGAGTTAAACTACCATGCAAAGCACCAGAAGAAAACTTATTAATCGCTAAGTTTTTTGCTAATTTATTAACAGCAGCCTTGGTCTTACAGAAGATAATTCCACGTTCTCCTTCTTTAGAAGATAAGAAATGAAGTAATACATTTAGTTTTTCTATAGGTTCTACGACCACATATTGATGGTCTATTCCCTGGTGGCCTATCGTTGTCATATCTGCTTCTACATGCGCAACATCTTTCGACATATAGTTTTGCACTAATTGCTTGATAGTACCTGGCATTGTAGCCGTAAACAAGAAGGTTCTTCTCGTTTTCGGAATTTCTTTGATAAGGGTGTCTACCTCTTCTTTTAAAGCACTTATCATTTCATCAGCTTCATCTAATATAAAATAACTTATTTTTTTTATATCAATAGCGCCACGCTCTACTAAATCGACCAAACGTCCAGGAGTTGCAATAACAATATGAATCGTTTCTTTTAAACGTTCTATTTGAGGTTTGATAGGAATACCGCCACATATTGATGCAATCGTAGATTTCTGACTTTCTGAAGCAAAGGATACTAAATTGTTATAAATCTGATGTCCTAATTCTCTGGTAGGTGCTAATATCAATGCCTGAACATTCGTCTTTTCTGCAATTATCAATTGTAATAGAGGCAATCCAAAAGCAGCCGTTTTTCCAGTCCCTGTTTTTGCTAAAACAACCACGTCTTTTTTACTATTTAAAATTAAAGGGATGGCTTTTTCTTGAACATCTGTAGGAACAGAAATTTGTAATTTAGCTAAATTCTCTTGCAATTCTGCATGAATACCTAACTCTGAAAACGTTTTTGACATTAAATAAAATTTTTGCAAAGGTAACGATATCGTTCTTGTAAAATGGACAAATAAAGGCTTGTAATTTAAAATGTTAATTTAACAATAAAAGAGTAATTATATATTAATATTTACATCAATACGGCTTTTTGGAATCCGTATATTTGCACCTATAAACCATTAGTAATAAAAGATTTGCAACAGATAAAAGCATACTTAGATCAAATAGCAACTATATCTAACTTAGATTGGGATTTCTTTACCTCAAAATTACAGCGCAGAGTAATTAAAAAAAAAGCTACTTTTTTAAAACTGAACGAAATAGAAAATCATATTTCTTTTATTGAATCTGGTGTTGTGCGCGTATTTCTACCTAAAGAAAACCCGGAAAAAGAAATCACCTTTGGTTTTAGTTTTAAAAATCAGTTTATTAGTGCTTACGATTCTTTCTTAACACAAGAACCATCAGTATATCAGCTGCAAGCACTGACAGAAACAACCCTTTTAAGTATTACCTATGCTGATTTACAAGCAGTTTATAAAACAACTCAAATAGGAAATCTTATTGGCAGATTAACGGCGGAACGTCTTTTTTTAATAAAATCTAAACGAGAGCAAAATCTTTTGAATCTTACTGCAGAAGAGCGTTATCTGAAATTATTTAAAGAGCGTCCAGAACTCTTGAAAGTTATTCCACTCAAATATATTAGTTCTTATATAGGAGTTACTGCACAAGCATTGAGTCGAATTAGAAAGCGAATTTAATTGATTTAGGTTCATTGTTTTGCTTAGAGTATCGAACTATCTTTGTGAAAAAATAAAGATATGCTTATTGTTATTTTCGTGTTAGTGCTTTGGTATGGAGGTTTGTTTTTTCAATCTTTCTTTTTGCATCGCTATGCAGCACACCAGGTATTTACCATGTCAAAGACCGTAGAAAAAATTACATTTATTTTAACTTGGATTTTTCAAGGATCCAGTTATTTAAGTGCTTATGGTTATGGAATTATGCATCGTATGCATCACGCATACACAGACACAGAAAAGGACCCACATTCACCATCGCATGATACGAATATGTTTGCTATGATGTGGAAAACAAAAAATGTCTATCAAGATATTAATAATCAGCGTATTTCTATTGATGATCGTTTTACTAAAAATGTGCCACAGTGGAAAGCTTTTGATTTGTTTGCTGGTTCTCGTTTTTCCCGTTTACTTTGGATAACAAGCTACATTTTATTCTTTGCTTTCTTTGTAACTGAAACGTGGCAATGGTTATTATTGCCGATAACATTTTTAATGGCACCTATCCATGGCGTAATTATCAATTGGTTTGGTCATATTTATGGCTATGTTAATTATAAAATGAAAAACACGAGTAAAAACCTCTTTCGTTTTGATTTTTTAATGATGGGTGAAGGATATCATAATAATCATCATAAACATGCAAGTAGTGCTAATTTTGGTGTAAAATGGTACGAGATTGATATAACTTATTTAATAATGAAACTATTGAATACGCTTGGTATTATTCAATTAAAACCGATTACTATTAAGAGTTCTAAATAGTTTTAATATTTGGGTAATGAGTCCTTAAAAAGGATGTTAGAGACGCTAGTAAATCAGCAGCTTTAACATCTTTTTTTTTTAAATATACTTTCAGTTTTATTAATTAAAAGAGTAACCAGTATTTTTTTCTCTCAATTAGATTTATAAGTGTATCTGTATTTAGTAGATATAATAACAATATCTTAGGCAAAAAAAATATGAAACACTTCTTTACTATAGTTCTATTTTGTGCTATTTCCCAAGGATTTTCACAAAATTATTTTGACATTGTTAACGCTACCTATATCAATACGCCCGCAAACGATTTTGAAATTTCTAATGACCAAACTGCGGTACATGAATTAAATTTAGAGGTTAATTTTCCAGTAGTACTAAATAAAAAATTAATTTTATTAACGGGACTTTTTGCAAATAAAACAAGGGTAAGTTTAGATGCCAATGTACCCAATTCAAATTTGCAAGTTTTAGGGTTGAATTTAGGAATTAATAAAACGTTTAGCGATAAGTGGTCAGCCACATTTATGGCTTATCCAAAAATTGCCTCAGATAATCTTACACTTTCTAACGATAATTTACAAATAGGATTTTTATCTTTATTTACTAAAAAAAAGCGAGCAAACTTAAAATATAAATACGGGGTATTTGTTAATACCGAAAAATTTGGATTAGCAGTAATTCCTATTTTTGGTTTGTACTATTTAAGTCCTAATAAAAAATTTGAAACCAAACTTACACTGCCATTTCTCGCAGATATTAATTATGAGTTAAATAAGAAGTTCTGGTTAGGATTTAGATTTGATGGCATCGGTACTAGTTATAATTTAAGTGATCAAAATTATAGCAATAATGGGGTTTATGTGTCTAAAAATTCTATTGAATTTGCTCCCTACTTAAGATTTAAAATGAGTAAATCATTATATATAAATACTAAAATTGGATATGCTCTTGGAAGAAACTATAAAGTGTATGATGCTAATGATAAAATAGACTTGGCTGTTACCTCTTTTTATTTTGGTGATAATAGAACACAATTAAATGAAGGTTTTGCAGACGGCGCTATTTTTAAAATAGAGTTAATGTATCGACTTCATTTTGATTAAAACTAACAATTTATTCATGCCACATTCTACTAAGTTTTCAACGAACTTACATGTAACTTTACCCACTAAATCAGTAGATTTATTTTTCGAATAAATAAATATTATTATTTTAGAAGACAGGGTTTTTTACATTCTAGTATCTTCGCGCGCATTATGTGGATGTACTTAGGACTTTTAGCAGCTTTATTTTTAGGATTACACAATTTATGTAAAAAACACGCACTTCAGGGTAATGAGGTTTTCCCTGTTTTGCTAGGCACTATTTCTGCTGGTTTTATGCTAATTCTCCCTTTCTATTTAGGGTCTATTTGGTACCCTGAATATATGCTGAAAACAGGTTTCTATGTTACGGCTATTCCTTGGGAAACCCATGGGTTTATTATTATAAAATCGATGATAATGGCATCTTCTTGGATTTTGGCTTATCAAGCGTTAAAGCATTTACCCATCACCATTGTAACTCCAATTCGCTCTGCAGGTCCTTTTTTTACATTTATAGGTGCAATAATTATTTACCAAGAAAGACCAAGTTATTTACAATGGGCTGGTTTCATTCTAATTATATCATCCGTATTATTATACTCTAGAATTGGAAAAAAAGAAGGAATTCATTTTAAAAAGAACAAATGGGTTTATGCTATTATTGCGGCTACTTTCTTAGGTGCTTCAAGTGGTTTATATGATAAATTTTTGATTCAGAATTTAGCATTAAATCCACAAACATTACAATTTTGGTTTTGCTTTTACACCATACTTATTTTAGTAATAATATTATCTTTAATATGGTTTCCTTATGCTGCAAAAAGAAAAGCTTTTAAATGGAGATGGTCTATACCTGCTGTTGGAATATTACTTCAAATAGCAGATTACTTCTATTTTAAAGCACTGCAAGACCCAGAAGCATTAATACTTTTATTATCAGCCATAAAAAGAAGTCAAATATTGATAGCTGTTGTCGCTGGAGGAATCATTTTTAAAGAACAAAATAAGCGTAAAAAATTAGTTCCTCTTTTTGGGATTTTAGCAGGTGTATTTTTAATTTTATTTTCATAGACTCAGAAATTATAAAAAAATAGACACTAATTTATTCGAAAATGAATACCAATTTTAAGTATGTTTGGTTTTACTAAGAATACTAAGCAGGCTCTATTTCCTTTTTCTAGAAGTAATAAAATAGACACCAGTTAATAAAACCACAGACGCTATGATTGATTGTGTTGTTAAAACTTCATCTAAAAAATACCAGCCCATAAATAAAGCAATGACAGGATTTACGTAGGCTGAAGTTGAAACTTTTTCTGTTGGAACTACTTTTAATAAATAATTAAAAGCAGTAAAAGCAAAAATGCCTCCAAAAATAATTAAAATAAACATTGATATTTGAACATTTGTACTCCAAGTTAAAGGAGAACTCCATTGCTCGTTAAAACTAAGACTAGCCAAGAATAAAATAAAACTCGCTGCTAACATTTGATAACCTGTGCTCACCATAAAACTTTTTGGTAAATCAGCTTTTGACACAAAAACACTTCCATAACTCCAACTTAAAACACATGTTAATATCATAAAAATGCCCAGTAAACTACCTTCAGAAGTTGTTAGTTCTTTCTGGCTGACTAATAAATACATCCCTAACATACCTAAAGCAACACCAATTAATGATTTTTTTTGAAAAGGTTTTCTATCAATTAATCTTAATAAAAACAAAACAAATAAAGGCTGTGTAGATGCCAATAATGCTCCAAAGCCACTATCAACATACTTTAAAGCCCAAACGAAAACACCGTTTCCATAAACCATAAAGAAAAATGATGCTATTACTGAGTTTAATAATTGCTTTTTAGAAATATATAATTTTTGCTTAGAGAGAATAGCCAAACCGGTCATTAAAACTCCGGCAATAAAAAAACGAATCGAAGCTAAATAAAATGGAGGTAATTCTGTAACGGCAATTTTATTAAATAAATAGGTAGATCCCCAAATAACGTAAATGGCGATAAATGCTAAAACTATAAGTGTTTTTGAGTTTTTCAATTATTCTTTTTTAAAAGGAGTAAAAGTACCAATTAAATTTTCTGTATTGTAGAGTTTACAATTCTTTTACATTAGGGATAATCCCTAAATTTCATGGAAATAAAACAAAAAATTTTTCTTTAATCCTGCCACTAAACATTATTTTATTAATCGCATGCATAATACATATCCTCTTTAAACTTTAGGGTCGTTATGCTTGATAAACATTTTTTAATAAGTTGTAATACAAATCGATTGCTAATATTAAGCGAATAGTATCCCAGCCGTTGGATATGAAATGAAGTAGCCGCGAATTTTGTAAAAAAAACGTATTATTATTAGCGATATAGATACTAATAGAAATAAAGCAATACTGATGAAGTATTTCTTTAAAAAGAAAGGTTCTTAACTAATTTTTAAAAAAAAACCACATAAAAATATAAATATTAGGCTATTAAAAGCTTAATATAATAAACCCTCAATAAATTAATGAGGGTTTATTTTTTAAACCTCATTAGCGGTAATCTTGTGAGGCTTTGGTTTTCTTAAAATAAAAATCAAACTAACTATTTCTCTCCGTCAATAATATTGTTGATAAAATCGATATCCCTTGTGTTTTTTTGAACAGTAATTGCGCCGAATAAACTTAGTAAAAAGGAAATACCGTAGAAACCTTTTTCACTTAATGCTAAATCAGCATTTCTTAAGCCAATAATTAATAATAAAAGTGATACAATAACTACTACCCAGCTAATGCCATAATACATGTCACTTACTTTCATGTTTTCAGCTTTATCTCTTAAAGTTTTTTGAAGTGAAATAACGGCATACACCCCCATTAAAAGTATTGAAAAATAATACCCTTTTTCATTAAGTTCCATATTGGCATTCCATAATCCAATGCAATAAGAAAGTAGGCCTATAAGTACTACTCCCCAAGTTGCACCGACATACGCTGGAGTAGGTTTTTGATCAAATTTATTTTTAGATTTTCTTTTTGCTTGTTTTTTAGTTTCTTCACTTGTCGAAACTGTAGTTTGATAATTCATGAGTTTTAGTTTGAATGATTATTAATTTATTTTTAGTAATTAAAACTTACATCAATTAGAGAAATACTTATTGCATCACGAATACATTTAGTACTTTAATTTTAAGATATTTTTTATACTCTTAAAACTGGTTTTTTCAATTCTATGTGCTATCATTATTATCGTTATCTCTTTTTTTGTGTTACTCTGTTTTTAATTACAGTGCAAATTTGCCATATATATAGTAATCTATAAAATCTATTCTTACTATTTACTGACGATTAAAATTGAAAAATAATTTAATTTTTGATTAATAATAAATATATTTGATATATAATTACTGACGATATAATGATTAATTTAAAAAAAACAATAAATTCATTTACAGAAGAACAACAGCATGATTTTATTACTTATTTACACAAAAAAAATAAAAGGAAAGATGCTAAAAATACCCAGTTAGTGCACCTTTTAATAAACACGAACTTATCTTCGAAAGAAACATGTATACATTTATATAATTCTGATAATAAAGGAGCATTGCATGCCTTAAGAAAGCGGTTGTTTCAATCCTTAATAGATTTCACTGCAAATTCTAATTTGAAAGAAGAAAATTCGATAGACATACAATTGATTAAATTTATTTTGTCTGCAAGAACTTTTCTACAAAAGGGACAATATGAAGTTGCCTATAAAATATTAGATAAGGCTGAAGTTATTGCAAATGAATATCAACTTTTTACAATTTTAAATGAAATTTATCATACAAAAATTGAGTATTCACATACTATATCCAGCATTAATTTAAATAATTTAATTCTCAAATTTAAAGAAAATCAAGAACAACATCAATTAGAAGAACAACTAAATATTGCCTACGCAAAAATTAGAAACATCTTAAAAGAAGTAAATCATTTAAAGAAGGTTATTGATGTGAAATTAATGATAACCAATATTTTAGAAGAAAATTCGATTACAATGTCTAATTCATTATCGTTTAAATCTTTATATCAATTGATGCAAATCACTAATATTTCTTCTTCTCAAAACTTTGAGTATTGGAATATTGAATCTTTTTTAATAGATACCTATCAAACTCTAAAAGACCATAAATCAATGGACAAGCAATTGTATTATCATATCGAAGTTTTGTACTTAATTTCGAATACTCTTTTTAGAAATAAAAAGTTTACAGCTTCTTTTAAATATCTAAAGCGTATGAATTTTTATATGCAAGAAAAGAAGCATAAATACTTTAAAGAATTTAATTTAAAGTACCATTTATTACTTGCACTAAATCATAATTATATTGGTAAACAAAAAGATGCATTAAATCTATTAGAACCTTTTACCAAAAAAAAAGATATAGATATCGCTTCTCAATTAGATATCTTATTATCATTAATAGTTTTTTATTCACAACAAAATAACCTTAAAAAAGCCCAAAATATCTTTTCCAAGTTTTATCATACAGACAAGTGGTATCTAGAAAAAGCTGGTATTGATTGGGTTATTAAAAAAAACCTGATAGAAATTCTAGTACAAATTGATTTAGGGAATATAGATTTTGTGGATTCTAAAATTTTAAGTTTTAAAAGGAATTATTTCAATCATTTAAGAAAAATAAAACAAGAAAAAGTAATTATATATTTAAAGTTAGTCGAAATCTATTACAAGAATCCTGAAGTTGTTTCTTCCAAAGAATATTATGAGAAAGTAGAGAATTCCTTTGATTGGCTAGATAGAGACAAAGAAGATATTTTTATGATGAGTTTCTTTGCATGGTTAAAAGCAAAAATGACCAAACAAGATGTCTATTTGGTCACTTTAAATTTGGTAAATAGTTAATTTTATTTATGTCTACTTTTTAATTCTGCTTCAATATCCTTTAGAGTAAAACCTTTGGCTTGCAAAAGCATTAAATAATGGAATAGCAAATCTGCAGATTCATATATAAATAACTCATCATTATCATCCATAGCTTCAATAACCGTTTCTATTGCCTCCTCTCCTACTTTTTGAGCTACTTTATTAATTCCTTTTGCAAATAATGACGCTACATATGATTTCTGAGTATCCTTGTTTACAACTCTTTCTGTGATTACATTTTCTAAAGTAGAAAAGAAGCCATAATTAGAGGTATTCTCTTCATTCCAGCACGTCTCAGAACCTTTATGGCAGGTTGGTCCATTTGGTTTTACTTGAATTAACAATGTGTCGTTATCACAATCTAATTTGATATCCACTAAGTTCAAAACATTTCCACTTTCTTCTCCTTTTGTCCACAAACGATTTTTAGTTCTGCTAAAAAAAGTAACTAATTTGGTTTCTTTTGTTTTCTGGAATGCTTCCTCATTCATATAACCCAACATCAATACATTTTTTGTTGTTGCATCTTGTATAATCGCTGGTACTAATCCGTCGTTATTTTTATTGAAATCTATGTTCATTATCTTAATTTTAATTCCATTTTTACATCAGCAGATTCGAAATGAGCTTCTACTATTTCTATATGTTTAAATCCTAGTTTTTCGTATAATTTTAAAGCACTCTTTAATCGACTACTAGTTTCTAATGTAATTGTTTTCACCTTTTTCTCTATACAAATATCAATACAAACTTGCATTAATTTTGCACCTATTCCTAAACCTTTATGACCGTCAATCACTCCTAGTTTTAATATTTCGTAATTATATTTATCAATAGGAATTAAACTAATTGTGCCAACAACTTTATCATTAAAGTGTGCTAAAAAAATTAAACTTCCTTTTTCTAAATACTTATTAGGATTGTCTAATAAATCATCATCAGCTTTTTCATACAAATCATACTTATTCAACCAGTCTAAAGAGATGTCTTTAAATTGTTGATGATATTTGTCTTCGTATTTTCTAAGCTGTAAGTCTTTCATTTTCTGTTTTTAAGGCTTTAGATGCGAACTGGAATATTGTTCTTCTTTAGTGCTTCCTTTAATTCTAAAATTGGTATTTCTCCAAAGTGAAAAACGCTTGCTGCTAAAGCGGCGTCAGCTTTTCCTTTTGTAAAGGTATCAACAAAATGTTGAACGGTACCAGCTCCTCCAGAAGCAATAATAGGAATGTTTAGTGCTGATGATAATTTTGCCAAAGCTTTATTTGCAAAACCAGCTTTCGTTCCATCATGGTTCATAGAAGTAAATAAAATTTCTCCTGCTCCACGTTCTTCAACCTCTTTAGCCCAATCAAATAAATTTAGTTTAGTCGCAATTGTACCTCCGGCCAAATGGACAATCCATTCTCCATTAATCTCTTTTGCATCAATAGCAACCACCACACATTGACTTCCAAATTTTTCGGCTAACTCATTTATTAATTCTGGTCTTTTTACGGCAGATGAGTTGATAGATACTTTATCTGCGCCCCATTTCAATAATTCATTTACATTTTCAACGGATGAAATTCCACCACCAACTGTAAACGGAATATTTACTTGTTCTGCAACTTGATGCACCATTTCAATCATGGTTTTTCGGCCTTCTAAAGTGGCAGAAATATCTAAAAAAACCAATTCGTCTGCTCCTAATTCTGCATATTGCTTTGCTAAAACTACAGGATCTCCTGCATCAATTAAGTTCACGAAATTAACACCTTTTACAGTTCTTCCGTTTTTAATATCTAAACAAGGAATAATTCTTTTCGTTAACATATTACTGACTGATTATAAATTGTTCTAACTGTTTTAAGCTTATTTTATTTTCATAAATCGCTTTTCCAATAATTACTCCTTCGCAACCCATTTCTGCTAATTTTGGTAGTTCATCAAAAGTAGAGATTCCGCCAGAGGCAATTAGTTTTATATCTTTTACTTCTGATAAAATTTTTTGATATATATCAAAACTTGGACCTTCTAACATGCCGTCTTTAGAAATATCTGTACATATTACATATTGAATTCCTTTTTGCTGATATCCTTTTATAAACGGAATTAACGATAAAGAACTTTCTTCTTGCCAACCATTCGTGGCAATTTTTCCGCCTGAAGTATCCGGATAAAAATCTGCTCCTAAAATGATTTTTTCCGTACCAAATTTTTCAATCCAGCTTTCAAAAATTGTCCTGTTTTTCACAGCAATACTACCACCTGTTATTTGATTTGCACCAGAATTAAAAGCAATTTCTAAATCTTTATCAGATTTTAAACCACCACCAAAATCAATCTTTAAGTTGGTTTTACTAGCAATTTGCTCTAATACTTTATGGTTGATAATTTGACTCGCTTTAGCCCCATCTAAATCTACCACGTGTAAATGTGTAATACCTGCATCTTCAAATTCTTTCGCAACCTCTAACGGATTTTCATTATAAATTTTTTTAGTAGTATAATCACCTTTGGTTAAACGAACACATTTTCCGTCGATTATATCTATAGCTGGTATTATTCTCAAAATAGTTTTTAATTTTTAGTTTTTAGTTCCAAAAAATTCTTCAATATTATTTCACCTTTAACGCCACTTTTCTCTGGATGAAATTGCACTCCGTAAAAATTATTATGTTGTAATGCAGATGCATAATTCAATCCATAATCCGTTGCTGCAATAGTTTCTTTACAGTGTTCTGCATAAAAACTGTGTATCAAATACATAAATTCATTTTCTTTTATTCCTGAAAATAAACTAGATTTTAAGTCTTTGATCACATTCCATCCCATATGAGGAACTTTAAGCTCATTTGAAAACTTTTTTACAGTAGTATTAAAAATACCTAAGCCTTTTGTATTTCCTTCTTCAGACGAATTACACATTAATTGCATTCCTAAACAAATCCCTAAAACAGGTTGTTTTAAAGTAGGAATTATTTTATCTAGTCCACTTTCTTTGAGCATTTTCATTGCTGAGTTTGCTTCTCCAACTCCTGGAAAAATTACTTTATCAGCTCTTTTTATTTCATCAATATTATTAGATAAAACAGCATTAACGCCTAAACGATTAAAGGCAAATTGAATGCTTTTAATATTTCCAGCACCATAATCTATAACAACTAATTTCATCTATAACATTCCTTTTGTTGATGGTAAAAACATCTTATTTGAATCTCTTTTTACGGCCATTTTCATTGCTTTTGCAAACGCTTTAAAAATACCTTCTATTTTATGATGTTCGTTTACTCCTTCAGCTTTTATATTTAAATTACATTTGGCTCCATCCGTAAATGATTTAAACAAGTGAAAAAACATTTCAGTAGGCATATCACCAACTTTTTCTCGTTTAAATTCAGCATCCCATTCTAACCAATTTCTGCCACCAAAATCAACTGCAACTTGCGCTAGACAATCGTCCATTGGTAAACAAAAACCATATCTTTCTATGCCTAATTTATTTCCTAATGCTTTATTGAATAATTCACCAAAAGCAATCATAGTGTCTTCTATAGTGTGATGTTCATCAACTTCTAAATCTCCATCAACTTTTATGGTTAAATCCATAGCGCCATGTCTTCCAATTTGATCGAGCATATGGTCGAAAAAGGATAAACCTGTACGAATATCATTTTTACCAGATCCATCTAAATTTAATTTTATATAAATCTTGGTTTCATTGGTATTTCTTGTGATTTCTGCAACTCTATCTTTTAATTTTAAAAACTCATAAATTTCTGACCAATCTGTACTTTTCAATGCAATACAGTCTAAAATATCTTGTTTTGAAGTTTCGATTTCATCAGCACCTAATACTGGATTTTCAGATAAATAAATTCCTTTAGAACCTAAATTTTTAGCCAATTCCATATCCGTAATTCGATCACCTAAAACAAACGAATTTTCTAAATCATATTCCTCAGAAAAATACTTTGTTAAAAGGCCTATTCTTGGCTTTCTTGTTGCGGCATTTTCATGCGGAAAAGTCTTATCAATATGAACATCAGAAAAAACAACACCTTCTTTTTCAAAAGCTGACATTACTTTATTTTGAGCTGGCCAAAAAGTATCTTCAGGAAAAGAAACGGTACCTAAACCGTCTTGGTTTGTAACCATAACCAATTCATAATCCAATTCTGCAGCAATTTTTGCCATGTATTGAAATACTTTAGGGTAAAATTCTAACTTTTCTAAACTATCTAATTGATAATCTACAGGTGGTTCTAACACTAAAGTTCCGTCTCTGTCTATAAATAACACTTTTTTATTCATTTTATTTTCTTTAGTAATTCCGATACATGCTCAGAATAATGCTTTATGATATTGATTTTAAAGCTCTAATTAAACGTTGATTTTCCTCACAAATCCCTACACTTATTCGCAAACAGTTATCACATAAAGGCTGTGTAGTTCTATTTCGTATTACAATTCCATACGCTATTAATTGATTGTAACGCTTTGTAGCATCATCAACTTTTACCAATAAAAAGTTGCCATCTGAAGGATATACTTTTTCAATAAAAGGAACACAATATTCAAGTTCTTTTTTAAGACGTTTTCTTTCACTGATTAATTGAGCAATTTCATTTTTAATTTCACCCATTTTCTGCAATCTTTTAATTGCTCTTTGCTGCGTTAATTCGTTTACGTTATAAGGTGGTTTTATATTGTTTAAAACTTTGATAATTTCTTTTGAGGCATAACAGACACCCAAACGTATTCCTGCTAAACCATATGCTTTTGATAAAGTTTGCGTTATAATTAAATTAGGAAATTCATCTAATTTGGTTAACCAACTTTCTTTATCTGAAAAATCTATATAGGCCTCATCTAAAACAACTAAACCATTAAATTTTAGCAGTAATTCTTCAACGACATCAGTAGTAAAACTATTTCCTGTAGGATTATTTGGAGAACACAAAAACAAAACTTTACTATTAGAATCTACTGCTTCTAAAATCTGATTCACTTTAGGCTGAAAATCTTCATTTAATAAAACGGTTCTGTTTTCAATAGCATTTAAATTTGCCAAAACGCTATACATTCCATAAGTTGGCGGTAATGTGATAATATTATCTCTATTTGGTTCACAAAAAGCTCTGAAAATTAAATCTAAAACTTCATCACTACCATTTCCTAATAAAATGTTTTTCTTGTCAATTCCTTTAATTTCAGATAATAAATCTTTTACCTTATGCTGTTGCGGATCTGGATACCGATTTACACCGTTTTCAAAAGGGTTCTCATTTGCATCCAAAAAAATCATTTCGGCAGTAGTTAAATCCTTATACTCATCCCTTGCAGAAGAATAAGGTTTTAAAGACTTAATGTTTTCTCTAATTAAGTTGTTGATGTTAAAGTTTATTTTCATAATAAAAAGACTTTGACAAGCTCAGTCTGACAATTAAGAGGTTATTTTAAATCTTTTAAACGAATGGAAACTGCATTCTTATGCGCTTGTAAGCCTTCTGCTGCTGCCATTACTTCAATAGCATTACCAATAGTTTTTATTCCTTCTTTAGATATTTTTTGAAATGTAATACTTTTTGTGAAACTATCTAAATTTACACCTGAATACGCTTTAGAAAATCCGTTTGTTGGCAATGTATGATTTGTACCTGATGCATAATCACCAGCGCTTTCGGGAGTATAATTACCGATAAAAACAGAACCTGCATTTTCTATATTGTCAATATAAAAATCATTATTATTTGTACAAACAATAAAGTGTTCAGGACCATATTCATTGATTAATTCTAAAGCGATTTCATCATTCCCGACAAAAATGGATTTTGAGTTAGCGATTGCTTTCTTTGCAATATCAAATCTTGGTAAATCTAAAAGTTGTTTTTGTAACTCTTCTGAAACTTCCTTAATCAATTCTTTTGAAGTAGAAACCAAAATTACTTGACTATCTTCTCCATGTTCTGCTTGACTCAACAAATCTGATGCTACATAACTCGCGTTTGCAGAGTCATCAGCCACAACTAACAATTCACTTGGGCCCGCAGGCATATCAATTGCAACTCCATATTTTGTTGCTAATTGTTTAGCTACTGTTACAAACTGATTTCCTGGTCCGTATATTTTATACACTTTTGGAACTGTTTCTGTACCAAAAGTATACCCCGCAATAGCTTGAATTCCGCCTACTTTTATGATTTTTGTAACGCCACATAAATTAGCAGCATACAAAATTGCGGGATGAATTTTCCCTTCTTTATTTGGAGGAGAACATAACACAATCTCTTTACAACCTGCAATTGTAGCAGGAATAGCCAACATCAAAACTGTTGAAAACAAAGGCGCCGTTCCCCCTGGAATATACAATCCTACTTTTTGAATCGGTCTTTTTTCTTGCCAACAAGAAACACCATTTGTAGTTTTTATAAATAATTTATCTGTCTTTTGAGCTATATGAAACTTGGTTATATTTCTTTTTGCAAGACTTATAGCTTCCTTTAATTCTTTTGAAACTTCTATAATTGCTTGTTCAATTTCTTCTTTAGAAACAATATTAGTTTCTAAAGAAACACCATCAAATAACTCTGTGTATTTACGAACTGCAGCATCTCCATTTCTTTGAACATCATCAAAAATTTGATTCACAGTATTTTCAATATCATCTACGGTTTTTGTTGGTCTTTCTAAAATTTGATTCCAATCTTTTTTTGATGGATTTATAATTGTTTTCATTTTACAATACCATTTTTTCAATAGGACACACTAAAATACCTTCTGCTCCATTGGCCTTTAACTCATCAATAATTTCCCAAAATTCATTTTTACTAATTACAGTATGCACAGAACTCCAACCTTTTTCTGCTAAAGGCAATACTGTAGGACTTCTCATTCCTGGTAAAAGTTTTAAAATACTTTCTAATTTTTCATTAGGCGCGTTTAATAAAACATATTTAGAATTTCTTCCTTTTAAGACTGATTGAATTCTAAATTGAATTTTCTTCAAAATAACCATTCTTTCATCAGTAATTTCTGGAGAAACTGCCAAAACTGCTTCCGATTTTAAAAGTACTTCAATCTCTTTTAATCCGTTTTTGAAAAGTGTAGAACCGCTAGAAACAATATCACAGATTCCATCTGCTAAACCAATATTAGGTGCAATCTCCACCGAACCACTAATAGTGTGTAATTGTGCATCAATATTTTGTTCTTTTAAAAACTTTTTAACGGTTTCCGGATACGATGTTGCAATTCTTTTTCCTTCTAAATCTTTTAATGAATTTGCTTTAGATTCTTTTGGAACCGCAATAGAAACTTTACATTTAGAAAAACCTAACCGTTCTATGAACTCTAAATCACTTCCTTTTTCAATTAAAACATTCTCCCCAATAATAGCTGCATCTACTACTCCGTCTTTTAAATATTGAGGAATATCACCATTTCTTAAATAGAAAACTTCTACAGGGAAATTTCTAGCGGCTGCTTTTAATTGATCTTTTCCATTGTCTATAGATATACCAATGTCTTTTAAGATTCTCATTGAATCTTCATTTAATCTTCCTGACTTCTGTACTGCAATTCTTAAATTACTCATTTTTGTTTTGTTTGATGCCTGAGCAAATACGGTTTAAAATTAAAAAAACCCGTTTGATTTGCTCAAACGGGTTTATAAATATCTTGATTTTATTCAATACATCTTTAAATCGCTTGACTGCAATTGTAAAAATGATGATGATGTAATTGAATAAAATTCATATCTTATTTATTTATATGCAAAGGTTCTCATTTTATTTCTAATTACACAAATAAATTTCTTAAAAAAAATGTTAAACTTAAATATTTATCAATATTTGAGTATCTGTTTAAAATTCATTCCAAAAGCGGTTCACTTTTCCTTATTCTAAATGAATTAAAAAACATATATTTTATAACAATAGTATGACAATAATCAGATAAACAAATAATTTACAATCTTACATTTGTAGGCAGAATAACATCAAAAGAAAAAGTAATAGCACAGTTAAGATCGTTTCATGTTTCAATGGTTACAAAATATAGCAGATTGGTTCGTTTATGATTTTCTTAATTTAGAAAGAGAAGAGCATTTAGCAGCGGCGCTTAATTTTTTCATATATGATTCTGTAAAGATTTTATTATTACTTTTTATCATCATATTTTTTATGGGAATTATAAATAGCTACTTTCCTATAGATAAGGTTAAAAACTATTTATCTAGAAATAAATTATATGGTTTAGAATATGTAATGGCAAGTCTTTTTGGAGTTGTAACTCCTTTTTGCTCCTGTTCTTCTGTACCCTTGTTTATAGGTTTTGTAAGAGGTGGAATTCCTTTAGGTGTCACTTTTGCTTTTTTAATTACTTCTCCTTTAGTGAATGAAGTCGCCATTGGTTTGTTTGTGGGCTTATTCGGACTAAAAACTACCATTATATATGTAGCTAGTGGTGTTTTATTAGGGACTATTTCTGGTGTTATTCTTCAAAAATTAAAGTTAGAATACTACTTAACTCCTTGGGTGAAAACAGTATTAGAAAATGCACAAAAAGAACAAGCCATTTTTGTTAGCCAAAAACAACCTTTACTATTACGTTTTCCAATAATTTGGGTTGAAGTTATAACCATACTCAAAGGCATTATACCTTATGTAATTATTGGAATTGCAATTGGCGGTTTGATGCATGGTTATATTCCAGAAGGGTTTTTTGAAAAATATATGGATAAAAACAATCTATTTGCAGTTCCTATTGCTACTGTTTTAGCAGTTCCTATGTACTCTAACGCTTCTGGAATTTTACCTATAGTGCAAGTTTTGGTGACAAAAGGCATCCCTTTAGGAACGGCAATTGCATTTATGATGGGTGTTGTTGGTTTGTCCTTACCTGAGGCAATGCTCTTAAAGAAAGTAATGACTTTAAAACTAATTGCCATCTTTTTTGGAGTTGTAACATTGTGTATAATTATTTCGGGTTACTTGTTTAATCTTTTATTATAAGATTGTAATAACATGTCTACGAATTAAATGCAAAAATATTGAATACTTCTTTTGTATTAAAATTATTGACAAACTACCATTTAAGATAATCCTTAAAGTAAGAGATGGATTTTGCGCTGATTACTTTAAGAGTAATTCAGAAATTGAAAAATATTAAACTGAAAAAAACGTCCCAAATGAGTAAAACACAATATCCAATAACTCATGAGTTTTACGTTTAAATTTTGATAAAAACATGAATTATATATGAGAATACTCCTACCGTTTAAATTAGGTGTAAAAGAGATTCCTCTTCATCAGTTTCTTTCTATACCTTCAATCAAAATAATTTTTTAATTTCTGTAGGGTCCTAAATATTATTGAGATTTCTCATTATTCCCTTTGTTCTACGCAAGGGATTTTCTTAGAATGACAAATGTCTAAAAAAGTATTAAAGAAACGAACTTACTCTTTGGTAACTTTTAAATATTTACCACTTATATTTTTGTTAAGCTTGGTGTCTTATCAACAAAATCCTCAAGAACTTTAAAGAAATGCAAGATGTCTTCTTTTTCATTATTTGCATTAATGGTTACCAATCTAATAAAAGTATTATCTTCAAAAGAACCAAAACCAACAACCGTAATTTGATGTTCATACAGCGCTGTGCAAAGCGCCATTGGTTCAATGTTCTTATAATTGAAACAAATGGAAATTGAATCATCGAAACTATACAATGCATAATTAGGGTTACTTCTTATATAGTCTAGCGCAACATTTGCTAAATCAAATTGTTGGTCTACAATCTTCTTTAAACCTTTTGTTCCAATAGACTTCCAAAGTGTCCAAAACTTTAAGGCATCATTTCTTCTTCCACATTGAAAAGAAGTTTTGCCTAGGTTAAAGTCGTCACCATCGGTTTGATATAAATAATCGGCATCATTACTAAATGAATCATGTAAGTGTTTTTTATCATTCACTAATATAATTGAACATGTTAAAGGTGTTCCAAGCATTTTGTGCGCGTTATAGCTGAAAGAATTCGACCTTTCAACCCCTTTTACAAGATGTTTATAGGTATCACTAAAAATTACACTTCCGCAATATGCACCATCAACATGCAGCCAAATCTTATACTTTTCGGTAATATCAGCAATTTTATCAATGGAATCAAAAGCACCTAAAACAGTTGTTCCCGCGGTTGCATTCACATAGGTCGGAACCTTACCATTTTGGATATCTTCTTGTATTTGTTCTTCCAAATTTTCTGGAATCATTCTTCCTTTTGAATCTGCTTCAATATAACGGATATTATTTCTTCCAATTCCAGCAAAACTTGCATTCTTCGCATTTGAATAATGTGATTCTTTAGAAGTGTAAATAACCATTGGTTTTGTCATTCCATTTAATCTACAAGAAGGATCTTTAGAATCACGCCCCATAACCAAAGCCATATAATTACTCATAGAACCGCCCGTTGGAAACGTTCCATTACTTTTTGATCCATACCCAATTAAGTCGCAAGATTGTTTAATAATCTCTTGCTCAATACCAACTTGTGGACCCGCTACTTTATAGGTATACATGCTGTTATTAAGCATAACAGCCAATAAATCTCCTAAAATGGCTTTGCTTTGCCTTCCTCCAAAAAGTTGATTAAAAAATAAATTTGTTGCCGTTTTTGGCGTAGAAACCAGAACATCACGGAGTAAAAATTTGAATTCATCATCAATCATTGCTCCTTCATTTAGTGAAAGATCAATGGTGTCATAAAGTTTATTCGAATCTATTCTTTCTGCTACAGGATTTTTCTCTTCTTCAGTAATTAAAACTTCAACGAGTTCATTAAATAAAGCTAAATCACTATTTATATTAGACATGTTGTTTTTTCTTTTATTATGTATTAAGCGATAGTATCGTATCCCAAGTCTTTATTTACAAAACTCTTTGATTCCTCATCGAATATTCTACACTTGCGAATTGGTTTTGCATACAAATGAAGTGACATACTTCTTTGATTTGATACATTTTCTAAGCTATGAAATCCCATAAAATCTTTCATATAGGTAACCTCATTCGGTTTTGAAATAGAGGATCTTGAAATATTCAGTCCGCCTGCTTCATTTTCTTTGTAAATCGTTTCTTTAAATTCTCCCTTTATAACTTTTACCCAACACTCTTCTCCGTCATGATCATGAATTGGAGTTCTATGCCCCTCACACCAGCAGATTAAAATTATTTCAAACTTTTCATTGTTTACAATGCAGTTTCGAGTATAACAATCATTAGACCATGACGCATACTTATCAAAAGTATTTTCTTGTAACGTTATTGAATGTATTATGTTATTGTAATTCGTCTTCTCTCCTTCTAAAAGAGCCTTAATTAAGTCGTTTGATGTTCTGGGCGTTGCAGTACTATCTTCTTTAGAATTCAAAATAATATATTGCTTTTTTTTTGTTCATTTAATGCACAAATCCAAGGGCACTCCCTAAATCGAACTAAATAGTTGAGCTGATTTATTAAATCTCTTCAACAAATCAAATATAGTAAATTTTAAACCTTTTAATTCTGTTTAAGTATTTATTCAAACGTTTCCATAAAAAAAATTATAGGAGATTCTATTTTTTTTTCACTACTTTTCAAAATCTTAGTAATTATTTTTTTAGATAATCATTAAAAAACTAAACACAAACACGAATAGCGATGCAAGACGAAAACTTTATAATAAAAATTGCTGTATTGGCAGTTTATGTGGGAATTTTATTTCTTATTGGAATTTTTGCCTCTCGACGCATAAAAAACATGAGTGATTATTATGTTGGTGGAAAAAAAATGGGTTTTTGGGCTGTTGCTTTTTCGGCAAGAGCAACTGGAGAATCTGGGTGGTTACTTATAGGACTTACGGGTATGGGAGCAATGGCAGGCTATTCCGGCTATTGGGTAGTTGCTGGAGAATTACTTGGGGTTTTTGTTTCTTGGCAATTTATGGCGAAACGCTTTAAAAGAAGATCTGACGCATTTGGTGCAATTACAATTCCTGATTATTTGAACAGTCATTTTAGATCGAAAACAAATACATTAAGAATTATAGCTGCAACTATTTTGGTTGTTTTTATCGTTATTTATGTAGCTTCACAAATAGATGTAACCGGCGTTGCATTTAACTCAATGCTTGGTATCGATTATAAATTGGGTGCATTAATTGGATTCCTAATTGTACTTGCATATATTTTTATTGGCGGTTTTGTAGCGGCCGTATGGTCAGATTTATTTCAAGGATTACTTATGTTTTTTGGTTTGGTGCTGCTACCGATAGTCGTTTGGTTTTCTATGGATCATGGAGCTGGAGTTACGGCAGGTCTAAATGCCATTGACCCAACATTAACAAATGTAATGGGCAGAAGTACTGATGTTTGGATGAACCTTTTTACAATTCTAGGATTTTCAATGATTGGTCTTGGTTTTTTAGGTTCGCCTCAAGTATATGTTCGATTTATGTCAATAAAGGATGAAAAAGAAATAAATAAAGGAAAATGGGTAGCAACTGCTTTTACGTTACTAACGGATGCGGCGGCCGTAACCATTGGAATTCTTGCTCGTATCTACTTTACAAAAGAAGGGCAAGATCCGGAAGCTGTTTTCGGAAATAATAGCGCCGATGTTTTAAGTATGATTACCGAAGAGTTCTTGCCCACAATCTTAGTTGCAATCTTTGTTGCTATTGTTTTATCGGCCATTATGTCTACAATCGATTCCCTTTTAATATTAGCATCAAGTGCAATTACACGTGACTTTTATCAGAAAATTTTTAGACCAGAGATTAAAGATGAAAGTTTAACAAAAATTTCAAGAATATCAACAGTTATTATGGCTTTTACGGCTTTAATAATTGCAATGATCATGAACTATGTTTCTCCCGATCGACAAATTTTTTGGGTTATCCTTTTTGGTTGGTCGGGAATTGCAGCTACTTTTTGTCCCGTAATTATTCTCACACTTTTCTGGAAAGGATATTCTGAAAAAGGAGCTATTTCTTCAATGATATCAGGATTTATAGCTGTTATATTATTCAATTTTGTATTCAAAGAAATGGAAAGTGTAGGGCAATATTTTATTGCAATGGATGTACTTTTTCCTTCTTTTGCAGTTGCAATGATTGTAGGCTTTATTGTTTCTAAAAAATATCCACCGAGAGCTGAAGCTATAAAAATGATTGAAGAAATTGATGCAAAAACCAAGTAGAAATATCATTCATAAAACCTCAATTAAAAAGCTCAAGTTAACACTTGAGCTTTTTCTTTTATTGATTCACTATTCCCAGATAATGACAATGAGGTTTAAGTTATTATGTTTTCAATATTATATCAACTAGAAAACGTTCAATCTACTATGTTTCTGGTGAAATTTTTGGTAATTTATTTTTAAAACTTGGAGCATTATCACGGTAAGAAACTATTTTTTTTTTGGAAATAACTACAAGTAAATCCTCGCTTAAAGTAAATAATGTTCCGGTTCGAAAGGATTCCATTAACAATGTTTCCAATTCGCAAATTGCCTCATTTAGAGAAAATTGCTTAAATTTATTATCATCGCTGTAGCGATATTTAAACTGAAAAAAATCTTTACCATCGTCGGAAAACAAACGCATATATAAATTTAATAATCCTTCACTTTTTCTAATAGGTTTGCTTAATGTTAGTTTTACAAACTCATCATTTACGAGGCTTTGTTTTAATGTTTCAAAAAAATCTTTAAATTCACTCATACTGTAAAGATAAAATGTTTAAAAACAAAAAACGTCACTTTTTAGTGACGTTTTTTTATATCTTATTAAAAAGTTTACTTATGCTTTAAAAACAATTTTACGCATACGTAAGCTTGCTGGAGTTACCTCTAAGTACTCATCAGCTTTAATGTATTCCATATTTTCTTCTAGAGAGAAATCTACTTTCGGTGCAATTTTCATCGCTTCATCTGTACCAGATTTACGCATATTTGTTAATTGCTTTCCTTTAATTAAATTTACAGCCATTTCATCTGATTTACTGTTTTCTCCAATTACTTGACCGATATAAATCTCTTGATTTACATCAATAAAGAAACGACCTCTGTCTTGTAAACGGTTTAATGCATAGGCAGTTGCTTTACCCGCTGCAGAAGAAACAATTGCTCCTTTTACTTCTTCAGTAAAGTCTCCTTTATAAAGACCATATTCACTGAATCTGTGGTTAATAATAGCAGTACCCGCTGTTGCAGTTAAAATCCTATTTCTTAAACCAATTAAACCTCTGGAAGGAATTGAAAATTCTAAATGTTGTAAATCTCCTTTAGGTTCCATAATTAACATATCTCCTTTTCGAAGAGATACTAAATTAATAGCTTTAGAAGCCATCTCTTCAGGCACATCAATAGACAATGTTTCCATTGGCTCGTGTTTCTTTCCGTCAATTACTTTAAGAATTACTTGTGGTCTACCCACTTGTAACTCATACCCTTCTCTACGCATTGTTTCGATCAATACAGATAAGTGTAATACTCCACGTCCAAAAACATTAAATTTATCTTCACTATCAGTAGTCTCTACTTTTAATGCTAGGTTTTTTTCTAATTCTTTAAATAGACGATCACGAATGTGACGAGAAGTAACAAATTTACCTTCTTTACCAAAGAAAGGAGAATTGTTAATCGTAAACAACATACTCATCGTAGGCTGATCTATTTCTGTCCTTGGTAATGCTTCTGGGTTTTCTAAATCTGCAATTGTATCACCAATTTCAAATCCATCAATACCTGTAATTGCACAAATATCTCCACAAGGCACTTTAGTCACTTGAACTTTACCCATTCCTTCGAATACGTGTAATTCTTTAATTCTTACTTTTTTAGTAGTACCATCAGCTTTACATAACATGTAATCTTTAGCTACTTCTAAATCTCCACGAAATACACGTCCAATTGCAATTCTACCTGTAAAAGCAGAAAAATCTAAAGAAGTAATTTGCATTTGTGGGGTTCCTTCATTGTAAGTAGTTGCTGGTATTGATTCTAAAACCGCATCTAATAAAGGTATAATATTATCTGTTTCGTTTTTCCAATCCGTACTCATCCAATTGTTTTTTGCAGAACCATAAACGGTAGCAAAATCTAATTGTTCTTCTGTTGCTTCTAATGCAAACATTAAATCAAAAACTTTTTCATGAACGATATCAGGTGTACAGTTTTCTTTGTCTACTTTATTTACAACTACAATAGGAGTTAAACCTAAATCTAAAGCTTTACCTAATACAAAACGCGTTTGTGGCATTGGCCCTTCAAATGCATCCACCAATAATAAAACACCATCAGCCATTTTTAATACACGTTCTACTTCACCACCAAAATCGGCGTGACCAGGAGTATCAATAACATTGATTTTTGTGCCTTTGTACATTACTGAAACGTTCTTAGAAAGAATGGTAATTCCTCTTTCACGTTCTAAATCATTGTTATCTAACAATAAATCCGTACGTTCCTTACGATCGTCTAAAATTTTTGCTTGATCAATAATCTTATCTACTAACGTTGTTTTTCCGTGATCGACATGGGCTATAATAGCGATATTTCTAATTTGATGCATTCGTGATTTCTTAAATTTCGTGCAAAAGTAGTTGATTCTGCTCAATTTTAACGAATTCTAAGTATTTATTTTCGTTAACTAGCAATGATAAATTAATATTTACTCATTTCGGATTTAAAGATAGTTAGCAAAAAATGGGACTTAGCAATTGAAATGGCATTCTTTTTTGAGGAACGAAAAAAAGATATCGTAGAAAGTGTGACCTTTATCCTGAATGTTTTTAGACTAAAGAAACGCCGAAATTATTCTTTAAATGCAGATGGCAAAATATCTGGAATTAACTTTATTAAAAGTGGCAATAATATAGCACCTCCTGGCAATAAAAACACAGCCAATGCCGGTATTGCCTTACAAATATCCAGTAATTGTATTTTAATTTTTTCTTTTTCATCTTCTGACAAATCAGAATGAGTCGCTTTTTTTATTAGAAAAACAGCTTCTTTACTTTGCTTTAATTCTTGAGCAAGTCTTAATTTATTTCTATACAATAACGCTTTTATTTCGTCTATACTACTCATTATAATTTCCTACGCTTTCTTTCCGTTTTTAGAAGATTTAACTCTCTACTAGTTTGTCCTGCTACAGAGGTATTTTCTTCTGCTCTTCTTATTAAATATGGCATTACATCTCTAACGGGGCCAAAGGGTAAATATTTTGCTACATTATAACCTTGGCTTGCTAAATTGTAACTAATATTATCGCTCATACCAAATAATTGACCAAACCAAAGGCGGTTGTCATTTTCTTTAATATTATGTTTTTTTGCTAAATCCATCAATAAATAAGAACTATCTTCATTATGAGTCCCAGCAAAAAGAGCCATTTTTGGCTTTTCCATCATGTAATTTATAGCAGCATCATAATTAATATCTGTGGCATTTTTATCTTTGCATATTGGAGATGGATACCCTTTTTCTTCAGCTCTTTCTCGCTCTTTTTCCATATAAGCGCCTCTAACTACTTTTATACCAATATAAAAACCTTTCTCTTTTGCTTTTTTATCTAATGCTTTCAGATAGTCCATTCTATCATGTCTGTACATTTGCAACGTATTAAAGACAATAGCTTTTTCTTTGTTATAAGCTTCCATTAATTCTTCAATTAATTCATCAGCAACTTTTTGCATCCAACTTTCTTCTGCATCAATTAGTAAAGGAACATCTTTTTCTACCGCTAATTTACACACTTTGTGAAAACGTGCTACCACTCTATTCCATTCTTCCTGCTCTTTAGAAGTTAGCTTTTCTCCTTCCGATAATTTTTGATACAAAGCAAAACGTCCAAAACCTGATGGTTTAAAAACCGCAAACGGAATGGATTTTTTTTCTTCACAAAAATTAATGATTCTTAAAATCTTTTCTAAAGCGCCCTCGAAACTGATTTCTTCATTTTTACCTTCTACAGAATAATCTAAAACACTATGTACTTTGCCGTTATTATACATATTATCTATAATTGGCAAACAATCATCTTCTGTTACGCCTCCGCAAAAGTGATCGAAAACAGTTGAACGAATTAAACCTTCAACGGGTAAATGTGCTTTTAATGCAAAATTAGTAACTGCACTTCCAATTCTCACCATTGGTTGATTTTGTATCATTCTAAACAAAAAATAGCCCCGTTCTAGTTGCGAATCCGATTTTAAAGAAAAAGCAATTTCTGTGTTATCAAAAAGTTTCATTTAATATCATTTTATTGGAAACAAATATAGCTATTGAATGTTAATAATTGAATTTTTTATTTTTAATTTGCATACTTAACAAATTACAAATGAAAACCATACAAGCAATAACATATCCTGTTCATTTTCATGAAGAAAGTTACCAAGAACTTTCTAATTTAATTGAAGCAAAAAACTACTCTACCATCTTTATTTTGGTTGATGAAAATACTATTGAACACTGTTATCCCGAATTTATTCAAAATTTATCTACGGATAAGACAATAGAATTGATAGAAATTGAATCAGGAGAAATTAATAAGAATTTAGAAACTTGCATTGGCGTATGGAATGCAATTACCGAACTAGGTGGAGATAGAAAAAGTTTACTCATTACCTTAGGGGGTGGTGTAATAACAGATTTAGGTGGTTTTGTGGCCTCTTGTTTTAAACGTGGAATTGATTTTATAAATATTCCAACTACTTTATTATCTATGGTCGATGCTTCTGTAGGTGGAAAAACGGGTGTAGATTTAGGAGTGTTAAAAAATCAAATTGGCTTATTTGCTAATCCTGAGATGGTCTTAATTGACACTGCATATTTAACAACGGTTACTGATAGAGAAATTAAATCTGGAACAGCGGAAATTATTAAATATGGTATCATATATGATATTACATTGTTTAATGAAATAAAAGATAATAAAGATTTAAAAATAAATGAATTAATTTTTCGTTCTGTAGAGATAAAAAACGAAGTTGTTTTAGAAGACCCTAAAGAGCAAGGAATACGGAAAATTTTAAATTTCGGACATACTTTAGGGCATGCAATTGAGTCTTTTTATTTAGAATCTGATGAGAAAGAAAGTCTTACACATGGCGAAGCCATTGCTATTGGAATGGTTTGTGAAAGTTACATATCTTCGAAGTTATTAGATTTTCCAAAAAAAAATGTACAAGAAATAAAAAAAGTCATTTTATCAATTTACAACAAAACGAATCTTTTAATAGAAGATTTTTCTGGCATTATGGAGTTGTTAAAGCATGATAAGAAAAATGTAAATGGACAAGTAAATTTTGTACTTTTAAAAGATTATGAAGACTTAAAATTAGATTGTAAAGTTACTGAAGCTTTAATTATCGAAAGTATGCAATTTTATAATTCTTAAAACAAGATTATATTAATAATTAAAAAATCCTATCACTTTTTAAAGTAATAGGATTTTTTAATTATAACAAATAAATTAATATTTTCTATATTTTTTTCACTTTTACTGCGTTCATTCCACGCATTCCTTTCTCAAGTTCAAAAGATACCTTGTCATTCTCAGCAATTTCATCAATCAAACCACTAACATGCGTAAAATACTTTTCTCCGTTTTCATGGTCAATAATAAAACCAAAACCTTTTGAAGAATCAAAAAAGTTTACTTTTCCTTTTCTAACAGGATCTTCTTCTGGCAGATCTTCTTTTTTGGTCACTGAAATTTGAATATCTTCCAATTCATATTCTACCTTTAATTCTGGATCCGGTGGCGTATCTGCTAAGTTTCCATTATGGTCTACATACGCAAACTGAATTCCAGTTGGTCCATTTTCTTCTCTGTCCGCCTTTCTAGCGTCCATTTTCTTTTGCTTGTCTAAACGTTTTTTTAAACGTTTTTTTTCCTTTTCACTTTTACTAAATGTCTGTTGCGATTTTGCCATTAAAAAATATAAGAGTTTTAAATTATTGTTTCTGATAAGATAAAATACCTAACTGAAAATTCAAAATCAAACTAACGCTAACTAGTATAATGACTGGAGTGTATTCTTTCTTACAATGCAAATATAGTATTTATTCAGGAATTATTCTTCATTGTATGGAACTAGATGTTAAAAAATCATTAAAAATTAGTAATACTATTAGATATTAATAGTATTACTATTACATTTGCAAAAGAATCAAAAGTATGAAGAATTTATTATCTGTGTTGAAGATTTCTGTTTCTGATAAAATTTTTATCAAAGATCCAGAAACATCAGAATTAGGAAAAAAAATTATTAGTCAAAGTATTACATTAATAAGCGAAATTGGCTTTGATAGTTTTACTTTTAAGAAATTAGGAATTAAAATTGGCTCGAATGAAAGTTCAATTTATCGCTATTTTGATAGCAAACACAAATTACTTCTCTACTTATCTTCTTGGTATTGGGCTTGGTTAGAGTACCAACTAGTTATAGAAACATTTAGTATTGCTAATCCATTAAAAAAGCTAGAAAAAGCAGTTACCATTGTTACAAGAACCATAGAAGATGATAATAATTTCTCTCATATTAATGAAACATTATTATACAGAATTATTGTAAACGAAAGCTCTAAATCATTCTTAACAAAAGAAGTAGATATAGAAAATAAAGAAGGATATTTTGAAGTATACAAAAGAGTAATTACTAGAATTAGTGAAATTATTTTAGATGTAAATAAAGAATATCGGTTCTCTCTAAGCTTGGCAAGTACAATTATCGAAGGAGGTTTACATCAACATTATCTCCAAGAACATTTTCATTCAATAACAAGCTGTAAAGACGGAGAAACACCAACTAATTACTTTATTAATTTAGTTAACAATACTTTAAAATAATTATGAGTTTTACACAATTAAATCCTTGGCAAAGATTCTTAGGATTGTTAAATTTAGAGAAAAAAGATATTTTTCAAATATTTTATTATGCCATATTTGGTGGAGTTGTAGCGCTTTCTTTACCTCTAGGAATTCAGGCAATTATTAATTTAATACAGGGCGCACAAATTTCTACATCTTGGATTGTTTTAGTTATTGTTGTAACCCTTGGTGTCGTTTTTTCTGGCGCTTTGCAATTAATGCAATTAAGAATAATTGAAACAATACAACAAAGAATTTTTATGAGAGCTTCTTTTGAGTTGAGTTATCGTTTCCCGAAAATTAAAATGACAGAGTTGCGTAATTATTATCCACCAGAGTTGGCGAATCGTTTTTTTGATACACTTACCATTCAAAAGGGATTATCAAAAATTTTGATTGATGTTCCAACGGCAATTTTGCAAATTCTTTTTGCACTAATTTTACTGTCATTTTACCACCCATTTTTTATCATATTCGGAATTTTATTGCTTTTATTAATTTTTGTAGTTTTTAAATTTACCGCTAAAAAAGGATTAGCTACTAGTTTGATTGAATCTAAAAATAAATATAAAGTTGCCCATTGGATTCAAGAAATTGCAAGAACAGTCGTAAGTTTTAAACTTTCTGGAAACACCAATTTAGCAATGTCTAAAAATGACGATTTAGTAAGTAATTATTTAGAAGCAAGAGAAAATCATTTTAAAATATTACTCCTACAGTTTTCTCAAATGATTGGTTTTAAAGTGATTGTAACTGCCAGTTTGTTGTTAATTGGTGGAGCTTTAGTGTTGAGACAAGAAATGAATATTGGACAGTTTGTTGCTGCAGAAATCATTATTCTTCTGGTAATTGCCTCTGTAGAAAAGTTAATTATTGGATTAGAATCCTTTTACGACGTTCTTACTTCCATAGAGAAAATTGGGCAAGTGGTGGATAAAGAATTAGAATTACAAGATGGAGAAAGACCTCTTTTTAAAAATGGGTTAACTTTAGAGTTGGATGAAGTTTCTTATACTGTTACAGATAGAGAAAAATCAATTATTAAAAACATCTCTTTTAAATTGTCTCCAAAAAGCAGGGTTTTGGTTATTGGTGAAAGTGGTGCTGGAAAATCTAGTTTACTACGATTAATTTCGGGAGTTATAGAACCCACTTCAGGAAATATTTATATTAACAATCTATCTTTAAGTAGTTTACATTTAAATCATTATAGATCTCAGTTAGGCTTATCTCTTTCAGAGGAAACTCCTTTTGAAGGTTCAATTAGAGAAAATTTAATTTTTGGAAATGATAAAATAAAAGATGACGTAATTTTTGATGTTTTAGATAACATTGGGTTATCTCAATTTTTAAAAGAGCAACCCAATGGTCTCGATACGGTTATCTATCCTGAAGGAAAGCAAATGTCTTACACCATTGCCAAAAAAATGATTTTAGCAAGAGCTATTATCAAGCAGCCAAAAATAATGATTTTAGAAGATCCTTTAGATCAATTTAATTTAGAAGAAACAATTAGTATCATTAACTATTTAACGGATGAAAAAAGACCTTGGTCTTTAATTGTGGTAAGTAGTAAAAAAAGCTGGCGTACAAAATGTAGTGAGACAATTACGTTAGAGAAAGGCGAAATTAAATCTATAAACTAATAAGGATGTTAAATATTTCTAACAATCAATTGTATAAAACCGTAGATTTAAAAAGTTTTAAATCTGGTAAGAATATTTTTAGCAAAGAATATTACAAAGCGCTTAATAAATTTTTATTAGTATTTGCTTTCTTGGGTGCAGTTACCTTGTTTTTACCTTGGACCCAAAACATTACAGGTAAAGGCTTAGTAACGACCTTAGCATTAGGACAAAGACCACAAACGATACAATCTCAAATTCCTGGTAGAATTGAGCAGTGGTTTGTGAAAGAAGGTGATTATGTAAAAAAAGGAGATACCATTTTAAGAATATCTGAAATTAAAAGTGATTATTTTGATACTCGATTAATTGAAAGAACGAACGACCAAATAAATGCAAAAATATCTTCTGTAAATGCATATCAATCTAAAGTAGAAGCCTTAGATAGACAAGTTGATGCTTTAAAACAGGAACGAAAATTAAAATTAGAACAAGTAGAAAACAAATTTTTACAATCTAAATTAAAAGTAAAAAGTGATAGTATAGAGTTTGAAGCGGCCAAAACAAATATTAAGATTGCAGAAAGACAATATAAGAGAACGAAAACATTACAAGAAGAGGGATTAAAAGCAGTAAAAGATGTTGAACAAAAACTATTAAAACTTCAGGCAACACAAGTAAAATTGATATCTAAAGAGAATAAATTACTCACTAGTAAGAATGAGGTTTTAAATGCAAAAGTTGAAACTTCTCGAGTGAAGGCAAGTTATGCTGATAAAATATCTAAATCTCAAAGTGAAAAGTTTACCGCACAATCTAGTGGTTTTGATGCAAGAGCACAAGTATCTAAATTAGAAAACAGCAATAGTAATTACAGAATTAGAAACAGCTTGTTATATATAACAGCTCCTCAAAATGGGTATATCAGCAAAGCCTTAAAAGGTGGAATTGGAGTTACTTTTAAAGAAGGAGAAGAAATTGTAGGAATTATGCCAGCGCAGTACGATTTAGCGGTTGAAACCTTTGTAAGACCTATCGATTTACCTTTAATTCATAAAGGAGAAAAAGTTCGCGTACAGTTTGATGGTTGGCCAGCAATTGTATTTAGTGGCTGGCCTAATGTTTCTTATGGTACTTATGGAGCCAAAGTTGTAGCTATAGAAAGGTTTATAAGTGATAATGGTACCTATAGAATTCTATTATCTCCGGATATAACAGATCATAAATGGCCAAAAGATATTAGAGTTGGTTCTGGTGCAAAAACTATTGCATTATTAGAAGATGTACCAATTTGGTTCGAACTTTGGAGACAGTTAAACAGCTTCCCTCCAAATTATTATCAACCAGAAGAAAGTATAACAGTGAAATCTAATTCTAAACAGAAATAAATATCAGCTAATTTTTTAGCGTATTAAAACATGAAAAAATATATTTTAATTCTGTTTTTATTAACATACACCAAAATTTCATCTCAAGAAAAGGTTGAATCTGTCATGATTTTATCTGAGTATTTAGGATATGTAAAAACCTATCATCCTATTGTAAAACAAGCAAACCTTATTATCAATAATAGTGAGGCTAAGTTATTAAAAACCAGGGGTGCTTTTGACCCAAAAATTGAAATTGATTTTGATAAAAAAATTTTTAAGAATAAAGAATATTACAATAAATTAAATGGAGCTTTTAAAGTACCTATTTATTACGGACTAGCGTTTAAAGCAAACTTTGAAAATAATGATGGCCTTTATTTAAATCCTGAATCAACTTTACCAACAGATGGTTTATATGCTGCAGGTATATCTGTTTCTCTATTAAAAGGACTTTTGATAAACAATAGAATGGCGTCTTTAAAACAGGCAAAATTCTTCGTTAATCAAGCAAAAGAAGATCAGCAAATATTGGTTAATGAAATTTTGTATACTGCATCTTTATCTTATTTTAATTGGTTAAAGACCTATAATGAAAAAATAATTTATCAAAATTTTTTAAATAATGCAGAAATGCGTTTTAAAGGAACTAAAAGAGCATTTTTAGAAGGGGATAAACCTGCTATTGATACTCTTGAAGCAGGTATCACCTTAAATAACAGAAAGTTAAATCTAGAAAAAGCACGTATTAAATTAGTAAAAGCTTCATTCGAGTTATCTAACTTTTTATGGTTGACGGATAATACGCCTGTTGAACTACAATCACATATAATTCCTGATGTAAAAACATTTAAAAATATAGATGCAACGTTTAATATTGCCTTGTTTAATAATGTTGATTTTGACATTAACAATCATCCCAAGATAAAATCTTTAGAATTTAAAATACAAAGTTTAGCTATTGAAAAAAAATTAAAAACTAACAATTTGTTACCCAAGCTCGATGTTGAGTATAATATTTTATCACAAACTCCAAGAGAAGAAAACTCATTAAATATAGATAATTATAAAGCTGGGATCAATTTTAAATTACCCCTATTTCTAAGAAAAGAAAGAGGGGATTTTAAACTGGCCAAAATAAAATTACAAGATGCGACCTATGAAAATGAAGTCGCTAAAGTTCTTATTAAAAATAAATTAAGTGCTCTGCAGCAAGAGTTATCTTCTTTTACAATGCAAAGTGTTTATATAGCCAATATAGTTAAAGACTATAATACTTTATTAACAGCTGAAGAACGGAAATTCTTTTTAGGAGAAAGTTCTTTGTTTTTAGTGAATTATAGAGAGTCTAAACTAATAGAAAGTGAATTAAAAGCAATTGTTTTAGAAAATTCATTCTTTAAATCGAAAGCTGCTTTATTTAAAGCTGCTGTAATTACCATAACCGAATAATTAAAGAAATAAAATTTATTTAATTCTGAAAAAGTCTTAAATTTTTAAAAAATCGAAAAATTTAATTCAATTATTTATTCAAACAAAGCTGCTAAAAACTCAGCAACACAAGCGGGCTTTTCTTGTCCTTTAATTTCTATCGTGCAAGAAAATGTAACTTTAATTCCTTGATTAGATAGTTCCTCAATATTTTTTATTGTGGTTAACATTCTTAACTCACTATTTACGGGCACAGGATTAGGAAAACGAACTTTGTTCAGTCCATAGTTTAATCCCATTTTCACGCTTTTTATGGAGAAAGATTCTTCCAATAATCTAGAAATCATTGCTACAGACATAAACCCATGAGCAACTGTGCTTTTAAAAGGACTCTCCTTCTTTGCTCTCTTTTCATCAACATGAATCCATTGTTTATCTAAAGTAGCATTTGCAAAGTCATTAATCATTTGCTGACTGACAGTATACCAATTTCCAACTGGTAATTGTTTGCCTATCATTAATCTAAATTCCTGAAAATTTGTAAATTCTAATGGTTTCATCTCTTAATTTTTAGTAAATAAATCATCTTTAATTTTAGGTAACTGTAAATGAAATTTTACAGCAATTATTCGAATAAGCACAATTACTGATGAAGAAATTATAAAAATGAGATTTACCGGAACATTAAAATAATTCAATAATAAATATGTGATTCCACCCGCTAAACAAGCAGAAGCATATATTTCTTTCTCAAAAATTAACGGAATCTTATTTGTTAAAACATCTCGTAAAACACCTCCGAAAACTGCGGAAATCATTCCCATTATAAGTGCGATGATAGGATGTAAATTAAATGACAACCCTTTTTCTAAACCCAATAATGTAAAAACACTTATACCAATAGTATCGAACAAAAACATAGTTTTACTTAGGTATGCTATTTTACTTTTAAAAAGAAAAGTAAAAACAACGGCTATAAATATAGTGTATAAATAATTTAAATCTCCAATCCAATTAATTGGATGCGCATCAATTAAAACATCGCGTAACATTCCTCCACCTACTGAAGTTATGAATGCTATTATAATGACTCCAAATAAATCAAATTTTTTATCAGAAGCAACTAACGCTCCGCTAATTGCAAAAGCAAAGGTTCCTAATATGTCTAAAACATAAATGAGTTCCATTTACACAGTAACTTCTGAAAATTTAATATTTAATTCTTTCTGAATTTCATGAATTCTTACGATTTCTGAAGGTAAGATAAAAGCAATTGAAACACCAGTTTTTCCTGCTCTAGCAGTTCTTCCACTTCTATGTGTGTAGTACTCTAATTGTTCTGGTAATTGATGATGAATTACAAATTCCAATCCACTTACATCAATTCCACGTGCAGAAACATCTGTAGAAACTAAATATTGTAAATTTTCTTTCTTAAAAGCTCGCATTACTTTATCGCGTTCTTTTTGTTGCATATCACCTTCTAAGGCAGCTGTAGAAAAACCTTCTTCAATTAAATGTGCAGCTAAGTTCTGAGCACCCGCTTTAGTTCTACAAAAAATAATCCCTCTTTGATCTTGTCTTTTTTCTAAGAAAGAAACAATGTCGTTCGTCTTTTCTTTTAAAGTCGTCTTTGCAAAATGATGGCGAATATTTGAATTTACTAAAGAACTTCTATTAATTTCTACTCTTGGAGCATTAGAAGCCATATAAGTCTTTACAATCCTTTTTATTTCTTCTGGCATGGTTGCTGAAAACAACCACGTTTTTCTATCCGTTTTAGTAGTAAACTTTAAGATTCTATTTAAATCTTGTTTAAAGCCCATGCTCAGCATTTCATCAGCTTCATCTAGAATTACTGTTTTTACATGACTAATATCTAAACTTCCTCGCTCAATTAAATCAATCAATCTGCCTGGAGTTGCCACAACGATATGTGTAGTTCTTTTAAGATTGTTCATTTGTCGATCGATTTTTTCTCCCCCAAAAACAGCTTCTATAAAAATCTTTTCTTCACTAAACTTCGTGAATTTAAATAATTGCTTTTTAATTTGCTGCACTAATTCTCTTGTAGGAGATAAAATTAAGGCTTGTATATCATCAAAACTAGTATCAATATGATGTAAAACTGGTAAGCCAAAAGCTGCCGTTTTACCAGTTCCAGTTTGTGCTAAGCCAATAAAATCTGTTGGATATTCCAATAAGATAGGTATCGCCTTCTCTTGAATTTCTGAAGGATTGGAAATTCCTAATTCGTTAATTGCTTTAATATATTCGTTCTGAATTCCTAAGGAAGAAAAAGTTGACATTTTGTATCTAAATTTTGTGCAAAGATACTTTTATTTAGGGGCATGTAATACTTTTAAAACATTTTCTCTAATTCTTGTGGGCTTAAAAGTTTTTGAATCTAACATCGCCCAAGTTGTTTTTGCTTTTACCAATAAAATATCCCTTTTATAAAACTCCATAAAACGAATAGAGGTAATACCTTTGGTTTCTCCTACCCAAGTTTTTACCATAATTTCGTCTCCCAGACTAGCTTGTTTTAAATAATCGATTTCATGCCTGACGACTACCCAAACATACTCTAGTAATGGATTATCTTTTGTTAAATGATCCCAATGTGTTCCTGCAATTCTATCCATCCATTTTACATAGACTAAGTTATTTACATGTTGTAAATTATCTATATCTTCAGCAGAAACTGTAATTGTCAATGTAAAAACGTTTTGCATTTTTATCAATTTCAGCAAACTTAAAAATTTTAATATATCTATAGCAATTATTGATGGTCAATTTAGATAAAACTTCTTATTTATGATCATATTTGCAATATCTTATGACAGAATTAGCAAACGATTTAGGTACCCAAAAGATTAGCAAATTATTGATAAAGCAAGCTGTGCCCGCTACTATTGGTATTCTTGTTATGTCTTTAAATATGATTGTTGACACTATTTTTGTAGGTCAATGGATTGGGGTTTTGGCTATTGCAGCAATTACGGTTGTATTACCAATTGCTTTTTTAATTTCGTCTATTGGAATGGGAATCGGAATTGGTGGAAGCTCCATTATATCAAGAGCTTTAGGGGCCGGAAATTCTAAAAAAGCTTTTCTTACTTTTGGAAATCAGATTTCTTTAACCGTAATTTTGGCAATTCTTTTTGTTTCTGTTGGAAACATATATAGTACGCCAATTCTAAATCTATTTGGTGCTAAAGGAGACATTTTACCGATTGCTTCAGAATATTTTAGTGTCATTATTTATGGAGTTCCGTTTTTAGCTTTTGCAATGATGGGAAATCCAACAATTAGAGCGGAAGGAAAACCAAAATTTGCCATGTATGCAATGATGGTACCCGCTGTTTTAAATGTTTTACTTGATATTTTATTTATCAAATTTTTTGATTGGGGAATGTGGGGAGCTGGTTTAGCTACTTCTTTTGCATATGCTAGTTGTGGATTGTATATTTTATACTTCTTTTTATCTTCTAAAAGTGAGTTAAAAATTATTCCTAAAAACTTTAAATTAGATTTTAAAATTGTTCTCGAAATTTTTCAATTAGGAGGGGTTTCTATTGTTAGGCAAGGAACAATAAGTATTTTAATGATTGTTTTAAATTTTTCACTTTTTAAATACGGTGGTGAAATATCTATTGCTGTTTTTGGTATTATTAATAGAGTTTTAATGTTTGCTTTATCTCCTGTATTAGGAGTTTGTCAAGGTTTTTTACCTGTTGCTGGTTTTAATATTGGGGCTAAAAAAAACTACAGAGTTCAAGAAACTATCAAAAAATCTATTTGGTTTGGTTCTATTTTAGGGACAATCATTTTTTTAGGAATTTTACTTTTTAAAGAAGAAGTTATTTGGATTTTTACAAATGACACAACTTTGTTAAAGAAAACACCAAATGCAATGTTTATTGTGTTTTTGGCAACACCAATAGTTACGATGCAATTAATTGGTTCTGCCTATTTTCAGGCTGCAGGAAAAGCATTACCTGCTCTATTTTTAACACTTTTGAAACAAGGAATTTTCTTAATTCCTCTAGCTTATTTTTTACCTAAATATTACGGTATAGCTGGCGTTTGGTGGTCTTTCCCTATTGCTGATGTTTTGTCAACTATCATTACTGTTTGGGTATTAAAACGCGAAGTGGAAAGGAATTTGAAATAAAAGAGGCTTTGACTTTTAGAGATTATCGAAGTGAGTATTTTTAAGCGGTTAAGAAGCCTTCTAAATGGAACTAAAAAAACAAAGTTCTTCCACATTCTTAATCTAAGTGCAACCCTCTTGTTTAAATCAGACTTTCTCCATTTAAATTAGTGCTTAGAATATCACTGAACAAATTAAAAAACGGACGCAATGCTAAAAAACTTTTATCAACTTCTTCTATAAAATTGGGAGACATAACTTCAGCATCTGTAAAGTTTCTAGATGCGATAAACCCTTTTTTACGTAATAAACTTACATCAGGGTGTTCTTTATCAAAACCTCTTGGAGCTGTTTTTAACTCTGAGAAGCTTTCAAATTCTCCTCCAAAATGCTTTTTGTGATTTTTGTCTTTTAAGATATTTTTTATTTCTGATGCGTCTAACTCTATTTCTTTTCTAATTCTGAATAAATCTTCCTTACTAGGTTCCCAAAACCCGCCAGCTAAAAAAGATTCTCCTGATCTAATTCTTAAGAAATAGCCTCCTCTTAATTCTTTACCTAATCTCGAAAAGGAGTTTGCGAAATGAGCCTTATAGGGTGTTTTATCTTTAGAAAAACGAACATCTCTATAAATACGCATCATTTTAGATTTTTCAATTTCATCATGCTTTTGCAAGTTTAAATTAATTTCTGCAAATACATCTTTCGCATTTTGCTGTGCTTTTAAATACATTTCTTTCCGGTCTGCAAACCAGTCTCTATTATTGTTTTTTTGTAAATCTTGGAGGTATTTAAAGGTAAATTTTTCGAACTGCATTCTATTGGTATTTTAAAAGTTCAATTTACAAAATAGATTTGTAACTTCGAATTTGAAATGCATCAAAAAACAAAAGACATTCAGAGAAGATACGATGGTTTTTTACAAACAGATTGTTTGTGGAAAAATGACGCTGTGTATTCTCTAAATCAATTTAAAATTGATTCTAAATCTATAAAAATTGATTTTGAAATAAATGAAAAATTACGACTTGGAAAATATATTGAAAGGTTAGTATCTTTTCAACTAAAGCAAGAAGAGTCTGTTTCTATTGTTTGTGAAAATATTCAAATTCAGAAAGAAAAAATCACGTTAGGGGAATTGGATTGTATCCTCGTAAAGAATGAAAAAACCGTTCACCTAGAAATTATCTATAAATTTTATTTGTATGATGCATCTGTCGGAGAAACAGAAATTGAACATTTTATTGGTCCTAACAGAAAAGATTCGTTAGTTGCAAAACTTCATAAACTAAAAGAAAAACAGCTGCCTCTTCTCTACTCTAAAGAAAGCTCTGAGTATTTGAAATCTGTCCATTTAGAAGTAAATAAAATAACACAAGAAGTCTATTTTAAAGGACAATTATTTGTTCCGTTTTCGAATAGAAATCTTCAATTATCAATATTAAATCAAACTTGTATTTGTGGATTTTATATCAATCGAAAAGAATTGAACCAATTTAAAGACAGTAAATTTTATATTCCCATAAAAAAAGATTGGATTATCATTCCTCATAAAAATGTAAATTGGTTAACTTTTGAGGAATTAATAGTAATTTCAAGAGAATATTCAGCTAGAGAATTCTCTCCTCTTTGCTGGATGAAGTTGCCAAATGGAGAAATTAAAAAATTCTTTTTGATTTGGTGGAAATAAAAAAAGGAACTCCGCTTGAGTTCCTTTATAATTTAAGATATACTATATATTAGTCTTCTTTTTTCTCATCATCTTTTGAAGCTTTGTTCCAAATTTTTATTTCATCTTCTTTAGTAACCCCCTCTAAAATTTCTACGTTAACTCCATCTGAAGTTCCTAATTTAAGTGTTTTCTTTTCAAAGGTACCATCCGCTTGTTTAACTTCTACATAAGGTTCTTCTGTTTTTTTATCAAACTTTAACAATGCTTCTTTAATAGATAAAACACTGTCTTTTTTTTCTAAAATAATATCCGCATTCGCGCTATACCCTGCTCTAATAAATATTTTATCATCTAAAGTAACATCTGCTTTAATTTTAAATTGAACAGCTCCATTTTCCTCGGTTCCCTTAGGAGCAATAAAATTTAATTTAGCAGGAAATTTTTTTCCTTCTATTGCACCGATAGAAACCTCAATATCAGTTCCGCTAATTAATTTACCCACTTCAGATTCATCCACTTTTCCTTCAAAAATCATTTTACTCATGTCCGCAATGGATGCAATGGTAGTTCCTGCATTAAAATTGTTAGATTGAATTACCTGATCTCCTTCTTTAACAGGAATCTCTAAAATAGTACCAGACATTTGGGCAATAATATTGGTATTTGCAGAAGCACCGGAACCCGAATATCCTTTTTTAATGATTTGATAATCATTTTTTGCATTCTTTAAATCTTGCACTGCTTGCTTATAAGTAAGTTCTATATTTTCAAATTCAGCTCTAGAAATAACTCCTTTTTCAAATAAGTTTTTATTTCTTTTGTAAGAAACTTCTGCATTACTTAAACGAATTTTAATATTATCTACTCTACCTTTAGCACTAATTAAAGATTGTTCATTCGGCACAACTCTTACAGTTGCAATTAAATCTCCTTTTTTTACTTTTGTACCTTCTAGCAGCATAATTCTATCAATTATACCGGTGATTTGAGGTTTAATTTCGATTTCTTCTAAAGGTGTAACTTTACCAGTAGCAACTGTTTTCTTAACAATTGTAGTTTTAAAAGGTTTTTCTGTTTCATATTCTAGAATACTTTTCTTATTCTTTTTACCGAACCAAATAAGTGCGGCCACAAATAATACTCCTATTACAATTAAAATGATCTTTGCTCTTTTGCTCATGATTTTTTTATTATTTTATTCTTCTCTTAATGCTTCTATTGGTTTGACTATTGTTGCCATTTGGGCAGGTATTAATCCGATTAAAGTTCCAAAAACAACTAAGGTTGTAAATGCTATTAATATAATTGGGATATCTACTGTAGGGTTTACTAATGCTGCATCTGCTCCTTGACCAAATTTCCAATCAATAATAAATAAAATTAAGCCACCAAATATAATACCTAACATTCCTGCGACCGTAGTTAAAAATACAGATTCTAGTATAATTTGCTGTCTAATCATTTTTGGTGTAGCGCCTAATGCTCTTCTAATTCCTATTTCTTTCGTACGTTCTTTAACAGTAATTAATAAGATGTTTCCAATTGCAAACACTCCAGCGATTAAAGTGGCAATCCCTACAAACCAAGTTAAAAACTGCATCCCAGTTAAAAAACCTGTTACTTTTCCTATTTCTTTACCAAGGTTAGCGCTACCAAATGCTCTTTTGTCGTCTGGGTGTACTTTATGTAAACTCTTTAATGTTAATAGAATATCTCTTTCCATTTGTTCTATATCTGTTCCTTCATTGGCAGTAATCATCATCCAATCAATGTTGTTGGCTGTATTATACACTTTTTTAAAAGTCGTAAAAGGAATATAAGCTGTATCTCCATCGAAATCTATGGTATTAGAAGGTTCATAGACTCCGATAACTTTATAGTTTATAGCATTTATTTTAATGTACTCTCCTATTGGCATTGTTCCTTTATCAAACAATTGCTTGTACATATCTTCAGAAATTACAGTAACTTTTGCCGTAGATAAAATGTCATTTTGATTTAAAAAACGTCCATAGATTAATTTTTTCTTTTGAATTTGATCTAACACAGGGTAATCACCACTAACCTTAAAATTACCTGATTTAAAGTTATGAATTACTAAATTGTTAGTTTGATTTCTAGGAGCTAAAAGTTTAATTTCTTTAGAATATTCAGATGTTAAAGCATCTATATCATTAGTGTTTAAACTAAATCTTCTTCCTTTTTGAAAGCCTTTAAAAGGCGTATCAGTAGCTTGTGTCCAAACAAAAACACTGTTCGTTGCAAAATTTCCAAAAAGTTTATTAAAACCATTCTCCATTCCTCTTGCAGCTCCCAATAGAACTACAAGCAAGAAGATTCCCCATAATACCCCAATAATGGTAATCACCGTTCTTACTTTGTTTTTACGAATACTTCCGTAAATTTCTTGCCAAGAATCTGAATCAAATAAAAATTTCATAATTAATCTGCTCTTAATGCTATGATAGGTTTAATGTTTGCAGCTCTTTTCGCTGGAACGTATCCTGCAATTAATCCTGAAATAATTAAAACAACTGTTGCTCCAATTACAATTGCTGGACTTACACTAGGATCTTTAATAAAATAATCTTTTTCTAAACTGTCACCAATAAGACTTAGAATGTAAGTTCCTAAAGACAGGCCAAGATAACCGGCAATTGTTGTTATAAGTACAGATTCTTGCACAACCATACCAATAATTGATGATGGTTTTGCGCCTAGAGCTTTTCGAATTCCAAATTCTTTGGTACGTTCTTTAATTACAAAAATCATAATATTACTAATACCAATAATTCCGGCAATTAGGGTTCCTGAACCAACAAAAATTACAATTAAATATAAAACAAACATAAATTGTCCAACCCCTTTGTTCGCTTCTGCCATATTTCTTACAGAAAGCGCACTTTGATCATCTGGATGAATATTCATTTTTTTACGCAAATCACGCTCCATCTTATTTCCAAAAGCAATGGCTGCATCTAAACTTAAATTAGGATTATATCCTAAATTTATTTGACTGATGTAATCATTATTACCATACATCATTTGTGCAGTACTAACAGGCATATATGCTTGTCTTTCTTCACTATCTCCTCCCTCATCCGAAAAAATACCAATAATTAAAAAAGAACTTCCGTTAACATTTACACGTTTATTTAAAGCCGGCTTTTCTCCAAATAAGTCTTTTTTAATTAACCTACCTATTACAATTACTTTGCTTTTTTCTTTAAGATCTCTGTCGTTAATATACCTACCTTCATTAATAATTGTTTTTTCTAAAAATTGATGATCTGGATGCACAGCCCTTAAAGGGTAACTATCTGCATTACTTTTATATTTGATAGAAACACTTTTATAAATTCTTGCAGATTGGTATTGAATTTTATTTGAATACTCTTCTTTTACAAAATTATATTCTTCATTTCTTAATTGAACTCTTCTTCCTGTTTGTAAACCTTTGTAAGGTTTAGAAGTTTTCCAAACACGAACAAACATCGCGTTTTGCGCATCATCATTAAATGCACTCTTAAAAGAGTTGCTTAATCCACTTACAATACCAAAAAGTAAAGTGAATAATAATATTGCAAATGCTACTGTAAAGCCAGACATTACAGAACGTAATCTGTTTTTATTAATGCTTTGAAAGATTTCTCTCCAACGATCTAAATCAAACATGCTTTAAAGGCTTTAGCTGCTTTTGTTAATTCATCACTAATAATAACGCCATCTTTTAAACGAACAATTCTTTTCGTTTTTTCTGCAACTTCTTCTTCATGAGTAATTACAAAAACAGTCATTCCTTCATCATTAATATCTTTTAATAAACCCATAACAGAATCTGAAGTTTTAGAATCTAAAGCTCCTGTTGGTTCATCCGCCAAAACAACTTTTGGTTTTGTCACCAATGCTCTCGCGATTGCGACACGTTGCTTTTGTCCTCCAGAAAGTTCGTTTGGTAAATGATTTGCCCAATCTTTTAACCCTACTTTATCTAAATAATCTAAAGCTATTTTTAAACGATCTTTTCTCTTTATTCCTTTATAATATAAAGGCAATGCCACATTTTCTAAAGCAGTTTTATATGAAATTAAGTTAAATGACTGAAAAACAAACCCTAAAAACTTATTTCTTAAAATAGCAGCCTTTTTCTCATTTAAATTTTTTATTAGTTCTCCATTAAGAAAATAATCTCCACCGTCATGCCCATCTAATAAGCCAACAATATTTAATAAAGTAGATTTACCCGACCCAGAAGAGCCCATAATAGAAACAAATTCACCTTCTTTTATGTGTAAATCTATTCCTTTTAAAACATGTAGAGAATCTTTACCTATTGGATAAGATTTATGTAGCTTTTCTATTCTGATCATTCGTTGGCTAATTTTTATGCGAAATTACTGATAGCTATTAATAGCTGTTATTAATTTTTTGTTAAATCAATTAATAATTTAAAATACAACTATAAGACGCTCCGAATTATAATATGTTACAACAAAAGAAAAAAAGGACAAAAAATTAATGTTTTGAGCTTAGCACAAAAGTGTATTTAAATTTTTCTTTTATATAATTTGCTGGTATTGATATGAACAGGAATTATATCTTGTTTCTTTTTAATAACAATTTAATATTCAAAAACAAAAAAATCTTGTTTTGAGAAATAATTCAATTGTTAATTTAAAACTATCTTTTTTCTTTAGGGTTTCCCCAAGTCATTTATTCTATCTTTCGAACATTAAACTGGGTATAAAAATGTTTGCTTTTCTTGAAAAATAAAAGGGATGCCGATAAAGTATAGAAAAGTGTAAGTTTTGTTTTCATGTTTTTATTGATTAACTATAATTCTTTTTATCTAATTTTGCATTTAAGAAGCTTTTTTATGGAAACTTTACAAAAAAACAAGAAAGTAATTATTTTTGACGGTGTTTGTAACTTGTGTAATTATTCTGTTTTAAAAGTGATTAAATACGATAAGAAAAACACTTTTATATTTGCTGCTTTGCAGTCTAAATCAGGACAAGAAATTATTAATTATTTAAAGATTGATATGTCTAAAATAGATTCTATAATTTTATATGAACCTGGTGTTTCTTATGATATAAAAGCTACAGCTGCTTTAAAAATACTAAAGGATTTTGGTGGAATTTGGTTTTTAACACAAACTTTCTTTGTTTTTCCTGAGGGACTAAGAAATTTTATCTATGATTTTATCGCCAAAAACCGTTACAAATGGTTTGGAAAAAAAGAAAGCTGCATGATTCCAACACCAAAATTAAAACCTAAATTTTTATTATAATTTATTTAAATGAATTTACCAAAAGAAGTAAAATGTATAATTTTTGACATGGATGGCGTAATTATAGATTCTGAAGAAATCCACAAAAAAGCTTATTATGAAACCTTTATTTCGATTGGGGTTGATGTTTCTGATGATTTGTATAAAACTATTACAGGATCCTCTACCATAAATGCTTTTCAGAAATTAGTGTCCCATTTTAATTTGAACTTAAATCCTGAGGATTTGGTTTTGGCTAAAAGAAAGAGGTATGTAAATTTCTTTGAGAATGACCCAACGTTGCATTTAGTAAAAGGAGTAGAAGAGTTGATTCAACATTTCTACAATTTAGGCTTGACTTTAGTTTTAGCATCTTCTTCTGCGATGGTAAATATTGATAGAGTTTTTAATCGTTTCAATTTAAATCCGTATTTCACTGCAAAAATTAGTGGAGCAGATTTAACAGCATCAAAACCACATCCAGAAATTTTTGAAAAAGCGGCTATTTTAGGAAACACATCAAAACAAAGCTGTATTGTTATAGAAGATTCTGATAATGGTGTAAAAGCAGCAAATGATGCTGGAATTTTTGTTTTCGGTTATAAAAACCCAATGGCTGAAGACCAAACTTTAGAAAATGCTGATTTTGTAATTGAAGATTTTAATGAGTTAAAAACTATGATTTAAAACAAGAAGTTTTTACTTCTTCATTTTTGAATTGAAAAAGTTTCATTAAACTAAATCATTTCTCCTTGAATTATCAAAATAGCAAATAGCGGCATGCAGTAGAACTCACGTTTAAGATTACTTTCTAGTCCAATTTAATGTTTCTATCTCATTTTTCTATTGGCAAACCTTCTGTACTTGCCCATTCGGTCCAAGAACCGTCATATACAGCGTAGTTTTTAATTCCTGACAATTCTGCTCCTAATGCTAATATTGAAGCGGTAATACCTGTTCCGCAAGAAAAAATAAGCGCTTTATTTTCCGGGTTTATTGCATTGAATATAGTTTTTAAGTCTTTTTTAGGTTTTATCTTTCCATTTTTTATAATTTCCAAATACGACAAATTCACGGAATTAGGAATATGTCCTCCTTTTACATCAATTCTAGGTTCTGGTTCACTTGCGTAAAAACGACCTTTAGAACGAGCGTCTGCTATTAAAATAGTTTTATTTTTAATCGCACAGAATACATCATTTGTGAATTTTATTCTTTCAGGTTGATAATTTACTGTGAAATTTCCTTTTTTAAACAAATAAATCTCCTGATTTTCAATTGGGTATTTTTTATTTTTCCACTGTGGAAAACCACCATTTAAAACGGCAATATTTGTAAAGCCCATTAAATTAAACATCCACCAAACTCTAGGTGCAGAGTAGATGCCGAAATCATCATATACGACGATACAACTATCTTTGTTAATTCCTATTTTCTGAGCACTTTCTTGAAATTTTTTAGGCGATAAAATTGTATTCGGAAATGCAGCATTTAAATCAGAAAATGAGTTTTTTATATCAAAAAAAATAGCCCCTTTAATATATTGCCTTTCATGAGCAGAAACTTCCTCCTTTTCAGCTATTACTTTCGGAATAGAAGCGTCTAAAACAATCAGATTTTCATTGTTTAAGTTCTTAAACAACCAATCTAAAGAAACTATAGGTGTATCAATTTTTAAAGGCATTCAAAATCCTATTAATGCATCTTATTTTACCTCATCATAATGATCATCCCATTCTTTTGGTTTTGGATCATGTAACTTACCTAGAGATTTTGCAATAATCATAGACACTGTTGCGTCACCTGTAACATTTACCATCGTTCTGCACATATCTAAAGGCCTGTCTACAGCAAAGATTAATGCCAAACCAATTGGTAATAATTCTTGGGGAAAACCTACTGATTCCAATACAATAACCAACATTACCATGCCGGCACTTGGTACCGCTGCCGATCCTATCGAAGCTAATAATGCCGTTAAAACAATTATCAATTGATTTGAAAACGTCAAGCCCTCTGGCCAAATTACCTGCATGATAAATACTGCTGCAATAGCTTGATACAAACTAGTTCCATCCATATTAATAGTAGCTCCGACTGGCAATACAAACCCAGAAACTTCCTTATCAACTCCTAAATGCTCTTCTACTCTTTCCATGGTTACAGGTAATGTTGCAGCACTAGAACTTGTAGAAAATGCTAATAATTGCGCTGGACTAATCTGTTTTAAAAACCATAACGGGCTTTTTTTCGCATAGACACTGACCAATACTAAATAAAAACAAATCATTAAAAATAACCCACCAACGACACACAGTGCATATACCAGAAGTTTAAGGAGTATCTCGGTATCATCAAAAGCTATCATCACATTTGCCAACAAAGCGAAAACCGCATACGGCGCAAAAAGCATAATAAGATCGACCATTTTCATGACCATCTCATTTAATGAATCAAAAAAATCCATTAATGGTTTTGATTTTTTTTCGGATATTAATAATAATGAAATACCAACAAACAATGCAAAAAAGATAATTTGCAGCATGCTCGCACTTACAAATGACTGAAAAATATTACTCGGAAAAATATCTACCAAAGCCTGCAGAGGTCCAGCATCATTTTGAGCATTTGCTTTTGTTAGTTTGTCGACAACACCAGCAGAATTTTCATATTTTGTTTTTATTTTTTCTATGGTGTCGGCAGACATCCCTGCACCTGGCTTTACAATATTAACAATTCCTAAGCCTATGATAATGGCAACTACCGTGGTTAAAACATAAATAATAATCGTTCTTAACCCCATTTTTTTAATCTTAGAAATATCCTTTAAATCCGAGATTCCTTTAATCAAGGAGGCTAATATTAGAGGTACAGCAATTAACTTTAAAAGATTGATGAAAATAGTTCCAAAAGGTTTGACCCAATCTGTTACAAAGCCTTTTCCACCTTCAACAGAGTTCATCAGAAAACCAAAAACAATTCCTAAGACCATTCCAATTAAAATCTTCCAATGTAATGCCATATTTTTCATATCTAATAGTTCTTGAGTTATAGGCTTGAAAGATAAAAAATTATTTAAAATTAAAGATTACTTTATTCGTATATTCTGCCATATTTATATAAAACTTATATATTAATTATTAAAAACATAAAATATCAGGGAGTATAGATTTTTAAATAGTAATTTTTGTAATCTATTAATTTCTAAAGGTGAATTCTTATGGTGAAATAATATTTAAAGGGGTTATTTTTAGGGCAAATTTTAAACACAGTTGTTGCAGGTATGTTGTTAGGTAATGATAAAAAAATTGGAAGAATTGATGGTTTTTGCAATCTTATTTTTGGAAAATAAATTCTTTAATTTGAAATATAAAAAAAGCTCAAACTTGATGTATTGAACTTTTTTTTATTACACCTTAGTTTTATAACAAGATTTATAAATCTCTTCGTAAACTGGCAAAATATTTTGCAAAGAAAACTTTTTTGTATGCTCTTTTGCATTCTTTTTAAATTGATTCAAAACAGCGTCTTCCTTTAAAATAGAAATAGCATTTTTAGCCATATCTTTTATATCCCCTAAATCACTTAAAAAACCTGTTTCACCGTGAATATTAACTTCTGGTAAACCACCAGTATTTGTAGAAATAACAGCAGTTTTTGCAGCCATCGCTTCTAATGCAGCTAAACCAAAACTCTCTGTTTGTGACGGTAATAAAAATACATCGGTATAACATAAAATTTTAACAATTTCTGTGCTATTCCCTAAGAAAAAAACTTTGTCTGTAATTCCTAATTTCTTTGTTAAAATTTCTGCTTTTGCTCTATCAGGACCTTCACCAATCATCAATAATTTAGAAGGTATTTCTTTTTGAACCTCAAAAAATATTTTCACGACATCCTCAACCCTTTTTACAGGTCTAAAATTACTTATATGTGCTAAAATTCTTTCATTTGGCTCTGCTAAAGCATCTCTTTTACATTCTTGATTTTCAGCTTTATCATATTTTTCAACATCAATAAAATTATAAACAACTTGTATTTCTTTTTTTATCTTAAAAAGTTGGTTTGTTGTTTGTTTTAAATTGTTAGAAACAGCGGTAACAACATCAGAATTATTAATACTAAATTCAACCGCCGTTTTGTAAGTAGGATGGCTTCCGACCAAAGTAATATCGGTACCATGTAAAGTCGTAACTACTTTTATCGAAATACCTTTCTCTAATAACATTTGTTTGGCCATAAAAGCTGCATAAGCATGAGGAATTGCATAATGCACATGCAACACTTCTAGTTCATGTTTTTCAACAACTTCTACCATTTTACTCGATAAAGCTAACTCATATGGTTGGTATTGAAATAATGGATATTCTTCAATTAAAACTTGATGAAAATGTAATTTATGTGATAAAAAATCTAAACGAACCGGCTGATTATACGTGATAAAATGCACTTCATGACCATTATCAGCCAAAGCCATTCCTAACTCAGTAGCTACTACCCCGCTTCCACCAAAGGTGGGATAACAAACAATTCCTATCTTCATATTATGATTGAAAGATTTAATAATTAAAAATTAAAGCTAAAAACTTAAGTACTTAGTTGTAAAGATAGCAGTATTCTTACATTTTAGTTCCAAATAAAAACATAAAAAAACCCACAATAAAAATTGTGGGCTTAGTTGTACTATATAAAATCTTTCGACTGCGCTCAAGATAACAATTTTAATAATCTCCTAAAGTTGCAGGGTTTTGTGTTAAAGCATTTTCTAATTGCTCATCACTTGGCGCTTTACCATGCCAAGCATGCGTATGCATCATAAAATCTACTCCGTTACCCATCTCTGTATATAGTAAAATACACACTGGTTTGCCTTTTCCTGTTAATGCTTTTGCTTTAGCTAAACCCGCTAAAATAGCATCAATATCATTCCCCTTTTCAACCTCTAAGACATCCCAACCAAAAGCTTCAAATTTTGCTTTAATGCTTCCCATTGGTAAAACTTCATCAGTAGAACCATCAATTTGCTTTCCATTTAAATCAATCGTCGCAATTATATTATCAACTTTTTTTCCTGAGGCATACATTATTGCCTCCCAGTTTTGACCTTCTTGCAATTCACCATCTCCATGCAAAGTATAAACCAATTTATCATCACCATTTAGTTTTTTTGCCTGTGCAGCTCCTAAACCAACAGACATTCCTTGTCCTAAAGAACCAGAAGCAATTCTTACTCCAGGTAGACCTTCATGCGTTGTTGGATGACCTTGTAAACGAGAATCCAACAATCTAAAAGTAGCTAATTCTGAAACTGAGAAGAAACCACTATGTGCCAAAACACTATAAAAAACAGGAGAAATATGACCGTTAGAAAGAAAAAATAAATCTTCATTATTTCCATCCATATCAAAGTCTGTAGAATATTCCATTACTTCTTGATACAAACAAGTAATAAATTCTGCACATCCTAAAGAACCTCCTGGATGACCAGAATTTACAGCATGTACCATTCTTAATATATCTCTACGTACTTGTTGCGTAAAATCTTGTAATTGTTGTGTTGTTGGCATTTTGTTATTTTAGTTTGATGACAAAAATACAAAAGTGAATGAATTTGTATTCAGTTTTATAATTATTTATTCGATAATTATTAACAGTCAATACTTTATTGAAAAATAAGTATAAAATTTGTTGTTTTTAATTGTTTTCATGTCATTAATTTAAAAGAGATTTCTCCGAAATTCTTCGTTATAACAACTTAAGTTTTTTGCTTTTTTTTCTTTGCTGCAGGAAACAAAACATTATTTAAAATCAATCTATAACCGGGTGAAGTTGGATGCAAATCTAATTCAGTTTTTGGATCTCCTATTCTATGCGTGTAATCTTCAGGGTCATGACCTCCATAAAAAGTAAACATCCCTTTCCCTTTTGTTCCATGGATATAACGTGCTTCCCTATTGGTTCTGTTTTCACCTAAAACCAACACATTTGTTTTTACTGTATTTCTATCAAAAGCAGTGGTTTGTCCCATAAAACCTTTCACTAAAGTTGTATGATTCTGAGTTAACATAGTTGGTACAGGATCCCATTTTGCAGAAAACTCTACCAATGAAAAATAATCTGAAGTTTTCGGGATTTTACGTTTGGGAGTCATATCTATTGAGGAGAACTCATAAGTTGTTGGACTCCTAACTAAGTCATAATCTTTAAAAGCTAAAGTTTTATTATAATTAATTTTAGATTGATAATTAGGTGTTGTTGCATCTCCATCAAACATAGCTTCTGCGATATCAACGCCCTCTGCAGACAATGCAATATCAAAACTATCAGTAGCAGAGCACATTGCAAACATAAATCCACCCCCAATTACATAATCTCTAATTTTTTTTGTTACTGCTAATTTTTCATCAGAAACTTTTGTAAACCCAAGTTCTCCAGCTAATTCTTCTGCATTTTGTTTTCTTTGTATATACCAAGGTGCAGTTCTAAAAGAACCATAAAACTTTCCATATTGACCTGTGAAATCTTCATGATGTAAATGTAACCACTCATATAGAAGGAGTTTATCAGCTAAAACATCTTTGTCGTAAATTACATCAAAGGGAATTTCTGCATACGTTAAAACCATAGTTACAGCGTCATCCCAAGGCATTTTATCTTTTGGAGAATACACTGCTATTTTTGGTGCCTTTTCTAAAGTTACAGCATCTTGATTCGAAGATGGAGTAGCAATTTCTTTTAAAATCATTTGCGCCTTTGTATCAGAAATTATTTGATAAGAAACACCACGAATTTTACATTCGTTTTCTATAATTTTATTGTTTTCAATTAAAAATGCCCCTCCATCATAATTTAACAGCCATTTAGATTTTAAGCCTACTTCTAGTCCGAAATAAACAATTCCGTAAGCTTTTAAATGGTTTTTCTGATTATCATGATCCATTGGAACATAAATAAATGATGCCCAAATTGAGTTTGAAATCAGGAAAAATGTTAATAGTACAAGAATTTTTTTCATGAAAATTATTTAGAAATTTTCGTTTTTTATTTTTTTTCTCAATATTAATAACTCTATTTTAATATTTTGGTTTTCAATAGTTTTAATATCTAATTGCTCTAAATAATTTCATCTTTCTTTTGAACGCTTTCTTTTAATCGCTTATAATTAGAATTTAAAAAGGAACATCTTCATCTCCAAAAGCATCTTTAGGCTCTATTCTTTGATCTGGAAAAACGTCATCAGGAAAATCTGCATTCATAGATGACTGAAATTCAGAACTAAAACCTTCTTCTAAATCAGAGAATTTTGCTAAGTGTCCAGTAAATTTCAAACGAATATTATCCAATCCGCCATTTCTATGTTTTGCCACAATAAATTCACCTTGACCTTCACATGGTGTATGTTCATCGTCATCCCATTCTGTCATTCCATAATATTCTGGTCTAAAAATAAACGACACAATATCCGCATCCTGCTCAATTGCACCGGATTCACGTAAATCAGAAAGTAAAGGCCTTTTAGATCCTCCACGTGTTTCTACAGCACGAGATAATTGAGAAAGTGCAATTACAGGAACTTCCAATTCTTTTGCTAAAGCCTTTAAGTTTCTCGAAATCATAGAGATTTCTTGTTCACGATTACCGCCAGCTTTTCCGCCTGCTGTCATTAATTGTAAATAATCAATTACAATAATTTTAACACCATGCTGCGATACCAATCTTCGTGCTTTTGCACGTAAATCAAAAACCGAAAGTGATGGCGTATCATCAATAAAAATAGGAGCATCAGATAATTTCTTAACTTTTACATTTAATTGTTCCCATTCATGTGGTTCTAGATTTCCTTTTCTTAATTTTTCGGATGTCAAGCCAGTTTCCGAAGAAATCATACGTGTAATTAACTGCACAGAAGACATCTCTAATGAAAATACAGCAACCCCATGACCAAAATCGATTGCCATATTTTTTGCCATCGAAATTACAAATGCCGTTTTTCCCATACCTGGACGCGCGGCTATAATAACTAAATCCGATGGTTGCCAACCAGAAGTTAAGGCGTCTAATTTGGTGAAACCCGTCTCTAAACCAGACATTCCTTCAGAATTACCAATTTCTTGAATTTTTTGAAGTGCTTGCTTTACAAGTGAACCTGCAGCTTCTGAACTCTTCTTTAAATTCCCTTGGGTAACTTCAAAAAGTTTTGCCTCAGCATCATCTAATAATTCAAAAACATCTGTACTTTCATCATACGCATTTTCTATAATTTCTGATGAAATTGAAATTAATTTACGTTGAATATATTTCTGTAAAATGATTCTAGCGTGGAACTCAATGTGCGCAGAAGAAGCTACTTTTTGAGTTAAACGTATTAAAGAAAAATCACCACCTACAAATTCTAACTTTCCATTCTTTTTTAACAAGTTTGATACTGTTAAAATATCTATAGGCTCCGAGTTTTGGAACAATTCATAAATGGCAGCATAAATTTCTTGGTGCTTCTGATCATAAAAAGCATCTGAACTTAAGACGTCAATAACATCATCAATTCCCTTCTTGTCAATCATCATTGCTCCTAATACAGCTTCTTCTAATTCTACTGCCTGCGGAGGAATCTTCCCTTTTTCAAGACTAATTAGCCTCGATTTATCTGTCTTTTTACCTGGTATAGGAGTTGTTTTTTCCATGAACACAAATGTACTTTTTTAGGTTGGATGTATTTTCTAAAAGCTGACTTTAATTTGTGAACATATTTTGTAAACAAAATGTTATTATCTTGTTAATAACCAGTCAACTTCTATTTTGAATACTTATTTTTACGTATTCAATGTAATTTTTTTGAAAACAAAATAGAAACTTTATCTAAATACTTTTAATTGAAACTCAATAAAAGACATGTTGTTTTTGCGATTTTTCTACCAATTCAAATTCTTTTGTTGCAATTTGCCGGAAGAAATCCTGGATTTATAGAACGTTATTACTCCAATGGCATCTATCCGACCATTTCATCCTTTTTTAGAATAACTTTAGGCTGGATTCCTTTCTCAGTTGGAGATCTATTATTAGCTTTTGCACTTTTTATTTTTATTCGTTTTTTCGTTAGATTGATAAAAACCAGATTCAAAAATTTTATTCCTAAAATCATTCATTTTACTGCAATTTTATCCATTCTTTATTTTTGTTTTTATTTTTTTTGGGGATTAAACTATTATCGAGAAAAATTAGCCAAAAACTTGGAATATCAGCAACAAGAATATACTACCAAAGAACTTCAAAGAGTTACTGAACGTATTGTTGAAAAACTGAATTATTATCAACTTAAAATAACAAAGAATGATACTTTAAAAGTTGAAAACCCATATCACCAAAAAGAACTGTTTAAAATGGCAACTGCTGGATATGATAATTTATCTAAAGATTTTCCGCAGTTAAAATATCAATATAATTCTGTAAAAAACTCTTTAATGAGTTGGTTGCAAACTTATAACGGAACCTCTGGCTATTTGAATCCTTTAACTGGTGAAGCACATGTTAATGATCGAATTCCTAAAACAAGTTCCCCAACAACTATCTGTCATGAAATGGCACATCAAATTGGTTTTGCTGCAGAAAATGAAGCCAATTTTGTTGGTTTTTTAGCAGCTAATTATAATACCGATCTTTATTTTAAATATGCAAGTTATAGAATGGCCTTCGGGTATTGTATTTCTGAATTAAGAAAACGTGATAAAGATATTTCCAAAGAACTCTGGCAAGCTGTAAATAGGGGAATTGTTAAAGATTTTAATGCAAGCTATCAGTTTTGGCAAGCTTATAAAAATCCTTTTGAACCCATTGTGAAAAAAGGTTATAATGCTTACTTAAAAGCGAATAAACAAGACAAAGGTGTGCAATCTTACAACTATGTTGTGGACTTATTAATTTCTTATTTTAAAATTTCTAAGAACCTCTAGTTTCTTAAATTTTTGTTAAAATGCTACGATTTAACTTTTATCAAAAAACGTATCCATAAATTGAGTCCCTAATTAAAATATTTCAAACTAGATGAAAAAATTATTTTTTCTATTCTTTTTCTTGTCGCTTTCTGTCATGTATGCCCAAGATTATTTTCCAACGGATACCGGAGTAAAAACTACAGAGAACACCGTTTTCGCTTTTACTAACGCAACAATATATGTAACGCCAAATGAAGTAATTAAAAAAGGAACCTTATTGATTAAAGATGGTAGGGTAATTCGTGCTGGGAAATCTGTAAAAATCCCTAAAGGGACGCCAACAAAAGATTTAAGCGGAAAAAATATTTATCCTTCCTTTATTGATATATATTCTGATTTCGGAATTGCAAAACCAAAAAAACAAGCGTCTAGATCTAGAACAAGACAATATGAAGCTGATCGTGAGGGCTATTATTGGAATGATCATATTAGACCCGAAACAAACCCTATTCATGATTTTAAGTTTGATGCGAAAAAAGCTAAACATTTTATTGATGCGGGTTTTGGAGTTGTAAATACGCATTTACAAGATGGAATTATTCGTGGAAATGGTTTATTAATTGCTTTAAATCCTAACTTTTCAAACGCTTACAGAATTTTAGAAACAAAATCTGCACAATACTTGTCATTTTCTAAAAGCACAAAATCTAAACAAGCGTATCCATCTTCAAAAATGGGTGCTATGGCTTTATTACGTCAAGTTTATAACGATGCAGACTGGTATGCAAATGGCAATATGAAAAACAAAGATTTAGCTTTAGAGGCTTTAAACAGAAATGAAAATTTAATTCAAATTTTTGAAACTGATAATGTTCTAGACGCTTTACGAGCAGACAAAGTGGGAGATCAATTTGGTATACAATATACCATTGTTGGTAATGGTCTAGAGTTTGAGAGAGTAAATGATATCAAATCTACCAATGCAAGTTTTATTATACCTATTAATTTTAGTGCTGCTTATGATGTCTCAGATCCTTTATTAGCACAACATATTTCATTAGGAGATATGCGTAAATGGAATCAAGAGCCGTCAAATTTAAGTGTACTTTCTAAAAATAGCATCAACTTTGCTTTGACAACTCACAAATTAAAAGACATTAAATCTTTTCATAAAAACTTACAAAAAGCAATTAAATATGGTTTTGACAAGGAAAAAGCATTAGCTGCTTTAACGACAATTCCTGCAAAAATTATTAGAAACAAATTAATAGGAAATTTAAAAACTGGAAGTTATGCAAACTTTATAATTACTTCTGGAGATGTTTTTGATGCAAAAACTACTATCTATGAAAATTGGATTCAAGGTGATAAGAATGTAATTAATAACATGAACATCAAAGATATTACTGGTAATTACATGTTATATGTAAACAATAAAAATTACGAGTTATCAATTACAGGAAAAGGAATTAAACAAACTGGTGCTATTAAAATTGGTGATAAAAAAATAAAATCTAAATTCTCTTTTAAAGACGGTTGGATTTCTATAACTTTAAGTGGTGACACTAGTTTTACTCGAATGTTAGGTAAAATTATAAATGCTTCAAATGTTATGCAAGGTGACGCTTTTGATACTGAAGGAAATAGATCCACTTGGTCGGCGAGTAAACAAGTAAAGAAAAGTACAAAGAAAGAATCATCAAAAAAATCAAAAGAAACAGCCATTACCGTTTTACCTGTTAGTTATCCTAATATTGGTTTTGGTAATTATGTGCAACCAAAAACACAAACTATATTATTTAAAAATAGTACTGTTTGGACAAGTGAAGATGAAGGAATTTTAGAAAATACAGATGTGCTTATAAAGGATGGAAAGATTCTGAAAATTGGTAAAAACCTCCGGGAAAGAAGTGCTATAGAAATTGATGGAACGGGTAAGCATTTAACTGCAGGTATAGTAGATGAGCATTCACATATTGCGGCATCAGCTATTAATGAAGGAGCACAAAACTCTTCTGCAGAAGTTACTATAGAGGATGTAGTAGATCCTAATGACATTAATATTTATAGAAATATTTCTGGAGGTACTACAACTGCTCAAATTTTACACGGTTCTGCGAATCCAATTGGAGGACGCTCTGCAATCATCAAACTAAAATGGGGGGAAAATGCAACTAATATGATGTACGACAATTCTCCTAAATTTATAAAATTTGCTTTGGGAGAAAACGTAAAACAATCACGCAGCGCTAACGGAACCCGTTTTCCACAGACAAGAATGGGTGTAGAGCAAATGTTTATAGATTATTTTACTAGAGCCCAAGAATATGATGTTTTAAAGAAAAGTGGAAAGCCTTATAGAGAAGATGTAGAAATGGAAACTTTGTCGGAAATCTTAAACAAAAAGCGTTTTATTTCGTGTCACTCTTATGTACAATCAGAAATTAATATGCTTATGAAAGTTGCAGAGAAATTCAATTTTAATATAAATACGTTTACACATATTTTAGAAGGTTATAAAGTTGCTGATAAAATGGTAAAACATGGAGTTGGTGGTTCTACCTTTTCAGATTGGTGGGCTTATAAATATGAAGTAAATGATGCAATTCCTTTTAATGCTGCTATTATGCATAATGCAGGCGTTACAGTTGCTATTAATTCTGATGACAGAGAAATGTCCAGAAGATTAAATCAAGAAGCAGCAAAAACTATAAAATATGGTGGAATGTCTGAACTTGATGCTTGGAAAACGGTCACCATAAATCCTGCCAAATTATTACATTTAGATAATCGAGTTGGTAGCATAAAAATTGGTAAAGATGCAGATGTGGTTTTATGGAGTCATCACCCGATGTCTATTTATGCTAAAGTTGAGAAAACAATTATTGATGGCAAAGTATTTTTTGATCGAGATGAAGATCTAAAAAAACGTAAAGCTATCAAACAAGAAAAAAGCAAATTAATTAGTATGATGTTGAAAGAAAAAATGGGCGGTGGAAAAACACAAAAACCTATGAAGAAGAAAGACAGAAACTTTCAATGCGATACTTCAGAAGAATTTAAAAGTTAAAAAAAGATGAAAAAAATAATATATAGTTTACTGTTCTTTTTTTTAATAGGAAATAGCAGAGCACAACAAACTCCAGCAGATAAACAAACTGCAGATTATTCTATAGAAGGAGCAACTGCACATTTAGGAAATGGAGAAATCATAGAAAATTCTTTGATAATGTTTAGCAATGGGAAAATTGTTTTTACAGGAAGTGCAAATATGAAAATTGCAAGAAGAGGAACTGTTATTAATGCAAAAGGAAAACATCTGTATCCTGGATTTATTGCTGCAAATACCTCTTTAGGTTTGGTAGAAATTGATGCTGTAAAGGCAAGTGTAGATGCCGATGAAATTGGTGTAAATAATCCTCATATAAGAAGTTTAATCGCTTATAATGCCGAAAGTAAAATTGTGGAATCCATGAGGCCAAATGGTGTTCTAATGGCACAGATAACTCCCAGAGGTGGCACCATTTCCGGTACTTCTTCTATAGTGCAATTAGATGCTTGGAATTGGGAAGATGCTGTAATTAAAGCAGATGACGCCGTTCATATAGAATGGCCAAGTAGCTTTGCAAGTGGAAAATGGTGGTTAGGAGAAGACCCTGCTCTAAAACCAAACGAAAATTATTCAAAAAATATAGAAAATATAAAATCTTATTTTATAAATGCTAAAAATTATTTAGCTAGTAATAATGAAAAGAAACACCTTCCTTATGAAGCTACAAAGAGATTATTTAAGGGGTCTCAAAAGTTGTTTATTCACGTAAATGGTCAAAGAGAAATTACGGATGCAATTACTTTAGCTAAAGAGTTAGGTATAAAGAAAATTGTAATAGTTCATGGAAATGAAGCAGATGAAATTGCAGACATATTAGTGAAAAATAATATTCCTGTTATTTTAGATAGACCACATAGAAATCCAAATAGCGAAGATGATGCTTATGATTATACCTATACAATTGCGAAGGTTTTAACGGATAAAGGAGTTTTGGTAAGTTTAGGTATGGAAGGACAAATGGAAAGAATGAATACGAGAAATTTACCTTTTTATGCCGGTACATTTGCTGCTCACGGTTTAAACAAAGAAGTTGCTTTACAATTATTAACTTCTAACACAGCAAAAATTTTAGGAATAGATGATTTCGTTGGAACTTTAGAAGTTGGTAAAGATGCTACGTTATTTATTTCTGAAGGTGATGCATTAGATATGAGAACAAATATTTTGACAGATGCTTTTATACAAGGCAGAAAAATTAGTTTAGAAACCCATCAAACAAAACTTTGGAAACGGTATTCAAATAAATATAAGGCTAAATAAAATCATACTATAACTAATAAAAAGTTGGGAATTAACAAACCTTTTTAAACATAATATATATCAATCAATTAAACCTAATTTCCTTTTCATTGGGTTTTAATTCAGATAAGGTTTACAACAAATGTGGTTTCTTGAGCTACAAATAATGTTCTTATTAGCTATTTATTCAATACCTATAATTCGGTATATTTGCTCTAATGAAAGAAATAACCAGTATTCAAAATTCGTATGTAAAAAACTTACTAAAACTTCAAGACAAGGCCAGAGAGCGAAAAAAACAAGGCTTGTTTATTATTGAAGGGAAACGTGAGATTTCTCTAGCTATTTCTTCAGAATATGAGTTTGACACAATCCTTTTTTATCCCGAAATTATTTCAGAAAATGAAATTTTACATCTTTTTAATGCGAATGTAAATAGAATAGAAATTTCAAAGGAAGTATATCAGAAATTAGCTTATCGGGAATCTACGGAAGGAATTATAGCAGTTACAAAAGCAAAAGATTTCTCGTTAAAAAATATTCAATTTAAAAATGAGAATCCTTTAATTTTAGTTGCTGAAAGTATAGAGAAACCTGGAAATATCGGTGCTTTATTAAGAACTGCTGATGCGGCAAATGTAGATGCTGTTTTTATTGCAAATCCAAAAAGCGACTTATACAATTCTAATATTATTCGTTCAAGTGTAGGTTGTATTTTTACAAATCAAATTGCGGTGGCAACATCTCAAGAAATGATTACTTTTCTAAAAGAAAACAACATCAAGATTTATGCTGCAACTTTACAAAATTCTAATGAATATCATAAAGAAAATTACACCAATGCTTCTGCCATTGTAGTTGGAACAGAAGCAAATGGATTATCAGAAATTTGGAGAGAAAATGCTACACAAAATATAAACATACCAATGCAAGGAAAAATAGACTCTATGAATGTTTCTGTGGCTGCAGCAATTGTGATTTTTGAAACAAAAAGACAAAGAAAATTTAAATAGTTATCAATGAAAGTATTAGGAATAGACATCGGTGGATCAGGAATTAAAGCAGCGATTGTAGATACGGCAACAGGAGAATTACTTTCCGAAAGACATAGAATAGCAACACCGAAACCTGCTACGCCAGAAACTATTGCAAAAGTTGTAAAAGAAATGGTTACATATTTTAACTGGCATAAAGCCGTTGGTTGCAGTTTTCCAACCACTATTGTTGATGGAAAATGTATTCATTCTGGAAATTTGAGCGAAAAATGGCTGAATGTAAAAGTTGATAAACTATTCAAAAAAGAATGTAAACTATCTTTTCATGTCAGTAATGATGCAGATTTAGCAGGAGTTGCTGAAGTAGGTTTAGGTGCAGGAAAAGACGAAAAGGGAGTTGTAATTAACATTACAATCGGAACGGGAATTGGTTCGGGACTTTTTTATAAAGGAAGGTTAATTCCAAATTTGGAAATAGGAAAAATGTTACATTCAGATGGAAAAATCATTGAGTATTTTACTGCAGATTCTGTTAGAAAAAGAGAAGAATTAACATTAAAACAATGGGCTTTACGGTTTGATATATTATTGAATTATGCTAAAGTTGTATTTTCACCAAGTTTAATTATTTTAGGCGGTGGCATAAGTAAGAAATATGATGAATTTAAAGAATATTTAACTACAGATGTTAACATAAAAGCAGCTAAATTCCGGAATAATGCTGGTATTATCGGCGCTGCAATGTATGCCGCTAAAAAAGAAAATAAGTAATGCAACCTACTACCCTATTTTATATTTTAATAGCAATTATTATCATCAGTTTTATGATTGATAAATTTTTAGAAACTTTAAATGCAAAACATTTTGATGATAAAATCCCAAGAAAATTAGCAGATGTTTATGATGAGAAGGTATATAAAAAATCGCAGGAATATAAAAAAATAAATGCTAAATTCTCCAACCTGACGTCAACCTTTTCAATAGTTTTAACAATAGCTTTCTTTTTTTTCGATGGATTTAAAGTAGTCGATGATTTAGCCAGAAGCTTTACCAATAATTCAATTTTAGTTGCTTTAATTTTCTTTGGTTTTATTATGTTTGGTTCAGATATTTTAACAACGCCATTTTCTTATTACAAAACATTTGTAATTGAAGAAAAATTCGGGTTTAACAAATCAACAAAAAAAACATTTTGGTTAGATAAATTAAAAGGTGTGTTCATGAGTATTCTTTTAGGCGGAAGCATTTTATCGTTAATTATTTGGTTTTATCAAATTGCTGGACAAAATTTTTGGATCTATGCTTGGGTTTTAGTGGCCGTTTTTTCTTTATTTATGAATATGTTTTATGCAAAAATGATTGTTCCTTTATTCAATAAACAAAGACCGTTAGAAGATGGAGCGTTAAAATTAGCAATAGAAAGTTATGCTGAAAAAGTTGGTTTTACATTAAACAATATTTTTGTAATTGATGGTTCAAAAAGATCAACAAAAGCAAATGCCTATTTCTCTGGTTTTGGTTCTCAAAAAAGAATCACACTTTATGACACCTTAATTAACGATTTAGAAATAGATGAAATTGTGGCTGTTTTGGCGCATGAAGTTGGTCATTATAAAAGAAAACATATCATTTTTAATTTAGCATCTTCTATCCTACTCGCAGGTTTTACATTGTTTCTTTTATCTCTTTTTATTAATTCTTCAATTTTGTCAGAAGCTTTAGGAGTTTCAATTTCAAGTTTTCATATTAGTTTAATTGCTTTTGGAATTTTATATTCACCGATATCTGAAGTTACAGGTTTAATTATGAATTATGTATCTAGGATTTTTGAACATCAAGCAGATAATTATGCTAAAGAAACCTATGCAGCAAAACCATTAATAACATCTCTTAAAAAATTATCAAAAAATAGTTTGAGTAATTTAACACCGCATCCCGCTTACGTTTTTATGCATTACTCTCATCCAACTTTGTTGGAAAGAATTCAGAATTTAGAAAAGTAATTTCTTGCTTGTTAGAATACTTATTCATAAATTGACTTTTGATTATATATAATATATCTGGATTGGAGCTTATGGATTACATAGCAACTAAAGAAGAGGAAAATAAAGAGATTGCAAATCGTTACAAAGATTTGTTAAAAGGTACTTATGAAGTCTTATCAAAAAAAGATAAAGAGTTAATAAGGAAGGCTTTTGATGTTGCTGTAGAAGCACACTCTAAACAACGAAGAAAAACTGGTGAGCCTTACATTTATCATCCAATTGCTGTGGCAAAAATTGTTGCTATGGAAATTGGTTTGGGCGCAACATCTATTGCTGCTGCTTTGTTACATGATGTAGTAGAAGATACAGATTATACTATAAATGATATGGAGCAATTGTTTGGAGAAACAATTGCAAGAATTGTAAACGGATTAACTAAAATTTCACGTTTAAATAAGGAGCAAGACGCTTCAATCCAAGCAGAGAATTTTAGAAAAATGCTATTGACATTAAACGATGATGTTAGAGTTATTTTAATAAAAATTGCAGACAGATTGCATAATATGCAAACTATGGATGCAATGCCAGATCATAAACAAGTTAAAATTGCTTCAGAAACCTTATACATATATGCACCTTTAGCCCATAGATTAGGCTTATATAACATAAAAACAGAGTTAGAAGATTTAGGCTTAAAATATACAGAGCCAGAGGTTTTTTTAAGTATTGTTGATAAAATTAAAGAAAGCAAAGAGGAACAACAAAATTATTTAAAACAATTTTCGGATAAACTTAAAAGTGGTTTAGATAAAGAGAATTTTACGTATGATATAAAAGGTAGATTTAAATCTATCTATTCTATTAGAAAAAAAATGCGAAATCAAAATGTAACTTTTGAAGAAGTGTACGATAAATATGCCATTAGAATTATTTATTCTCCCTCTTCTAATGATGATAAATTTGATGCATGGAAAATTTATACAATTGTCACAGATTACTTTAAACCAAATCCAGCCCGTTTACGAGATTGGATTTCACAACCAAAATCTACAGGCTATGAAGCGCTTCATATTACTGTAGTTGGTCCAGATGCAAAATGGGTAGAGGTGCAAATTCGTTCTGCAAGAATGAACGAAGTTGCCGAAAAAGGATATGCTGCACATTTTAAATACAAACAAGGAAATAAAAACGAAAGCGGTTTAGAGGGCTGGTTAAACAAGTTAAAAGAAACCTTAGAAAGTCAGAATATAAATGCAGTTGACTTTGTTGAGGATTTTAAACTGAATTTATACTCTAAAGAGATCTATGTTTTTACTCCAAAAGGTGAATTAAAATCGCTTCCAAAAGATGCTTCTGCATTAGATTTTGCTTTTTCAATTCACACAGACGTAGGCTTAAAGTGCAGAGGAGCAAAAGTAAATGGTAAGTTGGTTCCATTAAGTCAAACGTTAAAAAGTGGAGATCAAATAGAAGTTATAATAGGTTCTAAAAACAAGCCCAATTCTAGATGGTTAGATTTTGTTATTACAGCTAGGGCTAAAACAAAAATTAGAGCTGCTTTAAAAGACGACGAAAAGCAGATAGCAGAAGAAGGAAAATCAGTTTTAATGCGAAAACTGCGTCATTTAAAAATCCCTTTTAATGAAAAAACAGTTAATGAATTAGTACTCTATTTTAATTTAAAAACAAGCTTTGATTTATTTTATAGATTAGGAAACGGAGCTATAGACAACACACAGTTAAAAGCATATGTATCACAAAGAAATAGCACCATTTTAAATTTCTTTAAAACCAAATTACGAAGATCAAATTCAAATAGTGATATCGCCGAAAACACAGATGAAGTTACTCATAATTATGATGCTTTAGTTTTTGGCAAAGAAGAAGAAAAATTAGATTTTACACTTAGTAAATGTTGTAATCCAATTCCTGGAGATAAGGTTTTTGGATTTTTAACAATTAGTGAAGGTATAAAAATTCATAAAAAAAACTGTCCAAATTCAATTTCTTTGCAATCTAATTATGCCTACAGAGTGTTGTTAGCAAAATGGATTGATTCTACTAAGCAAGATTTTAAAGTTATATTACATATTAGTGGTGTGGATAATAAAGGGATTATAAACAATGTAACACGAATCATTTCTAATAATATGGGCGTTTTTATACATGGCATAAATATTGCCGGAAATGAAGGTGTTTTTGAAGGAAAAATATCATTAGGCGTAAAGAATATTTCACAATTAAATAGGCTAATTAAAAGTATTCAAAAAGTAGAAGGAGTTAAAAAAGTAGAACGTGTTAATACTTTGTAAATATCATTTATATAAAAATTGATTTTTATTCAGAAATAACTGTAAATTTGTTGTTTAGTAAAAATTAAACCCATGAGTAATTCTCTTGATAATCAAGAAGTAGTTAAAAAAGTTTTTACCTCATATTTGCAAGAGCATAAGCACAGAAAGACTCCTGAGCGTTATGCGATACTCCAGGAAATTTATGATGCTGATGAGCATTTTGATATAGAATCTTTATATATTAAAATGAAAAACAAAAACTACAGAGTTAGTAGAGCAACACTTTATAATACTATAGATTTATTATTAGATTGTAATTTAGTTAGAAAGCATCAATTTGATGGGCAGTCAATGGCGCGTTACGAAAAAAGTTATTTTGATAAGAATCACGATCATGTCATTTTCACAGATTCTGGTGAAGTAAAAGAATTTTGTGATCCAAGAATTCAAATTATTAAAAAAACCATTGAAGATATTTTTGATATTGATATTCAAAATCATTCACTGTATTTTTACGGAACAAAAAAGAAAAAATCTTAACAAACAATACACAATTAAAAACAACAAATTAACACAACTAATGGCTGTAGATTTATTACTAGGATTGCAATGGGGAGATGAAGGTAAAGGTAAAATTGTAGATGTTCTTACCAATAATTACGATATCATTGCTCGTTTTCAGGGGGGGCCGAATGCAGGACATACCTTAATTTTTGATGGATTTAAACACGTTTTACATACAATTCCTTCAGGTATTTTTCATAAAACGGCATTAAACGTTGTTGGAAATGGAGTTGTTATAGATCCTGTTATTTTTAAAAAAGAACTAGAAAACTTAGACAAACATAGCATAGATTATACTTCAAGACTATTAATTTCTAGAAAAGCACATTTAATATTACCAACACATAGACTGCTAGATGCAGCCTCAGAAACTTCTAAGGGAAAAGCTAAAATCGGCTCTACTTTAAAAGGTATTGGACCAACTTATATGGATAAGACTGGTAGAAATGGAATGAGAGTTGGTGATTTAGAGTTAGAAAACTGGAAAGAAAAATACGATGCCTTAACAACAAAACATATTAAAATGTTAGCATTTTTTGATGTTCAGGTTGAATATGACTTAAAAGAATTAGAAGCAGAATTTATTAAAGGAATCGAAAAATTAAGAACATTAGCGTTTATTGATAGCGAAGAGTTTCTAAACCAAGCCATTAAAGATAAAAAGACAATCTTAGCCGAAGGCGCACAGGGTTCCTTATTAGATATCGATTTTGGTACGTATCCTTTTGTTACATCTTCCAATACTACTGCAGCAGGCGCATGTACAGGCTTAGGTGTTGCTCCCAACAGAATTGGTGAAGTTTTCGGGATTTTTAAAGCGTATACTACACGCGTTGGCTCTGGTCCTTTTCCTACAGAATTATTTGATAAAGCTGGATCTGAAATGGCAAGAATTGGGCATGAATTTGGTGCAACAACCGGTAGACCTCGAAGATGTGGTTGGTTAGATTTAGTTGCATTAAAATATGCTGTGGATGTCAATGGAGTTACCCAGTTAATGATGATGAAAGGAGATGTTTTATCAGGTTTCGAAACATTAAAAATTTGCACAACATACAACTACAAAGGAAAAGAAATTAGTCATTTACCTTATAATATAGAACCTGAAAATGTTTCTGTAAATTATACTGAATTTAAAGGTTGGAACGAAGATTTAACTAAAATGACTGCTGCTGATCAATTACCACAGAATTTACTGGACTATGTTGCTTTTATTGAAAAAGAAACGGGTGTTCCTGTGTCTATTGTTTCTGTTGGTCCAGATAGGAAACAAACGATTACGAGATAATTCTCAATAATTAGATACTAAAAAAGCATCTTCCATTGTCTGAAAGATGCTTTTTTATTGCCTAATTAGTAATTTCTGAAAGCTTATCTATATCCGACATCATAAAATAAGCTTATTTTCGATCCAAAAACTATTGTTTACAAACTGTAAACATTTAATTATAAGCCGTATTTCTTCTTCGTTTAGATGAAAGGCCCTTACTTTAAAAACTGATATAAAATTTTATTTTTTCGATTCAGCAAGAATTTCAAGAGCATATTGACTGCATTGATTTAAGGTTTCTTTGACATGTAATATAGTAGTTTTAGGGTTTATTAAACACATTCTGATAACAACCTCGTTTTGTAGGACCGTTGTCACTAAAAGTGCTTCTTTTGATGCCACTACTCTTGCCGAAATTTCTTGATTCAATTTATCTAATATTTCCTTAGATAAATTAAGACCTAAAGGATTGTACCTAAAGTTGATAATTGCTAAAGTTGCAGGAGAAACAATTTCCCAATTTTTACTATTTCTTAGGAGATCTTCTGTTTCTTCCGCCAAATCAATATTATAAGAAATAGCTTCTTTAAATGTTTCTAAACCATAGGTTTTAATCGACATATAAAACTTTAAAGCTCTAAACCTTCTTGTTAATTGAATACCATAATCATAAAAATTAATTTCAGATTCATTCCCTTCAATATCTCTTAAATATTCTGGTTTTTCACTAAAAGTATTACTTAACCAAGAAGCATTTTTCACCAATAAACATCCTATTTCATAAGGCTGAAAAAACCATTTGTGCGGGTCTACAGTTAAGGAATCTGCACGTTCAATTCCGTGTAACATTCTGCTTCCTTTTTTTGATAATATTGCTGCTCCACCGTAAGCACCATCAATATGATACCATAGATTTTCTTTTTCACAAATATCTGCTAATGTATCTAACGGATCTACAGTTCCTGTATTTGTAGTTCCGGCAGAAGCAATAATACAAAAAGGTTTTTTTCCTTCTAATTTGTCTTTTGCAATTTCATTTTTTAATTTATTAATACTGAATCTATATTCTAAATCTGTAGGAATAATTTTAATTTGTTCTTTTTTGAATCCTAAAACCCTAATGGCTTTTATATTTGACGAATGGGCTTGATCTGATAAATAAATGACTGCTTTAGAAAAATCATCACCACATTTTATTCTTCTAGCCGTTACCAAAGCCGTTAAATTAGCCATAGAACCGCCACTTGTAAAAATTCCTCCTCCCTTTGTTACTGGAAAATTAAACATTTTCAGCAACCAATTTATAGTGACAATTTCTAATTCAGCCGCTGCAGGAGAAACAATCCAACCACCAGAAAAAATATTAAAACCTGTTGCTAAAGAATCTGCCATTGTACTGATAAAATTACTGGGTCCTGGAACAAAGGAAAATGCTTTTGGATGGCTAGAAATATTACTATTTGGTATTACCTTATCCATAACAAAGTCTAAAACTTTATCTGCTGGCATTCCTTTTTCAGGCGCTTCTTGTAAAAAAATACTATCCATTTCTTCTCTCGAAGCTGTAGTTACAGGTTTTTTGTTTTCGATTTCTTTATAATGTTCAGTTATTAAATCGACAATTTTATAGCCATAAGATTTCATTTCCTCTACTGATAAATCAAAAAATGGTTTCATTATTTTATTTTTAGCAAAATTACAAGATGTCAACAACCTATGAGTGATAAAAAAGAAATTATTTAAAGAAGACTTTTTGCAACACGTGCATTTAGAGAATAATATTTTATGCTCTCTAGTTTTAAAATTTGATTTAAAAGGCACTTAATAAGTAAATTATTTTCACTTTTCTTTAGTACTAAGCAATTTTCTTTTCATTATTTTTACCAAAACAAGTATCTTGAAAAAAATTTCGTTCTTATTGCTAATAATTTATACATCAATTTCTTTTTGTCAAGAAAAAAGGAAAATTGAATATCAAGCTGAAATTCAAGAAGCGAATGAAGAAAAATTTCCAGGAGCAAGCATACTTATTGGCAATGTTAAAATGGATCATGAAGGTGTTAAATTAACATGTCAACAAGCACTCTATTATAAAAAACAAAACTTTTTTAAAGCGATTGGTAACGTCCTCATAAAACAAGGCGATACCATTACACAAACTAGTGATTATGCAGATTATGATGCCAACTCTAAACAAGCACTTTCTTGGGGAAATGTAGTTTTAAAGGACCCTACAATGACCTTAACTACAGATACTTTGCAATTTGATAGGTTAAACCAGAAGTTGTATTATAAAAACTATGCGACCATTAAAGATGTCACTAATACCTTAAAAAGTAAAATAGGTAATTACTATTTAGAAAACAAAAAATTTACAGCAACAACAAGAGTAACAGTCGTAAATCCTGAGCATAATTTAGAGTCTAATCATTTAGATTATTATACTGATTCTGGCTACACGTATTTGTACGGCCCTTCTACCATAACAAATAAAGAAAATAAAAATAAAATTTATTGTGAAAGAGGATTTTACAATACAAAGACAGACATTTCTTATTTTGTAAAAAAAGCAAAATTATATTTAAAAGAAAGAACTGTTGAAGGCGATAGTCTTTATTATGACAAGAGAAAAGGTTTTGCTTCTGCTACCAATAATATTCAAGTAATTGATACTATTCAAAACTTTATTACGAAAGGAAATTATGCTGAAATTTTTGAACAAAAAGACTCTCTTTTTGTTATTAAAAAAGCAGTAGCGATTTCTATCGTAGATAAAGATTCTACGTTTATTCATGGAGATACTTTATTAGTAACAGGAAAAGTAAAAGAACGTATCATTAGAGCGTATCATCATGTAAAAATATTTAAATCAGATTTACAAGGAAAGTGTGATTCTATTCATACAAATCAAAAAACAGGATACACAAAATTATACAGAAACCCTGTTATTTGGTCTGACAAAAATCAAATTACTGGAGATACAATTTATTTGAAATCTAATGTAGATACAAAAAAACTAGACTCTTTAAAAGTATTTAACAATGCATTTATTATTTCCAAAGATTCATTGTCAGAAAACGATTTCAACCAAATTAAAGGAAGAAATATGTTTGGTAAGTTTGAGAAAAATAAGCTAAGAAACCTTTTAGTAAAAGGAAATGCAGAATCAGTTTATTACAATAGAAACGAAGAAACCAATGTTATAGAAACCATTACAAAAGAAATTTCTAGTAATATTGAATTCATTTTAGCAAAGGGAGTCATAGAGTCTATTAAATATTTAAAAGCATCTGATGGCAAAACCTATCCACCATCCATGTTACCTGAAGAAGTGAAAATATTAAAAGGTTTTATTTGGCGAGAAAGTGAGCAACCAAAAAAAATGGAAGATATTTTTAGTAGAAATAGTAATGAAAAAGATGTTCCCAAAAAGAAGAAAAATATTAAAAATATTAAAAAAAATCCTGCAATACTGGATAAAAAAATAGCTGTTATTAAAAAACAATAACTTTGAAATCTGATTTTTTTAAATATCAAGCACAAACCTCTCCACATCCTCTTAGCATAGAAATTTCTCATGCAAAAGGGAGTTACATCTATGATATAACGGGAAAACCATACTTAGATTTTGTAGCAGGCGTTTCTGCGAATAGTTTGGGCCATAATCATCCAAAAGTTTCAGAAGCGATTAAAAATCAAATTGACACCTATGCTCATGTAATGGTTTATGGCGAGTTTATTCAACAGCCACAAGTAGCTTTATGCAAGCTATTAGCGTCCACTTTACCAGAAAACTTGGCATCCGTTTACATCACAAATTCTGGAACAGAAGCTGCAGAAGGTGCTTTAAAATTAGCAAAAAGAGTTACAAATAGATCAGAAATTATTGCTGCGAAAAACTCTTATCATGGAAATACACAAGGTGCTATGAGTGTTTCTGGAGTAGAAAAACAAAATGCAGCTTTTAGACCTTTAATTCCTGGAATTAAGTTTATCACTTTTAATAATGAATTAGATATTACTAAGATCACCAAGAATACTGCTGCAGTTATTCTAGAAACAATTCAAGGTGGAGCTGGGTTTATAGAACCTAAAAACAATTATTTAACAAAAGTAAAACAACGTTGTACAGAAGTCGGTGCATTATTAATTTTGGATGAAATTCAAACTGGAATTGCAAGAACAGGAACTTTCTGGGGATTTGAGAATTACAATGTAATTCCGGATATTATTATTGCAGGGAAAGGTTTAGGTGGTGGAATGCCAATTGGTGCTTTTATTGCTTCCTACGAGCATATGAGTTTGTTAAAAGATAATCCTAAATTAGGACATATTTCAACTTTTGCCGGACATCCTGTTATTGCTGCTGCTGCCAATGCAACGGTTACGGAAATTCTTGAAAAAGACTTCCTTTCCGAGAGTTTGCGAAAAGAAAAACTTATCAAAAAACATTTACAACACCCATCAATAAAAGAAATTAGAGGAAAAGGTTTAATGCTAGCTGCTTTTGTAGAAACTCCAGAATTAGCAGCAAAAATTATTCTAAAATGTTTGGATAAAGGTTTGATTCTATTCTTCTTATTATTCGAAGGAAGAGCAATGAGAATTACGCCACCACTAACTATTTCTGATGAAGAAATAATTGCTGGTTGTAGTATTATCTTAGATGTAATTGAAGAATCTGTTTAGTTTATTTCTAAAATTAAAAAACCATTTAACTTCAATAACATCGAATATAAGACATTAAAACAATATTCATATAAAAATGAACATTAGACCTGTTATAAAATAAAGGTAGAGTAATTATAAATCGTTTTGTAATAAACGGCTTAATTAAACAAAAACCTATAATTAAATATTTTATAGGTTTATTGTATCACTGACTTTGTAGTCTATTCTCAATATTAATTTATGCTTTATTTTTCTAAAAAAACTACAATTTAGATTAACACCGCAACAAAATATTTAAAAAATTCATAAAAAAAACCAAGCAAAAATGCTTGGTTTTTTTTATGAATAATTAAAAGAATACTTACCTTCTACTGTAATTAGGAGATTCTTTGGTAATCACTACATCGTGTGGATGACTTTCATTAATTCCGCTTGCCGTAATTCTTACAAATCTTCCTGTTTCTTTTAATGTTTCAATATCTTTTGCTCCACAATACCCCATTCCCGCTCTTAAACCTCCAATAAACTGATGAATACTTTCAGATAATTCACCTTTATAAGGAACCCGTCCTACGATTCCTTCTGGAACTAATTTTTTGAGATCGTCTTCAATATCTTGAAAATACCTATCCTTAGAACCTTGCTCCATCGCTTCAACGGAACCCATTCCTCTATAAGACTTAAACTTTCTTCCTTCATAAATAATGGTTTCTCCAGGAGATTCTTTTGTTCCTGCCAATAAAGACCCCAACATTACAGAATCTGCACCAGCGGCAATCGCTTTAGGGATATCTCCTGTGTAACGAATTCCGCCATCTGCAATTACAGGAACTCCACTTCCCTTAATAGCGGCTGCAACCTCTAGAACTGCTGAGAATTGAGGAAAACCAACACCCGCAACAATTCTTGTTGTACAAATAGAACCAGGACCAATACCGACTTTTACTGCATCCGCGCCAGCTTCTACTAAATATTTGGCCGCTTCACCAGTTGCAATATTACCTACCACAACATCTAAATTTGGAAACTTTGCCTTTACGGCCTTTAAAACAGTTACTACCCCTTTCGTATGTCCGTGAGCAGTATCTATAATAACCGCATCTACTCCAGATTTAACTAATGCTTCTGCCCTATTTACAGCATCGCTAGTAACACCTAAAGCCGCTGCAACTCTTAATCTTCCAAAAGAGTCTTTGTTTGCCATTGGTTTTTGAGTTACTTTAGTAATATCTCTAAACGTAATTAATCCTTTTAATTTATAGTCTTTATCAACTATTAAAAGCTTTTCAATTTTATAATTTTGAAGAATTTTTTCAGCATCATTTAAAGAAGTTCCAACAGCAGCGGTAACCAAATTCTCACTAGTCATTACATCGACAATAGGTCTTTGATTATCGTGTTCAAAACGTAAATCCCTATTGGTCACAATTCCTTTTAAAATACCTTGATCATCAACAATAGGTATACCTCCAATGCCATGTTCTTTCATGTTTGCTTTCGCATCGAAAACAACAGCGGTTAAGGGCAAAGTAACAGGATCTATGATCATACCACTCTCTGCACGCTTTACTTTTCGTACTTCTTTTGCTTGTTGCTCAATAGACATGTTTTTGTGCAAAACACCTATACCTCCTTCTCTAGCAATCGCAATTGCCAAAGCGGATTCTGTAACCGTATCCATAGCTGCCGAGGCAATTGGGACATTTATAGTAATATTTTTAGTGAATTTTGTTTGAATACTTACTTCTCTTGGAAGAACTTCTGAGAAGGCTGGAACCAATAAAACATCATCATATGTTAAACCTTCTCCTAAAATTTTGTTATTGTGTGCTGTCATGTTGCAATTAAAATATAATTGCGTACAAATTTACAATTTATTATTGATTTTAAAGAAATTTATTTAAGTTCATTATTTTTATATAAACAAGTCTTAATTATCCTCAACTAATATTTTTTTTAAGTTATTCATCTGACGCTTAATTTATTAACAATATTATTTTTATTTATTCTAAATAAGTTTTGCACATCTGTTGTTAGGTTGTATATTTGCACCCGAAAAGAGATCTATTTATAATTAATCTAAATAAAATGAAGCCTATAATTATTACACTAACTGCCTTGTTTGCACTAACATTAAGTTCACAGCAGAAAGAAAAAGAGAAGCAAGAAACAACTTTAGACTCCATTCAAAAATTGGATGAAATTATACTTTCTACTGCTACAATTTTCGGAAATAAATATGTTGCAAAACATCGAACAGGTTCTGCCTATTATTTATCACCAAAAGAATTACAAAAATTCAGCTTTACTGATGTAAACAGAGCATTAAGAAGTGTACCTGGTGTTAGTATTTATGAAGAAGATGGTTTCGGATTAAGACCAAATATTAGTTTGCGAGGAACTTCACCAGAAAGAAGTTCTAAAATTACATTAATGGAAGATGGTGTATTAATTGCTCCTGCTCCATACAGTGCGTCTTCTGCTTATTATTTTCCTACAATAGCAAGAATGGAAGCTGTAGAAGTTTTAAAAGGAAGTAGTCAAGTGCAATATGGGCCTTCTACAACAGGTGGAGCTATTAATATGATTTCTGCACAAATACCTACTGAATTTAGCGGAAAAATTAACGCAAGCTATGGTAGTTTCAATTCAAATCAATTGCATGCTAAAATTGGTGGAGGAAATAATTCATTTGGTTATGTACTGGAATATCTGAACTATGGTTCTGATGGTTTTAAAACTTTACCAAGTGGAAAAAATACAGGCTTTAATAAAAATGATGTCGTTGCTAAATTTAAAGTAAATTTATTTCCTATTGCAACGATAAAGCAATCTTTAGAGTTTAAATTTCAATATGCAGATGAAATTGGTAATGAAACTTATTTAGGATTGTCTGAAGAAGATTTTAATACAAATCCTTTTTCTAGATACGCAGCTTCCGATAAGGACAAAATGACTACTGATCATACTCAGTACATGCTTACTCATAAATTAGATTTTTCTAAAAACTTAAGAATTACGACTACTACTTATCAAAATAATTTTTCTAGAAACTGGTACAAATTAAACGATGTTACTTTTAACGGAGAGAAACAATCTATTGCGAATATTTTAGACGATCCAACAGCGCTGCCAAATCATTTTTCAATTGTAAATGGTTCCATGAATTCTGGAGCAGATGCTTTAGGGATAAAAGCAAATAACAGAAAATACTATTCCCAGGGAGTTCAAACAAAACTTGATTACCATTGGTATAAAGGAGACACATTTCATGATTTAGAAATTGGTTTTAGATTTCATTACGATGAAGAGGATAGGTTTCAATGGGTTGATAAATACGGTATATCTAATAAAGGAAACCTAGCTTTAACTACGGCAGGAGTTCAAGGTACAAATGCAAACAGAATTGCTAGCGCAAAAGCTTTTGCCTCTTATATTACCTATAAATTAAAATATAATAATTGGACCTTAACGCCAGGAGTGCGATATGAAAACATTTCGTTACAAAGAGAAGATTTTGGTAAAAATGATGTTACAAGAACAGGTGTTGATTTAGCTACAAGAAAAAATTCTGTGGATGTGTTTATTCCTGGAATAGGCGCGAATTATAAATTTAATAATAATTTTTCTTTATTTGGTGGAATTCATAAGGGCTTTTCTCCTCCAGGAAATCAAGATGGACAAGAACCAGAAGAAAGTATTAATTATGAACTAGGTACACGTTTTAACATAGGAAAACTGACAGGAGAATTTGTTGGGTTCTTTAATGATTATTCAAATCTTTTAGGAAGCGATTTGGCTGCAACTGGTGGCACAGGTTCTTTAGAACAATTTAATGCAGGAGAAGTAAATGTGAACGGAGTTGAAATTTTATTAAACTATAATTTAGCGATGAAAGGGTCAAAAATTTCTTTGCCTTTTTCTTTTGGATATACATTCACCAACTCCGAATTTCAAAATAGTTTTGGTAGCTCAGATGGTTTATGGGGTATAATTACCGTTGGTGATGAAATGCCTTATATTCCAAAACATCAATTTAATGCTACTCTTTCTTTAGAACATACCTCTTTTGAAATTAACTTAAATGCGAGATATAATGGAGCGTTTAGAACATTGGCTGGAACGGGTACTATTGCGAATAATGAAAAAGTAGCTTCTAATTTTATTGTAGATCTTTCTGGTAAGTATTATGTAAACAAAAAGGTTCGTTTAACAGCAAATGTTATAAATATATTAGACAATACGTATGCCGCTTCTAGAGTTCCTGCAGGTTTAAGACCAGGACACCCGTTTGGTGCCTATGCTGGTATAGATTTTAGATTTTAAACTTATTATTAAAACCTCATTCTAAAGCTCGAATAATTTAAAACATTATTCGAGCTTTTTATTTCCCTAAAAAGACTAAATGCAATAAAATCACTGAGTTGTTTTAAAACATTCAGTGCTTTCTATAATTTAAAAATAGCTTTATATCTGATAAATTGAGACTGAACTGACAGGCGTCATAGCATACTCTAAAATATCAATTTACATTTGTTTTAGATAAACTGAACCGAACTGAAAATGTTATCTTATTCTCTCAAAAAAAAGGAATAACACTCGCATAGATATGCAATGTTTACTTTAAAAAAAACATATAAATACGAGAAAATACAAAGGAATTAGATAGTTATTTATACCATCACTGCATAGATAAACATCTAATAAATTTAGGTTTAATAAAGTGTCAGTAAATTTGCTTCTATGCTCAAATAATAACATTGATTTTTCATAAAGCTGTATTCTAATATTTTAATGGCAATATTCTAAAAGCTTTTAAATTATGAAAAAGGTATTTTTTTTTATTATGTTAATTACATTTTTTGGTGTCAATTGCCAAAATATGATTAATGAAGATTTTTGGCAGAAGGATAAGGTTGCGCACAGTATAGTCGGTTTTGGTATTAGTGCTTGTGCATACACCTATTTGTCACTTCATAACAAACATAAAAACCTAACCAAATTCCAGAGGCGAACGATCTCGTTTTCTGTGGCTTTGCTTGCAGGTGGTTTAAAGGAAGTTACTGATAGTTTCTCTTCAAAACATGACGCATCTTGGGGTGATATTGGTGCAAATATGGCAGGTGCGTTAGCTTTTCAAGTTACTATATCAATTCCTTTAAACAAGAAGCGTAAAGGGAATAAAGAAAAGAACTAAATTAACATAACTTATTTTTCTATTTCACAACAATGGAAAAAATTGAAAGGTATTTTTGGTTTGTTCTTTTCATAATCGACAACTATTTAAACTTAGGGTGATAATATAAATTTATACGAGGTTTGAATTTTAAGTGCCAAAACACGTATTATTTATAGATTTTTTTAGGCGAATTTATAATTAAAACTTATTTTAATTGTGGTTTTTAAAGTGAAATGAAATAAACAAAACTACAGATCATTATATATTAGATCATTACCTAATTATCTTCAATAAACTCTACTGTACATACTCCAGAATAATAAGTTTAAGGCTTTAAAAAATAGAAGTATTTATTTAGCAGAACTCTTTATGAAATACTGCTCTTGTTGCGAATTTGTATTATACATTTTTTTGTTAATTCATTTAGACCATCTTACATAGAAATAAGTAATATAGTTTGAATAAAGTGTCCTTAAATTTGTTTCTTAACTCAAAAGATAACTTTACTTTTTTTTGCATTTCACGGAATAATAGAATTGAATGAACAAAAAATAAAATAAGGTTTTATAATAATTATTGCTTTTAAAATAGTTATATTAGAGTATTATTATAACAATTTTCTAAAACCCCCCTAAATTATGAAAAATGTATTATTTTTTATTACGTTCATGACCTTTTCTAATATCAATAGTCAAAATATGATTAGTTCAGATTTTTGGCAAAAGGATAAGATTCAGCACAGTTTAGCATCTTTTGGTATTAGTACTTTTACATATACCTATTTATCACTTCATAATAAACATAAAGACCTCCCCGAATTAAAAAAGCGATTGATTTCGATTTCTGCGGCTTTGCTTATAGGTGGTTTAAAGGAAGTTAGTGATAGTTTCTCGCCAAAGCATGACGCATCTTGGGGTGATATGGGAGCAAATACAGCAGGTGCGCTAGCTTTTCAAGTTAGCATAGCAATTCCCTTAAATATAAAGCGTAAAAAGAATAAAGAAAAGTACTAAACTGACGTAATTTATTTTTCTATTTGACAGCAATGAACAGCATTGATAGTTTTTATCGATTTGTTTTTTGTAGAGTAAATTCAGTGAACAAACCCCAAAAGGCAGAAATAAATCTTTATCATTAAATTTCTGATTTGGGGTTTTTGTTTTCTAAAAAAAAAATAGATCTCAAAATATTACTTAACGTTTTTTAATTATCTCTGCTCTATATACTTTATAAGATTTATTTCTGATGAAATCACATGTCCCAAAAGCTGAAACGTATTTAGGTAATTATATTTGAAGACCTAAGATAATCAGCTTAATATTTGTAAAAACAAAAGCATTTATTAAGCAGAGTTTTTATAAAATACTACTCTTTTATCCAATTTGTCTGGCGTCTTTCTTTGTTAATTTATTTAGAACTAAAAGTCAATACTGAACTGACAGATATAATAAGGTACTTAGAAGTATCAATTTAAATTTGTATTTTAAGCTTTAAAACGTAGTATAAATGTAATCTTATTCCCGTAAAAAAAGGGATAACATTTGCATTAAAGCGCCGTATTTACCTAATAATAATAGACAGATGAAAGAAAAAACTGAAAACTTAGATAACTATTTAGACCATCATTATATACACAGAAGTAACTGGTTAAGGGCAGCAGTACTTGGGGCAAATGACGGGATTTTATCGACGGCTAGTCTCGCTATTGGTATCGCTGCTGCGAGCAATTTAAGAGAACCCATTATTTTAGCAACATTGGCTGGTTTAGTAGCCGGTGCATTATCCATGGCGGCTGGAGAATACGTTTCTGTAAGTTCTCAAACAGATATTGAAAAGGCGGATATTGAAAGAGAAATTATAGAATTAAAAGAAATGCCAGAAATTGAATTAGTTCGATTGGCAGAAATTTACGAAAAGCGAGGACTTAAAAAAGAAACAGCTTTACTTGTTGCTAAAGAAATGACGGAAAAAGATGCGCTCGCTGCACACATTCGAGATGAATTAGGTATAAATGAAATGAATAAGGCAAAACCTATCCAGGCTGCATTAACTTCTGGCGCTGCGTTTACAGTAGGTGGATTACTTCCTTTTTTAGTAACTCTTTTTCTACCTTTAAAAAATATCGAATATTCTCTTTACGGTTTTGCATTATTATTTCTAATAATTTTAGGCGTTGTATCTGCTAAAACAGGAGGTTCAAGTATTGGCAAAGCAATATTAAGAATTGCTTTTTGGGGAACTGTTGCTATGGGGTTAACAGCCCTAGTTGGGCACCTCTTTAATGTAAATATGATATAAATCAACACATACAATCTAAATTGTGTAACCTAAATCAAAAAGTAGTCCATCCTCAATATCTTTCCTGAAAAAATGAAAATTGGTATCATACGATGAAGAATATTTATACTTTTTTTTTACGAATTTTATTTAAATTTCAGATTTTTTGAAAACTAAATTAAATAATTAGGGTAAAGTGTGCACTACTTTACCACAACATAAATGCTTTTGTTTTAGCATTGGTTTAATAATGTATAGCTCATATCACTTGTTGTTGCTGAATTTTTATTTATTTTTTGTTTGTATGTTTTTTTTAAGCCGTTTAATCATAAGAATTCAAAATATTAATACTTATTTTGAATTATGAAAAAAATAACTCTAATTTTATGCATATTTACCCTCTCTTATGGATTTTCACAAAGTTTACCAATTAATTTTGAAGGTGATATAACATCTTCAAACTTCGAAAATTTTGATGGAGGAATAGCAATTGTAACCACCAACCCATTGGTCTCATCAGATAACAACAGCGACACGGTTGCCCAAATAATAAGAGATGGTGGTGCAACGTGGAGTGGCACTAAAATTGTCCTTACCAACAATCTTGACTTTTCAACATCAACAAAAATTTCAATGAAAGTCTATACTACCGCACCGATCGGAACAACCGTTAAGTTTAAGCTAGAAGGTGCAGGAGCGTCGGCAGATGTAGATGTTTCTACAACCGTTTCTGGCGCATGGGAAACACTAGAATGGATTTTTGCAGGTACTAATAATAATCTTAATGAAATTGTTTTTATGTTCGATTTTGGAAATGTAGGCGATGGTTCTGTAAATTCAACCTTTTACTTTGATGATATCGAACAAGTGGCTGGCCCAACAGCACCTATACCAACTTCTTTACCTATCGATTTTGAGGCAGGTGTTGTAAATACTGACTTTATAAATTATAACGGCGCAATAGCTACTATCATCTCAAACCCTCAAATCGATGGTATCAATACGAGTACTAAAGTAGGGCAAATTATTCGTGATGGTGGTGATTTTTGGGCTGGAAGTAAAATATTTCTAGAGAATACAATTGACTTTTCTACTAATTGGCACATGTCTATGAAGATCTATACAACGGCTCCAGTAGGTACTCGAATAAAGTTGGAATTAGAAAATGCAAGCGGAAGAACGAATTTAGATTATTTAACTACAGTATCTGGTACTTGGGAAACCGCGACTTGGAATTTTGACGGACAGGCCAGTGATTACGATAGAATACAGTTTTTGTTTGATTTTGGAACTGTCGGAGATGGTGCAACCACCTCTACATTTCTATTTGATGATATCAAACAAATTGCAGGACCAGCAATCGCAGAGCCTACCCCAACCAGCCTCCCAATTAACTTTGAGAACACTGTCGTTACTTCAGATTTTACCAATTTTTACGGGTCAATAGCATCTGTCATACCAAATCCGCAGATAGACGCGAACAACCCTAGCCTTACCGTTGGGCAATTTGTTAGAAGTGGTGGCGCGGGATATGCCCGCAGTAAATTGTCATTAATAAACTTTATTGAGAATATGTCTACTTTTGGATCTATCTCTATGAAAGTATATACTGATGCGCCGGTAGGAACTTTATTGAAATTTAAGTTAGAAAGTAACGTCGCTGATTTCGGAAAAGAACAAGACATACTTACTACTGTATCGGGCGCATGGGAAACCTATACTTGGGATCTTTCAAACGGAGATAATGGAATCTATAATGTGCTAACATTCATGCTTGGTTATGCTACACCAAATGATGCGTCAGCTAATGCTACGTTCCTATTTGATGACATTGAACAAACAAGTACCACGCTGAGCAACGGTGATCAATTATCAAATATAGCTGGAGTGACTAGTTATCCAAACCCAGCAAATGATCAATTGACGATAAGTTCGTTAAATAAAACTATCGAAACAATTGCTCTTTTTGATATGCTTGGTAATCAGGTTACAATTGCACATCCAAACAGTCAAAAGGTGACCATTGATGTATCTAGTTTTTCCAGTGGTGTGTATATCGCCAAAATTTTAACTCCTACAGGAATCGGAAGCCTCAAACTAATAATCAAATAGACAGATCAGTAATATAGAGTGCAACCTAGAGTTTAGAAAACCTTAATTAACTTTAATAAAATTGAGCTCGATATCTAATCGAGCTCAATGCTTTTAGACTCAATTCAATTCTCTCTTTATTAGAATTAGATTCGCATTTCTATAGTCCTGCTTTAATTGTGCATCTAATTATATAATTATTGAAGTAAAAAATGCCTCCAGCATGCTTTAAAATGCTTTTCGGATTCGGGAACTGAGTGCATTTGAGGAAAACAGCAACCTAAACAAAATGCATAAAAACAATAAATCAATTTCTTTAGCTACAATATATTTTAAGAGTTCATAGACTTTAAAAAACCTATTACTACTTTTATAATAAACGGTATCCAATCTCTTCGAACTCAATAAAACAACTATAGATTACTTAATAACGAAATGTTTAGAAGTGTGATAAAAGTCACATTTTTAAATAATTGATAATGTTATATTTGTAATTAGAAATATCGATAATATGACAATTATTAAAATACTGGGAACAGGATGTTCTAAATGTAAAACTATGATAAGCGTAGTTCAAGAGGTGGTTTCTAAGAATAACATGGATGCAACCGTTGAAAAAGTTGAGGATATTATGGAAATTATGAAGTTTAACGTAATGATCACCCCTACACTGGTAATAAATGATGTTATTACAGTAAAAGGGAGAATACCGTCAAAAGAAGAAGTTCTAGTACTTTTAAACGAGCTACAATAGATAACATGAAGTATCACATCAAGGCCTCGTCTATCTCAAAACAGGATGCTATTATTGAAATAAAACAATCAACTATAGATTTTGGAACAACTTTAAAAGCTGCTAAAACCTTGCCAAATCCTGCTGAATTATTCTTGAGTTCCTTCGCCGCTTGCTTGTTAAAAAATGTTGAACGTTTTTCTAAAATACTGAAATTTACCTACACAAAAACCTTTCTTGAAGTCAATGCTACACGTCTTGAAAATCCACCGAGACTAGATAATATAATGTATCATTTAACAATTTATAGCAACGATAAAAAACTGAACATTGCATTACTAAAAAAGAATATTGAAAAGTTTGGTACTATCTACAATACTTTAAAATTGTCCTGTACTATTTCTGGGACGATTAGCAATTTTAACAATGTTTGATTGAGAGCAAAACATACCAAAATGTTTGGTATACTTTCTAAATAGTAAACCCAGAGCATCTTTTAACTTCTTTTTTATTTCACTACAACGGTCTAAAAACATAGCTTAAAGATTATATCTTTTTAAGGGAATCGCAAAAGTTACTTTAACTTCCATTAGGCTAAAAACTAGCTCTTGAGTAATAAATGAAAAGAAATCAAATCCCTTCGCAAGTATTTTGTTCTTGTTAATCAGTTCTGCTCTTTATTGCCTTTTTAGCAAGTTTTTTTTAGCTGTTGTTGTGTCTTTTTTTATATTGGATTACTTCACAAATAGACAATGGAATTGCTATTTTTTTTTAAAAAATTTTATTTCGAGGTTCATCTTTTAGTTGAAAGTAATGCTAACATATAGCTCTATTCTCTAGTAATCTAAAAGTTTGTTTTTTCATAATATTGATAATTTAAAAAAAAAGTTGTAGGTTTAACGTGCTATAAATTGAATTAAAATTGACTTATTTAACTATTTTGTTTAAAAAAAAGAATCAGATAAAAGAACTGTGGTTCTTTTTAGTATTGGACAGCACTAGCAATAATACTGTATTCACCAAAAAGTTAAATGGTACTAAATGGAGTGCATTTTCGCATTGTTGGCGTATTCATTTCAGAAAAGAAAACACACCACTCAGTACTAAAACTTTTAAGAGATTTACAACTATAAATCTCGAAAAACTCCCTAAAAAGTTTTATTCAATAGAACCAGAAGACTGGCAGAAAATCCCCTTTTTAATAATTTTCATCTTTTTTTAAAAGGAAAGAGAAAACACAATACGAGCGTATACTCTCTGAATTTGTTGATTTTTAAATCAACAAATTTTAAGGATACAACAGACCTAAAATAATAATGAGGTATACATCTGTTATTAACCAAGTTTAAAAAAGTTAAAAAGTCGTATGATGATATATTTTAAAAATTTAAAATATGAAACGCAAGGGTATTAAATATTAAAACTTTCTAACACCTTGACAATTTGGAACTATAGGAGAGTAAGTTTAACATATAAACACGTTGCCATACATTACGAGACACATTCAAAATCGAAAAATATGGAGAAAATAAAATATATTACAAAAGGATTCGGACTTTCAATGTTATTCATATTATTAGGAATTTACATATTGAATACAATAGATTCTATTTTAGGAACTATCGTTGGAATTACAAATATTAGCTTTTTTGGAATATTAATACCATGGATAATTTTCAGAATGTATAAAAACTCTCGCTAAAATGTTGAATGAGGATCAGGTTTATATTCTGGAATTGTTTACGCTAGACTTATGGCTAGATTTGACTATTCTGACTGATAAGATTTGAAAAGATAGAGGTTAATATTCAACGGATTATTTTCTGGAATATCTATAGTATTTATGACTCGTTGCAATTAAAAAAGACAAGTGAAAAAAGAAAAGATTTAAGTTTTGCTTAATTATGACCTTTTTTGGGGTAATATTTGGAGCATTCAATTTATTAACAATTTAAGGAATTGGGATATGTGTGTTTGTTTTGGAATTTAATGAGTTCTGTAATTTAAGGTTTGGATAAAAGCCAAAGTTATTACTATCCTTTTTTTGAAAAAAAATATTATATCCAACTTTATTAGGTATTATTTTTACCGTTTACTATATAATCAATTTAATTTTTTACATATGAGTTCAAATGAAGAAAACAGAATAACAGAACCAAATAAAAAAATAAAAGTAAAATAAAAATTAGTCACTTTGATTACCCCTAAAAAAAAATAAATTGAGTATTAATACTCAATCAAAATAGATTGTATTGTTATAAATTGAGAACTTATTAAAAGTTTGCTAAACGCATTCTATTAAGGCAGAAAAAAATTACATAAACTAAAATTGTTAAACCTCGAAATAGAAGAACAACGGCCATTTTTTTTTAATAAAAAAACACTAGTGTTAAAATTTTTAAATAAACCGAAATCCTGAAAATGTGGGTGGCGTAAATTGAAAAGCCAATAGAGTAAGTAAAACAATTTAATTTTTAATATATAATTTTTATGAAAAAAATAATCGAAATCGAAGTGAAGAATAAAGTTGGGAATGAAGGAGTAGATGACCCTTCTATAACTGAACGTATATCATTCTTTAATGTAGAGTATGTAGATCAATATTGTATATTAACGCATTCTGATGTTGATGTTGCTGATGTTGATTATGTAGATATCGATAATGATGCTGCTGGTGCACTTGGTTTAAATCACGTTGATTTTTTGACAACAATTGTTAAAAATGATGTTATCAGATGGTCTCTTAAAAATAGCACGATAGAAAATGAAAATAAAGATTATAGTATTACTCTTGAAAAAATTAGCCGAGCACCGACTGGGAGTAAAAAATCTATGGTCGATTTTTTCGGTATAGATGAATTAACTCCTTTAGAACCTGCGAAGTGGATTGAAGGCACAATTATAGATGATAGTGATCTTGACGAATTGAAATATGTAATTAAGATCCGTATTACAAGAAGTGAAAACGACACTTACGTTTTTGATCAATATTATTACATTGACCCAAAACTTTGCATAAAAAGCACAAATTGAAATCCACATTACAAAAAACATCCATGTTTTTAAAGAGTAAGGCCTATTATTTTATAATAGGCTTGTTTTTTTTTGTTTCAAATATCATGTCTGGCCAAGATCAAAAGATAGTTGATAGTCTCTTAAATGTGTATAAAGAAGGTAAGCTAAAAGGTTTAGAAAGACTTAAACTCCTGCGAGACTTGTCATTTAATGAGAAAAACGATTTGGACGCCTCAATAAAATATGCCGAACAACTTATTGCTTTTTCTATCCAAGAAAACAATTATTTATTCATTCATGAAGGATATCTTCAAAAAGGAAACTCTCATAGGCTATCAGGAGATCTAAATGCCGCTTTAGATACTTTTATTAAGAGTGCTGAAGCTTCTATAAAAGCTAATTATGTAAGAGGTGTGGGAATTGCCTACACAGCCATTGCCGATACCTATTCAGAAATTGGTAATTCGAACAACGCAGAAATATATTATAATAAGGCTATTCCTATATTAAGAAAAAAGAACATATTAATAAATATGAACGATTCTATTGCATTGGCGAGCACCTTATTTAATGCCGGTGATGAGTATTTTAATAATAGAAAATACAATTTGGCCTTGCTCAACTATGAAGAGTCTAGCCTTATCTTTAAAAAAGTAAATTCTAAAATTGGCATCGCTTACACCATAGGAAATATTGGGATGGTCTTTGCCGAACAAGGTAAAGATTCACTTGCAAAAGTGAACATAAATACTGCCATTGCAACTTTAGAAGGATTCGAGGATTATTACGCTATTTCTGAGTATCTCATTTATATGTCAAACATCTCTTTAAGGGAAAAAGATCATAATATGGCACTCAGCTATGCACAACGAAGCTTTGATCTGGCAGTCAAACTTGGTCTAAAAAAGCAAATTAGTGAGTCTAGCCTTATCCTTGCAGAACTTTATGAGCGCAATAAAAATACACGCGCATCTTATAACGCCTACAAAAACCATATTATTTATAGAGATAGTGTTGCCAATCTTGAAGGCGTTGCAAAAATGGCAGATTTACGCACAGATTATGAGGTGTCTCAAAAGCAGGTAGAAGTAGATCTTCTAAGTGCACAAAAAAGAAATCAACGCATTATTCTCGTATTTAGTTTATTATTACTTATCATCCTATTTTGGTATTACCGAACAATATCTAAAGAGAAGAAAAAATCGGAAAAATTATTACTAAATATTCTCCCAGCAGATACTGCAAAAGAGCTTAAAGAATTTGGCAAGGTAAAGGCTAGAAAATATGATTCAGTTACGGTCTTATTTTCAGATTTCAAGGGGTTTACGAGTTATGCTGAAAATTTGTCTCCAGAGGAATTAGTGGAGAGCATAGATTTTTATTTTTCAAAATTTGATGCTATTATGGAAGCTTATGGTTTGGAGAAAATCAAGACCATAGGAGATGCCTATATGTGCGCAGGAGGTTTAAATAACACCAGCACAGACCATGCACATAAAATGGCTCTTGCCGCCATTGATATTGCAGCGTTTGTAAAAGAGTCTAAACAGAATATCAACATTAATACAACTTTTGAAATTCGTATTGGAATAAGTACAGGTCCTGTTGTAGCAGGTATCGTAGGTACAAAAAAGTTTGCATATGATATTTGGGGAGACACAGTTAATATTGCCTCACGGATGGAATCTAATTCAGAACCCGGCAAAATCAATGTGTCTGAGCAAACATATTTGTTATTGAAAGACCAATTTACCTTCGAGTCTAGAGGCCAATTAGAGGTTAAAAATAGAGGTACAATGAACATGTATTTTGTAAAGAATGAAAATCAAAAAGGATAGCGTAATGTTGATCGATAAAATTAAATAGTTAGCGTAATGGAAAATTCAAAATTAAAGTCAAAAATAACTACGCCTAGATTTAAAAACAAACATACAGATGATCTGGTAGATCATTATTGGGGTAGCATAGGATATATAACAGCACTTATAAAGGCATCTGAACTAAAAGCCGGAATACTTTTATCTTTTTATGGAATACTTTTAAATTTCATTTATCAAAGCCATAATCAATTAACAGTAACTATTAAAAGTGATAAAGCTTTAATTGCTTTAATAGTCTTATGGATAATTTTAACAACAGGCTCAATTTTATTTTGTGTACGATGTTTTTTACCAAAAATTGAAGGGAATTATAAAAAAAACATGTTTTTCTTTAAAGATATTATTTCAAAATTCGGCAATATAGATCAATTTTCACACTCCTTTTTTGAAATGAGTACTGATGAAAATAAATTATTTAAACAACTAGGTGAACAAATTTTTATCATTTCTAAAATTGCTGATTGGAAATTTAAAAATGTAAAACGTGCCATTAGTCTATTAGCTTCCAGTATGGGAATTTTATTTTTAATTGGGGTTTATCTTTTTGTTCTGACTTTATTTTAATAAAACTTCATATATAAATTGGGCATTGTGCTTATTCGAAAGGCCAGTTCCTTTTAATTTCATACTAACCAGAGCGTAAAATTTGGCAAATTTAATCTTTCCTAAAAGATATATACACGAAACAAAAAACAGATGTATCAAGATGTTCAATAAAATACAAACACTAAAATCAAGCACATACTAAAAGTAATTTCTCTTTCAAAAAGAAAAACTATTCATTTTGAAATTATAAATAATTCAAGATTTATTTGCAGTACCCAGTGAAAAAAATAATCAAATACACTTACCTAATACATATATTCCTCACCAAAACAACTAAATTTTAATTATAAAAATATAATTTAGGTACAGTTAAATACTTTAAGTAATACTCCTAAGATAGTTTGCTAGGCAACTCTAATTTTTAGGATTTAAACATAAAAATAAATGATCTTTTTTTTTTAGTTTTTAAACACTCTTACATAATCTATTTCCATAGTAGCTTGTGTAAAATTGGGGTCAATTGAAAACCAAGTTCCTCCCATTGCAACATTTAAGATTATAAATTGATCAGCAGTATATGGCCAATTAAGGGTGTTTTTTGATGAAGGTTTATACGTGTATCTCAATTCATTATCAATTAAAAATTGAATTTTATTTTCATTCCATATCATTGAATACACATGGAACTCCTCACTGTAATCTGTAATTGTGGTTTTACCTACAGTGACATTAGTGCAACCACCTGAACAAGCAGAGTTATGCGTAGCACTAGAAACAATAGTCGGCTCATGCCCCCAGTGTTCCATAATATCAATTTCTCCGCATGCTGGCCATCCAACACTAGTTATATTCGAACCAATTGTCCATATTGCTGGCCAAGTACCTTGTCCTTTCGGTAGTTTAGCTCTTACATCAACACGGCCGTAAGTAAAAGAAAATTTTGAGTTTAAACGAGCTGAAGTATATTGTTTTGTAGACCCTTGAAAAGTATATACTTCTTTTTTTGCTACAATTTTCATAGTACCATCAGATATATAAGTGTTATCTATACTATTAGTATAATGTTGTTGTTCTCCATTCCACCAACCCCCATTGTTAGGTGGACTAATTTCAAATTTCCACTTACTACTATCCAAAGCTCCATCAATATCAAATTCATCAAAGAATATTAAATCACCGCTCGTTGGCAGTTCTTCAATTATTTCTGGAGGATTAGTATTTCCTTCCTCTTTGCTGCACGCTAAAAGTAAAAATGTTAATAATGTTAAACATGTTATTTTTAATACTGTAGTTTTCTTTTTCATTTTAGCTTTTCTTTAGTTTCATTTATTGATTTCAAAATTAATATTTAATTCTTAAAAATTCATTAAAATGACCAATACAAAAATACATCAATTAGTTTTTTAAACCCTCAAATAAATATCTAAAAACACTTGATTTAAATAGGAAGAAATATAAATGAATAGTACACATATTTAAGCCTTTACGCCGTTTATAATGTATTACTTGTTCTAGATTACTTGCAAAAATCTTATCAGACTTTATATTCCCTCTATATTTACTAAATTTGGTAAATTAAATAATACTGCTACTCTTATTTCTAATCGTTATGTATTAGCCAAAGACGTGAGGTACTTTAAATATAAGAGGTAATAACAAAAATATGAAGAAGCTCTTTTTTATTTCAACAATTATAATTGCAACCGCGAGTGCACGGGCTCAGAAAATATATTCAGTAAATTTTAATTACAAGGCTGATGTAAAAGTTTATGTAGTAGATGCTAATTATAAAGCAGATCTTTTAGTATATAAAGTAGATGCGGATTATAAGGCTGGGGCTAACGACGGTAAATGGTTTTTTACGAATACAGCACATAAAGCAAAAAAGAAAATATTTTTTGTAGACGAAGTTTATAAGGCAGATTTAAAAATTTACTTTGTAGATCGAGCTTATAAAGCGGGTTGGGAAGAAAAATCTAAAAAGCATTTAATGTATTAAACCTCTAGACAACAAGCTCTAAAAAATAATTAAAAAAAATAATTCGAGCATGAAAATTCTTTTATTATTAATTGGCATACTTTCCTTTAATCAAAATGTATATGCAGATTCTCCTATTACCTCTTCTGACTTGAGTGCCGCGTATAAAGAATATAAAATAGTATAGATGGCAGCTTATGCGCAAGGTAAATTGACTACCAATTTAATGAATTACCTAACCGAATAAGAAAACCCAGTAGAAATAAAAATAACTGTAATTAATAAACTAAGTTGGGATATTAAGGATAAAAGTAATTCATATATCTTTATTAAATATTTAAAAAAAAGATATCAATTTAAAAATGCTGATCAAATTCTTAATAAAGCGAATGGAGATATACTTATTTGCTTGGCTTGTTTAGAAGCATTAGATAATTATTTAGATGTTGGAGATGCAATTATCTATGCACAAAAAGTCAAGAAAAAGAGAGAAAATAGTTATACAACTAATATTGTATGTGCTATTATTGAAGCACAAAAAGCAATGAATTCTAGCTGGTGCTAAGTTCATAACTAAACAAATAATGTTCTTATTACAATATCCTTAAATACAGATATAAAGGCAGATGCCATTGCTATAATTTTTAGATATATGGATTTATATAAAAAATATTGTAACTAAAAGTAACTACAAAGCATGCATGTTTTACAATCGAAAGAGTCATATAAAGATATAAGATTCTATCGATGTTGTTTCTTAAATTAATTTATTACAAATACTTGAAATTTTATTTAAACAAAAAAAAACCGAGCTAACCGCTCGGTTTTCATATATGTAAGCTAAAAAAAATTACACCATGGAGGCTGCTATTTTTTTATAGGTTCCGTTTTCTAATAATTCCCGAATTGCAGAAAATGCAGTAATAGTCTCATCGATATCTTCTTGTGTGTGGGTTGCTGTAGGTATCAATCGTAAAATAATTAATCCTTTTGGTATTACAGGATACACTACAATAGAACAAAAAATTCCGTGGTTTTCACGCAAATCGTTGACCATTGCCATTGCTTCTGGGATATCTCCTTTTAAAAATACAGGTGTTATACAAGTTTGTGTAGTTCCTAAATCGAAACCAGCAGCACGCAACCCAGATTGCAAACCATTAGTATTTGACCACAATTTTTCTTTTAACTCAGGCATGGTGCGTAACATGTCTAAACGTTTTAACGCCCCTTTTACCATAGCCATAGGTAGTGATTTTGCAAACGTTTGAGAACGCATATTGTACTGTAAATACTGAATTACATCCTTATTACCGGCTAGAAAAGCGCCAATACCCGCCATCGATTTTGCAAACGTGGCAAAATACACATCTATATCCTCTTGTATACCTTGTTCAAAACCAGTACCTCTACCCCCTTCTCCAAGTGTACCAAATCCGTGTGCATCATCTACTAAAAATCTAAAATTGTATTCTTTTTTAAAAGCAATAATTTCCTTTAAACGACCTTGTTCTCCACGCATTCCAAAAACACCTTCAGAAATCACTAAAATTCCTCCACCTGTTTTCTCTGCCATTCTTTTAGCCCGCTTAATATTTTTTTCAAAACTTTCCATATCGTTATGACGATATACAAAACGCTTCCCTGCATGCAAACGAACACCATCTATAATACAAGCATGTGTATCCATATCATACACAATAATATCATTTTTTGTAACCAAAGCATCTATTGCAGACATAATACCTTGGTATCCGAAATTTAATAAATAAGCTTTTTCTTTGTCTACAAAAGCAGCGCATTCTCTTTCTAATTGTTCGTGTTTAGGTGTATGGCCAGACATCATTCTGGCACCCATTGGGTAGGCCATTCCATGCTCCATTGCCGCTTCTCCATCTACCTTTAATACCTCCGGATGATTCGCTAATCCTAAGTAATCATTGATACTCCAAGTAACTACTTTTTTACCATTAAAAGACATTCTGTTAGAAATTGGCCCTTCTAGTTTAGGAAAAACATAATAGCCTTCTGCTTTATCTGCCCATTTTCCTAAAGGTCCTTTATCCTCTATTATTCTCTCAAATAAATCTTTCGTCATGTGCTCTATTTTTGATTTTTCTTCTAGTTGCAAAGTAACCGTTTTTTTTGCAATTTATCAAATAGTGAAGTGTACAATTCTAATTATAGAAAATCGTTTTGTTGCATCCATTCGTCACTATAAATTTTATTCATATAGCGAGAACCATGGTCAGGAAAAATTAAAACTACAAAACTATCTTCGGTAAACATATCTTTGGCTGCATATTGCTTTGTAGCTTGCATTACCGCACCACTTGTATAGCCAGGAAACATTCCTTCTTTTTTTACAATATTCCTAGCTTCTAAAGCAGCATCTTTATCAGATACCTTTTCATAAATATCAATCACATCAAAATCTGTAGCCGTGGGAATTAGGTTTTTACCTAAACCTTCAATTTTATAAGGGCTTACCTCATTTAGATCAAGCTCTCCTGTTTCATGATATTTTTTTAATACCGAACCAAAAGCATCTACTCCTAAAATTTTAATATTTGGGTTTTGTTCTTTTAAGTATTTTCCTGTTCCAGAAATAGTACCTCCTGTTCCACTTGCCACTACTAAATGAGTAATTCTACCTTCAGTTTGTTCCCAAATTTCGGGTCCTGTAGTTCTATAATGAGCTTCGATATTAAGCTCATTAAAATACTGGTTTATGTACACTGAATTCTTCGTTTTCTTATGGATAGTTTTAGCTACTTCGTAATACGATCTTGGATCATCTGGCGAGACGTTTGCTGGACAAACATGTACCTCTGCTCCCATAGATTTTAGTAAATCTATTTTATCTGTAGAAGATTTATCGCTCACTGCTAAAATACATTTATAGCCTCTTACAATACTGATCATCGCCAAACTAAACCCCGTGTTCCCAGACGTAGTTTCTACAATTGTCGCGCCTTTTTTAAGGATGCCTTTTTTTTCTGCATCCTTTACAATATGCAAAGCAATTCTATCTTTTGCAGAATGCCCTGGATTAAAAGCTTCAAATTTCGCGTAATATGAGCCTGATAGATTTTTAGTAATCTTATGAAGCTTAATTAGCGGGGTTTCGCCTACTAAATCTAAAATTGAATTGGTGATTCCTGGATGTCTTTTCATACTAACTTCTTTAAAAAAAGAAGACGTCATTACAAATAAAAAGTATAGAAGTAATCTATTTGTTTAAATAAAGATTGCTTACTTACCCCTTGTAATGACCTTTCCTTTCTTTCGTCTGCAAAAATACACTTCCTAACGGAATTATAAAAGTGATTTTAAAGCTTAATTAGCCTTTACCTCTATTTTGTTTTCTAAGGCTAAAAGGAAGGTGTAATCCTTTGCCGTTTCTTTTAAAGCTTCAAAACGTCCAGAGGCTCCTCCATGACCTGCATCCAAATTTGTGTCTAACATTAATAAATTGGTATCTGTTTTTAGCGCTCGTAGTTTCGCTACCCATTTTGCTGGTTCCCAATATTGCACTTGAGAATCATGATAACCTGTGGTCACTAACATGTTTGGATATGTCTTTGCAGTTACCTGGTCGTAAGGTGAATACGATTTCATATAGTCGTAACTGTCTTTATTATTTGGGTTTCCCCATTCATCATATTCTCCTGTGGTTAATGGAATACTATCATCTAACATAGTAGATATTACATCTACAAAAGGCACTGCAGCAATAACACCATTGTATAGTTCTGGGCTCATATTTACCACAACCCCCATTAATAATCCTCCTGCAGAACCTCCCATGGCATATAAATGTTTCGCAGAGGTGTACTTATTCTCAATTAAATATTTAGAACAGTCTATAAAATCTGTAAATGTATTTTTCTTATGAAACATTTTACCATTTTCATACCATTTTCTTCCTAAATATTCACTTCCTCTAATATGCGCTATTGCAAAAACAAAGCCCCTATCTAGCAAGCTTAAACGTGTGGTAGAAAAACTATCTGGAATTGTTGCTCCATAAGAACCATATGCATATTGTAATAATGGGGTGTTTTTATTTAGCTCTGTATCTTTATGATACACCAAAGAAATAGCCACTTTTTCGCCATCTATTGCAGATGCCCAAACTCGCTTACTAGTATAATTTTCTTTTTGAAAATTTCCACCCAAAACCTCTTGTTCTTTTTTAATCTCTTGCTTTTTATTTTTGACGTTAAAATCGATAACAGAACTTGGTGTTGTAAAAGAGTTATACGAATATCTAATAATATCAGTATCAAATTCTGGATTAGAAAATACACCGGCAGTATAGGTTTCTTCATCAAAAGGTAAATAGAAATCTTCTTTATGATCCCAACGTTTTATGCGTATTTTATTCAACCCATTGGTACGTTCTTCAATTACTAAATAGTCTTTAAAGATTGAAAAATCTTCTAATAATGTATCTTCTCTATGCGGAATGACATCTACCCAATTTTCTTTAGCTGTCGCCAAAACAGGTGTTTTCATCATCTTAAAATTAGTAGCTCCATCTTTATTAGTTAATAGATAAAAATGATCTTTATAATGTGCAACATTGTATTCTAACTCTTTTTCTCTTGCTTGTAAAATAGTGAATTTTCCTGTTGGGTTATTGGCATCTAAAAATTGTGCTTCTGTAGACAAAGTGCTGTAAGAACCGACAATGATATAGTCGTTAGATTTTGATTTTGTTACATACGTGCCGAAAGTATCGTCTTTTTCATGGAAAACTTCTACATCTTCAGAAGTTGGCGTACCTAATACATGTCTAAAAATTTTTTCACTTCTTAAAGTTTCTGGATTTTTCTTCGTGTAAAAAATGGTTTTATTATCATTTGCCCAAACAGAACCTCCTGTGGTATTTTCAATTATATCTTTATAAATTTCGCCAGTTTCTAAGTTTTTGATACGTAAAAAGTATTGTCTTCTGCTTACGGTATCAGTTGCAAAAACCATAAGTTTGTTGTCTTCAGAAATATTTAAACCTCCTAATTGAAAATATTCATACCCTTCTGATGCATGATTTACATCAAAAAGGATTTCTTCCACCGCCTCTAAAGTTTCTTTTTTACGGCTATAAATAGGATATTGTTTTCCTATTTCGTAACGCGTTATATAAAAATAATCATTGTGTTTATAAGGCACTGAAGCATCATCTTCTTTAATTCTACCTTTCATTTCTTGAAACAAATCTTCCTGAAAATTTTTGGTATATGCCGTTACTGTATTATAATAAGTGTTCTCTGCCTCTAAATAATCAACTACTTTTTGGGTTTGTTCGTCTTTATCAGCAGCATTTTTTTGAGTGTCCGTTAAGCGCATCCAAAAGTAATTGTCTATTCGAACATCTCCATGTTTTTCTAATTTTGTAGGCTGCTTATCAGCAATAGGATACTTTGCATCTGTACTCTTCATATTTTTCGTTTCATTTTTACAAGCGGTAGCAAAAATAAGACTTAATACCATTGAGGTAAGCAATAATTTTCTCATTTTTTTGTAGCTAGCGTTCCCACACAATTTACTAATTTTGTTTTACTTATAACCTTAAATAAAAATAGCCATGTTTGGAGACCTTGATGGAATGATGAATTCGTTAAAAGAAGCACAACAAAAAGTAGAAGAAACTAAGAAGAGATTGGATACTGTTTTGTTAGATGAAGTGGGTGCAGGTGGTAAAATAAAAGTAACCTTAACAGCCAACAGAGAAATAAAAGCCATAAATATTGATAATACTTTACTATCAGATGCTGAAGAATTGGAAGATTATTTAATCGTAACCTTAAATAAAGCGATACAAAAAGCCTCAAAAATTAACGAAAATGAAATGGCAGTGGCTGCTAAAAGTGGAATGCCAAATATTCCAGGAATGAATATGTTTAAATAATTTTATATAATACTGCCAATTCAAAATGTTTTAGTACTGGAGATTAGTAAAATTTGTATAGAACTTTAACGCCTTATCCCTGAATTAAGCGCCAAATAAGACTTAGAATTATTTAACCATAAATGAAGGGAAGTTAAACGTCTATTTTTTTAGTTTTTATTTACAGTACGCTATAATGCGCCCGTCATTGCTACAATAAAAAATAAGATATATAAAGAGATTGTAATAATCGTAAAAACACCTATAAACTTATAATGTGACTTTAACATCTCAAAAGCTTTTGCTAAAGTTTCATCATTTTTTGTGGTCAGTGCTTTTTTCATTTGGTTAGAAAATTGCAATAAATAATACACCGGAAAAAAGTAGATAAAAGCAAATAGTACACAAGTAATCATCACCACTAATCCTAAAACTTTAGGGATTTCGGGTTGTATTTTAATGGCATACTCAAAAATAGTAGTTGTAAAAATAGCCAATACCAATAGACAACCAATGAAAAAAAAACCAATAATTGCCAAGAATTTAGCCCATTTAGCCGTTTCTGTTAAAAAGTTTTTTGAGGCACTCGATACTGTCAATTGCTCTAGTTGTGTTATTGGGTTCTGCATCTTGTTATCAGTTCTATAATTTTGTTCTTTCAAAAATAAACAAAAAAAAAGAAGCCACGAAATCACAAATTTAAATTTGTGATTTCGTGGCTTACAATTTATTAATTGTTATAAATTATTGAAACTCAGTAATTGTTTTCTTAATAATTGAAATACAATCCATTAATTGTTCTTTATTGATTACTAGAGGTGGTGCAAAACGAATAATGTTTCCATGTGTAGGTTTTGCTAATAAACCATTATCTCTTAATCTCATACAAATATCCCAAGCTGTAGAGCTTTCTTCTGTGTCATTAATTAAAACGGCATTTAACAAGCCTTTACCTCTTACAGATTTAACCAAATCATTTTCGTTTGCAAAAGCTGTTAACTCTTGTCTAAAAATAATTCCTAATGCATCAGCGTTAATCGCTAATCTTTCATCAGCAACTACTTCTAGCGCTGCCATTGCTACTGCAGCGGCAATTGGGTTTCCGCCAAAGGTAGAACCGTGGTTTCCTGGTTGAATAACATTCATAATGTGGTTATTTGCTAAAACCGCAGAAACCGGGTATGCTCCTCCACTTAATGCCTTTCCTAAAATTAAAATATCAGCTTTTACTTCTGGCGTTCCAGAACAGTTTTTCTGTTCACAAGTGCAATTTCCACAGGTCGCTAACAAACGCCCAGTTCTTGCAATTCCTGTTTGCACTTCATCGGCAATAAACAGTACATTATGAGCTGCACACATTTTTTTTGCTGCTGCTAAATAACCTTCAGAAGGCACATAAACTCCGGCTTCACCTTGAATAGGCTCTACTAAAAACGCTGCAATATTTTTATTACTTTCTAAAGCCTCTTGTAAAGCTTGTAAGTTATCGTATTCAATTTTTATAAATCCTTTGGTATACGGTCCAAAATTCTTTCTTGCTGCAGGATCATTAGAGAAAGAAATTATTGTTGTTGTTCTTCCATGAAAGTTGTTTTCACAAACTATAATTTCAGCTTTATTTTCGTCGATTCCTTTTACTTCATACGCCCATTTTCTAGCTAGCTTTAAAGCAGTCTCTACAGCTTCTGCCCCGGTATTCATTGGTAGTAATTTATCGAAACCAAAAAGTTCCGCAGCAAATTTCTCATACTTTCCTAACATGTCATTATAAAAAGCACGCGAAGTTAAAGTTAAGGTTTTTGCTTGTTGTACCATTGCTCCTATAATTTTAGGATGACAATGCCCTTGGTTTACTGCAGAATATGCAGACAAGAAATCATAATACTTTTTACCCTCTACATCCCAAACATATACGCCTTCACCCCTACTTAACACCACCGGTAGTGGATGATAATTGTGCGCACCGTAGTTGTTTTCTAATGCAATTACTTCTTCCGAAGTTAATTTGTCTAAAACAGTCATTTTTTTTAGTTTTAAATGTTTATAATTAAATAACCATTCCTGTTCTACCTTTATCCTTTCAGTAAAAACTGAAAATTCAGCGTGGGAAAGAAATCATCCCCGAAGTTTTACAAAAGTAGTGAAATATCTGGTAATGAAATTAATTCTTATCTGATAGACTATGTATTTAATTTTCTTAATTTTGCGATTCATTAAATTTGAAAGAATGCCACGTAGAGAACGAAATAAATTTGTAAAAAAGAATCAAGTTTTAGAATTAAAAATTGAGGATTACGCTTTTGGAGGAAAAGGAATTGCAAGAATTAAATCTGAAGAAGGTAGTTTTGTTGTTTTTGTTCCTAATACGTTACCTGGACAATTGGTGAAAGCGCAAATAAATAAGTCAAGTAAAAATTATGCAGAAGCTAAATTAATTGATGTTTTAGAACCCTCTAAAGATGAAGTTAAAGTGCCCTTTCAAGACATTCCTGGAGCACCATATATTCAATTACCAATAGAACTTCAACATCAATATAAAACAGAAAGTACTTTATCTCTTTTTGAAAGAATAGGTAAAGTAGAAGGTATAAAAGACTTGTTTGATGAATTTATTGCATCTCCAAATGTATTTCATTATCGTAATAAAATGGAGTATGGATTTTCTGCAATTGGGTATGATAGAATCACAAAAAGAGATAAAGATGAATTTACCTTAGGTTTTAAAAGACGTGGTGTTTGGTGGATGGGAGATAATTTAGAGAAAGATTCTGGTTTGTTTGATAAACAAATGGAAGACAATCTAAAAAACATTAGAGCATATTGCATAGAAACTGGATTAGAACCCTGGCATGGGCCAAAAAAAGAAGGTTTCTTTCGATATTTTGTCGTTCGTAAATCATTTAAAACAGACGAGTTATTATGTAATTTAGTAACCACTTCTCCTGATTTGGAAAAATTTAATTTAGAAAAATTTGTTTCCTTTTTAAAAGACATTTTTGGAATACGCTTAGCAGGTTTGTTACATACTATAAATGATGAAACTGGAGATAGAACCATTGCTACTTCTGGAAGTATTGATTTAGTGTATGGAAAAGATAAAATTGTTGAAGAACTCTTAGGTTTAAATTTTGAAATAAGTATGAAAAGCTTTTTTCAAACTAACCCAAAATGTGCAGAAAAGTTATACAATAAAGTAGTAGAATATGTTTTAGAAGATAAGTCTAAAGTCGACAATACAGTGGTTATGGATTTGTTTTGCGGAACAGGAACTATTGGACAAATTGTAGCTTCTAAAAGCAAAAACGTAAAAATTGTAGGGGTAGATATTGTGGCTTCTGCGATTGAGGATGCTCAAAAAAATGCCAAAAGAAATCATATTGAAGGTTTACAGTTTTATGCTGCAGATGTAGGAAAATTCTTAGTAGCCCATCCTGAATATGAAAATAAAATAAAGACCATAATTTTAGACCCTGCAAGAGCAGGAATAGCGCCAAAAACTTTGCAAAAGATTATCAATTTAAATGCAGACAGAATGGTGTACGTTTCCTGCAACCCTGCAACACAAGCAAGAGATACAGCTTTGTTAAGAGAGGCTGGTTATAAACTTAAAAAAATTAGTTTAGTAGATCAATTTCCTCATACTGCGCATATCGAGACGGTTGTTTTGTTTGAAAAATGTTAAATCAATTTATAATTTCTAAAGAATCGGGTATTATATCTGAAAAATGAAACTATTTTAGCAAGACAAAAAAGGAAAAAGACTAAAAATATCTTAAATTCGTTAAGAAAACAGCAATTAAAGACATACCCAAACAAACCCTTTTCAAAAGGATTAAAATGAAAAAAATGAAAAAATTAACAGAATTTGAAATTAATAAAAGATTAGAATCTCTTCAAGATTGGGATTTTTATGATGGCGCATTGCATACAGACTTTGAGTTCGATAATTTTAAAGATTGTATGTCTGCCATGAATAGGATTGCATTTGAATGTGAATCTTTAAATCATCATCCAGAATGGACAAATATTTACAATACGTTAGATATTACCTTAAAAACTCATGATGCGCAGGGTGTTACAACATTAGATTTTGAATTAGCAGAAGCAATTAATAAAATTGTAGAAGTTGAAGATTAGTTTTATGAGGAAAACAATTGTCCTTCTTTTTTTATCAATCATTATAATTTCTGCTTGTGAGAAAGATGATTTTTGTATTCAGAATCCGATCACTCCGAATTTAGTGCTACGCTTTTATGATGCAAACAATAGAGATGCTTTAAAAAGTGTAAGCTCTTTTTATGTTTGGGCAGAAGGAAAAGATACCATTTTCAAAAACGTTAGCACAGATTCTATTTATATCCCTTTAAATAGTCAAGCTATGGAAACGGTTTATAATTTTTCAAAAGGAAATACTGTAAATAAATTTATGATAAAATATACTCCAGAAGATGAATACATTTCCCGCTCTTGTGGGTTTAGAGCTATTTTTAATGAGGTCACTTTTACTTCAGATAATACTTGGATTACAGATTTCACTCCAGAAACCGTTACTAGTATAGACCACCAAAATGAAGCACATGTTCAAATATTTCATTAGTTTTTATTTTCTTTTTGTCTTTGTTGATGGATTTACTCAAGAACAAAAGGTAGTACTCAAAGAAACTAAAAAAGACTCTATTGTTTACAAATCGCCTTATGGAATTCGTATTGGAGTTGATATCAGTAAACCTATATTATCTAGTATAGACAGGTTATATAGTGGTTTTGAAATTGTTGGAGATTACAGAATTTCGAAACGTTTTTTTTTAGCTACAGAGTTGGGCTTTGAAGAAAAAATATCAGAGGAAGACTATACAAATTCTACTTCTAAAGGAAGATATGTGCGACTTGGTTTTAACTACAATACTTATGAGAATTGGCTAGATATGAATAACGAAATTTTCGTAGGATATCGATATGGTTTTAGTCTTTTTAATCAAACTTTAAACAGTTATGCACCCAATGTAAGTAGTACTTATTTTCCAGCAAATATTGTAAATACAGCAATAAAGCAATCTCGTTTAAATGCACATTGGTCTGAATTTGTATTCGGATTTAAAGTAGAAACTTTTAAAAATTTTTTTGTAAGTGCCAGTTTTTCTTACAAAGTATTAATGAGTGCAAAAGAACCAGAAAACTTTAAAACGTTGTTTTCCCCGGGCTTTAATAGAATATTCGAAAGTAGCACCGGTTTTGGCTTTAATTATACTGTAAGTTACTTAATTCCATTTAAGAGGAAATAAAACATTCTATTTGTTACTAATTTTTAGTAGATTTATGGTTCGTTTTTTTAAATCATAAATAATGAACAAAATACCTAGTGTCAATTTAGCTGACTTTTTATCTGATGATGAAAGTAGAAAACAAAAGTTTATCAATGAAATTGGACATGCTTATGAAAGCATCGGCTTTGTGGCTTTAAAAGGTCACTTTTTAGATGAGAAATTAGTTGATAATCTATACGCTGAAATTAAAAACTTCTTTGATTTACCTACAGAAATAAAAGAAAAATATGAGATTCCAGGAATTGGAGGTCAAAGAGGGTATGTTTCTTTTGGAAAAGAATCTGCTAAAGGAAGAAAAGAAGGAGACTTAAAAGAGTTTTGGCATTTTGGACAGTATGTCGATGAAGGCTCTAAGTACGCAAAAGAATATCCAAAAAACATAGATGTAGAAGAGTTACCGAAGTTTAACAAAGTGGGGAAACAAACGTATCAGATGTTAGAAAAAACTGCCAAATATGTGCTACGGTCTTTGGCATTGCATTTGAAATTGGAAGAAAACTATTTTGATCATTATATGAAAAACGGGAATAGTATTTTACGTCCAATTCATTATCCACCAATCACAAGTGAACCAAAAGGCGCAGAAAGAGCAGCAGCCCATGGAGACATTAATTTGATTACTTTATTAATGGGCGCTCAAGGAAAAGGTTTGCAAGTTCAAAACCATAAAGGAGATTGGATTGATGCCATGGCAGCGCCAGATGAAATTATGATCAATGTGGGTGATATGCTTTCTAGACATAGCAATAATAAATTAAAATCTACAATTCACCGAGTTACAAATCCTCCGAAAGAAATGTGGGGTACTTCAAGATATTCTATTCCATTTTTTATGCATCCAGTTTCTGACATGAAACTTGATGTCTTAGAAAACTGTATAGATGAAAAAAATCCTAAAAAATTTAAGGATATTACTGCCGGTGCTTTTTTAGAGGAACGCTTACAAGAATTGGGCTTAAAGAAGTAAAAGAGATTATCTAGCCTTACCAAATAAAAAGAATACATTAAATTAAAATAAAAACTCAAAATAGTAGAGTTGAATTGCTCCCTTTTCGGGAGCTGAAGAAAGGTTAATATGGATTTTAAAGATCAATTAAAAAATTTATTCCCTGAACACCAGGAAACTACTAACCCTTTGGTAGAGAAATCAAATATTTGGTTGCAAGATGCTCCTATACTTTGTAAATACGAAAAACGAAAAGGAAAACCTATTACAATACTAGAGGGCTACACAGGAGCGGATTCAGATTTCAAGTTGCTTGCTAAAGAGATTAAAACAAAATTAAGTGTTGGTGGAAGTTTTAAAGATGATAAAATTATCATTCAAGGAGATTACAGAGACAAAATAATGTCTATGTTAAAAGGTAAGGGATTCAAAGTAAAAAGAGTTGGAGGTTAATTACTTCCTATGTAGTATAATATAATCATTCAAAAAACGTTTTTTTAAGGTTATGAGGGCATCAATATTACACATTACGAATGGAGATAATACCACAAATTATCTGAAAAAATTAAATTTCTCTGGAAGTTTCATTACTTGGAGAGAGACGCTTTGTGAGGGAAAAACAACTTCAGATATTGGAAGTGAATCTTTTTGGAAAAATAGATTTGATTTTTTTAAAAATTCGTACAACATTAGTAAAAAACAATTTATAGATTATACACTCAAAGAATATAGAAACCTCTGTAAGGAAAAGGAACAAGATGAAATTGTTCTATGGTTTGAACACGATTTGTTTTGCCAGATTAACATGCTTGCTGTGATTAGTTGGCTAAAAAGATATCGAAAAGGATATCAAATTTCTTTGGTTTGCGCTGGAAAATCAAAAGGTATACAAAGAATGTTAGGTTTATCTCAATTAAATGCAGCACAAATTAAGCAACTCTATAAAAATAGAATTGAATTGAATCAAGATGATATTGCGCATGCAGACTACATTTGGCAATTGTATTGTTCAGATTCTCCATTGCGATTAGAAACGGTGAACAAATTCAATCCATTGTCGCCTTTTAAATATTTAGCATCGGCCATAGAAGCACATTTACAACGTTTTCCATCCATTGAAAATGGCTTAAATAAAATTGAAAATAAAATTTTAAAAATAGCTAAAGAACAAGAAATTACCTCAAAAAATAAATTAATTTCTGAACTTATGAAAGGGGAAGAAGTTTATGGTTTTGGAGATTTACAATATGAACATCAGATTAACTCTTTACATAGATTATTCACCTCTTTTAACCCTGTGAAATTATCTGAAAAAGGAAAGCAAGTGCTCGAAAATCAAATCAATTTTTATGGTCAGATAAGAAATGATATTTCTTATCTTGGAGGCTCTAAAAAATACAGTTTTTTGTATCAGAATGAGACAAAAAAAATATTACAAATAACATCTTAAATGAGTATTCAACAATCTGAATTAATCTTAAATCCTGATGGAAGTATTTATCATTTAAATTTAAGACCAGAAAATATAGCCACAGATATTATTTTTGTTGGCGACCAAGATAGAGTAGATAAAATCTCTAAACACTTTGATTCTATTGAATTCACCACTCAAAAACGGGAATTTAAAACCACAACAGGAACTTATAAAAAAAAGCAGTTTTCAGTTATCTCGACAGGAATTGGACCAGATAATATAGACATTGTTTTAAACGAATTAGATGCTTTAGTAAATATAGACTTAGAAACAAGGCTACCAAAAGAAAATATAACTTCTCTGAATATAACTAGAATTGGGACTTCTGGTTCTTTGCAGGCCGATATACCTGTAGATTCTTTTGTGGTAAGTTCTCATGGATTAGATTTAAATGGATTACTTCACTCCTATCAAATTGATGAAATTTCAAATTTAGAAATCGAAAATGCTTTTATAGCACATACAAATTGGAGTTCTAAAAAAGCACATCCTTTAGTAATTACAAATTCTAGTGAATTAGAAGCTAAAATTATTTCAGAAAAAACATTTCAAGGAATTACTGCGACTGCAGGTGGCTTTTATGGACCTCAAGGAAGAGTGTTAAGGTTAGCGATTCAAGATTCTGAATTAAACCATAAAATAGATAGCTTTCATTTTAAAGGAAATAGAATTACCAATTTAGAAATGGAAACTTCGGCAATTTATGGTTTGTCTAAATTGCTAGGTCATAAAGCTTGTTCGATTAACGCAATTATTGCGAATAGAACTAATGGTACTTTTAGTAAAAACCCTGGTAAAGTTGTAGCCGATTTAATAGAATATACCCTTGAGAAATTAGTTGAGTAAATGACAAACTTAAAAGTGGGTGGCGTTCCAGAGCATTTTAACTATCCTTGGTATATCACCTTAAAAAATAAAGAATATAACAAGCAGAATATAAACCTACGTTGGCAAGATTTTCCAGGAGGAACTGGAGAAATGTGTGCTGCCCTGCGTTCTGGAGAAGTTGACATTGCTATTGTATTAACAGAAGGAATTATTAAAGATATTGCGGAAGGAAATCCTTCTAAAATTGTTCAGACCTATGTAGAAACACCTTTGATTTGGGGAATTCATGTGAGTGCAAAATCATCTTTCAAAAAAATTGAAGACTTAGAAAATGCCACAATTGCCATTAGTAGGTTCGGTTCTGGTTCTCATTTAATGGCTATTGTAAATGCGTACAACCAAGGCTGGGATGTAACCAAATTAAATTTTAAAGTAGTCGATAATTTACAAGGAGGAATCAATGCACTTACCAATGGTGAAGCTGATTATTTTATGTGGGAACATTTCACCACCAAACCATTAGTAGATCGAGGAGTTTTTATAAGAATTGATGACTGCCCAACTCCTTGGCCCTGTTTTGTTGTAGCGGTTAGAAACGAAGTTTTAGAAAATAATTTTGAGGAAGTAAAAAAGGTATTAGATATTATAAATGGCGAAACAAAAGACTTTAAAAAGAGAAATACTATCGATGAAACCTTAGCGAAAAGATATGAACAACAATTGGAGGACATTCAAGAATGGTTAAAAATCACAAAATGGAATGATGGTAAACCCATTACTAAAAACTTAATTACACGTATACAAAATAAAATGATACAACTTAACGTTATGAAAGAAAAGCAAATATCAGGCAATTTCATAAAAAATATGTACATTTAGCCTGTAAAATTTTTACCATGAAAAAAACAGTATTTATTATAGTCTGTATTTTAGGAATTTTTTGTCTTTTATCTTGCCGAAGTACATCACAGCCTTGTGGTTTGGCAGATACTTCAATAAACAATCAAACAACATTAAAACAGGTAGATTTATTATAGTCTCTCTATTTCTTGATTCAAACTCAATGAATCCGCTTTTTTGCGGATTTTTTTTATGTCTATTAACGAATTCTCATCCATAACATTAAGGTTCCTTGAGCTAAACTTTTACATAAGTATTATTTTTTTTTCATTATTACTTTACCCTAATAAAACATTAAGGCATTAAGAGTGACAAACTATATGCCTTATGTATATGTAAAATAATTCGAAATTCAAAAAACTCTATAACATTATATATAAAAATACTATATACCATTCAAGGTGCTGGAAATACTCATTTAACAAAAGCTAAAGAGGTTATCCCTGTTCTACAACACAAAGGAGAGTTCTATATTTTAGTTAGCGGAAATGAGAATAATTTAGAATTAGGTTTCTATATAAAATACAAGTTAAAGGTTAAAGTTTTACATTAAATAAAAATAGTGGTATTGATTTTATTTAGAGTTATAAAAGATAAAATTAGTGAATTTTTATAGAGAAATTAAAAACCTTCTTGTAAAAAATTACGATTTAATTATCAATAATTTTATACTCGTTTTTACTTGGATAGCAAAACTACATGATATAAATATTTTTCTTTATGTCATTAAAATGGAGTGTTCGATAATGTGTCACCAAAAGCTGGAATAATTAATGTAGAAAAGCTTATTTAAAAATATTATGTCCCAACAAAAGTATGTTTTGGATCTCATTTTAATAGTTATACAATATATACTTCTATAATCAGGATAAAACAAGAAACCAAGGTGCTAAAAATAAGAGACACTTTACGCTTTATCTACCTGTGTATCACCATGAAATAATAGTTAAAATCCCTGTTTTAAAATGACCTATTTTATCAAAAACATTAACAAATTAATATTCCAAAAAAATATCACTATTTCCCATATAAATGAATTCGATTATATAAAAAGTATGGCAGCTTCGAGTGACGCGCTCTTTCCAAAAGAATTAAAGACACCAGTTAAGCATTTTTTTTCAAGAAAAGCCTGATGGTAATCGCCGTTAAACATCAGTATGAACAACAATGTAATGCTCATTCTTTAAAAGAAATGAAGGTTCATACTATTAAAAAATTGAATAAAAGACAAGTTCCAAAAATTATAGAATGGATTCATTCTAGTAACATTATTGATTTAAATTATCCTGATATCACAGAAGATATTTTATTACCTTATTGCAACTCGCCAATAGGACCTACCATTTTATTGTAGTTTTCTGTAAATTTTGTAAAACCTTATTAGTACTAGAAAAATGTTTACTTCCAAACCAGCCTCTCCAAGCTCCTAATGGCGAAGGATGTGGGGCTGTAAAAATAGTGTGTTTTTCAATATTTATTAATTTTGTTTTACTTTCTGCAAATTTTCCCCAAAATAAAAAGACAACATTTTCTTTTTCTTCTGAAATCATTCTGATGACTTCATCGGTAAAGGTTTCCCATCCCTTTTTTTGGTGACTTCCAGCTTCATGAGCTCTTACGGTTAAAGTTGCATTCAATAATAAAACTCCTTGTTTTGCCCATTTTTCTAAATTTCCGCTTTGTGGATATTCATTGCCTAAATCTGAAGAAATCTCTTTAAAAATATTGTTTAAAGAAGGTGGAATTTTAATGCCATCTTTTACAGAAAAACACAAACCATTCGCCTGATTTTCTCCATGATAAGGATCTTGACCAATAATAACTACTTTTAAATCACTAAAAGAACAGAAGTCAAACGCAGCAAATATATCTTCTTTTTTAGGGAAACATTGATGTTTTTTATATTCTAATTCTACAAAATTGATTAAATGTTTATAATATGATTTATCAAACTCGCACTGTAAAATATTTTCCCAACTAACAGCCTTTTTTAGCGTCATTGTTTCTTATTTTTGTTACTAAGTTAAAAATACTCAAGATGTCTACTTGAGCCTATTAGAAGATTGGTTTTTATTTATTTTTACGAAATAGAACTAACAACCCTTAACATAACAAAATTACGAATTTGAGCACTAATATTTCAGAAAAAACATTACAAGATTTAGAATTTTCGACTGTTTTACAGCATATTTCAGAGCATTGTATATCTGGTTTAGGAAAAGAAAACGTGCGCGAAATTCATCCGATCAGTGGTAGAAAACAGCTATTCATAGAGCTGCATTTGGTAAATGAATATGTATCTTCTTTTCAAAGTGAAAACAGAGTACCAAATCACGGTTTTGATAATGTTACAGATAGTATAAAACGTTTAGCAATAGAAAATAGTTTTATAGAAACAGAAGCTTTTTTAAAAATAGCAACTACATCTCTAACAGTAAATGAATTAATTAAATTTTTTAAAAAATTTCAAATTCAGTTTCCTACTTTCTATGATCTTTCTCAAAAAATAGAATTTACAACGTATGTAGATGATGAAATTAAAAAAATTATTGATATTTCTGGTGAAGTAAAGAATAATGCATCTTCTGTTTTAAAACAAATTAGGAGAGACATTAATAATATTCGTGGTAAAATTGGTGCAAGTTTTTCAAGTGCATTATCAAAATCTATTGCTGCTGGTTATTTAGATGATATTAAAGAAACAATTGTAGATAATCAGCGTGTTTTGGCAGTTTCTGCAATGCATAGACGGAAAATTGCGGGCAGTTTATTAGGGTCGTCAAAATCTGGTAATATTGTTTATATAGCGCCGCAAGCAACACTTGCCTACAGTAGAGAATTTCAGAATTTAGTGTATGAAGAGAAACAGGAAGTTATTAAAATACTGCGAACTTTAGCTGAGACCATTCGTCCTTTTACATCACTTTTAGAAGAATATTTATCTTTTTTAGTACATATAGATGCAGTGAGTGCAAAAGCAAAATATGCAAGAGAAATGAATGCTGTTTTACCTTTAATTACAAAGGAAAAAAGAGTGTTTTTTAAAAATGCTGTACATCCAATTTTGTGGAGAAAAAATAATGCCCAAAATTTAGAAACTATTTCACAATCTATAGAACTGAATGAAAAACAACAAATTATTGTTATTTCTGGTCCAAATGCTGGTGGAAAAAGTATCACCTTAAAAACCATTGGTTTATTGCAATTGATGTTACAAAGTGGAATTTTGATTCCTGTGGATGAGCGAAGTCAAACCTATATTTTTGATTTTATTTTAACAGACATTGGAGATAATCAATCTATTGAAAATCAATTAAGTACATATAGTTATCGCTTAAAAAATATGCGTTATTTTTTGCGCAGATGTAATGAAAAAACACTTTTTTTAATTGATGAGTTCGGAACAGGATCAGATCCTGAATTGGGTGGCGCTTTGGCAGAAATTTTTTTGGAAGAGTTTTATGAAAAAAAAGCTTTCGGAATAATAACTACCCACTACTCCAATTTAAAAGTATTAGCAAACGAACTAGAGAATGTTACCAATGCAAATATGCAATTTGATGAGCGCAGTTTAGAACCATTGTATAAATTGTTTATAGGGCAAGCCGGAAGTTCTTTTACATTTGAAGTGGCACAAAAAAACGGAATCCCATTTAGTATCATTAATAAAGCGAAAAAACGCGTAGACACTGAAAAAGTACGTTTAGATAGAACCATTTCTAAATTGCAAAAAGAAAGAACCAAATTGCAAAAAAACTCTGATAATTTAGAAAAACAAAAATCCAAAGGACAAGAGCATTTAGAAAGTTTACAAGAAAAGGAAGAAAAAATTCAGTTAAAATTAGCAGGGTTTCAAGAGTTGTATGACAATAACCAGAGGATGCTTTCTTTGGGAAGAAAAATAAACGAATTTCTAAACAAATACTTTCAAAATAATAATAAGAAAGAGTTGAATACCAATTTTAATAAATGGGTTGTTGATGAAAAGGTGAAATATGCTAAAAAAAATCCTTTAAACCCAAAAACAAAGTCACAGAAGCAAAAATCAAATGTAGTTGAAAAACAAATGCAAGAAGTGATTAAACAAGTAGAAAAAGAGGTTTTAGAAAAAGTAGTTGAAGTACGGAAAGAAAAGAAAAAAGAAGAAGTGAAAATTGCTAAAGAAAAAGCAACTTACATTTATAAAATAAATGACAAAGTGCGAATTATAGATTCTAATTCTGTGGGCACAATTGATAAAATTGACAAAAAAAGTATCACCATTAATTACGGCATTTTTACAACAAAAACTTCTTTAGAAAAAATAGAATTAGTTCAAAAAGCAAAATAGTTTTTTATGAAGTATAAGATGATCTAATATCTTAAAAAAAAGATAACATTTTAAACCTATTAGTTCAAAGAGATTATTACTTATATGCCTTTAGTCTATAAATTCTAATACCGCTGTAGAACACCAATATAAAAAACAACGAAAAGAAAATTATTTGTCTTTTCTTTAATATCAGCCCCATTGTCTCCTTTTCCTTCAGAAACACATCTAATTTTAAAACTGTTTATAGTTAATACAAAAGAGTCTCATACTCTTATAAGAGATTTATCTAATGTAATTATTCCTGCGACAAATATCAAAACTAGTTATATTTTAAAGTCAACGAAATGAGAAAAATTCTTCAATTTATCAAGTAATTTAGCTGATACTGGTTTACGTCTAAGAAACCAAGACAACTAAGACAATCAAATGAAATCAACGCCATTGAATACCCGCTGAAACCTTTTAGTTCCTTTCTATATTATTTATATAAAGTCTGCAGTCCTATTCATTCTTTCATCTTTTCTTAATTTTAGTTAAATAGTGTTAAGAATATATTAAAGTGTATTTTTTCTGAAACGTTTATTAATTACGAACGTCTATCTGTTATATATATTTAACTTAAAACAATTATTATGAAAAAATTAAAATCATTCGTCACCATTTTAGCTATTAGTTTATCAACCGTTTTTTCGGCAAATGCAACCGAAACAGAACCTTCAAAAACAGAAGAACTTAGAACTGAAATTGTATCGATTCTTGGAAACAAGATTTCAATTGAAGTACAAACACAAAGTACAGCCGAAATTTCTTTTATTATTAACAATGAAAATGAAATTGTTATTATTTCTGTTTATTCTGATATTACCGAACTAAATGCTTTTATTAAGAAAAAATTGAATTACAAAAAAGTTGAGGTAAGAGGGACAAACAAAGGGAAAATCTATAAAATACCTTTAAGAATTAATACCAAATAAATTTAACAACCAATTGATTAGTTGTTGCCCAATTTTAGTTCTAAACTAAGTTGGGCATTTTTTATTAAATAAAAAAACTCCTGAATTTCTTCAGGAGTTTCAACAACAAAATATTTTATTTTAAATGTTTTGCTTTTTAATTAAATTTAAAGCAGAACCTTCATTATACCATTCTATTTGACCTTTATTATAGGTATGATTTGCAATAATAGTGTCTTTAGTTCCATCAGCATGAATAACCTTTAATGTTAAAGGTTTTCCTGGAGCAAATTCATTTAAATCTGCAAAGTTAAACGTATCATCTTCTTGAATTAGATCGTAATCAGCTTCATTAGCAAATGTTAGACCTAACATTCCTTGTTTCTTTAGATTTGTTTCATGAATTCTAGCAAAAGATTTTACAATAACAGCGGCAACTCCTAAATGACGAGGCTCCATCGCTGCATGCTCTCTAGAAGAGCCTTCACCATAATTATGATCTCCAACTACAATTGTTTTAACTCCTGCAGCTTTGTAAGCTCTTGCAGTATCGGGTACACCTCCAAATTCTCCTGTTAATTGGTTTTTAACAAAATTTGTTTTCATACCATACGCATTCACAGCTCCAATTAAACAGTTATTAGATATATTATCTAAATGACCTCTATAACGTAACCATGGTCCTGCCATAGAAATATGATCTGTAGTACATTTACCATGCGCCTTTATTAATAACTTCACTCCAGATAAATCATTTCCTAAAGGAGTAAAAGGTGTTAATAACTCTAATCTTTCAGAATCTGGATTGACGTTAATATCAACTCCACTTCCATCTTCTTCTGGCGCTAAATAGCCATCATCCTTTACTTCAAAACCTTTTGGAGGCAATTCCCATCCAGTTGGTTCATCTAACATTACTTCTTCTCCGTTTGTGTTGATTAATTTATCCGTCATCGGATTAAAATCTAAACGACCTGCAATCGCAACTGCAGCAACCATTTCTGGTGATGCAACAAAAGCATGTGTATTTGGATTACCATCTGCACGTTTTGCGAAATTTCTATTGAAAGAATGAATTATTGAATTCTTAGGTGCATTTTTAGGATCGTCATAACGAGCCCATTGACCAATACAAGGTCCGCAAGCATTTGTAAATATTTTAGCATCTAATTTTTCAAAAATGCCTATAATACCATCTCTATCTGCTGTATATCTAACTTTTTCAGAACCTGGATTAATTCCTAGTTCTGACTTCATTTTTAAACCTTTATCAATAGCTTGTTGTGCAATTGATGAAGCTCTCGATAAATCTTCATAAGAAGAGTTTGTACAAGAACCGATTAATCCCCATTCTACCTTTAATGGCCAATCATTTTTGTTAGCGGCATTCGTCATGTCCGATCCAACATTTGTCGATAAATCTGGCGTAAAAGGTCCGTTTAATAATGGGCTTAATTCTGATAAGTTAATTTCAATAACTTGATCGAAATATTGTTCTGGATTTGCATATACTTCTGCATCACCTGTTAAATAATCTTTTACTTTATTTGCAGCATCTGCAACATCACTTCTATCTGTAGCACGTAAATAACGTTCCATAGATTCGTCATAACCAAAAGTAGAAGTTGTTGCTCCTATTTCTGCTCCCATATTACAAATTGTACCTTTACCGGTACAAGACATTCCTATTGCACCTTCACCAAAATATTCTACAATAGCGCCTGTTCCTCCTTTTGCAGAAACAATGCTAGCTACTTTTAAAATAACATCTTTTGGTGCAGTCCAGCCAGAAAGCTTACCAGTTAATTTTACTCCGATTAGTTTTGGAAACTTTAATTCCCAAGCCATACCTGCCATAACATCTACAGCATCTGCTCCACCAACTCCAATAGCAATCATACCTAATCCACCAGCATTTACTGTATGTGAATCTGTACCAATCATCATTCCTCCTGGAAATGCGTAATTTTCTAAAACTACCTGATGTATAATTCCTGCTCCAGGCTTCCAAAAACCTAACCCATATTTATTTGAAACACTTTCTAAAAAGTTAAAAACTTCATTACTAGTATTTAAAGCTGATTGTAAATCTGTACCTGCCCCGTTTTTAGCTTGAATTAAATGATCGCAGTGAGTAGTTGTAGGAACTGCTACTTTACTTTTTCCTGCTTGCATAAATTGCAATAATGCCATTTGTGCAGTAGCATCTTGTAAAGCAATTCTGTCTGGTGCAAAGTCTACATAGTCTTTTCCTCTAACAAATGCTTTTTCAGAGTTACCATTCCATAAATGAGAATATAAAATTTTCTCAGCAAGGGTTAATGGTTTACCTGTAATTTCACGAGCAGCATCTACACGCTCTTTCATGGAAGCGTATACTTGCTTAATCATATCAATATCAAAAGCCATATTATATATAAATTTTAAGAGTTTTATAAAACAAATCTACAGTAATAAAATCAATTTTAAACTATAAATAATAGATTGCAGTAATTTATGAATAAATAAAAGTTATTTTCAATAACACTGATTTTAATTTAATGAAAAATGATATTTCAAAGTTTTTTTTATGAAAATCGTAAAATAAAAGTAAAAAGCAGACTTGTAAGCCGAATTCTGTACCTTAAAATAAGGTTCTTATCATTTATCTAGTTCTAAAATTACTCTTAGAATCTATCTGCCTACCCTTTAGAATCGAGCGAGTAGCTCTCAAGCTCTAATTTACATGGCATTGCACCTCATAGAGTTTACCTGGTTTCACTACAGCCGAACTGTACTTGCTTTCTGTTGCACTTGTCCTCAACTTACGCTGGACGGATGTTATCCGCTATGAATACTCTATGGTGTCCGGACTTTCCTCCCTGAATCAAGTTCAGGACGATAAGATAAGTCTGCTAATATACTTTTAGTT
>CAXMOR010000024.1:0-3737 GCA_964195455.1 uncultured Acidimicrobiia bacterium
ATCCCCTGTAACCTGGGCCAAAATATCATAAACCTTAAGACCTATTGAAGTCAGCCATTTGCCATATGACCCATTTTCTATAAGTGGGAGCAGCATTTTTTCTGGGAGTACCAGATGTGGAGCCAATTTATGCACAATGGCGCGTTCAGAACCCACCTCTTTGACCAACCAAAAATCGAATTGTTTTAAATAACGCAAACCACCATGAATTAATTTTGTTGATTTACTAGAAGCTCCAGAAGCAAAATCATTTTTTTCTATCAAAGCTACTCTCATACCTCGAGAGGCAGCGTCGAGAGCTATTCCCGCACCTGTAATTCCACCACCAATTATTAATAAATCATAGTCTATAGATTGTAAATCTTTAGTAATATTTTCTCTATCGAAAAATGAAAATTTGTTCATATTTTTTATTCTAAAATGTGTGTAGGTAAACCATCAATACTTGTTTGATTCTTGTCTTTCCAATAGTTTTTAAGGTTGTCTGTTCCTTGTTCTGTTGCCCATTCATTTAAATCATTTCGTTCTCCCTTAAATTCAAAAAAAGGAATTGACATACCACATGAACTTTGAGTAGATTCAATGGTAATATCAAAAATTTGACGAGTTCCTGGAGTTTCTGGAAACAAAGAAACTACTTCTTTCCAACCTTCATCATTTGATTTAAGTTCTTTTCCTTTACCATATAAACGCAGAATGTTTGGTGCTTTTTCAAAAGAACAAAACATAATAGTAATTCGTCCATTTTCTGATAAATGAGCTGCAGTTTCATTCCCACTTCCTGTAACATTTAGCCACAAAACACGATTTTCATTTATCACTTTAAAAGAATCCATTCCTTTTGGGGATAAATTTATTCTGCCAGCAATTGGCGCTGTAGCTACAAAAAATATTTTCTGTGTTTCTATAAATTTTTGAAGCCTTTTGGTGATTTTTGTAGTAAACTTTGACATAATTAAGTATTAAAAGCGTCTAGAAATGTTTCTTAGCTTTTTACTTAAAGATAATTTATTTTGTGCTGATAATTGCTAAGTTTCCTGCCATATATTCGAGTTTATTTTTATATAAACGATTTATGAGCTTTTATCAAAAGAATCTGTCCAAACTAATTTTCATATTTCTTAAATGAACTTTAAGAGAACCTTACAAACTTGATGTAAAACTTATTTAGAAAATTAATCTACCCAATCTTTAGAACGCTCAATAGCTTTTAACCATCTTTTATACAAGCGTTCTCTTTTCTCCGATGACATGTTTGGTGTAAATTTTTTATCTATTTTCTTGTCTGTTTCAATATCTTGTTGTTTCCATAAACCCACACAAATTCCGGCTAAATAGGCAGCGCCCATTATTGTCGTTTCCGTATTTTTTGGACGCTCTACAACAGTATTTAAAATGTCAGATTGAAATTGCATTAACAGATTATTTGCACATGCACCACCATCAACCTTTAAACAAGTTAACGGAGTTTCTGCGTCATTTTGCATCGCAATTAACAGGTCTTTAGTTTGATAAGCTAAAGACTGCAAAGTTGCTTTTATTAAGTGATTTTTTCCGGTATCACGGGTTAAACCAAAAATGGCACCTCTTGCATACATATCCCAATAAGGAGCTCCTAAACCGGCAAAAGCAGGTACAACTACAACGGGGTTTTCTTCTTCAACTTCTTGCGCAAATAGTTCACTTTCTTCTGCAGAATTTATAATTTCTAAACCATCCCTTAACCACTGAATTGCGGCACCTGCAACAAAAACACTTCCTTCTAAAGCATAATACACTTTATCATTAATTCCCCAAGCAATTGTGGAGAGTAAGCCATTTTTAGAAAATTGGAGTTCAGTTCCTGTGTTCATTAATAAAAAACAACCAGTTCCATACGTGTTTTTTGCTTCTCCTTTATTGAAGCAAGCCTGTCCAAAAAGAGCAGCTTGTTGATCTCCAGCAATTCCTGCAATAGGAATTGTATGACCATTTAGAATAAAATCTCCAAAGTGAAAAGAAGATTGTTTTACTTCTGGTAATATCGATTTTGGAATGTTTAGTGCTGATAATAATTTGTCATCCCAACACAAATTCTTAATATCAAAAAGTAAGGTTCTTGAGGCATTACTATAATCTGTTGCGTGAATTTTTCTATCCGTTAAGTTCCACAATAACCAAGAATCTATGGTTCCAAAAAGTAGATTTCCTTTATCTGCTTCTTCTCTAGCGTTTTCTACATTTTCTAATATCCAATGAATTTTTGTTCCAGAAAAATAGGCATCAACAACTAAACCTGTTGTTTGTCTTATATGGTTTTCTAAGCCTTTCTTCTTTAAATCCTCACAAATATCTGCGGTTCTTTTATCTTGCCAAACAATAGCATTATAAATAGGTTTTCCAGTTTTTTTATTCCAAACAACAGTGGTTTCTCTTTGGTTTGTAATTCCTAACCCAACAATATTAATAAGGTTGATATTCGATTTTTGTATCACCTTTTTTAAGGTGTATAATTGTGTTTCTAAAATGACTAATGCATTGTGTTCTACCCAACCTGATTTTGGAAATATTTGCTGGAACTCTTGTTGTTCCATAGCAATAATAGCTCCGTTTTCATCGATAATTGCAGAGCGTGAACTTGTAGTTCCTTGATCTAACGCTAAAATATATTTTTTGGACATCAGTAATTTAAAATAGGATTTACAATTTACGAAATATCATGTATATAAATTATTACCTTTAGCGAAATAAAAACTCTTTTTATGGAATATGGATTTTTGTCAGTAATACCTCCAATTATAGCTATCATTTTAGCACTAAAAACCAAACAAGTTTATATTGCTTTGTTATTTGGAATTTGGTTTTCTTGGTTGATTATTGAAAGCTGGAACCCATTAACAGGAACTTTAGCAATGATTGAAGGCATGGTAAATGTGTTTCAATCTGAAGGAAATACAAGAACAATTATGTTTAGCGCTTTGGTTGGTGCTTTATTAATTTTTATTCAATACTCGAGAGGAGTAGAAGGTTTTATCAATATTTTAAACAGACAGTTGGTAAAGTTAGAAGATAGAAAAACGGGTTACAGCCGAGTAATGGTTCAAGTTTTAGCAACAGTAACAGGATTGTTGTTGTTTGTAGAAACAAGTATTAGTTCTTTAACCGTAGGAACGTTGTACAGACCAATTTTTGATAAATTAGGAATTCCACGTGAAAAACTAGCTTATATAGCAGATTCAAGCTCAGCGCCATCATCCATATTAATTCCTTTTAATGCTTGGGGAGCTTTTATTATGGGACTTTTATTAACGCAGGGAATAGAAAAGCCATTTTCAGTGATGATTGCTTCTATCAAATACAACTTTTATCCTTTGTTAGCAATTGCAATTGTTTTTATCGTTATTTTGACAAAGAAAGATTGGGGGCCAATGAAAAAAGCCGAGAAAAGAACTAAAGAAACAGGCGAATTGATGAATGCAAATTCTAAGCCAATGGTTTCTGACGAGGTTACTTCATTTCCGCCAAAAGAAGGAATAGAGGCAAAAGCGTACAATATGATTGTTCCGCTTTTGGTCATGGTTTGTATGATGCCAATCAACTTGATGTATACAGGTTGGGACGCTGTAAAAGCATCTACTTCATTTTTAAATCACGCTTCACTGGCAATTGGTGAAGGTTCTGGTTCTTCTTCAGTTTTATATGCAGTAATTACGTCTCTTTTAGTCGCTATGATTATGTATTTTATTCAAGGAATTATG
>CAXMOR010000025.1:0-1761 GCA_964195455.1 uncultured Acidimicrobiia bacterium
CGCAAATCTTGGATATTCTCAAAGGCTTTCTTTTCATCTTTTAGCCTTTGTTTATTTGCCTTATCCCGTCCTTTTTTGCCGTCTCTATATGCTTTATCTGCTAATGCTTTATCTGTTTCTGCTTTTTCTTTTCGTAATCTCGCCATACTTTCCGCTTCCGTTTCATTGTCATTTATAAAGTCAACTTCCCCTATCCCTAACTGTGCTTTTATAGTTGCTGCTACTTTTTCTCTAGTTTTTTGCAATTCAATTAAACTAGAGTTTTGCCCGTCTATTTTTGGTGATACATTTGAGATAATAGTAGAATAACCCCTTAATAATCCCAAATCTGCATCCGTAACAATTCCACCTTTTTCTATTCTAGCCGCTTTATTCCTTACTTCTAACTCATTAGTGACTATATCAAAACGCTCCTTTAATGTTTTATTTGTTAAGTCTAAATTTAACCCTCTTCTTTTTTCAATTTCTATTAACTTAGTTTCTAATTGTATTGTTCTCTGTGCGTTTTCATTAGAATCCCGCCCTATTTTATTCGCAGCCGTTTTTATTTTTTCATCTTCAATTGCCAACGCTATTTTTAATATATATTGGTCGTTTACTTTTCCTAATCTTTTCGCCAATTCTTCATTTGTGACTTTTTCAGCGTCTAAATTTGTTAAAAATGCTGGGTAATCTTTTTGTAATTTTTGTATTAAATCATTCCTTTTCCCTTGTTCTATATTGGTATCCGTTATTTTAATAATCAATAAATTTAAGGCGTTTTGTTCTTTGTTGATAGTAGTAACTATATCTACTTTCACAAACTCCTTAAATTTTTCAATTAACCCTGTTACGAAAGAAACGGCACTTTTTATAGTTGGCAAAAAACGTTCAGTTATCGTATTTGATAAAGCTGTAAACGTCCCCTGTAAAGTTGAAATTAAGCCGCCTAACGTTCGAGATTGTTTTGATGTTAAATCGTAAAACTTACCACCTTCTCCTGTCATATCCTTAAACGCTTGTTCAAGATTAGAAAAAGAAATTTTCCCCTCACTACCTAGTTTTTTTACTTCGCCCGTACTTACTCCTAGCTGCTTTGCGAACTCATCAATAATAGGTATTCCAGCTTCGGTCAATTGGTTAATATCTTCAGCAAATAACGTTCCTTGCACTTTTGCCTTTCCAAAAATTACAGCTAACTCATTGAAATTCTTACCCGTTCCTGCGCTTAAATCTCCAATTGCGCCCAAGGTCGGAATTAATTTATCTGCATTTATACCGAATGCCAACAAAGCCTTACCCGCGTTATTAACTTCTTCAGGTGTGAAAGGTGTTTTGAGCGAAAATTCATTTAATTCCGCAAGTACTTTTTTAGCTTTTTGTGCACTTCCTAAAAATGTTTCAAAACTTACTTTTGTTTGTTCTGTTTTGATAGCAAGAGCACCCATGTTGCGAATTAACTGCACAGCTATTACACCCGTTAAAACCGTTTTTAATTTTGAAACTGATTTATCAAAACTACTGGTTTCTTTATTTGCGGCTCTTATACCCTTTTTATACTCTTCACTTTTCAGTAGCAACCGCAAGATTACATTATTCTCACTCATCGCAGCCATCTCTTGAATTTTAATTGCATTAAATAACAAAAAAAATAGCTTCCTTGCTTGTTATTTTCCTTTATCCTTTCATTCTTTCTTTTCAGTATCAACATAACTGAATAAACTTCATCTATACACATTTCACTAGCATCATAACCGTTTTCTTTCAAAAAATGTATTGTGT
>CAXMOR010000026.1:0-59306 GCA_964195455.1 uncultured Acidimicrobiia bacterium
AGCGCTAATTGCAAGTAATAGAAATATTGCTTTTTTGTTCATGATTGCTTTTTGTGATTGTTTAATCATACAAATTTATGTAATTAATGATTTATATCTTAAGAATTGTTTCATTTTTGCCTAATATTTAAAAATAGAGAATGAATAACGATCACAAAAAATGGATCTATCTGATTGTTTTAGCAATGGTGTGGGGAAGTTCTTTTATACTAATTAAAAAATCTTTAATTGGTTTAACTCCAATTCAATTAGGTGCTTTAAGAACATTTATTGCAGGACTATTCATTCTTTCTATAGGGTTTAAGAGTCTAAAAAAAATTAAAAAACACCATTGGAAATACATTGTTGTTAGTTCATTGCTTGGCACATTATTTCCAGCGTTCTTTTTTGCGTTTGCTATTACAGGAATAGATAGTTCTGTTGCTTCTATCTTAAATTCTATGACTTCTTTAAATGCTTTGATTGTAGCGACCTTATTTTTTGGAGTTGTATTTAAGAGAATTCAATTAGTTGGAGTACTTATCGGTCTTGTAGGAACAACCTTGTTAATTTTAGAAAGTTCTTCTTTAAATCCCAATCAGAATTATTGGTATGCAATTTTTGTGCTTGTTGCTTCCTTAGGCTATGCTTTTAATGTAAATATTATTAAAAAATATTTATCAGATATTAGTGCCTTGAGCATTACTACAGGTCATTTTATACTTTTAATTATTCCTGTTTTTTTAGTTTTGATTTTTTCAGGCTTTTTTACTTCTGTTGAGTTTACTCCTGAGACAAAAACATCCTTTATCTATCTTATAATCCTTTCTGTTGTGGGAACAGGGCTGGCAAAAATTATGTTTAATCAATTAATACAAATGTCTTCTCCTATTTTTTCTACTTCTGTTGCGTATTTAATTCCTATTGTAGCTATTATATGGGGTTTTATTGACGGAGAAAAAGTGAGTTATCTTCAGTTATTAGCTGGTGTAATTATTCTAACAGGAATCTATATTGTAAATAAAGTAAAATAAAAAAGCCACAGTTTATAAAACTGTAGCCTTTTATGATTGTTGTGTTTTGAAGAAAATTATTCGAAATCTTTGTCTTCTACACCTTCATTGATTTTAATTTCTACGATTTTGAAATTTAAAGTCATTGGACCCGATTTTATTTCAATAGAATGCGGAAACATAATCCCTTCTACAGCTTTATAATCTCCGTATGTAGTAGGAACTTTTACTTCTTTTCCGTCGGGTGTTTTTACTGTTTTTACTGATTTTACTTTTAAGCCTGAAGTCATATCATAAAAAATCTCTTCATTACCGATTTTTAAAACAATCGCATTTTTACCATCTATAGGCTCAATTCTTGTTAATTTTCCAGAAGTGTAATTTAAATCGTTAAAGAGAGCATTCGCCTCTTTTCCTTCAGTAATATCCTCAGGTTTCATATCCGTTTTTCTACCTTGTGCTTCTTGATATCCTTTTTCTCCATCAAAAACTACTTTCTGCATTGTGTTACCCATCACAGAAATTGTCATTAAGGTTTTGTTTGGAGCAGATGCTTTGGTTGTCATAACTAATGGCGTTCCCTGAATAGTTGCGTTAGAAACCATCATTGTGGTTTTTACAGCCATTGCCTTTTCCTTACCTCCAATTGCTTCAAAGTACTTGTTTACAACAGCTGTTGCTGTCATTCCTACAGGTATTGGTAATGTCATTTCAGGTTTCTCTGAAGGATTACCATACTTATCAAAATAGTTAATTTTGTAATCCGAGTTTTTTTCTAAATTTTTAAGAACCTCAATACCTTTTCCAGTAATTATAATTCTTGCTTTATCGCCTTTAAAGTATTTAATTGCTGCATTTTGAACGTCGTCAACAGTCACAGCATTAATTTTCTCTAGGTAGGTTTCGTAATAATTCTCAGGAAGATTGTACAACTCTCTATTTAAGGCATATCTAGCAGCTGTTGCTGGTTTTTGAACATCCATAACAAAATTACCAATGTATAGTTCTTTAGCATCTTTTAAATCTTGTTCAGATACTTTTTGATAACGAATCTTGTTAATTTCTTTCTGCATTTCTACAACAGAACTATCAGTAACCATATTACGAACACTTGCAGTGGCCTTAAAAGTACCAACATATCTGCTTTGTCTTACTCTAGAGTAAGAACCATAGGTATATGCTTTGTCTTCACGTAAGTTTTGAAACAATCTAGCAGTTCCACCGCCCCCAAGAATTTGGTTTGCTAATAAAGCAGCATAGTAGTCATTATCACCTAATGTAAGATCTATGGTGTTCATTACAGCAATCTCAGACTGCACTGCATTAGACATATTTATAAAGTTAATTTCAGTAGTTTCCACATTCTTAACCTCAGGCATTGTGTAAGCAGGGAGGTCACCAGTTTTCCAATCATTAAAAAGGGTTTTTACCATTTTTTTAATTTTCTTTGGGTTAATGTCTCCAATGATAATTAAATACGCATTGTTTGGCTTGTAATAACTATTGTATCTTTTTTCTACGTCTTGAAGCGTAATGTTGTTAATAGTTTCTTTTGTGATAAACTCTCCATAAGGATGATTTTTACCATATGTTAATGCGTTCTCTACCCTTCTTGCAGCTGAAGCCACACTTTTTTCATTACTTTTAATTCCGTCTAAAGTAATCTTCTGTTCTTTGTCAAATTCTTCTTGAGTAAACTGTGAATTTTTCACACCATCTGCCATCAGTTCTAAAATTTCAGGGAAATACTTTTTTAAAGAAGCTCCATAAGCACCTCCACTTGAAAAACTGAGATAGGCTCCTAAATAATCTACTCTTTCATTAAATTCATCTTTAGAAATATTGGCAGTACCTCTTCCTAATAAACTTCCCATCATGGAGGAAGCCCCCGCTTTATCTCCTTCAAAAGAAGGAGGATTATCTATAGTTAAATTAACAGAGGCTCTTGGTAGCTTGTGATTTTCAACCATAATTACTGTTAATCCGTTTTTTAATGTAAATCTTTTAGATTCTCCTAGTTTAACTTTTGGAGCTGGCCCTGCTTTTGGCATTTTACTTCTGTCAATTTGAGCACTTGCAGCAAAAGACAATGCTAAAATGGCTACGAACGATAAAATTTTTGTTTTCATAATCTTTTATGTCTTTTAATTATTGTTTAGCTGATTCAGGTAAATACTCTAAAATCAATCGTTGGTTAGGATTCAAATATTTTTTTGCTACTTCTCTAATTTCTTCTCTGGTGATAGATCTATAAATATCAATTTCCGTGTTGATTAGATTTGTGTCTCCATATAAAACATTATATCTGGCGAGTGAGTTTGCGATTCCCTCAACACTAGAATTAGAATCTACATAATTGTTTTCAAACTGATTTTGAAGTTTTTGATATGCTTTTTCAGAAATTAAATTTGTTTGCATTTTTAGCACTTCCTCATCTATTTCTGAGATAATATCAGCTAATTTAGTCTCACCCTGCGGTAATCCATATAAAATATAGGTTCCATAGTCTTCTTGACTTAAGTTAATAGCACCAACTTGTAGGGCCATTTTTTTGGTGTCAACTAATTTTTTGTAAAGGATAGAACTTTTACCGCTACTAAAATAACTAGAAACCATGTCTAGTACTCTAGAGTCTCTTGTCTTCATTGAGGGAGTTCTATAAGCCGCCATAACTGCTGGTATTTGAATATTTGAATCATATCCTTTTGCTGTTATGGGTTCTGTAATAGGATCTTCTTTCGGAAAACTTCTTTCAATATCTTTTCCTCTTGGAATAGGCCCAAAATAATCTTCAATTAATTTCTTAGCGGATGCAATATCAATATCACCAGCAACAACTAATGTTGCGTTGTTTGGGACATAGAATTTTTTATTAAATGCTAAAAATTCTTCTAGCGTAGCATCATCTAAATGAGCCATTTTACCAATAGTTGTTCCTTTATAAGGGTGTTTTTTAAACATATTCTGTTTTACATATTCTAAAAAACGTCCATAAGGGCTATTGTCTACACGCAATCTTTTTTCTTCTTTTACGACTTCGTTTTGGGTGTCAACGCCTTCTTGCTTAATAATTGGATGCAATAATCTTTCAGACTCTAACCACAATCCAAGTTCTAGCTTATTAGAAGGAAATATTTCATAATAGTAAGTTCTATCATCCGTAGTGTTGGCATTATTCTTTCCACCATTAGACGATACTAATTTAAACCATTCCCCTTTTTTAATATTTTTTGTTCCTTCAAAGAGTAAGTGCTCAAAGAAGTGAGCCATCCCTGTTCTGTCAGGTTGCTCGTCTTTTGCCCCTACATGATACATTACTGCTGTTGTAACTACAGGAGCAGCATTGTCTTGATGTAAAATTACATGCATTCCATTGTCTAATTCGTACTCTTCAAACTCTACTTTTTGTGCATTTGAAGAAAAAACAAATAACATAGCAGCAGCTAGAAATAAAACACTTTTTTTCATTGATCTTTTTTTAATTAATAATTAATTTTTTATTAGACGTAAGAAAATTGATTTGTTACATCAAATATTGATAATTCTCAAAAATAATAAGTTTAATCTTGATTTTTTCTAATTTAATGTTAAATATTATATTCATTTTTCATGTAACTATTTTAATAAACTTATTGTAGGATTATAAAAAAATCGTATATTCGCACCCGCAAATTCAATAGGAAGGAGCAAAAAAAATAAGTATTAATACGCAAAACTAATAGTATGTACGCAATCGTAGAGATAGCAGGGCAGCAATTTAAAGTAGCAAAAGACCAAAAGGTATACGTTCATCGTTTACAAGGAGAGGCAGGATCAAAAGTAACTTTTGACAATGTTCTTTTACTAGATAATGAAGGAAGTGTAGTGATTGGCGCCCCAGCTATAGAAGGAGCTTCAGTAACAGCTCAAATTCTAAGTCACTTAAAAGGTGATAAAGTAATCGTCTTCAAGAAGAAAAGAAGAAAAGGTTACCAAAAGAAAAATGGACACAGACAGTATTTAAGCGAGATTCAAATTGAGTCTATTGCTGCTACTGGTGCTAAAAAATCAGAAAAAAAAGTAGCTGCTCCAATAAAGGAAGCTGCTCCTAAAGCTGAAGTAAAAGAAGCTACAACGGATTATAGTTCTATGACTGTTGCAGAATTAAAAGCAGCCGCTAAAGAACAAGGTATCTCTGGATATACTTCTTTAAAGAAAGCTGAATTAATTGAAGCTTTAACTAAATAAAAAATTTCAATTTTAAAACCATAACATCATGGCACATAAAAAAGGAGTAGGTAGTTCGAAGAATGGTAGAGAATCAGAATCGAAACGTCTAGGAGTTAAAATATTTGGAGGACAAGCTGCTATTGCAGGAAATATTATTGTTCGTCAAAGAGGAACAACACACAATCCAGGAGAAAACGTTTACATGGGTAAAGATCATACTTTACATGCAAAAGTTGACGGGGTTGTTGAGTTTAGAAAGAAAAAGGATAATAGATCGTATGTATCTATTACACCGTTTGAAGTTTAAGAAATTTAGCTTTTTAAAATATTAGAAAAGTTCAAGCATTCATTTGCTTGAACTTTTTTTACTTTTAAAACAAATCCATTTTGTACTTTTACTGCTATGAAAGTTTTATATAACTTTTTGGTTTTTACAACTTCTTTGCTACTGCCAACAATAACTTTATTTAATAAAAAATTAAAACTATTTGTTGAAGGAAGAAAAGAAACCTTTTCAAAAATCGAGAAATTAAAAGGTGAAAATGTTATATGGTTTCATGCGGCGTCTTTAGGTGAGTTTGAACAAGCAAGACCAATTATAGAAGACCTAAAAAAAACATATAATGAATATAAAATATTAGTTACTTTTTTTTCTCCTTCAGGATATGAAATTCGTAAATATTATAATCTAGCTGATGTTATTTGTTATCTGCCATTAGATAGTAAATCAAATGCAAGAAAATTTATAGAAATTGTAAATCCAAAATTCGCAATTTTTATAAAGTATGAATTTTGGCCAAATCTTTTAAACGAGTTAAAGTTAAAAGAAATTCCAACTATTTTAGTTTCAGGCATTTTAAGGAAAAATCAGATTTTCTTTAAAAATTATGGTGGTTTTATGCGAAAGGCATTAAGTGCTTTTTCTCATTTTTTTGTGCAAGATAGAAATTCTAAAGAATTACTGAACAGCATTAATTTTGAGAATGTTACAATTGCTGGAGACACCCGTTTTGATAGAGTCTCTAAAATTTTAAAACAAGATAATTCTCTTGATTTTATTGATGAATTTAAAAAAAATCAATATACAATTGTAGCAGGCAGTACTTGGCAGGAAGATGAAGAGTTGCTAGTGAATTATATCAATAACAAAGCTTCAGATAAAGAGAAATTTATTATTGCACCTCATAATATTAAGCAAGAAGCTATTTTAGAGTTGCAGAAATCTATCCATAAAAGAACTGTTTTATATTCAGCAAGAGCTGATGAAAATTTATCAGAATATTCTGTTTTTATAATTAATACCATTGGGATTTTAACTAAAATTTATGCAGCTGCAGATGTTGCGTACGTTGGTGGAGGTTTAAAAACTGGTTTGCATAATATTTTAGAGCCAGCAACTTTCGGTATTCCTGTAGTGATTGGAAATAAATACGATAAATTCAAAGAAGCTGTTGATTTAGTCGATTTAAATGGATGCATTTCTATTAGTACTCAAGATGCATTTTCAAGTGTTTTTATGAAGTTAAAATCTGATGAAGATTACAGAAAATTAACCGGAAAAATCAATAAAAAATACATTCAAGAAAATTTGGGAGCAACAAAACTAATTATGGACTATTTAAATACTCAATTGTAAAAATGGATTTTATATCGCAACCTTGGCCTTGGTATGTTGGAGGACCATTAATAGCCATTTCTCTGTTATTATATTTCTACTTTGGTCAAAATTTTGGGGCTTCAAAAAACTTTGAGACTTTGTGCACAATGGCTGGAGCAGCTAAATTTTCTGACTATTTTAAAAAAGATTGGAAGGAGCGAGATTTTGCATTGCTATTTGTTGTTGGTTTAATTATTGGCGGATTTATTTCTGCAGCATATTTAATTCCAAATCAAAATATAGATTTAAACCCAAATACAGCTCAAGAATTAACAGATTTAGGGTTTTCAAATGTTGGTAGACAATATTTTCCCGATGAAATTTTTGGAGAAGATGTTGTCTCTTCCTTAAAAGGATTTTTAATTCTTTTGGTTTCAGGACTTCTTATTGGTTTCGGAACACGTTATGCAGGAGGTTGTACTTCAGGGCATGCAATTACAGGTTTAAGCAGTTTACAATTACCGTCTTTATTAGCAGTAATTGGGTTTTTTATTGGTGGTATAATTGCTACTTGGTTTATTATTCCAATACTATTTTAAATTATGAAAAATATTAAATTTTTAATTTTAGGAATCTTCTTTGCAATTGTTTTAAGTAAAACAGAAGCTATTTCTTGGTATCGATTTTATGAAATGTTCAAATTTCAATCCTTTCATATGTTTGGAATAATTGGAGGGGCAGTCTTAATTTCTATGGTTTTTATGCAATTGTTTAAAAGCGGAAAAATAAAAGATATTAACGGAAATAAAATTTACCCAGAGCAAAAGAAAAAAGGTTTTATAAGTACTATACTAGGAGGAACATTTTTTGGCCTAGGTTGGGGGATTTCAGGAGCTTGTGCAGCCCCTGTTTTTGTGATTCTAGGATTTAAATTAATTCCTGCTTTAATTTTATTAGCGGGGGCACTTTTAGGAGCATTTATATACGGAATATTGAGTAAAAAACTGCCAAATTAAATGAGTAAATTAATAGATAATTTTGGACGACAAATGGAATATGTGCGGTTAGCAGTTACTGATCGGTGCAATTTGCGTTGCCAATATTGTATGCCTGCTCATGGAATTGATATTGTGCCAAGGCAAGAATTACTCACCTTTAAAGAGATGTATCGTTTAATTCGTGTGTTAACGGAGTTAGGTGTGAATAAGGTGCGTTTAACAGGTGGTGAACCTTTTGTGCGTAAAGATTTTGTGGGATTCCTAGAAATGCTGTCTCATAATGATTTATTAGATGCAATTAATATCACAACAAATGGTGCGTTAATTTCGCACCATATCGATAGAATTGAAAAGTTAGAAAAAGTAAAAAACATCAATTTAAGCATAGATAGTTTACAGCGAGATAAGTTTGCGAAAATTACAAGAAGAGATGTTTTTCCAGAAGTCTATAAAACGTTTGAAATCCTTGAAAAAAGTAGTTTAAACTTAAAGTTAAATGTAGTTGTGCAATCTGGGTTTAACACCGATGAGATTGTGGATTTTGTGCGATTAACGAAAGATAAAAAGGTGGCTGTCCGTTTTATTGAAGAAATGCCTTTTAATGGAAAAGGTCAGCGAGAAATGGAAGAAAATTGGACGTTTAAGAGAATTTTAAACGAGATTAAAACTGAGTTTAATGTTTCTGAAATTCAATCTGAAAAGTCATCAACTTCAAGAAATTATGCAATTGATAATCATCTAGGATCCGTTGGAATTATCCCTGCGTTTACAAGAACAATTTGTAGCGATTGTAATCGAGTTAGAATTACTTCCACAGGAACTTTTAAAAATTGTTTGTTTGATGATGGAGTTTTTAATTTGCGTAATTTTATTAGAAATGGCGCATCTAATAACGATTTAAAAGAACTTTTTTTATCGTTAGTAAAACAGAAGCCAGAAAATGGTTTTATTGCAGAAGCAAATCGTAAAGATGGTGGTGCTTCTGAAAGTATGAGTACAATTGGAGGATAAAAAAGTTTGAACAATTATACATTTCAAAAAACATGATCTCAGTAGCACAAGCTTTACAAACTATTTTAAACTCAACCCAAGATTTTGGAGTTGAAGAAATTCCGTTTATAAATTCTGTAGGTAGAATACTAAAAGAGAACATTCTTGCAGACAGAGATTTTCCGCCTTTTAATAGGGTGGCTATGGATGGAATTGCAATTAACTATACTTCATTCGAAAATAGCCAAAGAAGCTTTAAAATTGAAGGAATTCAAGCTGCTGGAAGTGAGCAAATTTCTTTAAATAATTCAACCAATTGTATAGAGGTAATGACAGGTGCAGTTTTGCCGAAAAACGCAAATACTGTAATTAGATATGAAGATGTTGATATTGTAAATGGAATTGCAACTATTACTATTGATGAAATAAAAAATGGACAGAACGTTCATAATAGGGGGAAAGATGGAAAAGTTGACGATTTATTAATCAAGGAAAATACCAAAATTTCAGCAGCCGAAATTGGAGTTTTAGCAACTGTTGGAAAATCGTTGGTAAAAGTAGTTAAACAACCAAAAGTGATGATTGTCTCTACAGGTGACGAATTAGTTGGCGTTGATAAATTCCCGTTAGAACATCAAATTAGAAGAAGCAATGTTTTTACTTTGGTTTCTTTATTAGAAAGGTTAAATATCTCTTCAGAAACAGCTCATATTACTGACGATAAAGAAGCACTCAAACAAAAGATTTCATGCTATTTAAAGGAGTACGATGCTCTATTATTTAGTGGAGCAGTGAGTAAAGGGAAATTCGATTTTTTACCTGAAGTTTTTGAAGAATTAGGCGTAGAAAAACGGTTTCACAAAGTGGCTCAAAGACCTGGGAAGCCATTTTGGTTCGGGCAGACTGATAATTGTAAAATCTTTGCTTTCCCCGGAAATCCAATTTCAACTTTTGTAAATTGTTTAGCGTATTTTTATCCTTGGTATTACAAATCTGTAGGAATAAAAATAAACCAAGAAACTGCAATTTTAGGAGAAGATGTTTCTTTTAAACCAAGTTTAACCTATTTTTTACAAGTAAAATTAGAAAATAAATTCGGACATTTAGTTGCTTTTCCAATGACAGGAAATGGTTCTGGAGATTTAGCAAGTTTAGTAAAAACAGATGCGTTTATTCAGTTGCCAAATGATAAAATTGAGTTTAAAAAAGGAGTAGTTTTTCCGATATTAAAATATAGATAATGAGTAATTTTAGTCATTTAAATAAGAAGAATAATCCTAAAATGGTCAATGTTTCTGATAAGAAAATTACGAAGCGAACAGCCATTGCGAAAGCAACCATGTTTTTAGGAAAAGAAGTGATTTCTCATTTTATAAATGATGAATTAATCACAAAAAAAGGACCTGTTTTTCAAACGGCAATTATTGCCGGAATTCAGGGTGTGAAAAAGACGTCAGAGTTGATTCCTATGTGTCATCCATTATTGATTAATGGAGTGGATATTGATATTAAAATTATAGATTCTGAAAACATTGAAGTGCTTTGTGAGGTTTCTATTGAAGGGAAAACAGGCGTAGAAATGGAAGCTTTGACGGGGGCGAATATTACTTGTTTAGCGATATATGATATGTGTAAAAGTATCAATCAAGAAATGGCAATTAAAGAAGTAAAATTATTAGAGAAAACAGGCGGAAAATCTGATATTAAAAATGGTTAAACATAAAAAACATACAAACTTAGAGAAAAGAGATAACGATAATTTTGCGCCAAATGAAATTTCAATTCTAGGTACAAATTGTGCTAATATTTCTGATTTAGTTTCTAAGGTTTCTGAGAAATTATCAAAGTATAAATTAGCATATTTTGATGCTTCTCACGCAAAAAATGTGGAAGAGACGAGGTTGTCAGAGTTTGTATTTCATCACGAAGGAAATGCACAAATAACAACTTCTGGAAGTGTAAATAAATTTCAACAACGGTTAGACTTTGCTCAATTTGATTATGTGTTTATCAACGGAAATCATTATCAAGGGGCAAAACAGATTCTAATTTTAGATCAAGCTAAAGAAGCTTCTGTTTTAAAAAGATTAGACCAGTTAAATCATATTCAGTTTGTTGTTAAATTGACAAAAGAAACTCCTTATTTTAGTTTTTTAGAAGAAAAATATCCGCATCTAAAAAATCTTATTTGTTATACAATAGATGAAGTTGATAAAATTGCACAACACATTAATAATCTCATTCAAGAAAAAATTGCACCTGTAAAAGGTTTAGTTTTAGTTGGTGGTAAAAGCACCAGAATGGGACAAGATAAATCTGCATTGAATTATTTTGGAAAACCTCAAAAAGAATTTGCGAAAGAATTGCTAGAAAAAAACAATTTGAAAACTTTTTATTCAGTTCGTAATGCATTAGAAAATAATCAAGAAATTGCTGACAAGTTTCATAATTTAGGTCCTTTTGGTGGAATTTGTTCTGCATTTCAAAAAGATCCAAATGCTGCTTGGTTTGTTTTAGCAACAGATGTTCCTTTTGTAAATAAAGAGATTATCCAATTATTATTAAAACATAGAAACCCTAGTAAAGTTGCAACAGCAATTAAAGGAAAAGGAAAGGAATTTGTTGAGCCATTAATTACAATTTATGAGCCAAAAGCGTATTCAATTTTGTTGCAATATTTAGCCCAAGGATATTCTTGCCCTAGAAAAGTATTGATTAATTCTGATGTAGAAGTTGTAGAAATTGACGATTCTTTTATTAGGAATATAAATACACCTGAAGAGTTTGAAGTTGCCAAGAAGGAGCTTTCGAAAACTTTGTTACGAGGAGAAATAACGAAGTAACCTGTTTGTAAAAAAGTAAATTTCTTTTTATTTAGAGGTTGCTTTATTCCTGTTCCTAGATCAAAATAAAAAAATGAAACCAACAAAAAATCAACTTTTTAAACGTCAAATTACTTTATTAGAAATTGGTGAAGCAGGGCAGCAGAAATTACAAAACGCTGCAGTTTTGGTAGTTGGGTGTGGAGGTTTAGGAAGCCCTATTGCAGTTTATTTAGCTTCAAGTGGAATTGGAAAAATTCATTTAATAGATTTTGATGCCGTTGCTAGCACCAATTTACACAGACAAGTTTTTTATGCTTTAGAGGATATTGGTAGGCCAAAAGTTGAAGTTTTATCAGAGTTTATAAAAAAAAGAGCACCTTTTACAGCTGTAAACTTTGTCAACAAACCGATTACAAAAGAGAATGTTTTTGAATTGATTTCTGATGTGGATATTGTGGTTGATGGAACGGATTCTTTACCAATAAAATACTTATTGAACGACGCTTGTGTTATTAAAAATAAACCATTGGTGTATGGTTCTTTGTATAAGTTTGATGGTTATGTTGCGACCTTTAATGTAATGCAAAAAGATGGAAGTTACTCCTCAAATTTAAGAGATGCTTTCCCAGAAATAGCAACAGATATTCCGAATTGTGAGGAAGCAGGGACTTTGAATTCTATTGTAGGAATGATTGCGACACAGCAAGTAAATGAAGTTTTAAAACTCATTACAGGAATTGGAAAGCCCTTAACAGACGAATTGTTAATTTATAATTCTCTTGAAAATACGCAACTAAAAATAAAGTTAAGACCTTTAGTTTTAAAAGAAAAAATTGCTAAAATATTTAAAATGCAAACTTATGCAGATGCAGCTTGCATGGTTCAAAATCCTTATTGGCAAATATCTCCTGAAGATTTAAAAGAAAAATTAGGGAATGAAAATTTAGAGATTATTGCGGTTCTAAACGATTTGAAATTGCCTTTTGAGGTGCAACAAACAATTCACATAGATAAATTTAATGCTGACGAAATTTCAGTTGATAAAAATAAAATTTATGTAATGGTTTGTCAAAGAGGATTTAATAGTTATAAAGCAACTACAAAATTAAAAATAAAATATCCTAATTTAGAAGTGTTAAACCTAACTGGTGGAATTTCTAAATATAAAGAAGAAATAGCGTAAATGAAAAATCCCTTAGAGTTTTATACTCAAGAAAAATTGACTTTAGAAAATGAAGCCAAAAGTTTAAAAAATAAATCAGCAAATTTAAGTGTTTTCAGGTTTGCTGTTTTTTTAGTCACTTGTTTTTTAATCTATCTAACTTTTGGTACATATCCAGATGTTTTTATAATTGCATTTTTAGGCTTTTTACTATTTGGTTTTTTAGTGATAAAATATTTAAATCTAAAAAAAGTACGAAATATAATTATAGAAAAAATTAGAATTAATGCAACAGAAATTAAGATTATAAAAGGTAATTCTCATCATTTAGAATCTGGTGAAGAGTTTGTTAATCCGACTCATTTTTATAGTAATGATATCGATTTATTTGGTATTGGATCTTTTTTTCAATTTATCAATAGAACGGTTACTAAAGATGGAAAAAGTCTTTTGGCAAATACGCTTACAGAAAATAAAATTGAAGGAATTGTAGAAAAGCAACTTGTGGTAAAAGAACTATCACAAAAAACAAAATGGAGACAACATTTTAATGCAATTGCAAGTTTAGTTACAGTAAAAAATACGACCGGTTTTATAGCAGATTGGATTGGGGATTACACTTCCGTTTTACCTTCTTTTTTATCAGTATTAACAAAAGTCTTTTCTGTTGTTTCTGTAGTGTTAATCAGTCTTGTTGCGTTTGGTGTGGTATCTTTCTCATACATTACAATTTGGTTCTTTCTTGGTCTTTTTATTACTGGTAGATATTTGAAAAAAACGAGTGGCTTATATTCAGAAACTGATAAAGTAAGGGAAACTTTTAAGCAATATCACGAATTATTAAATGAGATTGAAAATGAGGGTTTTGAGTCGAAAACATTAAAAGAAAAACAAGAAATAATTAACTCTGAAGATAAAAAAGCATCCTCAATTTTTAAATCATTTTCTAAAATTTTAGACGCTTTTGATCAAAGAAATAATATCTTAATTGCTGTAGTTGGTAATGGATTGTTTTTAACTGAAATAAACAATGCTTGTAGCGTAGAAAAGTGGATTAGCAGTTATAAACATACTGTTGAGAAATGGTTTGAGGTTGTTGCTTTTTTTGATGCGAATAACTCTTTAGGAAACCTTGTTTTTAATCATCCAAATTATATTTTTCCAGAAATTACTTCAGAAAAAAATGTTGTTTTTGCTACTAATTTAGGACATCCTTTGTTAACATCAGAAAAAAGAGTTGATAATAATTTTAGCATCAAAAAAGAAGAGTTTTTTATTGTTACGGGAGCAAATATGGCGGGTAAGAGTACGTTTTTAAGAACGGTTTCTTTATCTATTGTTATGGCAAATTGTGGACTACCTGTTTGTGCAGAATCGTTTGTCTATGCTCCAATAAAATTGATAACAAGTATGCGGACTTCTGATTCTTTAACAGAAGATGAATCGTATTTTTATTCTGAGTTAAAGCGTTTAAAATTCATTGTTGATGAAATTACTACAGAAGATTATTTTATCATTTTAGATGAAATTTTAAAGGGAACAAATAGTAAAGACAAGGCAATTGGTTCTAAGAAATTTGTTGAGAAATTAACAAAATCTAAATCAACAGGAATTATTGCAACTCATGATGTGAGTTTGTGTGATTTAGAAAATGAATTTTCTGGGATTAAAAATTATTATTTTGATGCGGAAATAATTAATGATGAATTGCATTTTGATTACACATTTAAAAAAGGAATTTGTAAAAATATGAATGCTTCTTTTTTATTGAAGAAAATGGAGATTGTAGATTAAAATCTAAAACAAATTTATTTTTCAACAATTTCTACAAATAAATTCTTTTCATTACTAGAAAAGTTTCTAAAGGTTTCACCAGGGAAATTAGCAGATAGACAGACGATATTACCAGAGTTATCTTCAGCAATAAATAGTGGGTAACCTTTTGTAGTTAGCGTTTCTGTAGTGCCGGTTTCAATATTTAAAATTTTTATTTCTTTTTTTGCCGTATCGTAATTGTTCGTTAAATCTTGTGAATTATTTGTGCCATAAACTTTCTTACCATCAATACTTAAGTTAGAAGTTATTGCTGGATTTGTGTAATTTTTTATCAAAGAGAAATCATTTAAAGAATATATTCTATTTTGCTCTCTACTTAATATATATTCAGATGCTGTATTTAAAGAAACTGCACTATTATCAGAATAATAAATTAAAGGAATATTTTTTATTCCGTTGTTTTCTATTTCACCATTTTCATTTATTTTATAATAAATAGCTCTTCCTTCATTATCATGACTAACTAAAATGTTATTGCTGTCTATCTTTAAAATTTGATAATCTCCACCACCTTGATGATCTGAGAAGTGTGGTTTTTTATCTAATAAAGTGAAAGTTTCATTGTCTCTTTTGTAAGTAAAAACATCATCACTATCTGTAACTACCCAAATATTATTACCTAAAGAACTAAAACTACCAGTACTTTGGTTAGATAATTTTATGGAGTATTTATAAGTTAAATCATCGGCATTATAAAACCAGAGTTCATCACCTTGAGGGTAAATTAATTCCTTACCATACATATTTTCGGAATTAGTTATTTGCAGACTCGCACTTGTTGAAATTGTGGGTTGTTTGTAAGACTCTGCTACAAACTTTTTAGTTAGATAATTATACTTCGCTATTTTAAATGAACCATAAGTAGATTCTCTGTAGTAAAATATAAATGAGTGGTCATCTTTATCAAATGCCATACGCTGTAGATAATAAATATCTAACATTCCTGCTCTTTCTAAATTAACTTTAACTGTTGTTTCATTATTTTTCAAGGAACTAACATTGCCAAACTTATTATGAACAGTAATTGTGTAAACTGGTTTATAAAGATATGGAGGGTTTGTGTCTGTGAATTTTATGGTATTTATATCATCAATAATAACTACATCTTGGCTTTGTTGAGGTAGGTAGTCTACTGTATCAAAAACTTTTATTTCATAGTGAGAAAAATAAGGATCTGTAGATTTTTCCCATGATAAAGAAACGGTTTCATCATTTACAGATGCATCTTGAAATTTTACACTATTTGGAATTAGACTATTTGTTGAAATATTTCTTAAATCACTTTCACCTAACAATCCCTTATCAGTATATATTTTTAACATATAACAATGCTCTGCAGAAAAAGCATTTAGGTCTACAAAGAAATTTTCATTTATATTAGTGATTGTTTTAATCAACTTTGTAGATAATAAATTACATTCATCATCTGTTCGGTGGATTTCATATTTCAAAAATTCGTTATATCCTTTATATTTATCCCAAGTAAACTCAACCTTTTCGCTTGATTTTTGATAAAAAGTATTCGTGTAAATATCGTTCTCTTTTGGAGGAGTATGTTTTAGTGCAGTAAATATGTATGCTTCTTCTCCTTTATTTGTATCTAAATCTAAATTTGCTTGAAAAATAAAAATATCAGAATTCAGTTTTCTAATTTCTAGTACCTGTGATTCTCCAGTATTTGCATACAAGTTGATAACGCCATCAGTTAATTGCCAATTCACAATATTTTTTTGAGCATCACAATTAGAGGTAGTAAATATTGTTTCCTCGAGGGTGTCATTAGCATTGTAAGAAAAAAAATCTCTTCCACATTCAGACATATTTATGGGAACTTCAGATTTATTGCCATTAATTTCTATATTATAAATTGCCCAAGTACCAATTAAATCTTCTTTGTTAGCATTTCTTTGAATATGGTCATCTAAATCATCATTTTCACAAGAAAAAAAGAACAATAGTAGAACTGATAGTATAATTTGGAGTGTATAATATTTTTTCAAAAGGATGGAATTAAAGATGAAAATTATAAAAAAAAATCAAGAATCACCTAAAGGTTTAATATAAAAAAGTAGCGTATTCATTTCCCAAAATTTTATAGCTTATTGGAAAGCTGATAACCTTAGGATGGGTTTTTCCATTCTAAAGTTTCTATCAAACGCAAAACATCTTCTTTTATATAAACAACTGCGGGTAAAATAGAATCGTAGTTTGGTTTTACGTAAAAGTATAAGGAACCTTTTATAAAGTTTTTTGTGCTATCTGTAACGTGAAATTGTATTTGAGAAGCTGCATTTCCTGTAATTTCATACATACTTCCAAAAACTCTTTTTTTGTTGTTTACAAAATCTTTAGGTATAATTTGTTCCGCTTTAACGGTATGTTTAAAGACGAGTTTTTCAGCTTCATTTAAGAGTTCTTCTAGGTTGTTTTCTATTGGCCTGTATGTAATGTCTATAGATGCTTTTAATTTTGGATATGTAATTTTTAACCAATTATTTTTATCCTCAAGAACACTTGTGCCTTCTAAAACATCAAAAATATAAGGTCTTAAAATTTCTAAGTTTTTATATTTTTTTTTAGGATATTCTAAACTCAGATGCGCTTTTGGTTTTGGTAATATAACATCATTACAAGAAAGAAAAATAAGCGAAATTATCAGTAGAAAAATGTTACGCATTTTTTGTTGCTTTTATCTGTTTTATCCGTTTTTTATCTAATGCTTCAATCGTAAACGTATAATTCTTGAAGTTTATTTTCTCTCCTTTTTTTGGAAATTTTCCAGAAACCTCTAAAATAAAACCTGCAAGTGTTTCACTTTCGCCTTTTTCTTCTTCAAAAATTTCTTCATTTTCATCGTCTAAAACTCTACAGAAATCTTTAATACTTGTTTTGCCTTCAAAAATATAGGTGTTTTCATCAATTTTAGAATAGGCTAAATCATCTTCATCAAATTCATCATTTATATCACCCACAATCTCTTCAATTACGTCTTCTAAGGTCACTAAACCACTCGTACCTCCATACTCATCAACTACAATTGCTAAGTGGTTTTTACGCTCTTTAAAATCACCTAACAAATCATCTAATTTTTTATTTTCAGGAACAAAAAAAGCTTCACGTATTAAATCTTGCCATTTAAAAGTTTTCTTGTCTAAATGCGCTAATAAATCTTTGGCATATAACACTCCAATAATATTGTCTATGTTCTCATTATAAACAGGGTTTCTAGAATATCCGTTTTTAAGAATTTTATCTAAAACTTCTTCATAGCTTTCATCATTAGAAAGCGCAAAAAGATCTATTCTAGGTTTCATAATTTGGACAGTTTCTGTGTTTCCAAAATTCACAATACCTTCTAAAATTTTTTGCTCGTCTTTTGTAGTTGCTCCTTCAGAAGTTAGCTCTAAGGCTTGAGATAAAGTTTCAACAGAAAAATTCGTATTTTTATTACCTAATTTCTTTTCAATAAACTTCGTTAGCGTAATTAAGGGCATGCTAAAAGGTGTTAAAAAAATATTGATAACATGAATAAATTTAGACATTTTTATTGAAAAACGAAGCGCATTTCTAGAAGCGTATACTTTTGGTAGAACCTCTCCAAATAAAAGAATTAAAAAAGTTACAAGTATTATTTCAAATAAAAAACGAACCGGAATGATAAAGAAATAAAGGCTAAGTTGATGCGTAAAATGACTAAACAAATTTTCGGCTAAAGACGCAAATAACAACACAATTAAAATATTGATAAAGTTGTTTGTAATTAAAATCGTTGCTAATAGTTTTCTGGGTTTTTCAAGTAATTTTACAATAATATTTTTTTCTTTTCCACCATTAGAAAGTTTATTTAAATCTGTTTGAGAAAGAGAAAAAAAAGCAACTTCTGTTCCAGAGATTAATGCAGAGCTTAAAAGTAAGGCAATTAAAATAAAGATATTAATTGCAGTTAAAAAATTAATGGAAGTAAAGAATAAAAATAAAGGTTCGGGATCTGGGTCCAATTTTTAAAAGTTTAATAAATTAAAAAGGTAAATTATCATTTTCTTCTTTTGTTACCGATGTTGGGCTTTTAGAAGGGCTTTGATTTTGAGGAGCATTATTATTGTTTTCAAGGCTCTTTTTAGTCGTTAAAAAGGTCATTTCATTTACATGAACTTCTGTTGAATAACGTTTAACTCCATCTTGCTCCCATTGACGGTTTTTTAATTTTCCTTCAACATAGACCTTATCGCCTTTTGATAAATATTTTTCACAAATTTCTGCCAGCTTATTTTTAACAACTATGTTGTGCCAATCAGTAGTTGACACTTTTTCTCCAGTTTGTTTGTTTGTGTAACTTTCGCTTGTCGCAATAGGGAACCTTCCAATAGAATTGCCTCCGTCAAAATAATGCATTTTCAAATCATCACCTAAATTACCAATTAAAATCACTTTGTTTACTGTACCAGCCATAGCATTTATATTTACATATCAAATGTACTAAAAAATTCAATTACTTTTTAATTTCAAACGTTTCTAAGAAATTAGCAATTAAAACAGGAACAGGATATTTATGAATAGTATTCCATTTTATTTCGGCCTCCGATAAAGCTGCCGTTTCTACAATCCAGAATTGTGTATATAAATGTTGATGAGATAATTTATGCACAATTTCTTTTTTATTGAAGAGTGAAAGAGTGGTTTCAGTAGGAAATAAGTTTAAAAATTCTTCTGATAAAACAAGTTCATTTTGGTTGACGTTATGATCACTTTCAATTAAAGGGAATTGGTATAAGCCTTGCCAGATTCCTTTTCCTTTTCTTTCTGATAAGATTGTCTTTCCATCATCAGTTTTAATAACTAGAAAATTAAAATATCTGTTTCTCACTTTTATTTTTTTCTCTTTTACGGGAAGTTCTTTTATTAATTTCTTTTCCAAAGCAATGCAACTATCGGCCAAGGGACAAGTTTCGCACAAGGGATTTTGAGGCTTACAATGAAGTGCGCCAAAATCCATAATTGCCTGGTTGTGAGTCCCTGGTTTAGATTCATTAATTAAAGTTTGTGCTAAAGCTTTAAATTCTTTAATTCCTGAGGATGAATTTATGGGGGTTCTAATGCCAAAATATCGAGATAAAACTCTGTATACATTACCATCTACAACAGCAGTTGGTTCATTAAAGCAAATAGAGGCAATTGCAGAGGCTGTATAATCTCCTATTCCTTTTAGTTTAATTATTTCTTTGTAAGTGGATGGGAATTCGCCATTAAATTCGATTGCTATTTGTTTTGCTGAGTGATGCAAATTTCTTGCACGAGAGTAATATCCTAGACCTTGCCACATTTTTAAAACAGTACTTTCATCCGCTTTAGCGAGATCAAAAACAGTTGGAAAATTTTCGGTAAATTTTAAATAATAAGCCATTCCTTGGGCAACTCTTGTTTGTTGTAGCATAATCTCTGATAGCCAAATAAAGTATGGATCGTTGATTTTACGCCAAGGCAATTCTCTGTTGTTTTGTAAGTACCAGTAAATTAATGTGTTAGAAAATTTCATTGCTAAAAAATAGATTTGCAATATTACATTTTAAAATTCACATAAATTTAAGTCTTTATCTTTTCGGAATTGATTAATTATCATATATTTGCATCCGCATTTTTGAAAGTAATTTAATAAAAATATAGTAAAAATAGAGACATGACGAAAGCAGATATCGTATCGAAAATTTCAGACAAATCTGGTATAGAAAAAACAGATGTTTTATCAACAGTTGAAGCATTTATGACTGAAGTTAAAGATGCATTGGAAAATGGGGATAACGTTTATTTAAGAGGTTTTGGTAGTTTTATTATTAAAACTAGAGCAGAGAAAACAGGTAGAAATATTTCAAAAAATACGACTATCAAAATTCCAGCACACAATATTCCAGCTTTTAAACCAGCAAAAACTTTTACTGAAGGAGTAAAAAATAAAGTAGCTGTTAAGTAACACAATATTAATCTAAACCGAATAGGTTTAAAAAACAAAAGAACATTATGCCAAGTGGTAAAAAAAGAAAGAGAGCAAAAATCTCTACACACAAAAGAAAGAAAAGAGCTAGAGCAAATAGACACAAGAAAAAGTAAGCATTAGCTTACTTTTTCGTTTAATGTTTAGCGAAAAGAATCAATCAAACAAAAAAGTTCATTGACATTCGAAGATTTACACGCTGTGTAAAGCAGTAAATCTTCTCACGGTATTACAAATACCTGACAATATTAATCCATCTGCACAATTAAGTGTAGATTAAAACCATTTCAGCATGAAAACAGAATTAATAATTCGTTCAAATTCATCTGATATTGATTTTGCCTTATTAAGAGATGGAAAACTTATTGAATTAAATAATGAAACAACTGGTAATAAATTTTCTGTTGGCGATATTTTTTTAGCCAAAATAGGAAAGGTATTAACAGGTTTAAATGCAGCCTTTGTAAATGTAGGTTACCCAAAAGATGGGTTCTTACATTATCATGATTTAGGTGCGCAAGTAAACTCATTAAATACGTTCATTAAGAAAGTAAGCACAGGTAAGTATAAAGAATTCACTTTAAAAAACTTCCGAGTTGAGGAAGATATTAACAAAGACGGTAGTGTAAACAAGGTACTAAAAACAGGTCAAAACCTTTTAGTACAAATTGTAAAAGAGCCAATTTCTACAAAAGGGCCAAGATTAAGCTCAGAGCTTTCTATAGCTGGTAGATTTTTGGTGTTAGTTCCTTTTTCTAATAGAGTTTCAGTTTCTCAAAAAATTGAAGATCCAAAGGAGAAAGAACGATTAAAAAGATTAGCAAAAAGCATAAAACCAAAAGGTTTTGGCGTTATTTTAAGAACAGTTGCCGAAGGGAAAAAGGTAGCAGAATTAGATAAAGATTTGCAAAACTCATTAGAACGTTGGAAAACAATGTGTAAAAGTATAGCTAACACAAATACACCAACAAAAATTTTGAGCGAATTAAACAGGGCGTCTTCTATTTTAAGAGATGTTATGAATGAAACTTTTACAAGTATAGTAACAAATGATGAAACTTTGAAAGTAGAAATTAAAGAATATCTGCAAGAAATTTATCCTGAAAAGGAAAAAATAGTAAAGTTGCACAGTTCTGAAACTCCAATTTTTGAAAAATATGGAATCGAAAGACAAATAAAAACATCGTTTGGTAAAACAGTTTCTATGAGCAAAGGTGCGTATTTAGTAATAGAGCACACAGAAGCTTTACACGTTATTGATGTTAATAGCGGAAACCGTTCTAATAAAGCAGGTTCTCAAGAAGATACAGCATTAGAAGTAAATTTAATTTCAGCCACAGAAGTAGCACGTCAATTACAATTGCGTGATATGGGGGGTATTATAGTTGTTGATTTTATTGATATGCATAAGGCTGAAAACAGAAACAAACTGTATCAGCATCTAAAAGAGCAAATGGCTTTAGATAGAACAAAACATAAAATATTACCTCCAAGTAAATTTGGTTTGGTTCAAATTACAAGACAAAGAGTAAGACCAGAGTTAAGTATAAAAACTACCGAAGCCAACCCAAATAAAAATGGAGATGTAGAGGCGCCAATTGTCTTATTAGACAAAATTGAAGCAGATTTAGAAAAATTTATTTCTAATCCAAGAAATAAAAAGATACAATTACACTTGCATCCTTTTATTGCTGCCTATTTATTAAAAGGCGTAAATTCTATTCGTTTTAAATGGTATTTAAAACACAAAAAGTGGATTACTATTATACCTAGAGATGCTTACACATACTTACATTATAGATTTAAATCTCCTAGAGATTAATTTTTATACCTGTAAAAGGCAATAATTTTTTATCAAAAAACCCGAAACTTTATAAGTTTCGGGTTTTTCTATTTTAGATAAAAGATGATGTCTTTTAGAATAATGCCCTCTCTGCAGAAAAAAAAATCTTTTTCAGTTTGCAAATTCCCCATACTTTTTAGAGCACTTCTGCAGAAGAAAGATTGATTACTTGGTAATCAGTATTAATTTTAAAACATTAATCTTTTTAATGTTAAATTTCAAATAAAATCATTTGATACATTTACTTAAATGTATTTCCAAAAATATATATTAATACTTCAATTTTTGTATTTAATTAGTCCAAAAAGTATTGTTAAAAGATCAATTTGATTGGTATTGCTTTGGCGTTACTCCAAATTTCACTTTAAATGCTTGAATGAAATTTGACAGGTTTTCATAGCCAATTTCTTGATAAATATCTGATGGTCTTTCTGATTTATTCTTTAATAGAAAAGCAGAATGTTCAAGTCTTTTCTCTTGAAACCATTTACTTGGTGAGTTGTGGAAGTGTTTTTCAAATGTTCGTTTGAATGATGATACACTCATGTTAGATAAAAATGAAAGCTCTTTTATAGTTAGTTTATTTAATTTATTCTTCTCAATTGTCTTAATAAATTTTTGATGTTTATTGTCACTATTGCTAATTAAAGAATAAAGAAAATCTACACCATTAATTTCAATAAGATATAGCATTATTTCATCAAATTTAGCGTCTAAAATATTCTTTTGAATTGATTTTGAAAGTTTAGATATGTTTAGTATGCTTTTGATAAATCCTTCAATAAATGCATCGTAATCAAATGAATATGTCGAAGAATAACTATCGCAGTCTAATGGATTTAGTTCGAATTTTCTAATGAATCTGAAGACTGCTTCGTTCGAGAAGAAGAATAAAACGCTTCTATACTTTATTTCACCGCTAGAAAATTTTTCTGTCATTAAACTATTCCCAGACTTCATTAATAGAAATTGAGAGTTATTAATTAATTGAGAAGAATTATCAAAAATGACTTGTTTTGTTCCATCTTGAAGAAAACTAAAAGTATTTTTACTGAGTACGATTTGTTGTTTGGATATTTCCTGAGTATTCACGTAATCATAAATTTCAATAGAATGAGATGAATTTAAACTTAACTCATCCGGTAAGGTAATTGTCTTCATTTTGCTTTACTTTTCTCTAGCGGGTTACTTTAAAACACTTTCTATGTTTTTCTAAAAATACAATTTTAAGACTTTCAAAAGTATATTTATTTTATTTCTTTAATTAAATACATATAAACAGGATAATGATCTGAATAACCACCAGTATATCCGCCGTTAGAAAAACTTCTAAATGGATAGCCTTTAAACCTCCCTTTTTTATCACTTAAAAAACGTTTGTTAAAAATCATAGCTTTAAACATTTTGTAGGTAGAAAAATCTTTTTTGCCTTTGTCTAATAAAGCAGATGAGATTAAAATCATGTCAAAAAGATTCAAATTATCTCTATAAGCTAACGTATTAAAACCTCTTCGGTGAAGATCTTCATACGGATTGTAAATATCGTTTTTCCCAACATTCTTCTTTTTTCTTTTGGTTTTTAAAATTTTTTTAAAACTAGAATTTATGGGGTCATCATTAAAATCACCCATGATAAGAATTTTGGCATCTGCGTCTTTGTCTCTAATTTGAGTAATAATTTTTGTGTTTTGATATGCTGCTTTTTCGCGCAAAGGTCTGCTTTTTGCTTCACCACCGCTTCTAGATGGCCAATGATTTACAATAACATGAATTAATTCATCGTCTAAATAGCCCGAAACTAATAACTGGTCTCTTGTATATACTTTAAAATTATTCCTGTAAATCTTAGGATTGAATGCTTCATGATATATAGGTTTAAAATATCTTTTTTGATATAATAAGGCCACATCAATTCCGCGTTTATCAGGAGAGTCATAGTGGATAATTCCATAATCTTTTTCTGCTAAATGCTTATTTTCAACCAAATCTTCTATAACACTTAGGTTTTCTACTTCAGAAACTCCAATAACAGCAGGACTCGTTTTTGCTTTGTCTAATCCTATTTGTGCAATTGTACTTGCTAGTTTATCAATCTTGTCCCAATAAACTTTAGATCTGTTAGATTTTAACTCCATCATGGGGCTAGCTTCATCATTAATAGAAGTATCATTTATCGTGTCAAAAAGGTTCTCTAAATTGTAAAAAGCAATGGTTCTAATCGTGTATTTATTTTTATTTTTCTGTGAAAAAGTGATACATATATTAAATAGTAAGAGAAATAATAAATAGGCGTTCTTCTTCATTTTTTTCTTTTTTTTTAATTGCAAATTTACAGAACTAAAAGTATCAATAAAAATAAAAGATCCTTTTTGCTGTCTTTTCTTAATTAAAAATTAGTAGCTTTACTTTGCTATAAAACTGAAAAAGAAAAGATTATGAATAAAACTATTGTATTAATAGTTCTGTTTCTGTTGTGCTTTACATCAATATACTCCCAAAATATTATAAAAGGAATTGTCGTAGATAATAATTCTGAAAACCCATTATCGAATGTTTTTGTGCGTGTTAAAAACACAAATGTTACGACTAAAACAGATATAAATGGATTTTTTCAGGTAAAAGACCTTTCGAACGGAAGCTACGTTATGGAAATTAAATTTAGTGGATTTGAAACTCAGAATTTTCCTTTAGAACTCTCTGGAAAGATCTTGAATTTAGGTTTAATCATATTATATAAAGATATTACGGAAGAACAAGATTTAAGTATTATTACAATTACAGATGATGAATTAAGTAATGATGCAATTGCTGCAGATAACATCTCTGGCCTTTTACAAGCTTCAAAAGATATCTTTTTAAGAACTGCTGCTTTTGAGTTTAGTTCTTCATTTTTTAAAATCAAGGGATTAGATTCTGGAAACGGTAAAGTTTTAATTAACGGAATTGAAATGAATAAGGTTTATGATGGCAGGGCACAATGGAGTAATTGGGGCGGACTCAATGATGTTTTAAGAAATCAAGAATTTAGCAATGGTTTAGCGCCTTCTAATTTTACTTTTGGAGGTGTTTTAGGCTCTACAAACATGAATACGAGAGCTTCGCAGCAAAGACCAGGAACTAGAATCTCTTATTCTTCATCCAATAGAAGTTACGAACATAGAGTGATGGCAACGCATACTAGAGGTATTTCTGAAAATGGTTGGGCTATGACTTTTTCGGCAAGCAGAAGATCAGGTAATGAAGGTTTTAACGAAGGGACATCTTACAATGCTTATGCTGTGTTTGCATCTATTGAAAAGAAACTTAATGAGTATCATAGTATAAATTTTACTGGAATATTTACGCCGAATAGAAGGGGTAAATCTTCGCCTAACACCCAAGAAGTTTTCGATTTAAAAGGAATTGAATACAATGAATATTGGGGAGATCTAAATGGGAGAAAACTGAATTCAAGAATAAAAGAAGTTGTAGAACCCATTCTAATGCTTAGTCATTATTGGACTGTTTCAGAAAATTCGACATTACAAACAAATGGATCTTATCAATTTGGGAAAATAGGAAATAGTCGTTTAGATTTTAATGGAGGTTCAAATCCCAGTCCATCGTATTACCAAAAACTACCAAGTTACTTTCTAAGATATAATGATTTATCCAACGCTTATACTGCACAAGAAAATTTTGTAAATAAAGGGCAATTAGACTGGCATCGCATTTTTGATGCCAATATTACCAACGCAAGTGTTGACTTAAACAATGCGTATATTTTGTATGAGGATAGAAATGATGACAAACAATTTACCCTAAATACCATTTATAATTCAGATATTAATAATAATATTTCTATCAACGGTAAATTAGAATACAAGCATTTACGTTCTGAAAACTTTGCAGAAGTTCTCGATTTATTAGGGGGGAATGGCTATTTAGATATCAATAATTTTGCAAATACAGAAGCGCAAATGCAAAATGATGTATTAAATCCAAATAGAGTTGTTGTTGTTGGTGATAAATTTAGATACAATTTTAATTTAAGTTCAGTGCTAATAAATGCTTTTGCACAGGGGCAGTTTAAATACAATAAAATAGATTTTTATGCCGCTGCAAATATCTCTCAAATTACAAATCAAAGAGAAGGTTTGTATCAGAATGGTCGTTTTGAAAATAGTTCTTTAGGGAAATCAGAAAAATTAAATTTCACAAACTATGGTGCAAAAATGGGCGCAACATATAAAATTAATGGGCGTAATTTAATAGATGCAAATGTTGCTTATTTAACTCAAGCGCCCACCATTAGAAATTCTTTTTCGAACTCCAGAGAGAACAACAATATAGTTGATGATTTAGAGAGTGAAAAAGTATTTTCTTCAGATTTAAGTTACATTAGAAGAAGTCCGATAATAACATCTAGAGTCACGGCTTATTACACAGCAATAAAAGATGCAACAGAAATTTCTTTTTATTTTGCTGATGGTGTTGGAGGTGATAATACTGCTTTTGTTCAGGAAATTTTATCAGGAATTGAAAAGAAACAGCTTGGGCTAGAATTGGGTTTGGAAGCGCAAGTTACGTCAACAATAAAATTAAAAGGAGCCGCTTCTATTGGTCGTTTTACCTATGCGAACAATCCTGACTTGTATCTTACTTCAGATGTTACAAATGAAGGAATTTTTGATAAAAACGGTCGCTCAGGAAATTATACATCAAACTTAAAAAATTATAAAATTGCAGCAGGACCTCATACTGCATATTCTATTGGTTTCGAATATAGAGACCCAAATTATTGGTGGATTGGGGTAACGGCAAATTTCTTTAGCAATACTTTTATTGACATTGCACCATTAACAAGATCTAGTAATTTTTATACAGATGCAGATGGTTTAACGTTTCCGGATTATGATATAGTGGCTTCTAGAGAGCTTTTGCAGCAAGAAAAATTTAACAATTATAAAGTTGTAAATCTCGTAGGAGGCAAGTCTTGGAAGATAGCGGGTTATTACATTAGTGCATTTGCAACGGTAAATAACCTGCTAAATACGGAGTATAAATCTGGCGGATTTGAGCAAGGTAGAAATGCAAACTATAATGAATTAAGAGCCGATAAAGCGCTAAATAAACCTGTATTTGGTAATAAATATTGGTATGGTAGAGGCACAACCTACTTTATGAATGTAAGTATTAGTTTTTAAAAAATAAATTGAAATGAAAAGAAATAAAACAAGCATCTTATTGATTGCTTTTATAACAAGTATGTTTTTTATTACCTGTGTAGAAGACAATGATTTTTCAGTACCACAAAATTTAGGGTTTGAAGAAAATCTAAAATTAGAGATAGTTCTAGACAGTATTCAAAACAATCAGTTAGAATTAAAATCGATAAAAGATTTAAAAAGTTTATATAATTCAGGTAATGAACCTTTAAAAATAGTTTCTGATATTATTATAAAAGGATATGTTATTTCTTCGGATGCGAAAGGAAATTATTTTAGAGAATTTTATATGCAAGACGCAGCCGAAAATCCGACAGCAGGAATTAAAATAGCCATTAATTTAACGAATAGTTATAATAAATTCAACTTCGGAAGAGAGGTTTATATTCGTTTAAAAGGCTTGTATATTGGTGAAGTTAATTCCGGTGATGGCGTAATTACAATTGGCGGAAAAGTTAGTGCAACAGATGCAAAAGAAATAGAGAGTGTTGCTTTAAATCAAATAAGCACTCATTTTTTTCGTTCTACAGAAACAGTAACAATTACTCCAAAAGAAGTTTTTTTAGCAGCTTTAAACGCTTCAGATATTGGTACATTTATAACCGTAAAGGGTGTCTTCTTTCCATCTAATTTGGAAGGAAAAACCTATGTAGACCCAACAGAAGATTTTGATACACAGCGTAAAATACAAACTTGCCAAACAGTAGGTTATGCAGATTTATTAATAGAGACGAGTTCGTTTGCAAGTTTTGCAAATAAAGCATTACCTATTGGAGGCGGAGCTATAAATGCAGTTGTTTCTAAAGATTATAATGGTCATTTTTTAGTGTTGGTTTTAAATTCTACAGAAGATGTTACAATGCTAGAAGATAGATGTACAACGCGTTCTGAAAGCGATTTTTCAATCATTTTATTAGAAGAAAATTTTGATACATTATCAGGGGAAATAAGAATTACAGATTGGTTAAATTATAGAGAAGAAGGCACAAAATCTTGGAGATCCTATTCAGATACGTATGCTCAAAGTAAAGCAGCAAGAATAGGTTCTAAAAGCTCAGGAGATGCAAATACAATTACTTGGTTGCTTACAAAAGGGATAGATTTAGACACTACTACAGAAGAATTTTTATCCTTTGAAACCTCTAATAGTTTTGCAAATGGAAGCAATTTAGAAGTCTTAATTTCTACGGATTGGGATGGAGCCCCAACAAATATAACTAACGCAACTTGGAGTGTTTTGCCAGCAAAAATAGTTTCTAATGGAGAGGGCTTTAAAAACTGGGTGCATTCTACTTTTGTGAATTTATCAAATTATACTGGTACTGCTTTTATTGCTTTTAGATATACGGGAAACGGAAATGTTTATTTTGATGGTACGTATGAATTAGATAATATCACTATTATTGCAGAATAATATTCTTGTAAAATGAAAAAAATAGAACACATTGGTATTGCTGTAAAAGATCTTGAAGTATCAAATAAGTTGTTTGCTTCATTATTTGGTGAAGAACATTACAAAGAAGAGGAAGTGGCTTCAGAAGGAGTGAAAACTTCTTTTTTTAAGAGCGGCCCTAATAAGATTGAATTATTGCAGGCGACAAACCCAGAAAGTCCCATTGCAAAATTCATCAATAAAAAAGGAGAAGGAGTTCATCATATTGCATTTGCAGTATCAGATATAAAAGTTGAAATTGAAAGGCTTAAAAAAGAAGGGTTTGTTGTTTTAAATGAAATACCTAAAAAAGGCGCAGATAATAAATTAGTTGCTTTTTTACATCCCAAAACTACCAATGGAGTTTTGATAGAGTTATGTCAAGAAATAGAATAGTTAAAATACTGCTAACTGTTAATGTCAACTGCATACTAATTATTATCTTGCAGCAATTTTAAAAGTAAATAAACAATGTCATCCAAGTTTGATTCTTATCAGAAAAGACGCTTGCAATCTTCTTACTTTTCGGTTGTAGTGAGTATTGCTTTGGTGCTTTTTATGGTGGGTGTTTTAGGGTTGATATTATTAAAGTCGACCAAAGTTGCAAATCATGTTAAAGAAAAAGTAGCCATTACACTTTTTATAAAAGACGAGGTAACTCAAAAACAAATCAAAACGTTTAGAGAATCTCTTTTAACAGAAATTTTTACAAAAAAAGCTATTTATACAAGTAAAACACAAGCAGCAAAAAAATATAGTAAAGAAATTGGTGAAGATTTCCTTGATTTTTTGGGCAATAATCCGTTAAAAAATGGGATAGATATTTATTTAAAAGCTGATTTTGTTACGCCAGAAAAAATACAAGAATTAGAAACTCGCTTTTTAAAAAATGCATTTGTTGTAGATGTTTCATATGATAAACCGTTGATCAATTTATTAACTAAAAACATTAAAAGAATAAGTTTTTGGTTATTCGTCTTTAGTGGGTTTTTTAGTTTAGTTGCAATGATCTTGATTAATAGCTCTATAAGATTATCTATTTACTCAAAGCGATTTAATATAAAAACCATGCAAATGGTTGGCGCAACGAAAATGTTTATTCGAAAGCCATTTATTTGGAGAAGTATAAAATTAGGAATGATTGGAGCTTTATTAGCTTTGATGGGGTTAGCAGTTGTAATTTATTATCTCGATAAATACCTGCCAAGTTTAGAGCTTTTAAAAGATTATCTTTCTTTAGGATATTTAGCTGGCGGTGTACTTTTATCTGCGTTTATAATTACTTGGTTAAGTACATTCTTTGCTACACAGCGCTTTTTAAATTTGAAAACAGACGAACTTTATTATTAAAATATGCAAAAAGAAAATAATCAAAAACAAGAGTTTCTCTTTGGCAAAAAGAACTATATCATAATGCTTATTGGTATTGCTTTTATTGCTTTAGGATTTGTTTTTATGTCAGGTGGTGGTAGTGATAATCCAGAAGTTTTTAACGAAGAAATCTATAACTGGCAGCGTATCCGTTTAGCGCCAACATTAGTGATTATTGGGTTGGTAATAGAAATTTATGCTATTTTTGCAAATCAAAAAAAATAATCGATGAACGTTTTAGAAGCAATTATTCTTGGTGTTATACAGGGATTAACAGAGTTTTTACCAGTTTCCTCTAGTGGTCATTTAGAGTTGGCTAAAGCAATTTTAGGAGACACGTCCGTTCCAGAAGAAAGTTTAACATTTACTGTGGTCTTACATTTTGCGACTGCATTAAGTACTATTGTTATTTTCAGAAAAGAAATTATAGAAATTTTTAAAGGATTATTTAAGTTTAAATGGAATGATGAATTTAAATTCTCCTTAAAAATTATTATTTCAATGTTACCTGCCGTAATTGTAGGTTTGCTTTTTGAAAAGCAATTAGAATCTTTTTTCGGAGGAAAAATATTGCTTGTTGGTTGCATGTTATTACTAACTGCTTTGTTATTATTATTGGCAGACAAAGCCAAAAACACAAAGAAGCAAGTGTCTTTTTTTAACGCTGTTTTAATTGGTGTTTCGCAAGCGATTGCAATGCTACCAGGAATTTCTAGATCTGGTGCAACAATTTCTACATCCGTTTTATTAGGAGTTGATAGAACTAGAGCAGCAAAATTTTCTTTTTTAATGGTTGTTCCATTAATCTTTGGAAAAATCGGTAAAGACCTTTTAAGTGGAGACTTGAACTTTCAATCATCAGAAATACTTCCTATCGCTGCAGGTTTCATTGCTGCTTTTTTAGCTGGTTTATTAGCTTGTAAGTGGATGATCTCTTTAGTGAAGAAAAGCAAACTTTCTTACTTTTCAATTTATTGTTCAGTTGTAGGAAGTATAGCAATTGGTTACGCTCTTTTAAATTAATTTCACAATAAATTCAGCATAGATGACTGAAGAAGATTATAAAAACGGTCAAGTTCTATTAATTGACAAACCACTTACTTGGACCTCCTTTCAAGTCGTGAATAAATTGCGTTGGGAAATAAAACAGCGCTTCAATATTAAGAAAATTAAAGTTGGTCACGCAGGTACTTTAGATCCTTTGGCAACAGGTCTGTTAATTATTTGTACGGGAAAACAGACTAAAGAGATTCATGTTTATCAGGGGCAAATTAAGGAGTATACGGGTACAATAACTTTAGGCGCAACGACACCGAGTTACGATTTAGAAACAGAGATCAATCAAACTTTTTCTATCGAACATATTACCGAAGATTTATTAAAAGAAACGACAAAACAGTTTATTGGCGATATTCAGCAAAAGCCACCCATTTTCTCTGCAATTAAAAAAGATGGAAAACGATTATACGAGTTAGCAAGAAAAGGCGAAACTACTGAAATAGCTTCAAGACAAATAACTATTGCAGAATTCGAAATCACAAAAATAGATTTACCACAAGTAGATTTTAAAGTTGTTTGTAGCAAAGGAACCTACATTCGCTCATTGGCGTTCGATTTTGGAAAAGCATTGCATTCTGGAGCACATTTATCAGCTTTAAGAAGAACAAAAATTGGTGATTTTCCTGTTGAAAAAGCACTTTCTATGGAAGAGTTTATTAAAAGTCTAGAAGTGGAATAGTTTTTGGTTCAATGGATGAAACAAAAACTATTATATGAAATTAGGTCTACTCGCAATCTTCTTATTTATCACATCACTATCCTTATCTCAAGAAAAATTAGGGAAACCTTTTATTACAGGTTCCGTGAATTTAACGATCGGTATTAATGAAGATTATAAGCTTTTTAATGACTTTAACGATGTTCTGTTTGAAGATGCTCCAGTTTTTAACGATAATTCTTTTTTAGTTCCTGCAGCAGTGTTCTTAAGAGCAGGTTTTGGTTATGAATTTAAAAAAAGAGTTGCTATTAGTTTTAATGCTGGATTTGATTATCACTGGAACTATGCTATAAGTGCTTTTCCTACTTATGGTGCTTTAAAATTTAATATAAGGAGTTCTTCTTTTGTTGAGATGAGTTATGGTAAAATGTGGCGTCCATCGCCTAAATACTCAGATGGAAGTTATTATGGTTTTGGTATAGGAACTCAATTTAGAAGTGATACTGGAAAGAATACAATTTTAAGATTAGATTTTCACAGTAAAGGTATTTATGGTTTTGAAAATAATAGAATAGATAGTATTTCTTTTGGATTTGGTTTTTCTTTTTTTTGATATTTAAAACCTTAAACAAAAAAATCCTGAGTTAAAACTCAGGATTTATAGAATAATTTATTTGAATAGACTATTTCTGTTTAGCTAATAAATCTCTTATTTCAGCTAATAAATCTTCTTGACTTGGTCCTTTTGGAGCAGCTGGTGCTGGTACTTCTTTCTTTTTAGTTGCGTTTACGCCTTTCACAATTACAAACATTACAAAAGCTACAATAATAAAGTCTATTACATTTGTTAAGAAATCTCCGTATAAAACTGCAACTTCTCCTACAACTTTTCCTGCCTCATCTGCAACACCTTCTTTAGCAATCCATTTTAAATCTTTTAAATCAGCGTTAAATATTAGGCCAATTAAAGGGGCAACAATTCCACCGGTAAAAGAAGTTACAACTTGTTTAAAAGCTGCACCCATAACAAAACCTACAGCAATATCTATAAGGTTGCCCTTCATTGCAAAATCTTTGAATTCTTTAAGCATTCCCATTTGTCTTTGATTTTTAATGTTCTAGCACCTAATTTAGTCAAATTTATTGATACTTTAACGTTTTTTTTATACGTTGTGAAATAGCAGTCAATGTTTCATAAACAATCGTTTCAGAAATAGTAGCAATATTTTGTATCATTTCTTGGTTGTTAAAAATGATAACTTTATCACCTTCTTCACAATCAATATTGGTAACATCAACCATAATCATATCCATACAAACATTCCCAATAATGGGCGCTTTTTCATTATTGATGAGTACATAGCCTTTTTTAGCACCTAACCTTCTAGAGAGCCCATCTGCATGCCCAATTGGTATCGTTGCTGATTTACTTAGACTATTTGCAATAAAAGCTCTATTATATCCAACGGTTTCTCCAGGTTCAATGAAATGAATTTGAGAAATAATAGAGATTAAATTATGTGTATTTTTTAATTGAGATGTTTCTCGCTGATCATTTCCAAAACCATACAAACCAATCCCAATTCTAACCATGTCAAATTGTGCTTTTGCATAATTTACAAGGCCAGATGTATTTAGAATATGAAGCATAGGCTCATAATCCAAATGCTTGTAAAATTCTTGGGATATGGATGCAAAACTATTAATTTGATTTGATGTAAATTCTTTTTCTTCTAGATCTTCACTTGCAGCTAAATGCGAAAATAAAGACTGCACTCTTACGTGATTTGTTTCTTTTAAACTCGCTAGAATTTTAGGAATATCTTTATGTAGAAATCCTAATCTATTTAGACCAGTATTAAACTTTAAATGAACTGGATATTTCATTAAAGCAGTTTTGTTAGACAAATCTAGAAAGGCATTAAAAATTTTAAAATTGTATAAGTTTGGTTCTAAACAAAAGTCTACGATAGATTGTAAATTTTGTATTTGGGGATGTAAAACTAAAATCGGAATTTTTATTTCTGCTTCACGTAAAGCAATACCTTCAGTAGCATAAGCAACCGCAAAATAATCTACTTTATCTTCTAAAAATTGGGCAACTTTAATGCCACTGCTTCCATAACCGAAAGCTTTAACCACAGCTAATATTTTTGTCTTTGGTTCTAGCTTTTGTTTAAAATAATTTAAGTTATGTTCTAAAGCATTTCCATCAATTTCTAAAACAGTTACATGATTATTCATCAGTAGGTTTTTCTTTTTTGGAAGCAATTTCTTCTTGTTGCTTTTGTTTTGCTTTATAATATGCTGCTCTACTTAAAGGTTCATACTCTTGCATTTCACCTAACATAACAATATTGTCATTTTGAGCTTTTCTAAAACTGTAATGTGCTAAGTTTCCTGTGTGAGTGCAAACTGCATGTACTTTAGTTACATATTCTGCAGTCGCCATTAAAGCGGGCATTGGGCCAAAAGGATTTCCTTTAAAATCCATATCTAAACCAGCAACAATTACTCTAACTCCTCTATTAGCCAAATCATTACAAACAGCAACAATTTCATCATCAAAAAACTGAGCTTCATCAATACCAACCACGTCGACATCATTAGCTAATAATCTAATATTTGAAGAAACAGGCACTGGTGTTGATCGAATTCTATTATCATTATGAGAAACAACTTCATTTTCATCATAACGTGTATCAACGGCAGGCTTAAAAATTTCAACACTTTGTTTTGCAAATTGCGCGCGCTTTAACCGTCTAATTAATTCTTCTGTTTTACCAGAAAACATAGAGCCGCAAATAACTTCTATCCAACCAAATTGTTCTGTATGATTTACTGTATTTTCAAGAAACATTTTGTATTTTTAGGCGTTTTAGTTTTATAATTTTGTTTTATTTTGGATGTGAACAAATTTAGTAATATTTACCAGTAAAAAATAACTTCAATTAACAACTTATGCACAAAAAATTAGAAGCAGACTTAATGAGTTTGGCACACAGTATCTTAAAAATGAAAAATAGAAAAGATGTGTTTGCTTTGAAACAGAAATCGAAAGAGATTTATGAGAGATTATCTATGCTTGCTTTTGTTGAAGAATATATAAATACAACACCTAATTTAAAAGAATCAAAAGAAGAGTTAATAGAAAAAGTAGCACAAGGTTTTGTTGCAAAAGAAGCCCTTGTTATTGAAGATCTAATTTCTGACGATGCTACTACAATTGAAGAAAAGGTATTTTATAATCTTGCTGATAAACCTAAAGAAGAATCTGAAATTGAAGAAATTTTAGAACAACCTTTTGATGAATTAGAAGAAATCATATTCTCTGAAAATGAAACAAAGGATTTAAAAGATGTTGTAAAGATTAAAGTAAATAAAAACAAAACTTTAGAAGAAGAATTACAAGATACAATCTCTGTTGATGTAATGGCAGATTTGTTTGAAAACGCCCAGCCAAAATCTTTAAATGATAAATTAATTAACAATATTCAAATTGGTTTAAATGACAGAATTGTTTTTGTAAAAAATCTTTTTGACAATCAGCAAGAAGATTACAATAGAGTAATTTCTCAATTAAATACTTTTAAGTCAGCAAAAGAAGCGAAAAATTTTATTAATAAAATGATAAAACCTGATTATAATTGGTCTGAACATGAAGAATTAGAAAAACGTTTTTTAGAAATTCTAGAACGTAAATTTGCTTAATTTTATTTACTATTTAAATTTAGCACAAATATTTAATTAATAATAATTAATTTTTAATTTTGAGACCTATTTTAATCCATACACATTTTCATAGACGTAAAACTGGAGTTACCAGAAGCATAGAAAATGTACTTCCATTTTTTAATGATGATTTTGAAACATATGTTTATGGTTCAAATATTGACGGAAATAAAATTACCCTTTCAAAATTAAAATCAACATTATTTTCTGATGTAATAACTGTAGTTCATTGTCATAGAAATAATGAAATTATAAGGATGTTATGCTATCGTTTTTTAGGTGCAAAATTCAAATTGATTGCAACAAGACATGCAGAAACGGTTCCTTCAGTACTTACAAAATTCTTACTTAAAAAGGCAGATAAAGTAATCACGCTAATCAAAAGTATGAGTTCTAATTTAGGCATTGAAAACACCCTTATTGCTCATGGAGTTAGAGTTAAAGAGTTTGTGCCAAACGCAGATAAAAGACTAGAAAATATTGAACAAGAGAATATTATTTTAAATGCAGGAAGAGTAAGAAAAGCAAAAGGTCAACTTGTTTTGTTGGAAGCTGCGAAGATTTTAAAAGGTCAAAAAAATTGGGCATTAGTAATTGTTGGTAAAATTGATAAACCGCTATTTTTAGAAGAGTTAAAAGCGATTGTAAAAAAACACAAAATAGAAAATCAAGTCTATTTTATGGATGAAACTAGAGATATTATTTCGTATTATCAAGCAGCGAAAATTGTAGTGGCTCCAAGTTTTTCTGAAGGATTTTCTTTAGTAACTGCAGAAGCCATGTCTTGCGAATGTTCTGTAATTGCTACAAAAAATGTAGGAGTTCATTCTCAATTAATTAAAAATAATAAAAACGGGTATTTGTTTGAAGCCGGGAATTCATCAGCATTAGAAATACTTTTATCAAAATTGATCAAAAATCAAATTTCACATCTAGGAAAACAGGCAAGAGAAGAAATTGTGGAAAATTGGAGTGCAAAAAAAGAAGCTCGAAATTTAAAAGAAGTTTATAAATTATGATAAAAAGAATATGCTGTTTAGCATTATTTATCGTTTTAGTTGGTTGTAAATCAACCTACAAAATACAAGAATTTTCAGAAAAAGATATTCCTGCAAAACCCAATTATAATGATGAAAAAAATTGGGCTGTTTTACCAAACTCATACTTTGAAGAATTAAAAGAATTTACACTTAACGAAATAGATACTCTGCAAGCAGATGTTTTTTATGTGTATCCAACTTTGAATACAGAAAAAAATGACCCACGATGGAATGTACCTATTGAGGATGTTGAGCAGCAGAAAAAAGTTTTGAATAAAGCGGTTTTATTTCAAGCTTCAGCGTTTATAACTTCTGGTAAATTGTATGTTCCTTATTATAGACAAGCGCATTTACGTTCCTATAAAATGTTCAAAAAGGGTGGGGAGAAGGCTTTACTTTTAGCGTATTCTGATGTTAAAAAAGCCTTTGAAATTTATTTAAAAAACTATAATAAAGGCAGGCCAATTATTATTGCAAGTCACAGTCAAGGTTCTACACATACTAAATTATTATTAAGAGATTTTTTTGACGACAAACCTTTGCAAGAAAAATTGATAGCTGCATACATTGTGGGTACGGTTCTAAAATCAGATATATTTTCAACTTTAAGGCCGATGACAAAACCCAATGAGTTTGGAGGATTTGTTGGTTGGAATACATTTAAGAAAGGAAACCATCCAAAGAAAAGAGATTTCTATAAAGGTAGTGTTACAACGAATCCTATTACCTGGGATAATGCAAAAACTACAGAACTATATGAACACAAGGGATTTTTATATTCTAATAAAAATATATATCAAAATGCTTTAAAAATAGAAATTACAGATGGATTAGTCTGGAGTACAAACCCTAAATTTCCAATGCGATTTTTTATGTCTTTCATGAAAAATTATCATGTTGGCGATGTCAATCTTTTTTGGCAGGATATTAGAGAAAATGCAGAATTAAGAACCAAAACTTGGTTAGCAGAAAATAAATAATGTAACAAACAACTTGGTTACTCGTCTCAAAAGAAAACCAAGTAATATGAAACAATTTTTAACTACGGTAGTATGCTTTTTTATTCTAAGCTCTTCTGCGCAAGAAAAAACGTTTACACAATTCTATCAATCTCATAAAAAAGAAGCAGATTTATCACTTAATATACCAGGTTTTATTGCTAATTTCTTTATAGATAACCAAGATGATGATGAACTAGAGGCTTTATTAGATAAATCTAGTAATTATAAAATTTTAATTTATGATGATAACTCTGATTACGTTTTAAAAGATTTTAAAAAGTTTGTTAAAAAGAATAAACTTAAAACTATTGTAAGAATAAAAGATGGAAAAGATAGAGTTAGCATACACTATAGAGAATCTAAAAATAGAATAAGAGAAATTATTGTGAACATTTATAGTAAAGAAAAGGATGCAGTCTTACTGGGTTTAAAAACGAATCTTACTAAAGATGAATTAGCTTCAATAATTTCTTCTTCTGACATTAAAAGATTATCAAAATAAAAAACTAGAAAAGAGAAGGTTTAACCAATCTTCTCTTTTAATTTTTCAATAACTTTTTTACTATTTCCAATAAATATTTCATAATCAAAAATAAAAACTGGGCGTTTTAGAAACGTATATTCATCTAAAATATATTGTCTATAATCAGCTTCAGATAAAGTTTGATTCTTCAAATCCATAGACGTATATAATTTTGCGCGTTTATTGAATAATGCTTCATAACTTCCAGAAAGCTCGTACATTTCATTTAGTTGAGAAACTGAAACATTATCTGCCTTTATTTCTTGACGTTCAAAACCATTAGTATTTACCTCTTTAAGAATTCTTCTGCAAGTATCACAAGTTTGTAAAAAATATACTTTCTTCATTTTTATGGATTATATTTACACTTCAAAATTACACATAAAAATGAAAATACAATTTGATATTCTACGAAAATCTAGAGGGCTTGTTTTAAAAGAATTAGGAGGATTAACACTAGATCAAATTCACCAAATTCCTGAAGGGTTTAAGAATAATATAGCTTGGAATGTTGCACATTTAGTAGTTACACAGCAAATGTTGCATTATAAATTATCAGGTTTAAATTGTTTATGTCCAGATGATTTAATTGACGGTTACAAAAAAGGAACTGCACCAACCAAAACCTTAACAGAAGAAGAATTTGAGGAGGTTAAAGAATTATTATTGGGTTTACCAGATACTTTAGAAGAAGATTTCGAAGCAGGTATTTTTGAGAATTATAATGAGTATCCAACAAGTACAGGTTTCGTTTTAACCTCGATAGAAACAGCCATTGCGTTTAATAATTTTCATGAAGGTATTCATTATGGAATTATTAGAGCAATCAAAAAATTTGTATAATTTTCTATGGATTATTTTTTAATAGCAACCATTTTAGTAGTACTTTCAGCTGCTTTTGGCTACATAAATACACGGTTTTTAAAATTACCAAACTCAATTGGTTTAATGCTAATTACCATTTTATTTACCCTGGCCGTTTTTGTGCTAAGTTATTTTGATGATACTCTTCTTCTTAAAGAAATAGAACTCGTTACAAGTATTGATTTTAAAACGGTGCTTCTAGACGTTATGTTAAGTTTTTTACTTTTTGCAGGGGCTTTACATACTAATTTTCAACAATTAAAAATTCAACGAAAACCAGTATTAATTTTTGCCACTTTAGGTACTTTAATCTCTACTTTTTTAGTAGGAATCTTAGTTTTTTATGCGCTTAAAATTATAAGCCTTGAAGTAGATTTTATCTATTGTTTACTTTTTGGAGCATTGATTTCGCCAACAGATCCAATTGCTGTTTTAGGAATTATGAAAAAAGTTGGTGCACCAAAAAAATTGGAAACAAAAATTGTTGGAGAGTCTTTATTTAATGATGGAGTTGGAGTTGTTATTTTTTTAACAATTTATCAAATTGCCAATGGCGGAAGTGAAATTTCTTTAGGCCATGTTGCAGAATTATTTTTAGTAGAAGTTGTTGGAGGAATTATACTTGGACTGCTTATAGGTTGGGTTACTTACAAATTATTAAAGAGTATTGATGATTATGATATAGAAGTGATTATTACACTAGCGGCTGTTATGGGAGGGACCCTAGTTGCTCAGCAACTTCATTTATCTGCACCATTGGCAATGGTTACCGCAGGTTTACTTGTAGGTACAGATACGGTTAGAGAATCTTCTATGAGTAAAGTTACAGAGCTGTATGTAGATAAATTTTGGGAACTTATAGATGTACTCTTGAACACCATACTTTTTGTGATGATTGGAATGGAAATTTTGGTTTTAACATTAGATGCAAGTTATATTTTAGCAGGTTTTATTATCATTCCTTTGTTATTGTTCGCAAGATATATTTCATTATTATTACCTATTAAGTTATATGCAAAAAAGTTGGATTTTGTTCCTAAAACAAATTTAATTATGACTTGGGGAGGATTACGGGGTGGAATTTCTATCGCTTTAGCTTTGAGTTTAACAGGTGATATGGAACGGGATTTATTTTTAGTAGTTACCTATATTGTGGTAGTTTTTTCAATTTTAGTGCAAGGTTTAACAGTCGGAAAGTTGATCAAAAAATTCACAGAATAATCTGAAAACTAGTTTTTTAATGGTTGGCAATTCATTAAATTAAAAAAAATGAAATTCAATACAAAAACGATTCACGGAGGTCAAAAACCAGAAAAATCAACTGGTGCAATAGTGCCACCAATATTTCAAACATCTACTTATGCACAAACTAGCCTTGGGGCAGATCAAGAATACAATTATTCAAGAGGGGCAAACCCAACAAGATCTGCTTTAGAAGATAGTTTTGCTTCTATTGAAAACGGAACAAATGCTTTTGCATTTTCTTCTGGTTTGGCGGCAATAGACTGTGTTTTAAGAACGCTAAAACCTGGAGATGAAGTTATTACAGGTAACGATTTGTATGGAGGAACTTACAGAATGTTTACGCGATTATTTCAAAAATATGGATTAGAGTTTACTTATGTAGATATAGACTCTGGCGAAAATATATCAAAAGAAATTACACAAAAAACTAAATTAGTTTGGTTAGAAACGCCTACAAATCCATTAATGAAAATTGCAGATATCGAAGCAATTTGTACTGCAGTAAAAGAAATTAATGTAGATATATTAATTGCTGTAGATAATACATTTGCAACACCATATTTACAGCGGCCTTTAGATTTAGGAGCAGACATCGTAATGCATTCTGTAACAAAATATTTAGGAGGACATTCAGATTTATTAATGGGTGCTTTAATTGTAAAAGACGCAAAATTAGCTAAGGAATTAGATTTCATTCAATTTGCTGCTGGTGCAGTTGCGGGTCCTATGGATTCTTTTTTAGCATTAAGAGGAATAAAAACATTACACATTAGAATGCAACGTCATTGCGAAAATGCCAGCATAGTAGCAAATTTTTTAAAGAACCATCCTAAGGTTGAGGCAGTATATTATCCGGGCTTAGAGGAGCATCCAAATCATGAAGTGGCTAAAAAACAGATGAAGGATTTTGGTGGAGTGGTTTCTTTCCGTTTAAAAGACGAAAGTAGAGAAGCTACTTTTAAATTTTTAGAAAACATTAAATTTTTTACGTTAGCAGAATCTTTAGGAGGTGTAGAAAGTATGGTGAATCATTCTGCCACAATGTCGCACGCTTCAATGCCAGAAGAAGCACGAGTAAAAATAGGAATTACAGATTCTTTAATTAGATTAAGTGTAGGTCTTGAAGATGAAGAAGATTTATTAGCAGATTTAGAACAGGCTATAAATTAATAAAAAACGTAAAATATGGCCATATAAAAAGACTTGGAAGTATTAACTTTTCAGGTTGTTTTATATCTTATGGAATAGCTTTTTAATTATTTAACAACAAAATTCTCTTCCAAAAAATAATTGGCTCTTAATACAGCATTATTAATTTGTTCGTGATATAAAATCTTTTCAGCAAGTTGCTTTTTCAGATAATTCCCAGTATCCCACTTATTATTTTTATTTTCATCAATAATAACACGAATGGTGTATTTTTTTGGCTGTAATAAATCAAAAACAATTGCCTTGGAAGTTGCAATAAATTGACGCTCTATTACTTTATCTTGCTTTGATCCAGAAAGCAATTCAATAATTAAATTTTTAGAATTTTGATTATTTACTTTTAAAGTAATTCTCCCATAATCATCAATTTCTTTGGTGCCAAAACGATATTTTAAAGTGTCATTTTTAACCGAAAAAACATCATAAAAAGCCTCTGGTAGGGCCGTAAAATTATATTTTTCTTTTGGTTTTTTATCAAAAATAAATCCAATTTTATTTTCCTTTTTAGAAAGTAAAGCGGTGTAGTTTACAGCAACTGTGTCTTTGTCAAAAAGACTTATTTTACTAGTGTCAATTTTTATAATTGGGGTGTTACTGGTTAAAAAGAAAGTGTCTCTAAAATGAATAATGCTGTTTGTAGAAGATTTTATTATTAAGGAGTCTAATTTTTTCTTTCTCAATTTTACCGTTAATGTATCTGAAAACTCGTTGTTAGCGATTATGAAATTCAAGGAATCTGTCTCAAAAGGAGTAAACCAAAAGTTTAAAGTATCTTTATCAACTTCAAACTTAGAAACACTTTTAAAATTATCAGGAACTTTAGAAAGTATTTTTATTTGCATGTTTTTTGCATCACCTTCAAAACCAAATTCTATTTTTCCTTTGGTAATTTCTTTTCCTCTTTTAAATTGATAAGGTTGTTCTTCTTTAAATAAAATGATTGGTTTTGTAATAATACTATCTTTGGGTAATTGAATGGTATCGATAATAAAACCAATTTTATCAGTTTTCGGATTGAAAATATAATCGTTCACAGGTTCTTGTAAAGCCAACATTAAATACTTTCCTTTTCTAAGGTTTGTAAATTTAAAACTGACTGTATCTAAGGTATTCGTTATGTAATCGGGTTTCTTTTTGTAAACAATAGAGTCGTTAAAAGAGCTGTCTATTCTATACAATAATACATTTATATTTTTGGGGGGTTCAAAAAGTTGTGCATCTTTTATTCTTCCAAAAGTTGTTAAAGAATCTATATAAGTACCGGTAGAAAAAACATATTTAAAATTCTCTAATTTATTACCTTCATTATGATCTTGAACTGCATTTCCAAAATTAAAAATGTAAGTGGTATTTTGTTTTAAAGTATCAATAATTTCAATTTTGATAAACTCGCTTGGTGAACCTTGAGGAGAAATTAATGGAGGATTCTTCATTGGAGGTGAAACCACCAATTGTTTATTCAAATCTTTTAATTTAATATATTCGTTAAAGTCTATCTTAATTTCTTTCTTGTCAAAGTTTACACTTTCATAAGGTGGGTTTGCTGTAATAAACAAAGGTGCCTCTTCGTCTTTCGGGCCACCTTCTGGTCTACCGGTTCTTGCGCAATTCGTAATAAAAATAAGTAAAGCGGATAAAAAAAGAAATCTATAAACTATTCTCACAAAAAATAAATTTAATACAAATTAACAATTAATTTTTGAATATAAAATCATAAAATGTATTCTGTATACGCCATGGTTAAAATACTTATTTTGCAATCTTTAGATTTTGAAAATTCTTTAGCGCATGCTTCTAAAGTTGCACCAGTTGTAATAACGTCATCAATTAATAAAATATGTTTATCCTGAAAAATTTCAGGGTTTTTTAAAATGAATTTTGTGTCAATATTATTAAAACGTTCAAAACGAGCTTTTAAAGTTTGGGTTTTGGTAGATGAGATTCGGACTAAATAACTTTCTAAAAAAGGAATATTTAAGTGCTTGCTCAGGGTTTTGCCAAATTTTGTTACTTGGTTATACCCTCTTTCTCTTAATTTCTTAGGATGCAAAGGAACAGGTATTATATAATCTACTTCTTTAAATATTTGATTCTCTTTAAAAAATTCGCCCAACCAATTGCCAAAGAAAATGCCAATTTCTTCATTGCCTTTGTATTTTAAATCATGAATTAATTTTTTTGCAATTCCTTTTTTTCTAAAAAAAAATAAAGAAAATGCATTTTCAATTAAAAATCTACCATAAAAAGTCTCAGAAACTATGTTTTGTTTAAAATTTTGAAAATTAGTTAGCGGCAAGTCGTGTCGGCAAAGAGTACAAATAGTAGTTTCATTTTCTACCAGATGTTCTTCGCAAACAGCACATAGTTTTGGGTAAAAAATATAGAATAAGTCTTTTAAAAGTCTCATCTTTACGTAACAATTTTTAAGTAAGATACTTATTAAATAAGAAATTGCCCTTGTCTAGCAGAATAAAATTTTTCAAAGAAGCATTAAAAAACCTAAAAACATTAGGCACTATTGCGCCAAGTTCTAGGTTTTTGTCAAAGAGGATGTTAAGAGAAATTAATTTTTCTAAAGTGGATGTTATCGTTGAGTTAGGTCCTGGAAATGGAGCAATTACAAAGTATATTTTAGAAAAGTTATCTCCTACAGCAAGGTTAATTTGCTTCGAAATTAATAATAATTTTTATAGTCAACTAAAAGAGCAAAAACATCCGCAGCTAATTGTATTGAACACTTCCGCAGAAAAAATTTCGAATGAATTGAAAAGGTTACAGATTATGAAGGTAGATTGTATTATTTCTAGTTTACCATTAGCCATGATACCGGAAGAAGTTTCAGAAGAAATTTTATCTAATTCATTTAGTGTCTTGGAGGAGAATGGTACATTCATTCAATATCAATACAGCTTAAGTTACTTCAAAAGAATAAAAAAAGTGTTTAAGGAGTCTATTTCGGTAGAATTTGAACCTTTAAATATCCCTCCAGCATTTATTTATCGCTGTAAAAAAGTCGAATAAATTTTCTTGAAAAACTTTAGTAAACATGTATCTTCGTCGTCATTATGGCAAAACAAGAAGATCAGTTTAAAAAAGTATTATCACACGCAAAAGAATATGGTTATGTTTTTCAGTCTTCTGAAATTTATGACGGATTAAGTGCGGTGTATGATTATGCTCAAAATGGAGTAGAGCTAAAGAAAAATATTAGAGATTATTGGTGGAAAGCAATGGTTCAAATGCACGAGAACATTGTTGGTATTGATGCGTCAATTTTAATGCATCCTACAACTTGGAAAGCTTCTGGGCATGTAGATGCTTTTAACGATCCTTTAATTGATAATAAAGACTCTAAAAAACGGTACAGAGCCGATGTTTTAATTGAAGATTATTGTGCTAAAATTGAAGCAAAAATAAATAAAGAGGTTGTTAAAGCAGAAAAACGTTTTGGCGATGCTTTTAACAAAGAAGAATTTCTTGCTACAAACGGAAGAGTTGTTGGGTATCAAGAAAAAATAAACACAATTTTATCAAGAATGGGCACTTCCTTAGAGAAGGAGGATTTAGCCGATGTTAAGTTGTTAATTGAGGAACTAGAAATTGCAGATCCTTTAACAGGTTCTAGAAATTGGACAGATGTAAAACAGTTCAATTTAATGTTCGGAACAAAATTGGGTGCTTCGGCAGAAACTGCTATGGATTTATATTTGCGTCCAGAAACGGCGCAAGGGATTTTTGTGAATTTCTTGAATGTGCAAAAAACAGGGAGAATGAAGATCCCTTTTGGGATTGCACAAACCGGTAAAGCATTTAGAAATGAAATTGTTGCAAGACAGTTTATTTTTAGAATGCGAGAGTTTGAACAAATGGAAATGCAATTTTTTGTAAAACCAGGCACACAAAAAGTTTGGTATGAGCAATGGAAAGAAACACGTTTAAAATGGCATCTATCTTTAGGGATGGGCGCAGAGAATTATCGTTTTCATGACCATGATAAATTAGCGCATTATGCGGATGCAGCATCAGATATTGAATTTAATTTTCCTTTTGGATTTAAAGAATTAGAAGGAATTCATTCGCGCACAGATTTCGATTTGAAAGCTCATGAGAAACATTCAGGTAAGAAATTACAGTATTTCGATCATGAAGAAAATAAAAGTTATACACCCTATGTAGTGGAAACTTCTATTGGTTTAGACAGAATGTTTTTAGCTGTTTTTTCTAATTCTTTAGTGGAAGAAGCGCTGGAAAACGGAACTACAAGAACCGTTTTAAAATTACCATCGGTTTTAGCACCGTTTAAAGCAGCCATTTTTCCTTTAGTGAAAAAGGATGGTTTGCCAGAAGTTGCTCGTGAAATTATGGATGATTTAAAATGGGATTTCAACGTTTTTTATGATGAAAAAGATGCTGTTGGTAAGCGTTATAGAAGACAAGATGCAGCAGGAACTCCTTTTTGTATTACAGTAGATCATGACACTTTAGAAGATAAATGTGTTACCATAAGACATAGAGATACTATGGAGCAAAAACGTGTTGCTATTTCTGAATTAAAAGAAATTATTAAAGCAGAAGTTGCTGTAAAAACTTGGTTACAAAAAATGTAGTGAAATTTTTTGAAGGTTGTTTTATGTAGAAATTAACTTAAGAAATAAGCATTCAATCAGAATTGTAAAAATAAAAAAAAAGGTAGTAATTTAAAAATCACTACCTTTTTTACTATCTATTTTTAACGCATTTTAGAGCGTTAAAATGAAAATTTATTAACCTAAAGTAACTCTTTTAAAGGTACTTACAGAAACATCTCCATATGTTTTTACATATTGTGCAACGTTTTTCTTTTCATCTTTAATGAAAGATTGATCTAAAAGACATTGTTCCGTATCTAAAGTTGTGTTGTCAGAAATAAATCTTTCCATTTTACCTGGTAAAATTCTATCCCAAATTTTTTCTGGTTTTCCTTCAGCAGCTAATTCAGCTTTTGCAGCTAATTCAGCTTTTGCTAAAACTTCTTCAGATAATTGAGACATAGAAATGTATTGAGGCACATTTTTTAATGTTTTACCTAATCGCCCTAATTCAATATTATCTTTTTCGATAACTGCAATTCTAGCTTCTGTTTCTGCAGCTACAAAAGCAGGATCAAAATCTTTGTAAGATAAAGTGGATGCACCCATAGATGCTACTTGCATTGCTACATCTTTTGCTAAAATTTCAGCATTATCAACATCAGCAGATAATCCAACTAAAGCAGCGATTTTACCAATGTGAGTATAAGCACCAACATAAGCGGCTTCAATTTTCTCAAAAGCAGTTATCTCTAACTTTTCTCCAATAACACCAGTTTGTTCAACTAGTTTATCGGCAACTGTCATTCCTCCGAAATCAGCAGTTAAGAAAGATTCCTTACTATCGTAATTTAAAGCGATATCAGCAAACTGACCACCTAAGGCTACAAAAGAGTCGTTTTTTCCAACAAAGTCAGTTTCACAAGCTAAAACGATTGCTACACCAGTAGTTTTATCGTTATTAATTCTAGTTACCGCAACACCTTCTGTAGATTCTCTATCCGCTCTTTTTGCAGCAATTTTCTGACCTTTTTTACGCAAAACATCAATTGCTTTATCAAAATCACCACTTGCCTCAACTAATGCCTTTTTACAGTCCATCATTCCAGCTCCAGTAGCTTCTCTTAATTTTTTAACATCAGCAGCACTTACTTTTACTGTTTCCATGTTATTTTATATTTTAAAAGTTATAATTATTTTGTTTCTTCAGTAGGAGTTTCAGTAACTTCAACTTTAGTTTCTTCAGCTTTAGGAGTTGCTTTTTCTGCCTTCGGAGCCACAACCTCTTTCGCTACTTTTACTTTTTCTTTGTCTGCTTTTCTTTCTGATAAACCTTCTGCAACGGCATCAATTACGAAAGATAATACTTTGTCTATAGACTTAGAAGCATCATCATTTGCAGGAATTACAAAATCAACTAATCTTGGATCAGAGTTGGTATCTACCATTGCAAAGATCGGAATATTTAATTTTTGAGCTTCTGCAACAGCAATATGCTCTTTTTTGATGTCCACTATAAATAATGCACCAGGTAAACGAGTCATATCAGATATAGAACCTAAATTCTTTTCTAACTTTTCTCTCTGACGATTAATTTGTAATTTCTCTCTTTTAGATAAGGCATCAAAAGAACCATCTTGCTTCATTCTATCAATATGAGCCATTTTTTTAACAGCTTTTCTAATAGTTACAAAGTTCGTTAACATACCACCTGGCCATCTTTCTGTGATGAAAGGCATGTTTACTGATTTTGCTTTTTCAGCAACAATATCTTTTGCTTGTTTTTTAGTAGCAACAAATAAAATTTTACGTCCAGAGTTTGCAATCTTTTTTAAAGCCTCTGAAGTCTCTTCTATTTTAGCTGCAGTTTTATACAAATCAATGATGTGTACACCATTTCTTTCTGTATAAATGTATGGAGCCATGTTTGGGTTCCACTTTCTAGTAAGGTGTCCGAAATGTACACCATTATCTAATAATTCTTGAATGTTTACGTTTGCCATTTTTTAAATGTGTTTACTTTCTGTTTTGAAATCAATATATAAGTAGTCTTTTATGAGTCTTATATATTTAGATACTAAACTGTTTAATATTAATTGTATGTAATAATAACAGTTCTCGATATAATAATTTACCAACCTTTCGACAAAGCTCAAGGCACCAGTAAAAAATATTAACGTTTCGAGAATTGGAATTTTTTACGTGCTTTTTTCTGACCAAATTTCTTACGTTCAACCATTCTTGGATCACGTGTTAATAAACCTTCTGGTTTCAAGATAATTCTGTGGTCTGCATCAATAGAAACCAATGCTCTTGTAATTGCTAAACGAATAGCTTCTGCTTGTCCTGTAACTCCACCTCCGTAAACATTAACTTTGATATCATAAGATTCTAAGTTTTCTGTTAACATTAAAGGTTGTTGTACTTTATATTGTAAAGTACCTGTAGTAAAGTAACTCTTATAGTCTTTTTTGTTTACAGTAATGTTTCCTTTACCTTCTGTAAGATAAATACGAGCAACAGCCGTTTTTCTTCTACCTATTTTGTGAACTGTATCCATTATTTAAGATCGTTAAGATTAATAGCTTTAGGTGCTTGACCTGCGTGTTTGTGCTCTGTCCCTGCATAAACATACAAGTTTCTGTAAAGTGCTGCTCCTAAAATATTTTTAGGTAACATTCCTTTAACTGCTTTTTCGATTAATCTTGTAGGATCTTTCTCAAACATTTCTGTTGCAGTTAGCGATCTTTGTCCTCCTGGATATCCTGTGTGACGAATGTAAGATTTGTCAGTCCATTTTTTACCAGTTAAAACAATCTTTTCTGCGTTAATAATAACCACGTTGTCTCCACAATCTACGTGAGGAGTAAAGTTTGGTTTGTATTTACCTCTAATTAGCTTTGCTATTTTAGAAGATAGACGACCTAACGTTTGCCCGTCTGCATCAACTAAAACCCACTCCTTGTTTACGGTAGCGCTGTTTGCTGATACTGTTTTGTAACTTAATGTGTTCATAATTACACTATTAGTTTTTGTTTATTAATAATAATTCATTTTCCTTAAAAAAGGAGTGCAAATATAATGCTATTTATTTGATTGACAAATAGCTGTTTAGTTTTTTTATTGATCGTTTTTAATTAGTTATAATTAACAAATTCTTAAGAAAAGAGAAAGCTATTTTTGTGCTAGAATTAATTGCCCATAAATAACTTGTTTTCAACAATAAAGGTATCTCTAATAACAATGAAAGTTTTTACTTTAATACTGCTATTTATTAATCTTTGTACAGCTAATTTAACTGCGCAAGAGAGTATAATAAATAAAATTCAGAAGAGGATTTATACCACTAAAAAATTGGTAAAAACACCGGTTATTGACGGTAGAATTTTTGAAGACGCATGGGAAATCGTAGAATGGTCGTCAGACTTTGTGGGAAAAACTCCAAACGAAGGAACTGAGCCAACATATCAAACTCAATTTAAAGTTATGTATGACGCAAAGTATTTATACATTGCTATAAGAGCTTTCGATGACCATCCAGAATTAATTCAACAACGATTAACGAGAAGAGACGGTTTTGCAGGAGATAGGGTTAATGTTATTATTGATAGTTATCACGATAAAAGAACGGCTTTTGTATTTACAACTACTGCTGCAGGTGTAAAAGGGGAAGAGATAGTTACAGAAAACGGAAATAATTGGGATGATAGTTGGAACCCAATTTGGTATACAAATGCAAAAGTGGATAAAATAGGATGGACTGCCGAGATGAAAATTCCTTTTAGCCAATTGCGCTTTGGTAAAGCAAAAGAGCAAATATGGGGCTTTAATATAAATCGAACTATTTTTAGGAAAAATGAACGTTCTTTATGGCAAAGAATTTCAAATGATCAAGCCGGCTTTATTAGTGAAGCAGGTGAATTACGCGGTTTAATTGATCTAGTTCCTCAGAAGCAAGTAGAAATTCAACCTTTTACAGTTGTGCAATATGATTCTTACCCTGCAGAAACAGAAAATCCTTACAGAGATGGAAGTGATTTTAAAATAAATGGTGGTTTGGATGCTAAAATCGGAATTACAAATGACTTAACTTTAGATTTAACAATTAATCCAGATTTTGGGCAAGTAGAAGCAGACCCTGGAGCAATAGCTTTAGATGGGTTTCAGATTTTTTTTAATGAACAAAGACCTTTTTTTGTAGAAAATAAAAACATCTTTGATTTTAAGTTTGGGAACGGAAGAGATAACCTTTTTTATAGCAGAAGAATTGGCAGAAACCCCCACAGAAACGCCAGTTTAGGAGTTGGAGAGTATGCTAAAGAACCAATTAATTCGACGATTTTAGGAGCTGCGAAATTTTCAGGTAAAACCCAAAATGGTTGGTCTATAGGTATTCTAGAAAGTTTAACGGCGAATGAATATGCAGAAGTAAGAGAAACAAATGGAGGGTCAAGACAAGAAATTGTAGAGCCTTTGACTAACTTTTTTGTTGCCAGAGCCCAGAAGGATTTTAATGGAAGAAATTCTTTTATTGGAGGAATTTTTACTGCAACAAATCGAAATTTAGATGGTAATTTTTCAGAATTGCATAAATCAGCTTATACCGGGGGAATCGATTTTAGACATACGTGGCGTAATAGAGTTTATTACTTCGAAGGAAATGCAGTAATGAGTCATGTTTTAGGAAGTGAGGAAGCAATAGAAAAAACCCAGCTTTCAATTGCTAGACTGTTTCAAAGAGTAGATGCAACTCATGTAGAATTAGATCCTACGAGAACATCTTTAACGGGTTCTGGAGGTAGAATTGAAGCAGGAAAGCAAGGTGGTGGGAATTGGCGTTATAATATTGGTTTTGTTTGGCGTTCTCCAGAATTAGAATTAAATGATGTTGGTTTTTTGCGTCAAACAGATGAAATAATTCAATTTTCAGAAGTTCAATATTTATGGCAGGTTCCTACAAAAACATATAGAGATATTAAACTACAGTTAGAACAATATTCAACATTTGATTTTCAAGGAAATCAAAATAATATGCAATATGAGGCGAAAGTAAATATTAGTTGGATAAATAATTGGTCTACTGAACTAGGTATTGGTCATAAACCTTTAAGTTATGAAAACGCCTATTTAAGAGGAGGTCCTCGCTGGCGTTATGCTGATAAGAATTTTATATATCTTTTCTTTGGATCTGATAAAAGTAAGAAGATGAGTTTTACTGCGGGTTACATAGATCGTAAAACAGAAGAAAGTGTAAATGATTTAAAAAAATATATTTTTAAATTGAATTATCAACCTTTTGATGCTTTAAGTATGTCTTTAGATACAGAGTTTGAGAAAACTATTGATAAAACACAATATATAACAACAGCAGATTTTGGGAATCAAAAAAGATATGTTTTAGGTGAAATCGATAATCAAAGTTTATCCACAACTTTGCGTTTAAATTATAGTATTAACCCAAATATGTCTATCCAGTTTTATGGTCAACCTTATATTTCGAGAGGAAGATACTCTAATTTTAAAACGGTAAATCAGTCAACTGCTGCGAGCATAGATGATAGAGTTTCTAATTATAATCAAAATCAAATTTCATTAACAAATGAGGTTTATAATATTGATGAAAATTTAGATGGAAATACAGATTACACTTTTAATAAACCCGATTTTTCTTTTGTTCAATTGCGAACCAATTTGGTTGCAAGATGGGAATACATTCCAGGTTCTGAATTGTTTTTTGTTTGGGCAAGAGGAGGTATAACCTTTGATGATCCAAGAAATTCTTTGACAAGAAGTTTACGAGATCAAATTACAAACAACAAATTAGAAGATACTTTTTTAATAAAAGCAACATATAGGTTCGTAAGATAGAAATTAGTCAATTAATTTTAAAGAGGATGCAACAAATTTGTTGTTCTCTATTTTGCCAACTATTTCACCTTTTCTGATAACTTCACAAAAACCGGTATGTTTAGCATGTGCATCACCAAAATCATTAATTCCAAAGCCTTCAACAAAATAAGCTTTGTCATTTATTCTGATGGCTAAATCACAACCGTCTTCAGTATCTAATTCAAACTGACATTGGCCACAAGAAATTTCCGCAACTTGTTTTATTTCGTTCTTGTCTGCACAAGAAGCTAAAATTAATAAACTTAAAACGATTAATTTTTTCATGATGTGCTGTTTTTTAAATTAATATTTATTTTGTAGACAAAATTGCATTTCTTAAAATAGAGACAATCTGTTATAAGTTTTATTCTCTGGATGCTAATTTACTTTTAATTCTTTTCATCAGCATAAACTGCAAAGGAAGTATGCCGCCACAGGAAACACCAACTACAAATAAGGCGACGGAAGTTCCAGTATCTTCTTTCGTAACCATTCCATAAATAGCCATTGATAACAATAAAGTGATGACAGAAGTTAAAGCAATTGTAATCATTTTTATTGCTCTTAAACTCGCCTTTAATTGGCCTATTGTCTTATTTCTAAAACCGTCGTCTTTCATATTTTCTTTTTATTCACAAAAGTGCAAACTACCAACTTATTTTCCACCCCAGGAATCTCGTAATCCAACCGTTTTATTAAAAACTAAATGCTCTGCAGTCGCATCATCATCTACATTAAAATATCCCAAACGTTGAAACTGAAAACGCTCTCCAATTTTTGCACTTTGTAAACTTGGCTCAATAAAAGCATTAATTATTTCTAAAGAATTAGGATTTACAAACTCCATATAATCTTTATCCTTATGAGAATCTGGTGCTTCATCTAAAAACAATCGGTCATATGCTCTTACTTCTGCTTTTACAGCATGTTGCACCGAAACCCAATGCAAGGTTCCTTTTACTTTTCGTTTGCTTTCTTCTGTATCCATTCCCGATTTTGTTAACGGATCGTATGTACAATGAATTACCGTAATTTTTCCGTTTTCATCTTTTTCGCAGCTGGTTGCTGTAATAAAATAAGCGTTTTTTAAACGTACTTCTTTCCCCAATTTTAAACGAAAGAATTTTTTATTAGCTTCTTCTCTAAAGTCTTCTCTTTCTATATAAATTTCTCTCGAAAAAGGAACTTCTCTACTTCCAAAACCATCTTCATAATCATTATAATTAGCCGTCAGCATTTCTTCTTGGTCTTCAGGATAATTATCAATAATCACTTTTACAGGATCTAAAACTGCCATCACTCTGTTGGCGGTTTTGTTTAAATCTTCTCGAATTTTAAATTCTAAAAGCGCTACATCAATTACGTTTTCACGTTTAGAGACACCTACGGTTTCAATAAAACTTTTTATGGAGTTTGGGGTGTAACCACGTCTTCTTAAGCCAGAAATTGTTGGCATTCTTGGGTCGTCCCAACCAGCAACATTTCCATTTTCAACTAAAGTTAACAACTTTCGTTTACTCATAATTGTATAACTCAAATTCAAACGAGAAAACTCACGTTGTTTTGGCGGATTCGGATATTCAGCTTTGCTAAAATCGTATACGTTATCACGAAACCAATTGTACAATTCTCTATGAGGTTTAAACTCTAAAGAACACAAAGAGTGCGATATCTGTTCAATATAGTCACTCTCTCCATGGGTCCAATCGTACATTGGGTAAATGCACCAATCATCAGCAGTTCTATGATGCGATTTAAACATAATTCGATACATCATAGGATCACGCAATAACATATTTGGGTTTTCCATATCAATCTTTGCACGCAAAGTATGTTCACCTTCCTTAAATTTTCCGTCTTTCATTCCTTGAAAGAGTTCTACGTTTTCTTCCACAGAACGGTTTCTAAAAGGACTGTTGGTTCCAACTTCCGTGGGAGTACCTTTTTGTGATCTCATATCTTCAGAAGATTGAGAATCTACATAGGCTTTTCCGTCTTTAATCAGCAAAATTGCCCAATCGAATAATTGCTGAAAATAATCTGAAGAATAACATTCATTTGCCCAAGAATAGCCTAGCCAAGAAATATCTTTCTTGATTGCATCTACGTATTCTTGTTCTTCTTTTGCAGGATTTGTATCGTCAAAACGCAAGTTTACAGGTGCATTATATTTTTCACCCAAACCAAAACTAATTCCGATTGCTTTGGTGTGACCAATGTGCAAATATCCATTAGGTTCTGGTGGAAAACGAAAACGTAAATTTTCTTTTGACATTCCATTTGTTAAATCCTCTTCAATAATTTGCTCTAAAAAATTGAGCGATTTTTTCTCTTCAGACATAAATTTATACGCAAAAATTAAGCTGCAAAATTACATAAAATACTTTACAGCAATTGAGTCTTTGTAACAAATTCGTAAATTAAGCATCTAATAATTAAACACAATAAATTATGAGCAATCAAATAAGAAACTACACATGTCCAAAATGCGAGAATAAAACATATAAAGTTGGGGAATTACGAGCAACCGGAGGAACACTTTCAAAAATTTTTGATGTTCAAAATCAGAAATATACAAGCGTAACTTGCGAAAAATGTACCTACACAGAATTTTACAAAACCAAAACAAGCGCAATTAGCAACGTTTTCGACTTTTTTACCAACTAGTTGTGCTATTGAGTTGGTCGTGTTTTGGGTGTTACTTTGTTCTTAATGCATTTAGAATTAAAGTCGTGCTTTCCAATATATCTTTTCTTCATACCTCAAAAAAAGATGCCATTGCAATCACTAACACCAGTATTTTTAGCTGTTAAAATTTTCTAAAAAGACAATTTAGTACTTAATTTTTGTCGTAATTTTACAATATGAATAAAGACGGAGAAAAAAAGCCGGATTTGGTTGTTTTTAATGAAGAAACGCAAAAATACGATGCTGCTTTAAAACCTTACGGAACATCAGCAAGTTCGCCAGTGATTAAGCCAACAAATACAGCTACCTGGACAGCAGATGGTGTAAGACGTGTAAATAAAATACTGAAAGGAAAATTTGACGAGGTTAAAAAAGAGTATGAATTATTGATGGAAAAATTCCAATATAATGACATGCTTTATAATGCTAAATTTGGCTTTGAACCTATTATAGGCGAAACGTATCATTTATATAAAAATAAAAAAGAAGAATTATTTTTATCCATTATTGAGCCCAGTCAATGGGATTTAGAGTTCAAAGGATCTTTTAGATTAAACTCTGATAAAATGTGGGAAAAGGTTGAGGCAGTTTCAAATAATGAAGAATAAATGGGAATTATACAAGTAAATAATATTAAACTCTATGCATTTCACGGGTGTTTAGAGGAAGAAGCAAAAATAGGATCTGATTACAGAGTAGATGTAGAGGTAAAAGCCGATTTAAAAAAATCTGCAAAAACAGATGAACTTTCAGATACAGTAGATTATGTACATTTAAATCATATTGTTAAAGAAGAAATGGCAATTCGTTCTAAATTATTAGAAGAAGTTGCACAACGTATCTTAGATCGTTTTTTTAAAGAGTTAAGAATGATTCGAAGAGCAAAAATTTCTGTATCTAAAATAAATCCGCCAATGGGTGGAAATGTGGAAGAGGTTGTAATTATTCTCACGAAAAAAAGATAAGTCTTTTGTTTTGAATTTAAATCAAGTTACTGCTAACCAATTATACTTAACGAAACCTGTTTCTTTTTATCAAAAATTATAATTAATTGTAGAAGAATTATCTAATCTTATTTTATGGTTTTGAAAATAGTATAAATGCATATTAGAAAATCAAAACATAAAAAATACTTGTAGTACTTGTAAATTTGATTAGATTTGCAATCCTTAATGTTAAAAGGTGTCTTGGCCGAGTGGCTAGGCAATGGTTTGCAAAACCATGTACAGCGGTTCGAATCCGCTAGACACCTCGAAAAACCTTAATCTTCGGATTGAGGTTTTTTTTATTTCCACGAATTCTAAGAAATGCCTTACGAATTCTAATGTTTTAATTTTTAGGAGACTTAAATCTTTAATTTTGAGTTCTGTTTATAAATACTGCAACTATGAAACTAAAAAACTTACTTTCTGCTCTTGTTCTTTTACTTCTGATTTTTTCCTGTAAAAAAGAAGCTCGAAAAACTGATAATATCTACAAATTTAAAGAGTATGTGAGTTACACAACTTCTGGGGTTGTATCAACCACAGAAAGGATTAGTGTACACCTTGGTAAAGAAGTGATTAATTGGGAAGTAAACCAAGAGGTTTCGTCGGATTTCATAACGATTACACCATTTGTAGGCGGAAAAGTTAAAACGATAAACAAGCATTCTTTTGTTTTTATTCCTGATGAAATTTTAGAAGCAGATACTGAATACACGGTTTCGGTAAACCTGAATAAAATTTACAATAGTATTCCTCAAGGATTTAATAAATATACATTTCAGTTTAAAACGATTACTCCAAATTTCAGCATTCAAACCGAATCATTACAGTCTTATTCAAAGGAATACCAATATTTAGAAGGTGTTGTGAAATCTGCAGATGTGATTTCTCTAGTAAATGCTAAAAAATTACTGAATGCATCACAAAAAGGAATTAGTAAAAGTATTGTTTGGAATGAATCTTTTCAAAATGGAAAGAATTTCGAATTTAAGGTAGATAGTATTCAACGTTTTAAAGAGTATAGCAAATTACAAATCTCTTGGACTGGAGAATCTATAAATGCAGCATCAAAAGGAGAGAATGAGATTATAATTCCCGGTAAAAATAATTTTAAGGTGGTTCGTATAGAGGTGAAAAACACAACTGAACAATACATTTCTATCAACTTTTCTGATGCACTTAAAAAACAACAAAACTTTGATGGATTAGTGACGGTTCAGAAAGTAAAAAATCCACGTTTTATTATAAACGGTAACGAGTTGAAGGTGTTTTCTGATGCAAAGTTTCAGGGAAATATAGTGGTTGCAGTTTTTCAAGGAATTCAAAATACTGAAGGTTTCAAGCTTAAAAAATCATTTAGAGAAACCATTACTTTCGAGCAGAAAAAACCACAAATTAGAGCACTAAGTAGCGGCACAATCTTGCCGAATTCAAAAGATCTTAAATTCAATTTTGAAGCGATTAATGTAAAAGAAGTAACTGTTAGAATCATAAAAATTTATGAAGAGAATGTGTTGCAATTTCTGCAAGAAAACAGCCTTAATAGTACGAATGAATATGAAATAAAGAGAGTGGGTCGAAGAGTAGCAAAAGAAACGATCACTTTAATTGATGGTAAAGATTTTAACACTCAAAAATGGAAAGCGTATAGCGTAGATATTTCTAGAATGGTCGAGACAGAACCTGGAGCAATTTATAGGATTGAGCTGAATTTTAAAAAAAATCAAACACTTTATAACTGCTCAGAAAATACTGCACTAGCAAATATTTCTAATGATTTTGAAGAAAACTACATTGAGGGATATGATAATTTAAGTGAAATTGAAGACGAAAACGAGAAAGAAGAATTGTATTGGGACAACAAATTATATAATTATAAAACGTATAACTATAATTGGCGAGAAAGAGAAAACCCTTGTAATGATGCCTATTATGGTGAAGGCAGAATGGTTTCTCAAAACTTGCTAGCTTCTAACCTTGGTATTATAGCAAAGAAAGGAACGAACAATGATTATTTCTTTGCAGTCACCAATATTATTGATACGAAACCGATAATGGGTGCAATTGTAAAATTATTCAATTTTCAGAAACAAGTAATGGTATCAAGAAAAACAGATTCTGATGGGTTTGTAAATATAAAAATATCTAAAGAAGCCGCATTTGCTGTCGTTTCTAAAGGAAATAACAAAGGGTATATAAAGTTGTTGGATGGAAATTCTTTGTCATTAAGTAAGTTTGATGTTTCTGGCAGCAAAACTCAAAAAGGACTTAAAGGTTATATTTATGGTGAACGCGGAGTTTGGAGGCCAGGAGATTCCATACACTTAACTTTTATACTGAATGATGCCGATAATAATTTACCAAAAAATCATCCAATAAAACTGGAAGTTACAGATCCCAATGGGAAGTTAGTTTATAAAAAAGTGACTTCAGAAAACTTAAATAATTTTTACAAGTTTTCTGTAATAACAGCACAAGAAGCAAAAACAGGTAATTATTCAGCAAAGATCTCTGTGGGTGGTGCAAAGTTTTACAAGGCTTTAAAAGTGGAAACCGTAAAACCAAATCGTTTGAAAATTAAGGTCAATTTTGAGAATGAAATTTTAACTAGCAGAAATCCAATTAAAGGAACTTTAGATGTAAAATGGTTACATGGAACACCTGCGAAAAATTTAAAAGTAGAAATTAAAGCAAAGGTTTCGGCTGCTAACTATAGTTTTAAAAATTATAAAACGTATGTTTTTTCTGATCCGTCAAGAAAATTTTCATCAGAAGAAATAACTGTTTTTGAAGGAGAATTAGATGCAAATGGAGTGGCGCAAATCGACAGTAAATTAACTATTGGTAAAAATGCTCCAGACATGTTAAACGTTCAGTTTTTAGTGAGAGCTTTCGAAAATGGTGGTGATTTTTCGATGGATGCTTTCACTAAGAAATACGCTCCTTTTGCTTCTTTTGTGGGGTTGGAATCTCCAAAAGGAAATAGATATGGTTCGTTCTTTACAGATGAAAATCAAACGTTTTCAATTGTTTCTGTAGACGAAAATGGAAAACCAATTCAAAGAGATGAAATTGAAGTTGAAGTGTATCAAATTAAATGGCGTTGGTGGTGGAGTTCTTCTGTTGACAATTTATCAAGATATGCATCTAGCAGTTATCATAATAAATACAAAACTTTAAAAATTAGTACAAATTCTAAAGGAAAAGGAAGTTTTAAGTTGAAGATTCCAGAGAAAGATCGAGGTCGTTTTTTAATTAGGGTTATCGACAAAAAGAGTGGACATGCAACGGGAAGAACGGCCTATTTCTATAAAGATTGGTGGAAAAACTCAACTTCTGGAGATAAAGAAGCGGCAAAAATGTTGGTATTTTCTGCGGATAAGGTTAAATATAAGG
>CAXMOR010000027.1:0-23830 GCA_964195455.1 uncultured Acidimicrobiia bacterium
CTGATAAGTGACCCAAAGACCCCAAGACTGCTGGACTGCTGGACCCATTTGGGATTAGCTTCGCTGATCCCAAATGGGTATCCGGAGCAAGCATGGAAAACCGCAAAGCTCCGCTTTGGATGGTTTTTTTATATCCAAATCTTACAAAAGCAAGCTTTTGACGATGGGATATAAAAAAACCGAAGCAATTCTTGCTTCGGTTTTCCTTTTGCAGAGAGGAAGGGATTCGAACCCTCGATACGTTGCCGTATACACACTTTCCAGGCGTGCGCCTTCGACCACTCGGCCACCTCTCTTTTTATACTGAACGAAGTTCAGCATACTTTAAATTATAAATAAAGTTCTATTAAACCTTCTGGTGTTTCTACTTGAATCGTATTGTTTTCTCTGTCTACTTTTTTAATGAAAGCATCCACCATAGGAATAAAAATTTCTTTTCCATCTCTATCAATTTCAAAAAGTGGTTGTGCAGCTTTATCATTTATATGAACAATTTGCCCCACTTCTCCGAAGTTAACATCCACAACCGTAAAACCAATTACTTCATGAAAATAAAACTTGTCGCCCGATAATTTTGGCAACATCGTAGAAGGTAAATAAATTCCGCATTTTAAAATAGAATCTGCTTCTTCATCAGAATATACATCTTCAAACTGAACACGTAATTGATTCCCTTTATGTAGTGAACTTTTTTCAATAAAAAATGGAACCAGATTACTGCCGAATTCGACATAAACTGATTCCATTTCTGTATACAACTCAGGCTCGTCTGTATCTAATTTGATAACAACTTCACCCTTAAAACTATATTTTGTAACGATTTTGCCTAAATAAAAACAATCTTCTTTACGCATCCTCGTATAAATTTATAATTTATTCTGCTGCCTTTGCTGCTGCTTCATCAATTGTTTCAGGAGCCGCTTCAACAGCTTCTTCAACTACAACTTCAGCAACCTCTTCAACAACTGGCTTAGCTGCTTCAATTCTTGCTTCGTTAACTGCTTTTTCTGCTGCCAATGCTGTTGCTTTCGCTTCAGATTGTACTTTAGATAGACCAGCTTCCTTATCAGAAACTTTCGCTGCTTTTTCCTCCATCCAAGCTGCAAATTTCGCATCTGCTTGCTCTTGTGTTAAAGCACCTTTTCTAATACCACCAACTAAATGGTTTTTTAACATTGCACCTTTGTAAGATAAAATGTTTTTTGCGGTATCAGTTGGTTGTGCACCATTTTGTAACCACTCTACAGCTTTATCAATATTTAAATCAATAATTGCAGGGTTTACATTCGGATTATAAGTACCTATTTTCTCTAAGTATTTACCATCTCTTTTTGCACGAGCATCAGCGGCAACAATCCAATAGAATGGTTTCCCTTTTTTACCGTGTCTTTGTAATCTAATCTTTACAGACATAATTTGTTAATTTGTTAAGGTTCTCGACCTTGATTATTAAAAATCTTACTATCTCGTAGTAAGTGGGCGCAAATATACAAATTAATTTAACACAAAAACATTTAGTTTTAAAGATATTTACACCGTTCCCACAAGGGTCGAGCTTTCGCTACTCACTGTCTTCGATGTGCTCAAACAAACCTCGCTATCCCTAACACTGCCTATCAAAAGACAAATACTTTTTCAATGAACAATAGTTAATAACTTCACCCTAAATTCTATTCAAAAAAACCTATTTTTACAACACAATTAAACAGTTAAACACCTCAACATTTACCCAAGAATGTATTTAATTTTCGATACCGAAACGACCGGTTTACCAAAAAGCTGGAATGCTCCCATTACCAATACAGATAACTGGCCAAGGTGCGTTCAAATTGCATGGCAACTGCATGATGAAATGGGAAATCTACTAGAACACAACGATTTTCTAATAAAACCTGATAATTTCAACATTCCGTATGACGCAGAAAGAATTCATGGAATCTCTACTGAGTTGGCGGAGGAACAAGGTATTTCTTTAGAAAATGGTTTAATTTTATTTAACGAAGCTTTAAGTAAGACCAAATTTATTGTTGGTCAGAATTTAAATTTTGATTTAAATATTATGGGATGTGAATTCCATAGATTAGGGGTTGAAAACAAACTTGCATCCCTTCCAATTTTAGACACCTGTACAGAGAAAACGGCATTTATGTGTCAGATTCCTGGAGGTCGTGGTGGAAAATTTAAATTACCAACATTAACAGAATTACACACCCATTTATTTGGTGCTGGTTTTGGTGACGCACACAATGCAACTGCCGATGTTGAGGCTACGACTCGTTGTTTTTTAGAATTAATTCGTTTAAGAGAATTTACCAAAGAACAATTAGACGTAGCTGCCGATTACTTTAAAAACTTTTCTGAAATAAACCCAAAACCTATTCAGGTAATTGGTTTAAAACACATTAACCTTAAGAAAGAAAGCGAAAAAATTCGCAAACGTCTTGAGAAATTAAAAAACACAGAAACGACGCTGTCTACTTCTGATGGTTTAGCAGAATTAGAAAATGTACAATTTTCACATTTACACAATCATACTCAGTTTTCTGTTTTACAATCTACCATGCAAATTGGCAATATTGTAAAAGCTGCTGCAAAAGACAATATGCCTGCAGTTGCGATGACAGATACCGCAAATATGATGGCTGCCTTTCATTTTGTAAGTGCGATTTTAAACCATAATAAAACGGCAGAAACGCCAATGAAACCTATTGTTGGTTGTGAGTTTAATATTTGTGAAGATCATAAAAACAAATCACAGAAAGACAATGGTTATCAGGTAGTTTTATTGGCAAAAAACAAAAAAGGATATCATAATTTAGCTAAAATGTCTTCCATTGCTTTTGTTGATGGGTTTTACTACGTGCCAAGAATTGATCGAGAAATCATCAAAAAATATAAAGAAGATATCATTGTTTTAACAGGGAATTTATATGGTGAGGTGCCGAGTAAAATTCTAAATCTCGGAGAAAAACAAGCTGAAGAAGCTTTGCTTTGGTGGAAAGAGGAATTTAAAGATGATTTTTACATTGAGTTGATGCGCCATAACCAACAAGACGAAAAAATTGTAAATGAAACCTTATTAAAATTTTCTAAAAACCATAACATTAAAGTTATTGCTACAAATAACACCTTCTATTTAGAGCGAAAAGACTCTAATGCACACGATATTTTATTATGTGTAAAAGATGGTGAAAAACAAGCTACACCTATTGGTAAAGGTCGTGGCTATAGATATGGCCTACCAAATGATGAGTATTACTTTAAGTCTACAGCAGAGATGAAAACCCTCTTCGCAGATATGCCTGAAGCCATTATTAATATTCAAGAAATTGTAGATAAAATTGAAATATTTACACTTGCGCGTGATGTTTTATTACCCGCCTTTGATATTCCTGACGAATTTAAAGATGTAAAAGATGAAGAAGATAAAGGTAAAAGAGGCGAGAATAACTTCTTAAAACACTTAACTTTTGTTGGGGCTAAAAAACGATATGGAGAAATTACAGAATCGATCAAAGAACGTTTAGATTTTGAGCTTTCTGTAATTGAAAAAACAGGATATCCTGGTTATTTTTTAATTGTCGAAGATTTTATTCGTGAAGCAAGAAATATGGATGTTGCTGTTGGCCCAGGTCGGGGTTCCGCTGCAGGTTCGGTAGTCGCTTTTTGTTTGTGGATTACCAATATTGATCCTATTAAATACGATTTGCTTTTTGAGCGTTTCTTAAATCCAGAACGTGTTTCGATGCCGGATATTGATATTGATTTTGATGATGAAGGTCGAGGTCGAGTGATGGATTATGTAATTAATAAATATGGAGCCAATCAAGTTGCACAAATTATTACATACGGAACCATGGCAGCAAAATCTTCTATTAGAGATACTGCCAGAGTTTTAGATTTACCGCTTTTTGAAGCCGATAGAATTGCAAAGCTCATTCCCCTTATTAAACTAAAAAATATTTTTGGTGATGATGCTAAAAGCAAGGGGAAAGTAGCGGGCTTAAGAGCTGAAGAAAAACAGTTGGTGGAAGAATTAAAAAACATGTCTTTCGGAAATGACTTGGTGGCAGAAACCATTAATAAAGCAACAATTTTAGAAGGTTCTGTTAGAAACACTGGTATTCATGCTTGTGGAGTAATTATTACGCCTGGAGATATCACCAACTATGTGCCGGTTGCTTTGGCAAAAGATTCTGACATGTATGTGACCCAATTTGATAACTCTGTCGTGGAATCTGCAGGTTTGTTAAAAATGGATTTCTTGGGATTAAAAACACTGACTTTAATCAAAGACACCGTAAAAATTGTAAAAGCAAAACATGATGTTGATCTAGATCCAGAAAATTTTCCTCTAGATGATGAAAAAACCTATGAGCTATTCCAAAAAGGAGAAACTGTGGGTATTTTTCAGTACGAATCTCCAGGAATGCAAAAACACATGCGTTCTTTAAAACCGACCGTTTTTGCAGATTTAATTGCCATGAATGCCTTGTACAGACCAGGCCCGATGGAATATATTCCGTCTTTTATTAATAGAAAACACGGAACAGAAGATATTGAGTATGACTTACCCGCCATGGAAGAGTATTTAGCAGAAACATATGGAATTACAGTGTACCAAGAGCAGGTAATGTTACTCTCCCAAAAATTGGCAAATTTCACGAAAGGTGAAGCCGATGTTCTGCGTAAAGCGATGGGTAAAAAACAAATTGCGGTACTAGATAAAATGAAGCCAAAATTTGTAGAACAAGCTTCTGCAAATGGGCATGATTCAGAAAAATTAGAAAAAATTTGGAAAGATTGGGAAGCCTTTGCGAGTTATGCTTTTAACAAATCGCACTCTACTTGTTATGCGTGGATCGCTTACCAAACGGCCTATTTAAAAGCGCATTACCCTGCCGAATATATGGCCTCTGTGCTTTCTAATAATATGAACGATATTAAATCTGTTTCGTTTTTCATGGAAGAATGTAGACGGATGGGATTACAAGTTTTTGGTCCCGATTTAAATGAATCTTATTTAAAATTTTCTGTAAACAATGAAGGTGCGGTTCGTTTTGGAATGGCAGCCGTAAAAGGAGTAGGTGCATCTGCAGTTAGAGCAATTATAAAAGAAAGAAAAGAAAATGGAAATTATACGTCAATTTTTGATTTGGCAAAACGGGTAGATTTACGCGCTGCCAATAAAAAAGCGTTTGATAGTTTAATAAAAGCGGGTGCTTTTGATTCCTTTTCAGATACGCATAGAGCGCAATATTTTCATACCGATGAAAAAGGATTGACATTTTTAGAACGCTCCATGAAATTTGGGAGTAAATATCAAGAAAATGAGAATTCTGCACAAGTTTCTATGTTTGGTGAAGCTTCTACAGTGCAATTTCCAGAACCAGATATTCCAGAATGTGAAACTTGGGGAACGATGGAACTTTTATCACAAGAGAAAGAAGTGATTGGTATTTACATTTCTGCACATCCGTTAGACGATTTTAAAAATGAAATGATTTTTTGTAACGCAACATTAAAACACTTTAAAGAAGATATTAGCAAATATGTAGGCGTAAATTTATCTTTTGCCGGCATTATTTCTGATGTACAACATAGAGTTTCTAAGGCTGGAAAAGGCTGGGCCTTATTTACTATTGAAGATTACGGTGATAGTAATGAGTTTCGAATTTTTGGTGAAGAATATTTAAAATTCAAACACTTTTTAGTTCCGAATTCTTTCTTATTTGTTCGTTCTACAATTCAACCAGGTTGGACCAACAAAGAAGGGGTTACTGGTGAACCTCGACTAAAGTTTATAGAATTTAAATTGTTACACGATATTATGGATGAACTTTGTAAAAAAATAACCATAAAAATTCAACTTCAAGAAATTAAAGAAAATACTATTTTAAACCTTGAAACTATTCTAAAAAATAATCCTGGTAAACAATCTTTAAATTTTACAATTTGGGATGCTCAAGAAAAAATTGAGGTAAGTTTACCTAGTCGAAATACCAAAGTTAAAATTTCGAATGAATTGCTAGCAACCTTAAAAAATCAAGAAATTTCTTTTAAATTAAATTGATTCTAATTAACGGCGTATCGTAAAATTAGATGCTTTAAAAAAAGAGGTTTGTTTATTTTTGTATCCAAGTTTAAAAAATAAATGAAACAAGAAAAAAGTGGAGTCTGGCAAAGTTGGAACGAAAATATAATTTACAATTATAAATCTCTTTATAAAATTACTTCGGAAGAAGAACTACAGGAAATAATAAAAAAATCAGAGAAAATTCGCTTTTTTGGAACTAAGCAATCTTCAGCCGATATTGCTTCTGGTACTGAGACTTTAGTAGATATTACTACCTATAATAAAATTTTATCCTATAACGATTCAGAACATACCATTACAGTGCAATCTGGCCTTATCTTAGGAGACCTGCTAGAAGCTATAGAGGCAAAAGGTTGGTGTATTCCTTGCTTACCAGATATTAATACAATTACAATCGGTGGAGCATTGGCAACGGGAACGCATGGTACAAGTGGAAAATTACTCTGCGAATATATGACTGCCTGTAGTCTTGTTTTAGCCGATGGTTCTATAAGAAAAATTAGTGCAGAAGATGAACTTATAGATGCGGTTCGAGTTTCTTTAGGAGTTTTAGGTGTAATGTCGGAAATTACGTTTAAATGCGAACCTCTTTACACGCTGCATATAAAAGAAGGTCCAGAAGATGACAACGAATGGTTACCTAAAATTCAAGAGCGTTTAAAAAAGCATGATTTCTTAAGAATTCTATGGCTTCCTCATACCGATAAAGGCTATGTTATTACGGGAGATAAAATTGATTCAAATACAGAAATCATAGAAGATTTAGGTCCTTCGTATTTAAAACACAGAAGAAAAGCTTCTAAAATATTATATAAATACACTCATGTTTTTCCTTGGATAACAGCAATCGCTAATAAACTTTTATATAGAGGTTTTTTTAGTTCAACAAAAGAACATAAAGGTTCCCTATACCAAGCAACCGTTACGAAATCTAGAGGTTCTACTTTAGAGTTAGCGGAATGGACCATTGGTTTGGATATATTTCCAGAAGTATTTGAAGAGTTAAAAACAGAAATTAACAAGTGGAGTAATAAATCGTTTATTCACATTCCGATGGATATTAGGTTTGTGTATAAAGACACTTCGTGGTTAAGTTATGCTTACAACGAAGACACGGTTACAATGGGTTGTGTTTCTAGAAATGCTGCTACTGCAGACACCTATGAAGCTTTTAAAAGTATTGAAAAAATATTTTTAAAATATGGAGGAAAACCTCACTGGGGAAAACGCTTTGCTGCCAAAGATGTTGAGTTATCTAAAGTATATAACAAATGGGAAGACTTTAAACTTTTAAGAAGTAAATTAGATCCAACTAATAAATTTTTAAACCCGTATTTAGCGAAGTTATTCAACGAAAAAACAAACAACTAATGAGCCCTAAAGGATTTTTATTTGATTTTGATGGAGTAATCGTAGATAGTTTTGAGAGTCATTATTCAGCTTGGTCTTCTGCCTTTAAAAAGCTATTTGACAAAGAAATAGCTCCTTTCCCTAAAACTCATGCAGGAAAATCTCCAATGATAATTTCAGAATATTTTTGCAGCCTTATTGGTAAAGAAAAACATACTGAAGCATTATTCTTTCTTAAAGACAAGCATTTGGATGTAAACTTTACTTTGCCAAAATTACTACCTGGTGTTAGAGAATTCACCGAGCTCTTAACGAAAGAAAATATACCCTACGGAATAGCAAGCAATGCTACAAAACAGTTTTTAAAGAACAGTGTTCATCATTTGAAGTTGAACTTTAATACCGTATTTGGTGTGGAAGATTACGAAAAACCAAAACCATCGCCAGAAGCATATATTACACTAGCAAAAGCATTAGGATTTCATAAAGATGATTTTAAAGATATCTGGGTTTTTGAAGATAGTTTAACAGGAACAAAAGCTGCAAAATTAGCAGGCATGATTCCGATTGGAATTTTAACACAATACTCTAAAGAAGAACTTAAACAAGCTGGAAGTATTCTGGTTTTTCCAACACTGTTAGAAGCCTATGAATATTTAATAAATTCGAACTTATTACATAAACTTTTTTTTTAGTCTGCTTGTCTTATTATAGAACCCTATGCCGTAATTTCTCTAAACAAGGTTTCTAAAGTTTTATTTTGTGTATTTAACCCAAGAATTTTAAGTCCATTTTCTTGAGCAAAATCAAATACTTTCGGTCGCATGTCTTCTTGGCTTTCGAAAGTAATAGACCACGTATTTTCGTAATTATTTTTATAAGAAACTATCTTAGGTAATCTTTTTATAGACTGTTCTTCAATTTTATAATCAAACGTAACCTCTATGGTTTGTTGCTCATTTTCTTTAAGTTCTGAAAGTTTCTTATCAATAAGAATTTCACCCTTTTTAATAATGAGAACTCTATCACAAACGGCTTCTACTTCTTGCATAATATGTGTAGAAAATAAGACCGTTTTGTCTTTTCCTAATTCTTTTATTAATGCTCTAATTTCAACTAATTGATTGGGATCTAACCCTGTTGTTGGCTCATCTAAAATTAACACTTTTGGATTGTGCAAAATAGCCGCAGCCAAACCGACTCTTTGCTGATAACCTTTAGATAATTGATTGATTTTCTTGTGAGCTTCTGAAGTTAAACCTACTTTATCTATACAGTTTGCAATTTGGCTCTTATCAATTTTAAAAATAGCCGCCTGAAATTGCAAATATTCACGCACATACATATCTGTATACAAAGGATTGTGTTCTGGCAAATACCCTATTATTTTTTGCACTGCTAAAGGGTTTTGTAACACATCAATTTCATCAACAAAAACCTCACCAGAATTCGGTTTTATAAAACCTGTAAGGATTTTCATCATGGTTGATTTCCCTGCTCCATTTGGCCCTAAGAAACCTATGACCTGCCCTTTATCCGCAGAAAAAGAAACCTGGTTTAATGCCTTTTGGCCTTTATAAATTTTAGTTACTGATGAAACTTTGATTGACATTATGATAATATAAAATTATAATTCTTAAACGAAGTTACAGCTTTTTTAGTTTACAGAATTAGTGATTTGTAATCGAATTTCTCTAATATTTTTCATTCTAGACCAAGCAATTTTATGACGTTGTTTATATAACCACAAGGTTCCTAAATCTAATAAGAAATAGAAAAAACTGATGCCACTTGGTGGATTATGACTTGGTAAGAAATCGAAAATACCCCAAGCTGTAGCCGGCCATTTCCAACACAAATAATTTGTACCAATAATTTCTAAATAGGCAACTGAAATATACATGGTCACATAAAAAAGACGCTCTCTCGGTTTATTTCTTAAAATAAAAAGTATTGCTATGGTCATTACAAAACCAAACACATCATTCTTAAAAAGAAGAAAAATAATCGCATATATAAAAATGAAAAATGCTAAAAACCGCTCTATTTTTATTCGATTTTTTACAATCGATTTTGCTTTTGAAAAATATAAAACAGCAACATACACCAACGCATGACCTGGAGGTACATAATGTGGCACATTTTCTAATCTATAGGTATACATTCCCAAAACAATTGAAAACAAATATTCCCCTAAAATTGCAATAATTACAGCAGAAATCATTTGTTCTTTTACCCTTCGATTTACTTTCCAAAAAGTAATTACAAAGCCCATAAACATACTAATATTAGCATAAAGCTGGGCATGCTCAGTAATTTCTAGCATGTGAAAACTGTCTAAAAACAAACCAAAAAGTATAAACAAATAAAGAGCTCCTAAACTTTTAGAAGTTGCGTAAAAAGAAGATTTTGATGCTAACAAACTCATGCTGCTAAAATAGTAAAGAAAATAAAAATGGCTCAATTAAAATTGAGCCATTTTAAAAACTATATTATAATATATTATAATTGATATCTTACTCTTACACTTACAAATCTTGGTAAAATAAATGTTTCATTGATATTAAAAGAAATATTACTTTGGCTTACAGAAGTTCTAGAACCTGCAGCTAGCAAGTTACTACCCACCAATTCATATTCCCATTTTGCATCTCTATTTTTTCTATATGCTAATTTTGCATTCCAAATTTTAAATGAATTTTGCTTTCTTCCTTCTTGTCTAACTTCATTAAAAGTAAAATCGGAAGTAACTGTTAAAGAGTTCCAAACATAAGCATCAAAATTTACTGAAGGAGCATGTGTTATACTTTTTATATCAACAGGAAGTGACTCATCCTGTTGGTTTGTAAAGCTTATATTATATCTTAAACTAACATTAGGTGCTTTAGTAAAGTTAGTACCTATACTTGTATTATAATTTTGATTAAAAATCTTATTTTCTATTCCCATTGCATTTCTAAACCTATAATTTTTATTATAGGTAAAACTACCGCCGATTGAAGTTCTAATCTTTTTAATTGTTTTTCCAGCTCTACCAAAAGCTGTAAATGTTTCATTTTCTTCAGGTGAATTTAAATTAGATCTTGTAGAAACCACTGAATTTGGAATGAAGTTAAAATTGGTTGCTACTTGGTCTATTGTCTTTTTATAATTAACTCTAGCAAACACATTACTAGCATTAAATAAATTAAAACTCCTATAGTTAATACTCACGTTATGGAAACTAGCATTTAATAAATCAGCATTTCCTGTAAAAAAAGAACTATAATCATTAGCTACAATACCTCTCGCTATTTGGTTTACGTCCGTGAAATTTACTTCTTGTTTATAGCTAAGCGTTAAACTTTCACTTCTTTTAAATTGAGCAATCATTTCAAATTCTGGAAGAAATTTCTCAAATTTATCTTGAAATGATTCTGTACCATATTGTGTATTTCTGCTATTATAAGAGTGGATGGTAAATCCGGGTGTAAATGTGAAAATACCAGATTTTAAACGATATCTTAATCCTGCATAAATATCTGTAAACTTATATTCTGTATCATTTGTTGTTTGAGCATTATTAACACCCTGAATCGCTGGAGTTGGATCAAACTCCGCACCATTATCCAAAATTTGAAAAAATCTTGAATTAAAATTCTGTGTGCTTAAAATAGTTCCTGCAACAAAATTTAAATTGCTTTTCGTGTTCAAAATATAATAGTAATCTAATTTTGCATCTAATTGATTAGACTTTACTTTTCTGTCTTGCTCTAAATTATAAAATCTATTAGATCTATCTAAACCTAAACTTTCTGCAGCATCATCAAAACCATCTTCTAAATCCTCTAAAGCTGGATTATTTGTTGGATTATTATTATTTGGATCATTTTCTAAAGAAGCTGCATAAAAAGGATCTTCATCTTGCAACAAATGCTGCACTTCTAAAGCAAAAATACTGTTTTCGCTTGCTGTGTAAAAATAGCTGAAATTCTGATTTATTTTAAATGGTGTCGCTCTTTCACTTTCAGAAATATCGCTTAACACGCGAGAATTAACTTCATCAATTCTAAATTCATTAGAAAAACGACCTGTTACATCATAATTTAATTGATTACTGAAATTTTTCTTAAAAACAGCGCTCATGCGAAACAGACCCGTGTTGCTTGTTTGATCTGTAAGGTTCTGAACAAAATCGTCTTCAGCATCTACGTCATTGTAATTAATTGTTTTATTATTTTTCTGACCATTACTGTTACTAGACCAAATTAAAAAACCACTTAGATCTAATTTCTTATTTGGAGAATAGCTGAAGTTTAAAGCAGATAATTTTGTTTCTATTCTATTCGCATTCCTTGCATTTGCACTTAAAAAACCAATTCCTGCATCGGCAAGATTAATGTTTGTTCCATTTGATGGGCTCTGGCTTTGAAAACTTCCACCAAAACTTCTTAAATCTCTTCTACTTAAAACAACGTCACCAATATTATTTACATCTCCAATTACATTTAAAGTATACTTTGGTGTGTAATAAAACAGTTTTGGTTGAAAAAGATACAATCCCTCGTCTGGAGAATTCCCTGCTCCCATAGATATATCTCCAAACCAAAAGTTCTTTTTACCTTCTTTTAACTTAATATTTATAGCAACTCTATCTTGGTTATTTTGAACACCACTAAGTTGATTTACGTTTGAATAATTTCTTAATACTTGAATTTTATCTACGGCATTAGAAGGAATATTCTTTGAAGCTAATTTTGTGTCACCACTAAAAAATTCTTTACCATCTACCATTATTTTTTCAACGACTTTTCCTTCAACTTCAATTTCACCCGCATCATTTACTTCTACTCCTGGTAATTTTTTTAATACATCTTCTAACTTTCGCTCAGAACCATTTTTAAAGGAATCTGCATTGTAAATTATAGTATCACCTTTAACGATTACTGGCATTTTAGAAACGATCGTAATACCATCTAACAAATTATCTTGAAACATGCTATAACTGTCAGAAATAGTGCTTTCTTCTGTCTTAATAAATTTACTAATTTCTTTAAAACCTATGTAACTAATTTTAATGTTATAAACCGTATTTATTTTTAAATCTAATTTAAAATTTCCTGTAGCATCTGTAAAACCAAAAGAAGAAATTCTTTTCGCAACAGTATCTAATGCAATTACGTTTGCCATTTCTAAGGGGTTACCAATAGAATCTTTAACAACACCTCTTAAATTAATTTGAGCATTTGAAACCCAAGAAACCATTAAAAAGGCTATAAGTATAATTTTCTTCATATTATTTTGTAGTTGGTTAAGTTGAATTAGACTAATTAGTTTCTTCGACCACCGCGACTTCCTCTGTTTTTAAATTGTTCTCTAATTTCTTCCGTTTTCTTTTTTACAATTGCATTGTATTCTTCTCTATTAACTCCTTTCCCTTTTGTTGGTTTTTTAATTTCTATTGTCTCTGACGGATTTAGGACAATTTCTGTACACAACATGGTTGTTCTTCCTTCATTTATTTCTAAAATTAGACCTGGTAAACCGAAATAAGTTTCTGGCCCTGAACTTACAGGGATTTGAGGAGTGTACCATGCAGTTACTGCTAACATTTTTACATCTTCTTTTTTATCAACTGTTTCTGTAGAATCTTTCTTTTTGGTGTTTCCTCTTCTGCTAAACATTTTTCCCCAATCTACTTTATTATCTACCTTGACCATCGTTGCTTTATAGCAAGTATATTGTCCAATTTTCTTTGTTTCCGTGCCCATTTCCCATTTTGGTTGATCCATCTGTTCAACCACAAGAAAGCGTTTACTAAATTGTTCTACATCTTCAATCATTTCACGGTCTTTAAGGTTTTTATAAATAGAACCTTGACCATTGTTATTACCCCATCTACGCCCAGTTGTGCCAGGAGCATCTAATTTTACATCCTCTTTGAAGGAAGATTCTGTTTTATTGAAACTTAATGTGAATTTTTTTTCTAAATAATTCTTAAAACGAGCCACCATTTGTTTCTTTTGCTGCTCGCTCATTTGATCACCAAATCGACTCATATCCATCGTGGTTTTAGACATATAGATAGCTTTTCCTTGAAAATCTTTTTGAGCAAAAGTTGTAACCGTAACTATTGCTAATAGAAATGTAAATAGTAGTTTCATATTAATCGTTTTTATTTTCTTCAAAAGTAATCTTAATTACCAACCATAAGACTTAAAAAAAACTTAAAAGTTTAATGAAACTTTAAAAAAATTAAACATTTCACCAAAATACTATCCACCAATTTTTATTTCGATACTTTTCCCGTCTCTACTTCTAAAGCGATCCATCATTTCCTTTGTCTTTTCTTTTTGAATTTCATCATACTTTTCTTGTGAAACAATTTTCCCCTTTTCCGGTTCTACAACATCAATTTTATTCGAAGAATTTAAACTAATTTCTGTACAAACAATTGTTTTCTTACCATCATTTATCTCCAATATTAAACCAGGTAAACCTTGGTAACCTCCAGGACCGTTACTAACAGGAACTTGAACTGTGTACCAGGCTGTTGTGATAATAGTTTCTTTCTTTTTCTCTTCTTTCCTTTCACCATTATCAAAAGTCATACTGATATTTTCTACTTCTTCTGTAAATGTCGCTTTATAACAGGTATAATTTCCAATATTTTTTGTTTCAGATAACAATTCCCAGTCGTACTCTGGAAGTTTGTCTTTTACTAAAAAACGTTTTCCCATAATTTCTGTTTGATTCGAAAAACGCTGCTCCTTAATGTTTTTGAAATAGACACTACCATTTGCAGGACCACCAAAAGACATCAACACATGACCTGCCCCACCAACTTGAGGTTTTGGCGCATCTAATTGTATGTCTTCCTTATATGTTGAAGTTTTTTGATCAAAATTTAAAATAAATGTTTTCTGATTCATTTGTTGCAATCTTGCCTGAAGTTGATTTTTCATATCATCAGACATCGTAGAATTTTTATCGTCACCAAACGAAAAAGAAGATTTAATGCTCGTTTTATAAATAGCTTTTCCTGTAAAATTTTGCGCATTAATAATAAATGAGCAAAATAAAATTAATGTTGTTAATAATTTAATCTTCATTTTTTAAATTTTTAGTTACTTTATTTATAAATTTTATTCCTTTTCTCATACGTAAAACTAAACTATCAATTTCCCTCGCCTTACCTGCTACTTTAAAGCTAAAATCGTATTTCACCTTTAATTTAGCTTTTTGTTTTTCTTTAGTTTTTAATTTAATTTCTAAAAAAATGTTGCTTTCTGGACTATTCTGTTTAAAAGCTTCTTTAACATCTTGCCAATTAATAGTTGCTAATTCTTTTGAAGAATCTACAGTAAAACTTAAAGAGTTTACATTCATATAATTTTTACTACTATTCTTGTTTTGAGAAAAAATAAGCGAAGAAGCAAAAACACAAATGACAAAAATAATTTTAATCATAGTTCTTTATTTTAAATTTTGAACAAAGATGAGCCTTAGATGGATTTTACTTAGTTAACAAGTGTTAATGAGTGTTAACCCCATCGTATTATAATATTAACGAGCTATCTTTGAAGTATGAATACCCAAAAATATCAATGGCTTTTTTACTTAATAACAGCTACCATAATAGCGACTATTGGTGTGCAATTCTATTGGAATTATAAAAATTACGAAGAAAATAAGCGACAAGTAACAAACGAAATTCAATTAAGTCTAGACAATGCTGTAGAAGAATATTATTCTTCTCTTGCAAAAAGTGACTTTTTAACTATTATTGATAACAATAGTAATTCTGTTGCTATTTTTAAAAACCCGCGTAATTTAATTAAAGAGAAATCATATAAGAGCAAATCTATTAGAAATGTTTTAAATAAAGAAAAAACAAATAATTCTGAGAAAGAAAAACCGAGAGCATCAATAAACAACCTAAAATTCACTTTCGATAAAAATTTGTCTAAAGAAAAAATAGATTCTATGATGAATTCGGCAAAAGACTTTGTCATAGAATTCAATTCCGATTTAGATTCATTAAATAACAAAAAAAAAGACTCCGTTGAAGTATTAAACCAAATTACCGATAAGAAGAAAGGTTTTAACTTAAATTCTGATGGAGCGAAAAAAGTAATTAAATATTTTAGGGGCAAAAAAGCAGCAGATAGCTTAAAATTAATTAAAAATCTAAAACCTATTTTCATCTCATTCTTAGATCAATCTGTAGAGTATGAAAAAATAGATTCTCTGATAGAGATACAACTACAAAAAAAAGGAATCGAACTAACAACAAGCTTTCATCATTTAAAAAACGACACCCTTTTTCATCAAACGAAAGACAGTTTATTAAATACTGAAAAAAATTATCTTCGATCTAAATCTACTTTTGTAAAGGATAATGAAGCTTTCAAATTAGTATATAATAACCCAAGTATCGTAGCTTTAAAAAGAAGTTCTTTCGGAATTTTCTTATCCTTATTATTATCTTTAGCTGTAATTTCTAGTTTATTTTACCTTTTAAAAATCATTAATCAACAAAAGGAATTAGCAGTTATTAAAAACGATTTAATCAGTAATATAACGCATGAATTTAAAACACCTATTGCCACTATTTCTGCAGCTATTGAGGCAATTAAAAATTTTAATGTCTTAGAAGACCCAGAAAAGACGAGTAAATACCTTTCAATGTCCTCTATTCAAATAAATAAATTACATCAAATGGTTGAGAAACTTCTAGAAACGGCTATGTTAGATAGTGAACAATTAGTGCTAAAAAAAGAAACTGTTGATATTGTTGATATTGCAGAAAAAGTGATTTCTAAACATCAAATATTAGCCCATAAAAAAGAACTTTCATTTTCTACAACCTTCCAACCTTACTATGCAAATGTTGATGTTTTTCACTTCGAAAACGTGATTTCTAATTTGATTGATAATGCTGTAAAGCATGGAGGAAATCAAATAGAAATGAATATAAATTCAGTTTTAAACGCAATAGAAATTACAGTTGTAGATGACGGGAATGGTATTGAAAAAAATCAGAAAGAAAAGATTTTTGACAAGTTTTATCGCGTTCCAAAAGGAAATACACATGATGTAAAAGGATTTGGAATTGGATTGTATTACTGTAAAAAAATCATCGAAAAACATGAAGGATTTATTGGACTAACGTCAGATAAAAGCAAAACTATTTTTAAAATAACAATTCCAAATGAGTAAAATAAAAGTACTCTTAGCTGAGGATGAAGCGAGTTTAGGAATGATTGTAAAAGAGAGTTTAGAAACTAGGAATTTCACTGTTTTTCATACAAGAAATGGTGAAGAAGCTTTTGAGGTTTGCAGAAAAGAAAAACCTGATATTTTGGTTTTAGATGTAATGATGCCTAAAAAAGACGGATTTACTTTAGCGAAAGAAATACGTTTAGATGATAAAAAAATTCCTATTATATTTTTAACAGCAAAATCGCAAACTTCAGATGTATTGGAAGGTTTTAATATTGGAGGTAATGATTATTTAAAAAAACCTTTTTCTATGGAAGAGTTAATTGTGAGAATTAAATCTTTGTTAAATAGAATAGAGACTAAAACTAATGTTGACGCTATTAAAATAGGAAATTACTCATTTAACTCAACCAAGCAAACACTCGAAAATTCAGCAGAAATTCAGCAGCTTACCCATCGAGAAGCACAACTACTCTTTCATCTATTTGAAAAGAAGAATGAAATTCTAGACAGAACTTTTATCCTAAACAAACTATGGGGAAATGATGATTTCTTTAATGCAAGAAGCATGGATGTTTTTATTAGTAAGCTCAGAAAAAAATTAAAAAAAGATAGAAATATTAAAATTATAAATATTCGAGGTTTTGGTTATAAATTAATTTGTTAGTCTTTTTACTAACTATATTTTTTACTACCTTTATCATTACTTTTAATTTTAGAATATTTAAAATATGCACGTTGCAATTGCAGGAAATATTGGTGCGGGTAAAACTACCCTAACCAGACTTTTAGCCAAACATTATAAATGGAACCCACATTTTGAATCTGTAGATGAAAATCCTTATTTAGATGATTTTTATTCAGAAATGGAGCGTTGGTCTTTTAACTTACAAGTTTATTTTTTGAACAGTCGTTTTCGTCAAATATTAGAGTTACGAGAATCTGGCAAAAACATTATACAAGACAGAACTATTTATGAAGATGCTCATATTTTTGCACCAAATTTACATGCAATGGGCTTAATGACCAACAGAGATTATAACAATTATAGTTCTTTGTTTGATTTGATGGAAAACTTAGTTTCTCCTCCAGATTTATTAATCTATTTAAGGGCAGACATTTCTACTTTAGTTGGACAAATTCATAAACGCGGAAGAGATTATGAAAACTCAATTAGTATTGACTATTTAAGCAGATTAAATGAACGTTATGAGGCTTGGATTTCTACTTACAAAAAAGGAAAGTTACTGGTAATTGATGTTGATAATTTAGATTTTGTTACAAATCAAGAGGATTTAGGTTACATCATTGATCGAATTGATTCGCAAATTCATGGTTTGTTTTAACAAAGAAATCATTCTTATAAAAAAAGTAAAGAGACCGTTAAAACGGTCTCTTTTTTTGTGATAAATCACTCAATGATAGAAAGCCCCCCAGCTCTCTATCAAATTTTTATAGAGTATCTATACAATACTTCTATCTTATTTTTTAAAATTTGCTTTATACAGATTACAACCATCTGGTTCTGATAACATATCTTATCTAAGAACTCTTTAACAATTGAAAAATATCAATGTTATATTATTTTCTAAAGATTGATTATTACAAAATCAATACTTGAATAATAATTTTTTAATTATATTCTTAAAGCAAAAAAAATTTGGGGGGCGGCCGCAAATATAATGGATTAATTGATTCCACCTATATTTACCCATGCTTTATTTAATGCTGTAATTATTACAGCTAAAGAAAAACGACACACGGCGCCTTAAATAGATTAAATACAGAAATATTTAAAAACACTCAAAATCACTTTCTTTACCGTGTTTTAAACCTACCCTTTATCGGCGTAAATAGTTGAACATTATTTCGACTAATAACTTTAGATCGATGTAAAACTTTACCTTTCTTTTAACAAAAAAAAATAAAGTTTAAAACTTTTGTAACATTTATAAAGATTCTTACGTATAATAAAATGTAGCTTCAATATTAATCCCTTAAAAAAGTAATAGCAAATTAAATGAGACAACTTAAAATTACCAAGCAGGTTACTAACAGAGAAACCGCATCATTAGACAAGTATCTGCAAGAAATTGGTAAAGTAGATTTAATTACTGCTGATGAAGAAGTAGAATTAGCACAACTTATTAAAGCAGGTGACCAAAGAGCGTTAGAAAAATTAACGAAAGCCAATTTAAGATTTGTTGTATCTGTTGCAAAACAATATCAAAATCAAGGATTAACATTACCCGATTTAATAAATGAAGGAAATCTAGGTTTAATTAAAGCAGCAAAACGTTTTGATGAAACTAGGGGTTTTAAATTTATATCATATGCTGTTTGGTGGATTCGTCAATCGATCTTACAAGCTTTAGCAGAACAATCTAGAATAGTACGTTTACCGTTAAATAAAATTGGTTCTATCAATAAAATTAACAAAATGTACGCTTTTTTAGAGCAAGAAAATGAACGCCCACCAAGTGCTGAAGAAATTGCGAAGAAGTTAGACATGACTGTTAATGACGTAAAAGAATCTATGAAGAATTCTGGACGTCACGTATCTATGGATGCGCCTTTAATTGAAGGTGAAGATTCTAATTTATATGATGTATTAAACTCTGGAGAATCTCCAAATCCTGATAGAGTTCTATTACATGAATCATTAAGAATCGAAATCAATAGAGCTTTAGAAACATTAACGCCACGTGAAGCAGATGTTGTGAAATTATATTTTGGATTAGGTGAACATCAACCAATGACGTTAGAAGAAATTGGTGAAACTTTCGATTTAACTCGTGAGCGTGTTCGTCAAATTAAAGAAAAAGCAATTAGAAGATTAAAACATACTTCTAGAAGTAAAATTTTAATGACCTACCTTGGGTAATCATTATAATACATAAAACTTGTAAAACTCTCGAATTAAATTCGAGAGTTTTTTATTTTATATGCCTATTTTTACACCATCAAAACAACACAACAACAAACTAATGAGTAATTTAATTGCACCTTCAATTTTAGCGGCAGATTTCGCCAATTTACAGAGAGACATCGAAATGGTAAACAATAGTGAAGCAGATTGGTTTCATATTGATATTATGGATGGCGTTTTTGTCCCTAATATTTCTTTTGGAATGCCAGTTTTAAAAGCGATTACTAAACATGCTAAAAAAACAATTGATGTCCATTTAATGATTGTAAATCCTGATCAGTACATTCAAACCTTTGCAGATTTGGGCGCAAATATTCTGACTGTGCATTATGAAGCGTGCACACATTTGCACAGAACAATTCAGGCTATAAAAGCAACAGGAATGAAAGCAGGCGTTGCGTTAAACCCTCATACACCTATTGCCGTCCTAGAAGATGTAATCGCCGATTTAGACTTGGTTTGTATCATGAGTGTAAACCCTGGTTTTGGCGGACAATCTTTTATTGAAAACACCTATAAAAAAGTAAGTCAACTTAGACATTTAATAGATTTTACTAAATCTGATTGTCAGATAGAAATTGATGGTGGCGTTACAGACAAAAATGCAAACGCTTTAATTGAAGCAGGGGCAAATGTTTTAGTTGCAGGAAGCTATGTTTTTGGATCTGAAAACCCTACAGAAACTATTGAAGACCTAAAAAACTTAATCGGATAATTGTTATACGCAGTAGTAGATATAGAAACTACAGGAAATGGACCTAAAGGTCAGAAAATAACTGAAATTTCTGCCTTAATTTTCGATGGAAAAAAAATTGTGAATGAATTTACTTCTTTGGTAAATCCTGAACAAAATATTCCCGCATTTATTACCAATCTAACCGGCATTACAAATGCCATGGTAAGAAATGCACCGAAATTCTATGAAGTTGCAAAAAAGATTGAAGAAATTACTAAGGACACTATTTTTGTTGCACACAATGTAAACTTCGACTATAATATCATTCATGCAGAATTTAAAAGTTTAGGCTTCGATTTTAAACGAAAAAAGCTTTGTACAGTTCGTTTAACAAGAAAAATAATTCCTGGATTACCCTCCTATAGTTTAGGTAATATTTGTAGTGCAGAGAATATTCCCATAAACGGAAGGCACAGAGCAAAAGGAGATGCTGAAGCTACTGTAGAGCTATTTAGAAGATTAATTGAAAGAGATGATAATTTTACGATCAATTCTTTTTTAAACCCGAAATCTAGAGAAGCGACCTTGCCCCCTCTTATAGATAAAATAGTAGTTGATAAATTACCTGAGACCTTTGGCGTGTATTATTTTAAAAATTTAGCAAAAGAAGTTATTTATGTTGGTAAAGCCAATAATATAAAACAACGTGTTATAAGTCATTTTTATGATAAGAAGAAAAAGGAGCAAACAATGTGTTTAGAAACTGCGGATATTTCTTTTACAAAAACAGGTAGCGAATTACTCGCTTTATTATTAGAATCATCAGAAATAAAACATATATATCCAAAATTTAATAGAGCGCAAAGAAGAGCAGGAGAAGCGATTGGTTTATTTTCTTACGAAGATCAAAAAGGAATTATCCATTTAGCTTATAATCGATTGAAATTAGCTCCAAATGCAATTATGAAATACTATTCAGTGGCAGAATGCAGAACTCATTTAGAATCTTTGTGTGCTGAATTTGAACTGTGCCCTAAATACTGTCATTTGCAAACCAATGTTTCTAGTTGTTTTCATTATCAGTTGAAAGAATGTAAAGGTATCTGCTGCGATAAAGAAGCTGTAGAACAGTATAATGAAAGAGTTCGAGAAGCTATTAAATCAGTTGGAATTGGTGCCGAAAATTTAGTCATTAAAGAAAAAGGAAGAACTAAAAATGAAATTGGTTTTGCTTTAATCTTAAACGGTATCTACCAAGGTTTTGGATATATCGAAACCCATCAATCTGAACAGTTAGCAAATCCAGAAGACTATCAATTTTTTGTAGAACCAAAAAAAGATAATAGAGATGTGCAAAGAATTATATCTTCGTATATAAAAAAACAAGAAAAGTTAATAGCAGAAAGAAATGGAGAAATCGGCCTATAAAATACATATTATTGGAGCAGGAATTAGTGGTTTAATCGCGGCTAAAGTTTTAGAAAATAATGGGTATTCACCTACAATTATAGAAGCTTCTAATTCTGTTGGCGGGCGTGTAAAAACGGATACAATCGATGGTTACAATTTAGATCATGGCTTTCAAGTTTTATTAACGTCTTACCCTGCAGCAAAAAAATATTTAAATTATTCTGAATTAGAGCTACAAAAGTTATTACCAGGCGCTGCTATTTTTAAGAAGGGAAAGCAACAAACTATTGGAGACCCGCTGAGAAGTTTTTCTTTGCTTTTACCAACACTTTTGTCATCCATAGGATCTTTTTCTGACAAACTAAAAATTCTGAAACTAAATATACTTTTAAAGAAAAAAAAAATTGACACAATCTTTAAAGAAGATGAAAAAACTACACTTCAGTATTTAAACAATTTTGGTTTTTCAGAAAGTATGATTCAAACCTTTTTTAAACCTTTTTTTAGTGGAATATTTTTAGAACCTAATCTAGATACTTCAAGCAGAATGTTTGAGTTTGTATATAAAATGTTTGGTGAAGGATTAGCGGTTATTCCAAAAAATGGAATGCAAGCCATCTCAAATCAATTAAAAGAAAGTTTAAAAAATACCGCCTTTTTATTCGACTCGAAAGTCCAAGAAGTGCAGGATCGTCAAATTACTTTAAGTGATAATACAGTAATAAAAAGTCATATTACGATTGTTGCAACAGATGCGAGTCCTCTTATCTCTAATCTTAAAAATCAAGAAACAGTATGGAAAAGTTGTGACACTTTATATTTTGAGATTCCTACAAGAACAATTAACAAACCTATAATTGGCTTAATATCAGATAACAATGCATTAATTAACAATATATTTTATACTACTAGCATCAAAACAGCAACAAAAGGAAAAAGTGAATTACTTTCTGTAACAATCGTAAAAAACCACCACTTAGAAGAATCAGAATTAGTTAAAAAAGTATGTGAAGAATTATTAAAATACTGTAATATTTCTGGATCTAAATTTTTAAAAAGATATCAGATAAAAAAAGCATTACCCAATATTACAAATCTAGAGTATGAAATTTCTAGCACCGAAACCAAATTAAAATCTACTATCTTTTTAGCGGGTGATCAGTTACTAAATGGTTCTTTAAATGCAGCAATGATTTCTGGAGAAAGAGCCGCAATGGGAGCTGTTGAAGTGCTTCAGAACGGATAAATCGATGGCCGAATAATATAATAATCAGTTTGTACTAGCAATAATATTTAAGGGTAGCAATACGACTGAACAAGAGCAGATTGAAAGCAAAAAAAGGTTTATAAAATCTAATTACTGAAACTATTAAATGACCTTTTCTTCGTTCAAAGGAGTTTTAATTATATTTATATAAATGACTGTTGTAAACCTTTCCTTTGATATTTATTACTGTAAACCAAATTTATTTTCTCCTTGTAAAAACTTAGATAACGAGCTTGACAGCAAAAACATTTATAAGCCTTTGATGATAATCTTATCCTCGCTATAAAATGTCTTTTAATTCTTAAAAGATTGTCTTGATTCCTTTTACAAACAGGACAACTCAAACTCCTATTAAAATTTATTTTTATCTAGATTCGATATTTTTTCATACTTATTAAATTTCGATTCCACCCAAGTTTTGTGAACAAATTAAAATATCTAAACCTGAAAAAATATCGTAAATTTTGCTTCCTCTAAACATTTTATTTAGTTTATTTTTTTGGCCTAAACAAATAGGTTATTTCTAAAGCATCTCTAGAATTTCGGTAACACCGAAAACGAATTGAGTTGCCTGTAAACTATCTTCTTTAACGAATGCTTTTAAACCTAAACTAAAACTATGGCCATAGCACTCTACTTTACCCTCACTGATTTTACAAAATCCAGCACTCGCCAGATTTAAATGTTTGAAAGTATTGTGCTGCATAACTAAAGGAAATATTATAATTTCTTCATTAGTAGTTTTAACATATTTTAATTCTTCTATCATTTAGTCTCTTTATATTTTTAGTAACAAACCACCCTATAAAAAGAATTAAATATTGGGGATTTTTCAATCAAAATTAAACCATCATATTGTTATTATTCTCAGAACAGCTTCCTAATAATGTCCAAAAA
>CAXMOR010000028.1:0-64779 GCA_964195455.1 uncultured Acidimicrobiia bacterium
ATATTTTTCATCCTTATTTTTTTGACAAGATGTAATAAATAAAAAAACAAAAAGAATATATACATAGTTTTTCATAATTTTATTTTTAAAGATTAATTATTCTAGGGCAAGGTCCATTTAAAGGAACAGGCTCAGGAAAATTTCTATTATTATAAAGAAGATAATTTCTTTTTATAATTTCTCCATTAACAGAAGTAGCATCTATAAGTACCTCTAAATCTATTTTCCATAAATTAGAAGCTACATCTACTAATTTATAAGTACCTGATCCACTAATTGGAAGCGTAAAAGGCTTTAAATCTGACCTTCTAATTAAAATAATTTTTTGTGAAATTACATTAACTATTCCTTCTGTTGTGCTATTTCCATCTTTAGGGAAAAATTCAATTGCTTCTATTAATGTTAAACCTGGAGAATCGTTTCTTTCTCCTTCAAAAAGATTTTGAAGAGCAAATGGATTGGTACCAATAGGCGCAAAATTACCAACAAAACCTACTTTAAATCTATGATGATAAATATCATCCAATTCATTATTTGGAGTTCCATTATCTGAATAAAGAAAACCATTTTTATCATCCTTATTAACCACAACAGGTTTAGGAAAAACAGATGTATTTCTCCATTCACAAATTAAATCATTATAATCATATCTCCAATATTTTCCAAACAATCTATAATATGGACTTGTTTTATAAAAGTCATAAAAATTTATAGAGGGATTTCCTTCTCTATCAACTTTTATAGGCTTACTAACTTGTAAACAATCATTTACGCCTTTTATATAATTAGGGATATCAACTAACGTTAAAAAAGTATCTAAAGAAGCATCCTCTGCTAAATTTTCGTCTACTGTTAACTTAAACTCAACCTCATCGTCTTTTGTAATCGATTTTCTTTCTACAGTGTAATCAAATGTCGCTGGCTCACTAAATAATACAATATTCTCGATGTCTTTAGGAATAAACCCATTAGGAAATAATACTTTAAAAGTGAAAACTTCTTCATTAATACCTTCTATTTCTTTTCTATTGATATTAAAAAGATAATTGAACTCTGTTTCTTTAAAACCAATCGTTAGTTCTTTATTAGAAATTTGCTCGTTTTGAAAACCAAGTGATACGCTAGGATCACTACTATTTGTTAATTCTATTTTAATTTGTGGGTTTTTACTTAAATCCCAACGCTCATTAAGTTCTATATAAATAGTATCGACTCTTTTTTTATTTGTAAAAGACAAAGCGTTTTCGGGAATAATGGTATAATTAGACAAACCATTTACAAAGATTGAAAAAGAAACAGTAACTGTGTTTTCTATAATTCCCGACGTAATAGCAACCGGAACTTTTAATATTTTTAAATTATCTTTATAATAAGTTGTTTTAGCTAAAAGATCACCATCTTTTTCTGGAAATTCTAACACATTATTGTTGCTGTCTACCAATAAAAAAAAGCGAACAAAAGATTGATTTTCTGGATTGAATTTTTTTGAGTCTTCATTTTCACATGAGAAAATAAATACAGTAAGAAGTACTAAAAATATGTTTTTAATATCCTTCATTTTGTTGAATGTTTTCGTTTAAATCTATGCTAGAATCAGGTATAGGTAATATAAAAAAGCTAGAAGGATAGTTTAAGTTACAAACACTTGCTAAACAACCTTTATTTCTAACAAGCTTTTTTTTGTAGCGAGCAATATCAAAAAATAAATGAGATTCAAAAGCTAATTCTCTTCTTCTCTCTAAAAATATTTCTTCTAGAATATTTATTGTGTTCGTTAATGCCGTTAAATTAGCTCTCTCTCTAATTGTGTTTAAATCAACTAAAGCATCACTCTCTTTATTTATTCTAGCATTTGATTCAGCTCTTATTAAATATATTTCAGACAGCCTTATACACATTGTACCAGCATCATCTTGAAATTTTTTAGTAAAATAATATGGTAAAGACATTTCCAAACCTGTTATGTTTGTTGTTAAATTTTCTGTAATAAATAAATTAAAACGTAAATCATTATTTTCGTATAAATCTAATAAATCTTCTGAAGCCACAAACTTTCCATAATTTATGTTAGATTCATATTTAAAATATTCTGAAACAGAAGAAGAAACCGAACCATCACTATCTCTAGGTGAAGAAAATTCTAAAATAACTTCTGATATTGGCACTTCTTCTTTTTCCCATTCAGAAACATAATTTTCTTTGGAGGTAAGTGTAATTCCAGACGTTCTTATTACTTCATCAGATAAGTTAAAAGCTTTTTCCCAATCATTCATTTGTAAAGCAATTCTTGCATACAAAGCTTTAGTTGTTATTTTATTGAATAACGCATAATTAGGAACCGAAAAGAAGGAAGTATTCGTAAATAAAGAAAGTGCTGTATCTAAATCAGATTGTAATAATTTATAGGTCTCTTTCATTGTTTTTCTAGCAGGAAAATCTACACCAATTTCTAAAGGTTGAGTATTATAAACAATACCTAAATGAGAAGCGACTGAGGTAAAATTATAATTTTGAGCATATAATAAACTTATTTGATAATGCGCAAATGCTCTACAAACTAATAATTCTGCTTGTAATTGAGTTTTTTCATCAACAGATAAAAAAGTATACGTATCAAAACGATCTAAAATTACATTTGCTTGGTTTATAATTTCATAGAAAGCAGCATAGTAATTTTCATAATCAGATTCTTGTTCAAAATCATTAAAAGAGTAACTATTTTCAATTACTGTTGGTACTGAAATAATTTTATTACTGACCCCTGGTGTAAAGGTTAAATTACCGCCCTGTACATCTGCATATAGCAATCTTACATCAGATTGTATTGCTTCAATATCTCTATAAATTCCAACTAAGGCCTCTAAGACTCCATTTGTTGTTGATAATTGTTCATTAATAGAAATTTGTTGATCTGGTTCTTGATTTAAAAAATCATCACAAGAAAAAAATGTAAATAAAAAACAAACTATAAGTATTTTATATATATTCATATTAAAATGTTGTGCTTATACCTAAGGTAAAAGTTCTAGATTCTGGATATTGATTTCGAAATTCTGCAATTCCATTCTTCCCTTTTGGTGAAGTATCTTTAAACCAATAATACAAGTTAGAGCCGTTAAAAGTAAATGACAATGTTTTTAAAGGAGTGTTGTATTTTTGAACAGGAAAATTATACCTAAAACTTATCGATTTTAGTTTAATATGAGAACTGTCAAACAAATATTTTGTCGAGTTCGTAATTAGTGGATTATCATTAATAATTATTGGATTTTCGCCAATATCGCCAGGGTTATACCAAGCGTCTTCAAAAATATTGACGTTAATATTTCTATTAGTCAACACTCTATAATTATCATACAACACTCTATCAACCAATTGATCTCCTCCATAAGTATAAGACATTATAATGTTAAGGTTAAAGTTTTTATACTTAATACTATTTCGTAATCCCCCATAAAAATCATTTTGAGAATTTCCTATTGGTTTCCAATCTGTAGCGTCAAATAAGTTTCTTACTTGAGCGCCATCGTATATTTGTCCGTCAACTTTAAATAATTCTCTACCAGTTGCAGTATCTATTCCTATAAAATCGAAACCCCATAAAGTTGAAGTAGAGAAGCCAACAGTTTGAGCTCTTGCAACCGCTGCCGCAGAAAAATCTGAGCCTAAACCAACAAGGGATGTTACTTCATTTTTAATCGTAGTAAAATTGATATTTGTATTCCAAGAAAAATTCTCTTTTTTAACAATTTTAGCACTCAAGGCAAATTCAATACCTTGATTAATCATGGCTGCTCCATTAATTTCGGCAGAGGTAAAACCAGATTCTACGATAACGTTCCTATTCACAATTTGATTTATAATATTATCTCTAAAAAAATCAGTGGTAAATTTAAATCTTGATAAAAAATTTAAATCGATACCAATATTAAATTTCTTATTGGTTTCCCATGTTAAGTTTGGGTTTGGTGCAGAGGTTAAATTAGCATAATTATAATCATTATAACCAATATTTGTATTGGTTGTATATAGGCCTAAAGCTCTGTAGGAACCGATTCTAGAATTACCAGTTGTCCCATAACTAACTCTTACTCTTAAAAAATCTACAAAGTTATTGTCCTTTAAAAAATCTTCTTTGCTTATATTCCAACTAGCACCAATTCCACCATTAAAAGCGGTGTTTTTATCATTACCAAAAGCAGAACTTTGGTCTAATCTTAAATTTAATAAAAAGAAATATTTACTCTTAAAATTATAATTAAACTGACTAAATAAAGATCTTGCTGTGTTTTCTGAACTATCTTTTCTATAATCTTGTTTAAAAGCAGTGTTAATTGGCTCTAGTTTTGTAAAATTATTAAAACCATCTCCTCGAGCATAGGCAAAATCCACTTTTTCTTGTCGTAACTCTATTCCTAAGATACCATCGAAACTATTGTTTTTTCCAAATTTTTTCTTGTAAGAAATATTAGAATTCCAGTTCCAACGCATGGTATTTCTATCCCTTAAAACACGCCTCCCTTTTACGATTCCATTTGGTGCATCACCATCTGTGCCAAAATCACCAGAACCATTTAAACCAGAAAAGAATCTATCTTCATCTTTATTAGACAAGTCTAAACCAAATAAGCTTGAAATTTTTAAAAACTTATTAAAATTATAACTTGCTCTTAAATTTGTTAAAAAAGCTAAAGTTTGTGATTCAGATATATTTTGTTCTGCAACAGCTAAAGGATTTCCAAAAGTATCAAAAGGGGTATAATTACCATTTTCATCAAAAGCAGAAATATTAGGAGGTAGTGCAAAAGAATATAATTTATTAGGGTCTTTTTTTAATGTAATTGCTGGAGAAAACCCTAGAGAAATATTGAATTTATCTTTTGTATATCCTAAAGAAAACGAAGAATTTAATTTTTGAAATGAGTTATTTATTTGTGCTTCACTTGTTTTTTGAAAACCTAAACTTGCTCTGTAGGTGAAATTTCCAGAACCTCCAGAAGCACTAAAATTCACTCTATTGAAAATACCATTTGTGTTTAATAAATCAAACCAATTTGTGTTTATACCATTCCAAGATTGCACATTTTGTAAGTTTCCGCTATTGTTATTGTATGCATTTATTACAGTTTGATATTGTTCTCCATTTAAATATTTTAAACCATTATATGCAGCAGTTACTCCAGTTTGAGTAGAGGCTGAAAATTGTAGTTTTCCTTTTTTACCTTTTTTTGTTGTAATAAGAATAACACCGTTTGCCGCATCTGCACCATATAAACCAACAGCAGCAGCATCTTTTAAAATATTGAAAGTTTCAATGTCATTAATACCAATTTTTGATAATGGATTTAAAAAATTCTCTGCTAGATTTCCACCTTCATTATCAAAAATTAAATTTCCATCTAAACCAACTTCTTCTGCTAAAATAATACCATCTACAATTATTAGAGGTTGTGTAGATGTTCCAACAACGTTTCCACTTAACGGTGTAATAGAACCTTGTCCGCGAATATTAATTTTGATTGCCTCCCCTAATTGCGGATTTGTTTCAATAAAAACTCCAGAAACTTGCCCTTCTAGCAGCTCGTCAAAAGAAACAACAGCTTGTTCTATCCCTAAATCTGCTGCTTTTACAGAAACAATACTACCTACCACTTCTTCTTTTAATTTTGTTGTTCCATAAGAAGATGTAATTACGATTTCATCTAAACTGTTGGTGTCTTCATCTAAATAAATTTCAAAATAAGTTTTGTTTTCAAGTGGAATTAATTGAGTTTTAAAACCTAAAAAAGAAATTTCTAAGATAACTACGTTTAAGTTTTCAGCTGTTACGCTATACTTAAACCTTCCATTAAAGTTAGAAATAGCCCCTTTTTTTGTTCCTTTTACACGTATACTTGCGCCTAATAACTCTAGGTTATCGGCTTTGCTTCTTACAATACCATAAATTTTTCTAGTTTGAATTGCTTTTTTTTTATCAATAAATATTATTTGTTGATTTCTTATAACGTAGTTAATCTTTAGTTTTTTAGCTAGCTGATTTAGTACTTCTTGTAGGCTTACATTATTTACCTCGATAGAAATAATTTTAGAACTATTTACCTTTTTAGTATTGAATAAAACTCTATAAGATGTTTGTTTTTCTAGTGTTTTTATAACTTCTCTTAAAGGTTTGTATTTTTTATTAATGGTAACAGTTTGCGAAAACGAGTTTGCAACCATTAGTAATAGAAAACAGATAATAAAAAAAGATGTTTTCATTACGAAGGATGAATAAGTTATTGTTTTATCTATCATTTATATAAAAACTAAGGATTATAGATTTCTATAACATTATTCTTTTTCGTGTAATTAAAAGGTGTATCTAATTTAAAAATTTCTAAAATATTTTCTACGTTAGATTCTTTAACTCTTATAGTTCCAGTAAATTCTTGAGAAGCTAAAAAAGGATAATTATTTAAAATCTTAACATCATAATAGCGCTCTATTTTCTTAGCGATATCGGTAAAAGAATCCTTATTAAAAATCAATTCACCATTAATCCATGCAGAGTAGTTGTTGGGATTTACTTTTTCGGTTAAAAAACTTTTACCATCTTTTTGCCAAATTGCTTTATAGTTTGGTTTTAAAACCATATTATTTTCTTGGTTTTCTTTTTCTGATAAACGAACAGACCCCTCTATTAAAACACAATTAATAAAAGTATCTTCTTGGTAATTGTTTACATTAAAAGTAGTCCCTAAAACCTCAATATTTACATCATTTACTTCTACAATAAAAGGTTTTGCTTTATCTTTAAAAACCTCAAAATAAGCTTCACCTTTTAATATTACCTTTCTAGTATTACTAGTATTAAATTGTTCTGGATACGTAAAAGAAGTTCCAGCATTTAAATGAACAATAGTTCCGTCAGAAAGTTTAACTTTAAATGTTTTAGAAAAAGGAACTTTAATAGTGTTGTAAGTTGCTGTTTTAGTTGATAGATTTTTATAATAAATAAGCTCTTTATTATTCTGTTTTGAAACAATGTTCCCTAAGGTATCTTTTATAATTTTGTCATTTTTATCTGACATATATTCAATTTTACCAGAACTTTTTTCTAAAACAACATAGTTTTTTACTTCGATTTTTTGCTTTTCTTCAGTTTTAAAAGATAGTTTTGTTATATACCCTAGGCCAGCAAGCAGTATTGCAATACTTGCTATGTATTTAAAAGTTCTAGCAGTAAATATCTTTCTTGTTTGCGGAATTTGTTGTTTTATTTGATTCCAATCATACAAGTTTTTTGTTTCGGAATTTGATGCGGATAAAGCCCATAATATTTTTAATTTTATGAAAGCTATTTTATTTTTCTCTGATTTTTCAATCCAACTAAAAACCTCTGAAACCTCTTTTTCTGAAGCTTGGTTGTTTAAGTATTTATATATTAAATTTTGAATCATTCTATCTTCTTTAAGGAAAGTGTTCTATAGCTTTACGTGAGTTTGTACACTTTACTTTGAGAAAACCCTAAAGAATATTAATTTAAAACTAAATAAATTAATATTATAGGCAAATAATCTGATAATTTTGTTTTTAAAACCTTGATAGCATTAGAAAAATGTAGTTCTACTGTTTTTATAGAAATGTTCATTTCGTCTGCGATTTCTTGATTTTTTTTATTTTCAAACCGTTTTTGTTTAAAAATTTCTTTAGTTTTTGCAGGTAATTCTTCTATAGAACTAAAAACAAGTTCTTCTAATTCTATAAAAGTTAAAGAATCAAATTGTAAGGACTGCAATACCTCTTGGTTTAAAAAAGCTTCTTTTTTATTAAGGGTGTTATTTATATATTTTTCTTTTACTTTTCGATGTCTTATAATATTTAAACATTTAGACTTTGAATACGTATACAAAAAAGATGAAATTCCGTTTATATTTTTTATTTTTTCTCTCTGATTCCAAAGATTTAAAAAAGCCTCTTGAGCCAGCCCTTTAGCATCATTTTCATTATAAATAAACTGCACACAAAAACCAACAATATGGTTGTAGAATTTCAAAAAAAAGTACTCATAGGCATCTTCATTTCCTTTTTTAAAGTTAACAAATTTTAAAATTTCTTCATCTTGTTTTTTTCTTTTTTTCATGTAAAAGAAGCCTGCTTTTTAAAATAAATATGATTATGTTGATAGCACAAATCTAAGTAAATTCAAAATATTACAAAATTAATTGCTTTTTCTATAATTGTTACAGTGACCTTTCCTGCGCCAATTAACTCTCCATCTGCTTGAATAAAAGGTTTTGAAGCTTCCGGAATAATACTTATTTGTTTGGTTTTATAGGTTTCTACTTTTTTATGATGCACAATATTTCCGTTGTATAGTTTTTTAATATTAAAAATTAAATCAAAAATATTTAAATTTTTAGCAATGGTGACATCAAATAAACCATCGGCAGTATTTACATTTTTTGTAAACTGCATTCCTCCTCCAGAAAATTTACAAATTCCAATTAATGTCATTAAACAGGTTGTTTCTATAATTTTATTATTAAAATTAATTTTAAAAATAGCTTTTTTATAAAAGAATAAACCAGCCAATCCACTTAATAAATAAGCAATAGATCCAAAATGCTTTAGCGTTTTTAGTTTATGAACAATGTATCCATCATAGCCTAGACCAGCAACATTATTAAAGTAAGAAATACTTTTATTTTCGGTTTCTATAACACCAATATCTTGTAAAATTGTTTTTTTATGATGAATAATCTCTATCGCTTTTTCTACATTAATAGGTATGTTATACGTTTTAATCCAATCGTTTCCAGTTCCTAAAGGAATCACTCCAATAGTTATATCAGAAGTTTTTACATACCTTTGCGTCATTATTCCGTTAACTACATGGTGTAGGGTTCCATCTCCACCAATCGAAATAATTTTTCTAAAACCTTGTTGAATAGCGTTTTGTGCCAATTCAATTTCGTGTTTCGAAAATTGTGTAAAAGCAAAAGAATAGTCTATATTCTTGTTGTTAAGTAATTGCTGAATTTCCTTCCACTGTATAGAAAATTTCCGATTTCCAGCGATAGGATTTGCAATTATAAACCAGGAATTAGACATAAATAATAATTTTTAAGAAGCCAAAATACAATAATAGATTGATAACTTTTTTTTAATAAACAATCACAGTAAATAATTGTAATTTGGGATCACATAATAAGAAGTAAGAATTAATGACAAAAAAGAAGAAAAGTATATTTAAAAAGAAAGGGAATGTTGTAAAAGATCTCACTAGAAATATATTTAAAGTTTTAAACGAAGACAACGAAAAGAGTTATAATCATAAGCAAATTGCTGCAAAATTAAAGGTTTCTGATACAGACGGTAAAACCCAAATAATCAAGAAATTAGCAGAATTAGCGACTAGTAAACAGATTAAAGAAGTAGAAAGAGGTAAGTTTCAAGTTAATGTTGATAGAAAGTATTCTATAGGTACATTAGATGTAACATCTAACGGAAATGGTTATTTTATTACAGATGACTATGAAGACGATATTTTTATACCAAATATAAATCTTGGAAAGGGTTTACATCAAGATACGGTAAAAGCATATGTCTATAAGAGACGTAGTGGAAAGAAATTAGAAGGTGAAGTTGTTGAAATATTAGAACGTGCAAAAACTGAATTTGTAGGAGTTTTACAAAAGAATAAGAATAAAAACTTTGGTTTTGTAATACCAGATAACCATAAAATGTACGCAGATATTTTTATTTCAGAAAGTAAAATGAATGGCGCAGAAGATGGTGATAAAGTACAAGCGACAATTTCTGATTGGCCGAAGAATTCTAAAAATCCGTTTGGGAAAATTACGACAGTTCTTGGTAAACCAGGAGACCATAATACGGAGATGCATTCCATTTTATTAGAATACGATTTACCTTTTGAATTTGAACCTGAAGTAGAAAAAGAAGCAGAAAATTTAACGATAGAAATTACCAAAGAAGAGATTTCTAAACGTAGAGACATGCGTAAAGATTTAACTTTTACGATAGACCCTAAGGATGCAAAAGATTTTGATGATGCATTGTCATTTACAAAACTAGAAAATGGTAATTATGAAATAGGAATTCATATTGCAGATGTTTCACATTATTTAGAACCAAAAACTATTTTAGATGATGAGGCTTATAAAAGAGCAACATCTGTTTATTTAGTGGATAGGGTTGTACCAATGTTACCAGAAATGTTAAGTAACGGTGTGTGTTCTTTAAGACCAAATGAAGAAAAATTAACTTTTTCTGCTGTTTTTGAAGTGAATAAAAAAGCACAAATTGTAAACGAATGGTTTGGAAGAACCGTGACTTATTCAGATCAACGTTTTGCTTATGAAGAGGCACAATCTATTATAGAAGATTGTAAAATATCTGATGATATTAATGGATATACAATGCCATCCGATATTTCTATTATTGATAAGGAATATGAGGTAACTCCAGAAATTGTGGAAGCTACTTTAAAACTGGATGAATTAGCGAAAATTCTTCGTAAAAAAAGAATGAAAGAAGGGGCCATTTCTTTTGATAGAGTAGAGGTTAAGTTTAATTTAGATGAAGAAGCAAATCCTGTTGGCGTCTTTTTTAAACAATCTAAAGATGCTAATAAATTAATTGAAGAATTTATGTTATTAGCAAATCGAAAAGTTGCAGAGTTTATTGGTTTTTCTAAAGGAAAAGCGACGAATAAAACTTTTATCTACAGAGTTCATGATGAACCCAATGTAGAAAAATTAGCTTCTTTACAAAACATGATTCGTAAATTTGGCTACAAAATAAATACAGATACAAAAGAAACTACTTCAGACTCCTTAAATCAGTTGTTAAGTGATGTTCAAGGTAAAGCAGAATCTAACATGATTGAAACATTAACCATTAGAACAATGTCTAAGGCTGTTTATACAACCCAAAATATTGGTCACTATGGTTTAGCTTTTGATTATTATAGTCATTTTACATCACCAATTAGACGTTATCCAGATGTAATGACACATCGATTATTACAGCACTATTTAGACGGAGGAGATACACCTAAAGCGCATTTATATGAAGAAAAGTGTAAACACTCATCAAACAGAGAAGAATTAGCCTCTAAAGCAGAGAGATCATCTATTAAATATATGCAGGTAAAATACATGCAAGATCATAAAGATGAAGTTTTTGAAGGTGTAATTACAGGGGTTACAGAATGGGGAATTTATGTAGAAATTAAATCGAATAAATGCGAAGGAATGGTTAGAATTAGAGATATAAAAAGTGATTATTATATTTTTGATGAAAAGCAATACGCGATTGTTGGTCAATCAACCAAACACCTTTATCAACTAGGAGATGACGTTAAAGTAAAAGTAAAACATACGGATTTAGAACGCAAACATTTAGATTTTAATTTAATAGAAGAATAAAATTTAGCTATTTAAATACAATAAACAAAACAAAAAACCTTTATACTAGTGTGCTTATTAATTTAAGTATCGTGATAAAATTTAAAAAATGATAAAAAGAATAGCATTTTTATGTGTTATGATGTTAAGCTATACAGCATCTGCACAAATAACAATAACGAAGAATTTAGGAGATTATTCTACTTTAAAAGTTTACAATGGTATAGAGGTAGAGTTGATTAAATCTGAAAAACAAAAACTTGAAATTACAGGGGAAAAGTCTGAAATGGTTAAGGTGAAGAACGTAAATAACACCTTAAAACTATCACTGCCTTTTTCTTTGAAACCTGAAAATAATTCTGCAGATGGAAAGGTTTTAATAAAGTTGTTTTATAATAATAACATTGCTGTTATTGATGCGAATGAAGGCTCTACTATTACTGGAAAAGAATTTTTTCAGGACAAATTAGAAGTAAATTCGCAAGAAAGAGCTTTTATAAACTTAGTTGTAAAAGTAAAATATTTGGAGGTTAGAGCTTCTTCTGGAGGAATTATTAAGTTAACAGGGTCTACAAAAAATCAGAATGTTGATGTAGATTTATATGGTATTTATAATGGGTTTGCTTTAAAGGCTGAAGTAAACTCTACTGTTAAGGCTGGGACAGGTGCAAAAGCAGAAGTGTTAGCTGGCGAAATTTTAAATGCAAAAGTTAGTTTTGGTGGATCCATTTTTTACAAAGGAAATCCAGAAGTTGTAAAGGATAAAAAAGTTATTGGAGGGATTATTCAAAAAAGAGATTAATAAAATCCTTTTTGTATCTTTGCAGCATTAAAATTTAAAACTTATGATCAGTTTATCAATATATTTAGGGATGGTTGGACCTTGGCAAATAGCAATTATTGTTGCTTTAGTTTTGTTAATGTTTGGAGGTAAAAAAATACCAGAACTTATGAAAGGTTTAGGTGGTGGTATTAAAGAATTTAAAAAAGCCTCTAAAGAAGAAAAAAAAGAAGAGAAAATAGAAGAAAAGAAATAATTTTTTATATAAACTAAAAAAGCTCAATTTACATTGTAAATTGAGCTTTTTTAGTTTATATAAAATTGAAAACTATTTTTTCTCTTTAGGTTTTTGGTTTTTCATTGCTTCACCAATTTGATTACTTGCCGTAAAACTTGCAACCATATCATTTAACATAGTGCTTCCTGCTTGAGGTGAGTTTGGTAATAAGATTAAATTACTATTTGTTTGTTGACCAATAGATTGTAAAGTGTCATAATGCTGTGTTACAACAATCAAAGCAGATGCTTCTTGACTATTAATGCCCACCTTATTTAAAACCTCTACAGACTCTTCTAAACCACGTGCAATCTCACGTCTTTGATCTGCAATACCTTGTCCCTGTAAACGCTTGCTTTCTGCCTCTGCTTTTGCACGCTCTACAATTAAAATACGTTGAGCATCTCCTTCGTATTGAGCAGCTACTTTTTCTCTTTCAGAAGCATTAATTCTATTCATTGCTATCTTTACTTGAGGGTCTGGGTCAATATCGGTAACCAAGGTTCTAATGATATCAAAACCGTAATCCATCATGGCATCGTTTAATTCAGCTTTTACAGCTAATGCAATATCATCCTTTTTTACAAAAACGTCATCTAATTTCATCTTAGGAACTTCCGCTCTTACGACATCAAAAACATAAGAAGTTATTTGATCATGAGGATAATCTAATTTATAAAAAGCATCGTATACTTTCTTTGAAATCACTTTATATTGCACAGAAACTTTGAGTTTTACAAAAACATCATCTAAGGTTTTTGTTTCAATGATAACGTCTAATTGTTGAATCTTTAAACTCAATCTTCCTGCAACTTTATCAATCAACGGGATTTTAAAACGTAAACCAGATTGGCTAATAGTATTAAATCTACCGAAGCGCTCTAAAACTGCTGCTGTTTGTTGTTTTACCGTGTATACTGAGGTGAAAACAAGAAATAGAGCAAGTACAATAAGAATAGGAATTATTGAAAACATAGTTATTTTTTTAAAAAATTAATAATTGATTTATGTAAAGATACTGAATTTTAGCAGTTATTTAGTAGACGGGTTTTCCAAACATGTTACATTTTTTAAAAAAGAAAACCTGAGAAAATTTAATTTCACAGGTTTTATTAATAGTCTTTTAAAACCTATTCTTCTTATTTTCCTTTAGGAAAAATTTTGTATTTTTTTTTATTGTACCTAATCCACTTTTTATATTGTTTTTCAGAGAGTAAAAAGTTCATGGTTTTATCTAATTTTTTATCCTCTTCTTTGATTGTATTACTGATTGGTTTTAAACTTTCATTCATTTTTTTTTGAACCTTAATTTGGTTCGAGAAATCACCACTTTTTATAGCATTTTTTTGATAATTTTCAACCATTTCTTTAGTGCTTCGAAGTAAAAAACTATTAATTCTAGTAATATCCTTAATATCTTTATTGTACTTTGTTAACACTGTTGAAAATTCTTCGCCTTTTTTAGAAGATAATTTTATATTCGATTTTTTTGCTGCCTTTTTAATATCATAAATTACAATTCCTAAATATTTTTCTACTTTAAATTTAGGTTTTGGAGCTTTTTGAGTAGTTTGATTCATTGGTCTTTGACGCTGCTGTCTTTGACCATTTCTTTGACCATTTCCGTATTGAGCTTGAGCGCTAAATGCACAACCCAAAATTAAAAGTAAGACTATTTTTTTCATAATAATTATAATGTTAAAATTGCGTTTTCTATTCTTTTTATAGTTGCTGCTTTACCAATCATTTCTATAATATCAAATAAATGCGGTCCTTTTAAAGCGCCTACCAAAGATAATCTTAAAGGCTGCATTACTTTACCAAAACCAATCTCTTTACTGGTAATCCATTTTTTAATCTCTTTCTCTGTATGTTCTGATGAAAAATCTTGAATACTTTTTATTATTTCGATTAATTCAGTCATTAATTCAGTGGTTCCTTCTTTCCAGTTTTTCTTTGCAGCTTTCACATCATATTCTTGTGGAGCTTCAAAAAAGAATGAAGATAAATCCCAAAAATCAGTCACAAAAACCGCTCTTTCTTTTATTGAAGAAACTACTTTTAAAACAAAACTTTTGTCTTTATCAATTCCTTTTTCTTTGAGTATTGGAAGGTATAAGTCAGTCAACTCTGTATCTTCTTTCGTTTGCATATATTGTTGATTAAACCAACTTGCTTTATCAGGGCTAAATTTTGCCCCTGATTTACTAACTCTTTTTAAATCAAAAGATTGTATTAATTCCTCTAAAGAGAATATTTCTTTTTCTGTTCCAGGATTCCATCCCAAAAAAGCCAACATATTTATAAAGCTGTCAGCAAAATAACCATCTTCTTTATACCCGCTAGAGATATCACTGGTTTGCTGATTTGTGTAGGCTAAAGGAAATACAGGAAACCCTAACTTATCTCCATCTCTTTTACTTAATTTTCCTTTACCAATAGGTTTTAAAATCAATGGTAAATGTGCAAATTTAGGAGAATCCCAGTCAAAAGCTCGGTATAATAAAACATGTAAAGGCATCGACGGTAACCATTCTTCCCCACGAATTACGTGACTAATTTCCATTAAATGATCGTCAACAATATTGGCTAAATGATAGGTTGGTAGTCCATCACTTTTAAATAAAATTTTATCATCTAACGTATTGGTATCTATGGTAATATTTCCACGAATTTCATCTTCCATTCGTAAAATTTCATCTTGTGGAGTTTTAAAACGGATTACATAATTTTCTCCATCATTTATCTTCGCTTTTACTTCATCAGCCGTTAAAATTAAAGAATTTACTAAACGCCCTTTTTCTCTGTTGTGCCAATTATAGATAAAGGTTTTTCCTTCTGCTTCATGCCCTTTTCTATGTGCATCTAATTGCTCTGAAGTATCAAAAGCATAATATGCCCAACCTGAATTTATTAAAGTATCTGCATAGTTTTTGTATAATTCTTTACGTTCAGATTGTCTGTAAGGGCCAAATTTTTCATTCTTTCCAGGTCCTTCATCAAAAGGAATCTTACTCCATTCTAACGAGTCTATAATATATTGTTCTGCATTTGCTACATAGCGGGTTTGGTCTGTGTCTTCTATTCTTAAGACGAAAGTTCCGTTGTATTTTTTAGCAAATAAATAATTGTATAAAGCGGTTCTTACACCACCAATATGTAATGGTCCTGTAGGACTTGGTGCAAAACGAACGCGAACATTAGATTCCATTTTTTCTTGTTTTAAAGTTGCAAAGATACTTTTCTAAAATCATAAAAAAAAGCCTTTAATTAAAGGCTTTTTAGTTTTCATTTATATTATCATTTCTTTAAAACTTCTTATAAATCCCAATGGATAAAGCTACTTGTTTTGGAACATTATTACCAAAAAAGGCAGCTGGTAAACTAGCGCTTATTCCTAAATTATTAGAAAAGCCTCCAATTACTTTTACGCCAACAACGCCATATTCTTGATCATTTACATATAAACCTGTCGCTAAGTTTGAAGCAGGCAAAACAATATCACCATTTTTAAAAGATTTTGAAATATCTAAAAAACCAATCAACCAAATATTTTCACTAATTTTACCACCATATTCTCCACCAATTTTAAAATTAGAACTATAGTTGTTCGTTCTTATTTTTGTGCCTATAAATGTTTGTAAATAAGATTTCCCAAAACTTTGTCCTGCTAAAAAAAGCGGTGTAAATGTAAATGCTTTATAACCTGTTCTTATTCCTGTAGCATTGTCATAATTTCCTGTATTTGCTTCTACAGAAAATTGCCCAGAAAGCAACCAATCTTTTTTATAAAAGTTATGTTTTAGTCCAATTTCTATGTTTCCTATAGATGCTTCTTTATTTGAATGTTCATTACAAGGCGCTATTAAACATGGATTTACTAAACCACTATTATTTACTAATTTATAAGGTAGATTTAATATTAGTGTTGTGGAGTTTGTAACCCCATATTCTCCATAAATTTGTAAAGTTTTATCAGAAATTTCTCCAGGTATTTCATAATCTGGGTTTCCAAATAAAGCAGTATAACTTGGTATTGTTGTAAAGGAAAGTTGTGTATAAAATTTTCCTTTTTCTTTGGTCCAAGGGCCTTGTGCAAAAGATGAAATACTAATTAATAATATGACTATTTTTAAGATGTTTGTCATGTGTTTATTCTTTATAAACCTGCAGTTGTTTTCCTTATTCAAAACTAATTCGAATCGTTTTAACAGTTATTTGATTGTGTTTCTATGTAAAAATATTACTTTTATTAGTTAATTATGGAAGGATTCAAGGAAATAGAGAAGAAGTTACATCAATTTACACGTAAATATTATACAAATGAATTGATAAAAGGAGGAATTTTATTTCTCTCTTTAGGGTTTCTATATTTATTTTTCACCTTATTTTTAGAGTATTTTTTATGGTTAAAACCACCATCAAGAACTCTTTTATTTTGGTTGTTTATTTTGGTTGAAGCTTTTTTATTAATCAAATTTATAGCCTTTCCAATTTCTAAACTAATTGGTTTCAGAAAAGGTATTTCTTTACAGGAATCATCTAGAATTATCGGAAATCATTTTCCTGAAGTTCAAGACAAATTACTAAATGTTTTACAATTAAAGGAGAATGCCGGCGAGTCTGATTTAATATTGGCGAGTATCGGCCAAAAGTCTACTGAATTAGCACCAATTTCGTTTGTAAAGGCTATTGATTTCAAACAAAATAAAAAATATTTAAAATATGCAGGCATCCCTTTTTTAATTTTTTTAATTACCATACTTACCGGTATCAATAAGTCGCTTACACATAGTTTAAATCGTGTGGTACATCACAGAACATCATACAATCCACCGGCGCCATTTTTATTTTATTTAGTCAATACAGATTTGGAGGTTGTTCAAGGAAAGTCAATTAAAATTTCTATAAAAACAATAGGGACTAAGGTCCCGAAAGAGGCGAAAATTATTTTTAATCAGCAGCAATATTATTTAGAAAATAATGGAAATGCTTCTTTTTCTTACCTGTTTTCCGATGTGCAAGAATCTTTAAGTTTTTTTATAGTGGCAAACGGAGTTCAGTCTCAAAATTATCAAATGAATGTTATTGGAACACCTGTAATACATAATATTTCTTTAGAAATCATGTATCCTAATTATGTTGGAAGGAGAGACGAAACTATTAAAAATTCAGGAAATTTAAGAGTGCCTGAAGGCGCGAAAATTAGATGGCAAGTGCAAACATTAAAAACGGATTCATTGGCATTTATCACTGATAAAAAAAGAGCATATTTTAAAAAGTTTTCTGATAATAATTTTGAATACACTAAAGAAATTCAAAATGCATTTAATTATGAAATTTCATCATCTAACAAAAAGTTACGTGATTATGAAAATTTACAATTTTCAGTGGATGTTTTAAAGGATGAATATCCTTTGATTTCTATAAACTCAAATATTGATAGTATTTCACGTGGAACGGCACAATTTGCAGGTCAGATTTCTGATGATTATGGATTGAGAAAACTCCAATTGATTTATTATGATGAAGAACATGCAACACAGACACAAGTTTTTGAAATACAAATAACGAATCAAAATATTCAAACATTTTTTTATCAATTCCCTGAAGGATTAAACTTGCTAAAAGGTAAGAATTATGAAATGTTTTTTCAGGTATTTGATAATGACGCTGTAAATGGAGATAAGAGCACTAAAAGTAAAATCTTTAACTATAGACAAAAAACAGAAAAAGAGGTAGATGAGGAAATTTTACAGGAGCAAAGAAATACGATTAATGATTTAGAGAATTCCATTCATAAACAGAAAAAACAGCAAGAACAGTTAGAGGCTATTCAGCAGGATTTACAAAACAAAAAAAGTATTAATTGGAATGATAAAAATAAAATAAACAGCTTTTTAGAGCGTCAAGAGAAGTACAAAAAAATGATGCAGCGTCAAACGGACAAGTTGCAAGAAAATCTCGAAGAAAAGAATTCTGGAAAAATTGGTCTTGAAAAGAAAAAAGAAAATTTAAAAGAACGCATAAAAGAATTAAAAAAGCTAGATAAACAACAGAGGTTGTTGGACGAAATTCGTAAAATAGCGGACAAGCTAAATAAAGATGAATTAGTTAAGAAAGCAAAAGAATTAGCACAACAAAATAAGCAACAACAGCGTAGTTTAGAAAAAATATTGGAGCTTGTAAAGCGTTTTTATGTCGAACAAAAGGCGATGCAGATTGCCAGTAAGATTGAAGAATTAGCGAAAAAGCAAGAGGTATTAGTAAAGAAAATAGAAAGTACTTTAGAAGTTCAAGAGGAAATTAAAACAGAGTTTAATGAAATAAAGAAAGAATTGGAAGAACTTCTAAAAGACAATGACAATTTAAAGGAACCTATGGAGATGCCGGATGTTGAGGATGAGAAGGAAGATATTGATAACGGTCTAAAGAGATCAGAGGAAGAATTAAAAAACAAAAATAAAACAGCAGTTAAGAAAAGCCAGAAACTATCGGCTAAAAAAATGAAAGAGATGAGTGCGAAAATGCAAAAAGCAATGATCGAGATGGAAGGAGATTCTATGGAGGAGAACATTGATGATCTGCGGAAGATTTTAGAAAATTTGGTTATTTTTTCTTTGGAACAAGAACAAATAATGACCAAATTTAATGAGACTTCAACCGCTCATCCAGATTTTGGAAATGATTTAAAAAAGCAAAATCAGATTAAAACCTATTTTGAGCATATAGATGACAGTTTATATGTGCTTTCTATGCGTCTTCCAAAAATATCAATCAAAATTCAAGATGACTTATCTTCTGCTCATTACAACTTAAATCAATCTTTGGAAAACTTTTCTGAGAATAGGTTTTATCAAGGAATATCGAATCAACGCTACGTGATTACTGCTGCCAATAATTTAGCAGATTATTTAAGTAATATTTTAAATAACATGCAAAATAGCATGTCTATGAAAATCGGGAAAGGTAAGAAAGGAAAGGGTCAAGGTTTTAGTTTGCCAGATTTGATTAAAAAACAGGGTGATTTGTCAAAAAAAATGCAGGAAGGCATGAAAAAAGGACAACAAAAAGGCAAGGGAAAAGAAGGTGGAAAGTCTGGAGGAAAAGGAGGAAAAGGAGAAAAAGGAAAGAAGGATGGTCAAGGAAAAGGCAAGGGAGAAGGAAGTGTTAATGATGATTTAGATGGTGAGTTGTATGAAATTTTTAAGCAGCAATCTCAATTAAGACAAGAGCTTCAAAATGCAATTAAAGAAGGTGGAAATGGAAAAACAGGAGGAAATGCTGCTGCTAAGAATACATTAAAAACGATGGAGCAATTAGAGAATGAAATTCTTGAAAAAGGATTTAATGCCAGTACACTTCAAAAAATGGAGCAATTAAACTATGAACTACTTAAGCTAGAGAAGGCTGCTCTTGAGCAAGGAAAGGATAAAAAGCGAAAATCTACAGCGAATCAAAAGGACTATGAAAAGAATAGAATTAAAGCAATAAGTTTTAAAAAGCAGTTTTACAATCAAACAGAGATATTAAATAGACAATCATTACCTTTGCAGCAGAATTATAAAAAGAAGGTTAGAGCATATTTTTCTGACACAAAAAAAGAGTAATATGATTGCATTTAATTACGAAACGCCATTTCAATTAAAAGATGAAACTCTTTTAGATAATTGGATCAAAAAAGTTGTTTCAGAAAAAGGTTTTGATATTGATGAAATTAACTATATTTTTTGTGATGACGCCTATTTGCATAAATTAAACGTAGAGTTTTTGCAACATGATACGCTAACAGATGTTATTAGTTTCGATAATTCTTTAGGGAAATTAATCTCTGGTGATATTTTCATTTCTGTAGAAAGAGTAGAAGATAATGCCGCTGATTTTAAGGTTGCCTTTGAAGAAGAGGTCCATAGGGTTATGATTCATGGAGTTTTGCATTACATGGGTTATAAAGATAAATCTGTGGAGGATAAAAGTATAATGAGAAATGCGGAGAACACAGCATTATCATTAATAAACAACTGATAGTCAGTTAAATAAAATAAGAGTTTCACGTGGAACTATAAGATAATGAGTTTATTTTCAACAACATACGATGTAATTGTAGTGGGCGGAGGTCATGCAGGAAGTGAGGCTGCTGCTGCTGCTGCAAATATGGGTGCACATACTTTATTAATTACAATGAATTTGCAAAATATTGCACAAATGAGTTGTAATCCAGCAATGGGTGGTATTGCAAAAGGTCAAATTGTAAGAGAGATTGATGCATTAGGAGGGTACAGCGGAATTGTAACAGATAAGACAGCGATACAATTTAAGATGCTTAACAAATCAAAAGGCCCTGCTATGTGGAGTCCAAGAGTGCAGTCCGATAGAATGCAGTTTGCAGAGTGTTGGAGAACTGTATTAGAGCAAACAGAAAATGTAGATTTTTATCAAGATTCTGTAAATGGTTTGTTGTTTGATGGTAATAAAATAATCGGTGTAAAAACGGCTCTGGGATTAGAAATTAAATCTAAGACTGTTATTATAACTGCAGGAACTTTCTTAAATGGACTGATCCATATTGGTGATAAAAGTTTTGGAGGAGGAAGAGCGGGTGAAGGAGCTTCTACTGGGATTACTGAAGAATTAGTTGCTAAGGGTTTTGAGTCAGGAAGAATGAAAACGGGAACACCTCCAAGAGTGGATGGTAGATCTTTAGATTATTCTAAAATGACCGAGCAGCCTGGGGATGAAATTACAGAAAAATTTTCCTATTTACCAACTACAAGTGCCTTGAAAAAACAACGTTCTTGCTGGTTAACTTATACAAACCCGAAGGTACATGATTTGTTGCGAGAAGGGTTTGACAGGTCGCCAATGTTTAATGGTAGAATAAAGTCTACAGGTCCAAGATATTGCCCTTCAGTTGAAGATAAGGTAGATCGTTTTGCCACCAAAGAGAGGCATCAAATTTTTGTAGAACCAGAAGGCTGGACAACTGTAGAAATGTATGTAAACGGTTTTTCAACATCACTTCCAGAAGATATTCAAGATAAAGCAATAAGAGCGGTAGAGGGTTTTGAAAATGTAAAATTTTTAAGATATGGATATGCAATTGAATATGATTTTTTCCAGCCAACACAATTAAAGCATTCGCTTGAAACAAAACTAATTGAAAACTTGTTTTTTGCGGGTCAAATAAATGGAACAACGGGGTATGAAGAAGCCGCTGCTCAAGGATTAATGGCAGGGGTAAATGCAGCATTAAAAACACAAGGTAAAGAGCCTTTTATTTTGAAAAGAAACGAAGCATATATCGCGGTTTTAATTGATGATTTAATTACTAAAGGTACAGAAGAGCCTTATAGAATGTTTACTTCTAGAGCAGAGTACAGAACTCTGCTGCGACAAGATAATGCAGATTTACGTTTAACTCCAAAAGGTTATGAACTTGGTTTGGCGTCAAAAGAACGCATGGATAGGGTTCTCGAGAAGCAACGTAAAACAGACTTATTGATCAAGTTTTTAAATGAGACAAGTGTTCGTCAAGAGGAAATAAATCCGATTTTACAAGCTAAGAATCTAGCATTGATTAATCAATCAATGAAGTTATTTAAGATTGCAGCAAGACCACAATTGGATTTTTCTGATTTTAAAAACATAAAGAAATTAAGTAGTTTTTTAGAAGATCACAATATTGACAAGGAGGTTATAGAACAAGCTGAAATACACTTAAAGTATTCAGGGTATATAGATAAAGAAAAGAACAATGCTGATAAATTAAATAGGTTAGAAAATGTAAAAATACCAGCTACTTTTAATTATCAGAAACTACAATCATTGTCTTATGAAGCTAGAGAGAAATTAGGTAAAATACAGCCAACATCTATCTCACAAGCGAGTAGAATCAGTGGGGTGTCACCAAGTGATATTTCAGTTCTATTAGTTTATATGGGTAGATAAATAGCAATAATTTTTTATGATGTTCCTCGTGGAACAATTCGAAATAAATGGCAAAAGAAAAAGATTTTTATCAAACCTTAAACCCTTTTTTAAACTGTAAAGATCATACTGTTTCTGGAGAAGTTTATCAGGTTATGATAAATACCAAATATGATATGCTGGTTACAAATCCTGTTCCAGAAAACTTAGCAGATTATTATAAAAGCGAAGATTATATTTCTCATACAGATAGCAAGAAAAGTCTACTCGATAAAGTGTACCAATCAGTGAAAAATGTCACTTTAAAAAGAAAGTTAAAACTAATTAATTCTTTTCAAACACCCTCAAAAAATATTTTAGATATTGGTGCAGGTACAGGAGATTTTTTAAAAGTATGTCAAAATGATTCTTGGAAAATTTCAGGAACTGAGCCTAGTGAAGAAGCAAGATGTTTTGCAGAAAAAAAAGGAATTACCTTAAAAGAAAATTTGTCAGAATTTAAAAATATAAAGTTTGACGTAATTACACTTTGGCATGTTTTAGAACATATAGAAAACTTATCAGAATATACTTCAATTTTAAATAATTTACTTTCTGATGACGGAAGATTAATAATTGCAGTTCCTAATTTTAAGAGTGATGATGCAAATTATTACAAAGAGTTTTGGGCTGCTTTTGACGTGCCTAGACATTTGTGGCATTTTTCCCAAACTACAATTTATAAATTATTTTCTAATGTTCATATGGTTGTTGAAAAAACACTTCCAATGAAATTCGATGCATATTATGTTTCTCTTTTAAGCGAGAAATATAAATCAGGAAAAATGAATCTTATCAAATCTTTTTACAGAGGTTTTGTGTCAAACTTTAAGGCAAGAAGAACTAAAGAATACTCTTCTTTAATGTACGTACTTAAAAAGCAATAAAAAACGATTTTAAAAAGGGCTGCTCTTAAGCATTGCCTGTAAATAATAGAATTACCTTAGAAGAAAAAGAAAAGCTCTTAAAACGAGAGTTTTAGGAGCTTTTCTTATAGAGTTTACTTATTGTAATTGCAAATAGTAATAAGATTTAGCTATTAAGTAAGTAAACACCTGAAAGTGTTATGATGAAATATACGGCTAAAGACATTGCTCCTGCATAATCTTTTGCAAGCCGCTGTCCAATTAATAAAAAAATTAAAACGATAGCACAAAGCTCGGTTCCGAATAAGGCAATCTCTTTTATTCCGGATGTGTACAATTGATAAATACCAAATGACATTAAAAATGCTGCGACTATTTCTAAAATTAAAATAACAGCTAATAGTAAGGGCACACTATTTTTTAAAGGCGAATTTTGAAAATGCGTTGTGATAAAAGAAAGATTTCCTTTCCAGTCTAGTAATTTGTCAATTCCAGATTGTAAAAAAGTGACGATTAAAAAAAGAAGTATTAAAACTTCTGTTGGGTAATTGGAGAGTAGTTTCATTAATTTAAATTTTTTGTTTTATTTTTTACTTTTTAAATGAGTGGTTTGGGATATTTTTTTGATTACTGCTTTAATTTTTTAGATGGCTTTTTTAGTTTTCAGATGTATTTGCTTTATAAGTTATCTTTTTTGATTTATTACGGCTAATGACCACAAGTTAACAAAATTTTGATTTAATTTTATTTACAATAGTTTGTGCCAATTTTTTTTTGCTTTCCAGAGTCCAACCTGCAACATGCGGAGATAAGATTACATTTTCTGAATTGATTAAATACTTGAAAGCATCAGGCACATTATTATCAGAAAAAAGGTTTTCAAAAGACGATTTTTCGTATTCTAAAACATCTAAGGCAGCACCTAATATTTTGCCTGATTTTAACGAATCAACAAGATCGTCAGTAACTACTGAGGACCCACGAGCAGTATTTATAAGCCAAAACTCTTTTTTAAAAGCGTTTATGAAATCAGTGTTTATCATGTTTTTTGTAAGTTCAGTTTGTGGAGTGTGCAAACTTAAAACATCTGCTTTTTCTTGCAATTCTAGTAATGAAACTTGTTTGCAATTTTCATCAGAAAGACCTGATTTTATATCATAACAAAGCACTTCAACATCAAAACCACGTAGTTTTTTGGCAAATGACTTTGCCATATTTCCGTAACCAATTAATCCAATAATTTTTCCCTCAAGTTCAATTCCTCTGTTTTCTTCACGCAACCACTTTCCGATTCTAACTTCTTTATCTGCCTTGATTAATTTATTAAAAAGAGATAAAAGCATTGCTAAAGAATGTTCACCTACAGCACTTCTATTTCCTTCAGGAGCTGCAATTAAATGGATGTTTTTAGAAGCAGCATAATTACAAGCTATATTTTCTAAACCAGCACCAACCCTACCAATAAATTTTAAATTTTTTGCTTTGTCTAAGAAAGCTTTATCAATAGAAAAACGACTTCTGATGATTAAGCCATGATACAAATGAATTTTAGTTTCAATTTCCTTTTTGGATGAGGTATAATCTTCCTCATTTGTAAACCCTAAACCATTTAGTTGATCTAGTAAAAGAGGATGATTAGTGTCTAAGTGTAAGATTTTCATAATCGAAATTAGGTATTTAATATTTCTTGAATTTTATAATTCCACCAATTTCGGTAAAAGATAATACTCCTATAAATGCAACTTTTAAAATTTACTTAATTCATGGAAGATAACTTATGGTGGTTATTGAATTAAGTTTTAAAGTAAGTATGCAAGATGTTGTTTGTTAGTGGTTTATAGTGTAATCTAAAGACTTGTGGATGTCTTAAAAAAACAAAAGGAATAAGCCTTTATAAACAAATGCGTAAGTAAGAAAAATATATTTTTTCTAAGGTTAATTTAATACTGCTCTTTATCACTAGGAAAGTCTTTGCTTTTTACATCCGTTACATATTGTTCAAAAGCACCAGTCATATCAACAAATAAATCTAAATATCTTCGTAAAAAACGCGGATTAAATTCATGCGTCATTCCCAACATATCATGGGTTACTAAAACTTGTCCGTCAACTCCATTTCCTGCACCAATTCCTATTACAGGAATCGATATAGCTTCTGCGACTTTTTTAGCCAACTCAGCAGGAACCTTTTCTAGAACAATGGCAAAACAACCAATTCTTTCAAGCATTAATGCATCTTCCATTAATTGTTCTGCTTCTTCTTCTTCTTTTGCTCTTACCGTATATGTTCCGAATTTATAAATAGATTGTGGTGTTAACCCTAAATGACCCATTACAGGGATTCCTGCATTTAAAATACGTTTAATAGATTCTTTAACCTCTCTACCGCCCTCTAGCTTTATAGAATGTCCACCAGATTCTTTCATTATTCTAATGGCAGATCGTAAAGCTTCTTTTGGATCAGATTGGTAGCTTCCAAAAGGCAAATCTACTACAACTAAACAGCGCTCAATTGCTCTTACAACAGAGCTTGCATGATAAATCATTTGATCTAGGGTAATCGGCAAAGTAGTTTCATGACCAGCCATAACATTAGAGGCTGAATCACCTACCAAAAGTACATCTAAGCCAGCTTTGTCTAGAATTTTTGCCATTGTATAATCATAAGCAGTTAACATGGAAATTTTCTCTCCATTTGCTTTCATTTCTACCAAAGATTTTACAGTAATTCTTTTGTACTGTTTTTTTGCTACAGACATATTTTAATTTTTTGAGTACGGTAAAAGTAATAAATATCAAGAGATATTTTACTAGTTAATATTTCGTTAGGTTGATTTGAATATAAATGCTAATTATATTTTTAAAACCAATCAATTATATTAATAGTAACCATGATTTTATTTGCTTCACTGTTTCCAATAAAGTATCAACACAAAAAGCAATAAAAAAAATATTTAATATTTTTTTTGAAGACTAAGATCAAACAAATGACACAATTATAGGAAAACATTTTATAAAGATATTTATTTCATTGATATTAGAATAAGAGATAATAGCAAGGCTTTAAAAGATAAAAAATAGTTTATATTTGGATTCTAAATCAAAAAATGCTTCAAGAAAAAATCACTTTAAACCCTGATAGATGGATAGATAATTATGCAGATTACCTCTTTAATTATGCTGTTGTGCGTATTAATGATAGTGATTTAGCTAAAGATTTAGTGCAAGAAACTTTTTTTGCCGGACTAAAATCAGCTAAGAATTTTCAAGGAAAATCTACGGAAAGAACTTGGTTGGTATCTATTTTAAAAAGAAAAGTAATAGATCATTACAGGAAAATTAATTCTAAAAAAGGACGAGCAGAAGTTAGAATGAGTTTTTATGATGATGGAGAAAATGAAGGAAGTTGGATTGAAGAACGCGTGCCACAAAGCTGGGACAATGCATCTGAAAAAGCAATAGAAAATCAAGAATTAAAAACTCAATTGGAAATTTGCATCGATAATTTACCCGAAAAATATGGTTTGGTTTTTAGAATGAAAACCATTCAAGAATTTGAAACTGAAGAAATTTGTAAGGAGCTGGAGATTACAGCGTCAAACTTATGGGTTATAATCCATAGAGCGAGAACTCAGCTAAGAAAATGCATGGAAGATAATTGGTTTAATAATTAAGAAATGTTTAAAAAACTACACATAACTTGCAACGAAGCAACAACGATTTGTGACAAAAGTCAGTACAAAGAAGCTTCTTTTTTTGAGAAAATTAAGTTAAACGTGCACTTTTTAACCTGTAAAATTTGTAGACTTTATACAAGGCAAAATAAAAGAATGTCCGATTTATTTAAACTACAATCTCTAGATTGCAAAGGCAGAATTAATCACCTTTCAAAGGCAGATAAAGACGGTTTAAAAAATAAAATAAAACAATTTAAAGTATAAATCATTTTTTCGTTCTTATATAGAAACTGATTTATAGAGATATAGGTTGCGTTTTTTGTATTTTTGGAATACAAATCAATAGACCGTTTTAAACCTTTAAAAAGATGCATTTTTTACCAGAAATAATAGACAATTATGTTGTAAATCACTCACAACAAGAACCAAAAATTCTACAAGAATTAAGCAAAGAAACTTGGCAAAAAGTATTAAACCCAAGAATGTTAAGTGGTGCTTTTCAAGGCAGGGTTTTGTCGATGATTTCTAAGTTAATTCATCCTGTAAATATTTTAGAAATTGGCACGTATACCGGTTATTCGGCACTTTGCTTAGTGGAAGGAATCTCATCTGAAGGAAAAATTATAACCATTGATAAAAACGAAGAACTAGAAACTTTACAAAATAAATATTTTGAAAAATCTGGTTTTAGAAATCAAATTGAACAAAAGGTTGGTAATGCCCTTAAAATTATTCCAGAAATTAATGAAAAATTTGATCTGGTATTCATTGACGCAGATAAATCAAACTACGTAAATTACTTTCATTTAATAATTGATAAAATGAATTCTGGAGGAATTATATTGTCTGACAATGTGCTTTGGAGTGGTAAAGTTGTGGAAGAATTGAGTCCTAAAGATCTAGACACAAAAGTCCTTTTAGAATACAATAAATTATTAAACTCAGATGATAGAATTGAAACTATTTTATTACCAATAAGAGATGGTTTAACAATTAGTAGAGTAAAATAGATTAGAAAGAGTAATGAGATTTTAAGCTAGGTAAGGAGTTGTTTATTCTATATTTTAAATAAGGTTGCTTTTATAAGTTTCTTTTAATAGGCCCCATTAAATCATCAATACTGTCTTTCGCTTTATTAATTTCTTTATGAATGTCTTTGCCAATGTTTGTGTTTAAATCTGGAGACTTTGCACTATCATTAATTTCTCTTTTAATATCATTTGTTGCATCTTTAACTTGACGGATCCCTTTACCTAAACCTCTAGCGATTTCAGGAATCTTATCTGCACCAAAAACCATTACCACGATTAGCATGATAACCATAATTTCTGGACCACTAATAAACAAAAAAGTTGTATTCATTCTTTTACAAAGGTAAATATTATATGTGATATAAACTTACAATTTTATTTTTTTGTAATATGTAAATTAGAACTTAAAAAAGTAGTTTAATTTTAAAAATGGAGCAATTACAGTTCGTTAATTATCCTATTTTTAGATTCTATTCCTGACTTTAAAATAAATATATAATTAACATTTAAGAACTAAGAGATTTCACTATCATATTTTTTTAAAAGACAATGTAGCTCTCAAAGGGCGACAAAATTATTGGAAGCTGACAAAAAGTACTCTATACTTTTGGAGCGTTGATTCAATTTTAATCTATTTATAGTAGCTATATCAGTGTTGTCAAAAAGAGATTCCGTTTGAAAAGAATTATATAGAAAATTAGTTTCATCGGTCTTTAAATGATCAATATTTTTTCACCAACATCCGCTTAATCTCATTCAATTTCATGAGTGCTTCAATAGGTGTTAACGTGTCAATATTAGTGGCTAAAATTTCTTCTTTAATATTTTCTAATAAAGGGTCGTCTAATTGAAAAAAGCTGAGTTGCATTTCTTCATGCTGCGCTTGTTTTAAAACGTCTTTTACTTCCGTGCTTTTATTATTTTTCTCTAGCTTTGCTAATATTTTATTCGCTCTATGAATGACCATATTTGGCATTCCAGCAAGTTTTGCTACATGAATACCAAAACTATGATTAGATCCTCCAGAAACTAGTTTACGTAAGAAAATAATATTATCTTCTAGTTCTTTTACAGATACATTAAAGTTTTTAATGCGCTCAAAAGTTGTGGTCATTTCATTTAATTCGTGATAATGTGTAGCAAACAATGTTTTTGCTTTCGAGGGATGCTCGTGTAAAAACTCTGAAATTGCCCAAGCGATCGAAATTCCGTCATAAGTTGAGGTTCCACGGCCAATTTCATCTAAAAGTACCAAGCTACGTTCAGAAAGATTATTTAGAATAGATGCCGTTTCGTTCATTTCTACCATAAAAGTAGATTCTCCCATAGAAATATTGTCACTTGCACCAACTCGGGTAAAAATTTTATCTACCATTCCGATTTTTGCGTTTTGAGCTGGCACATAGCTACCCATTTGTGCCAGCAGAACAATCAATGCAGTTTGACGTAAAATAGCAGATTTACCAGACATATTTGGTCCGGTAATCATAATTATTTGTTGCTGATTTCTATTTAAAACAACATCATTTGCAATATATGTTTGATCTATTGGAAGCTGTTTTTCAATTACAGGATGTCGTCCATTTTTAATCTCTAAATGGGTGCTTTCATCCATCATTGGGCGCACATAATTATTGTCAATCGCTAAAACAGAAAAAGAGAGTAAACAGTCAATTTTTGCAATAATTTGGGCGTTTTCTTGCACTATTGGTACAAACTGAATGATGTATTGCAATAATTTAGAAAAAACTTCTTGCTCTAATTTCTGAATTTTCTCTTCAGCACCTAAAATCTTCGTTTCGTATTCTTTTAATTCTTCCGTAATATAACGTTCTGCATTTACCAAAGTTTGTTTACGAATCCATTCTTCTGGAACTTTGTCTTTATGGGTGTTTCTAACTTCTATATAATATCCAAAAACATTGTTGAACGAAATTTTTAAACTTGAGATTCCTGTTCTTTCAGTTTCACGCGCTAACATTTCATCTAAATACTGTTTTCCTGTAGACGAAATGGCTCGTAAATCGTCTAATTCCTGATGAACGCCAGTTGCAATTGCACTTCCTTTATTAATGTTTACAGGTGCATTATCAAATAAAGTTTCAGAAATTTTAGTAATTAAATCAGTACAAGTATGTAATTGATTTCCCAGTTTTTTTACTGTCTTATTCGTGCTTTTTTCTGCGGAAGCTTTTATTGGTAAAATTGCTTTTAAAGAGTCTTTTAGCAAGACAATTTCTCGCGGGGACGCTTTACCGGTGGCTACTTTAGAAATTAATCTTTCTAAGTCGGATATTTGTTTTAACTGATACGTTACTGTCTGCGAAAAATCATCTGAATCTATAAAAAATTTGACCAATTCATGACGATTTTTAATTTCATCTATGTTTTTTAAAGGAAGTGCAAGCCAACGTTTTAGTAATCTTCCGCCCATTGGTGAAATAGTTTTGTCAATAACATCTAAAAGGGTGACTGCATTTATAGAATTCGGGTTGTAAAGCTCTAAATTTCGAACGGTAAAACGATCCATCCAAACATAATTATCCTCTGCAATTCTACTGATAGATTGAATGTGTTTTAACTGATTGTGTTGGGTTTCAGATAAATAGTACATCACGGCACCAGCAGCAATAATTCCGTTTTTAAGATCCTGAATTCCAAAACCTTTTAAGCTTTTAACTTCAAAATGATTTTGTAACGTTTCGTTTGCATATTCAGGCTGAAAAACCCAATCATCTAAGTAAAAGGTATAATATCTGTTTTCAAAAATCTCTAAAAATTGTTGCTTGTTTTGTTTTTGAACTAAAACTTCGCTAGGATTAAAATTCTGCAATAATTTATCAATATATTCTGCATTTCCCTGTGCTACTAAATATTCACCGGTAGAAACATCAAGAAAAGAAATTCCGAGTTGCTTCTTATTAAAATGAACAGCCGCTAGAAAATTATTGGTTTTGCTTTGTAAAACTTCATCATTTAAAGAAACCCCAGGAGTAATTAATTCTGTGACACCACGCTTTACAATGGTTTTGGTCATTTTAGGATCTTCTAACTGATCACAAATGGCAACACGCATTCCTGCTTTTACCAATTTAGGTAAATAGGTGTTTAGAGAATGATGCGGAAAGCCTGCCAAAGCAGTTTCTGTTTCACTTCCTGCACCACGTTTTGTTAATGTAATACCTAAAACTCGGGCAGCTTTTTTAGCATCTTCACCAAAAGTTTCATAGAAATCTCCTACGCGAAAAAGCAACATTGCATCTGGATATTTTGTCTTGATAGCATTGTATTGTTTCATTAAAGGAGTTACCTTTTTAGGGTTGGATTTTGCCAAGTTTTTGGAAATTTTCAATTAGTTTTGCTAAGATAGAAAAAAGTGATTAGTTGTTCATTTTTAGTTGTTAGTGAATTATCCACAAAATATGAGAAAACTTAAAAATAAGGAATTAGGTAGAATTTCAGTTGATGAGTTTAAAACCACAAAAAAAACGCCTTTAATTGTGATTTTAGATAATATTAGAAGTTTAAATAACATTGGCTCGGTGTTTAGAACTTCTGACGCTTTTTTGATAGAAAAAATATACCTGTGTGGTATTTGTGCAACACCACCAAACAAAGACATTCATAAAACAGCTTTAGGCGCAACAGAGTCTGTCGCTTGGGAATATGTTGAAGATACACTGACTTTGATTGAAAAATTAAAGAAAGACAAAGTTAAAGTCTTAGCCATTGAGCAAGCAGAAAACAGTACAAAACTGAATGTTTTTTATCCAGTAAAAGATGAAAAGTATGCAATTGTGATGGGAAATGAAGTTAAGGGCGTGCAACAAGAAGTGGTTAATGCTGCTGACTTATGTATTGAAATTCCACAAATAGGCACAAAACACTCACTAAATATATCTGTAACCACGGGTATTGTTTTGTGGGATTTATTTGAGAAAATGCAATAAAATACTAGGTTTCTAATTCTAAAACTCTACTTTTAAACTCAAAGAAAAAAAGCTATTTGAATGAAGTTAGAAGAATTATTAATAAACTCTAATCCTTTTAGGATTTTGGGTAAAAAGAAACTGTATAATAAAACCAAGTATTTTATTTTTTCACAAACCAAGATTCTTGTTTTTTTAGTAAGTTTTTCTGTTTTTTCTCAAGAGAATGATTTTGATAATAATATTGATTCTCTTGCTATCATATTAAAAGAATACACAAAAACAAAACAACCTCATTTACCTGAAAAAGCATTCTTATTAGCGGAAAAAATTAAAGGAGATTCTTTATTAAAACAGACATATAGCTCTTTTGCTGTCAAAAGTTTTCTTAATAAAGACCTTGCGAACTTGTCTTTAAGTGAAAGAAAACTACATGAATTTTATATTAAAACGAAAGATTCTTCGGCTTTAGCGAAACAGTATTATTGCAAAGGACTTATTTTTAAGGTTCAATTTAAACCAGACAGTGCTTTTTATTATTACAACAAATCTAAAAACATTTCTGCTCAGTTAAAAGATTCTCTAGAAGTAACAAAAAGATTGCTTTCTATGGCAGCCATTCAGTACAACGAAAGAGATTATTTGGGTAGTGAAATTTCTATTATTGAAGGATTACGTTTTGTAGAACCTCTTGAAGAGGTTTTTTATACGGGTTTCTTATATGAAAGATTAGGGAACGCCTTATTCAGGTCGGATAGACCAAAAGAAGCTAGAGAAAAATATCTAAAATTTTTTAAACTTCAAAAGATAAGTTCCTTAGAAAAAATTGAACTTCAAAAAGCTCGAGGATATGCTAATTTTGCAGACACAAAAATTAAATATCAAAAGGCTAGACTCTATTCTCATTTAGCAGACACCTATGAATCTGAAGGTAATTATATAAAAGCGTTAGAATACTTTAAGAAAAGTTTGTCGACTGATAGTATTAAGTTGAATAGTATTAGGAGGTATGAAGTAGCGCTTGGAGGCGTTGCTTACAATAACTTTATGTTGGGAAACATAAAACTGGCGATTAAACAGTATTTAGAAGTTTTAAAATCTAGACAAAATAGAAATTATGAAAGAGGTTTAGTCGTTACTCATTCGCGTTTAGCGGACAGCTATTTCGCTAATAATCAGACTAAAAAAGCAATATTTCATAGTAAGATTGGATTAGAAAAGGCAAAGAAAATGCAGTACAACCATCATACTTTAGGAAACCTTCTTTTGTTGTCTAAATTAGTAAGGGGAGAAAAAGGAAGGTTATTGCTAAACGAGCATTTTATATTAAGCGATAGTCTTTATAACAGAGAAAGATCTTTAAAAAATCAGTTTGCCAATGTGCAGTATGAGACCGAAAAGAAAGAAATAGAAAATGCTAGTTTAAAGCAAGAAAATACGAGAAAACAGTTAGAGTTAGAAACAGAGAAACAATATAAAATAATTGGCTGGTTAATTGCAGGTGTTAGTATTTTGGTTATTGGTTTTGGAATAAGTATTGTCTCAAGCAGAAGAAAAAAAATGCTTTTTAAAGCTCAATTACAACAGGTAGAAGTGAGAGAAAAAGAACGACAGCAAATTGCAAAATCTTTACACGATGAAGTTGCCGGAGATATTAGAATGTTGCATTTAAAATTGGCGAAAACCAATCAATTAGAAGAAGCAAAAAGTTTAGATATTATTAATGAAAATGTACGAAATTTATCACATCAATTAAGCAGTGAAAGCTTTAATGAAGTTTCTTTTAAAGATCAAATAATTAATTTAATATCAGAATATTTTGAAATTAGTTTCAGAATTAAAGTCGAAGAAATTGATCATATTAAATGGAAAATTATTAATAACTCCATTAAAAGAACCCTGTTTTTAACAATAAGAGAAACTATTCAAAATGCTAAAAAATATGCAGAAGCTTCGGTTTTAATTTTAAGTTTTAATGAAACTAAAAAAGCAATTGTTTTAATTATTTCTGATAATGGAAAGGGTTTTAATGTTAACGCTAAGAAAAACGGAATTGGGTTAAAGAATCTAAAGGAAAGGGTTGAAGAGATTAATGGCTCCTTTTCTATTGAAAGTGAAATTGAAAAAGGAACGAAAATAACAATTGAAATATCAAAAAATGGCGAATAGAATAAGAATCTTAGTTGCAGATGATCACAAATTAATACTCCAAGGAATTTCGTTTTCTTTAAAGGAAGTTGGAGATTTTGATGTGGTTACAACCAATAATTGTGATGATGCTTTTAATTTGATAAAAGCGCATGTAAATAGCAATCCTTTTCAACTGTTGTTCACCGATTTAAGTTTTGATAATACTACAGAAGAATCTAATTTAGATGGAGGTGAAGACTTGATTAAAGCGATTAAACATAATCAATTCGATATTAAAATAGGAGTAATTACAGGTCATGCAGAAACCAATAGAGTTTATAATGTAATTAGCAACTTAAATCCAAATTCATATTTATTAAAAAGTAAGTGTGATGCTTCAGAAATAGGTTTTGCTGTTCAAAGAATGTTGGCCAACGAATATTATTATACGCACGAAATACATCAAAAAATAATGCGTAGAAACATTGTTCAGATACAAATGGATGATATTGCTATACAGATATTAAAAGAGCTTCCTAATCATGCTAAAATCCGTAATTTAGAAGGAGTTATTAAAAAAAAGGATGGAACGAAAGTTAAACTTCGTTCTATCGAAACAAAATTAGCCAATTTAAGAACAGATTTAAACGCTAATAATAACACAGATTTAATTTTAAAGGTAAAAGAATTAGGATTTATGGATTAACCCTAGTTTTGCGGAAATCCACAATTAAAATTGCGGTTTCCCGCATAATTATTCTTTTTATTTCAGTTAATTTCACACTGTAGAGTTTTGATTAAGACTCTATACGAGAATAGAACTAATTGCGGAAATAAGTCGGGGGACTTCTTTCTAATATTAAGAAGAAAAAGTATAAAACCTTTCTGTTAAATCAGAAAGGTTTTTATATCCCTAAAATAAATTTTGCAATTAAAAAATAAATTAAAATTCCAAAAATATCATTGCTTGTAGTAATAAAAGGACCAGTTGCAATTGCTGGGTCCACGCCTCTTTTGTTTAAAAATAACGGAACAAACGTACCGATTAAACCGGCAATAATAATAACTATTACAAGAGAAACAGAAATAGCCAAAGCAAGGTCTATTTTGCCTTCATAAATCCAGACAAAAAGGAATAAAAATAGCGCTAAAATAATACCATTTAAAGCTGCTAAAAGCGTTTCTTTAAAAAGCCTACTATTTATACTACCTTTTACATCATCATTCGCTAAACCTTGTACAATAATTGCAGAAGATTGTACACCAACATTTCCTGCCATTGCGGCAATTAAAGGGGTAAAAAAGAATAAGGTTGCGTATTTAGTAAATACACTTTGAAATCCTTCCATAATTATAAAAGCGCCAACACCACCAACTAAACCTAGGAATAGCCAAGGTAAACGTGCTCTTGTTAACTCCAAAATACTGTCATCAGAATCTACATCTTGCGTTAAACCAGCGGCTAATTGATAATCTTTATCTGCTTCTTCTTTTAAAAGATCTACAATATCATCAATTGTAATTCTACCTAATAAAACATTGGCGTCATCTACAACAGGTATTGCTTCTAAATCATATTTTACCATAATTTTTGCAACCTCTTCGTCGTCTTCATTTACGTGAACAGAATCTACCTTATCAATATAAATTTCTGATATTTTTTGTTCGTTTTTAGCAACAATTAAATCTTTTAAAGATAGACGACCAATTAATTTTTCTTGTTTATCGACAACATATATAGAATGTACTCTAGTTACTTCTTTAGCTTGGCCTCTAATTCTACGTAAACACCCAGCAACAGTCCAGGTTTCATAAACTTTCACTAATTCTTTTGCCATTAAAGAACCTGCAGAGTCATCGTTATAAGATAGTAACTCTTTTATATCTGCAGCAAGTTCATCGTCTTCTATAGCGCTTATTACGCGGCTTTGTCGTTCTTCAGAAAGTTCACCAATGATATCTGCAGCATCATCAGAGTCCATTTCTTCAATTTCTTCTGCTATTTCTTTTGCGGATAAGTTTTCAAGAATTTTTTCACGAGTATCTTCATCTAATTCTGTAAGAATTTCTGATGTCTTTTCACTATCTAAAAGTTTAATGATATAGATAGCTTCATCAAAATTTACCTCGTCTAAAACCTCAGCGATATCAGCATAATGAACTTCTGAGAATAGATTTTTAATTTTAGAATCGTTGTTTTCGTAAATAAAACCAACTAATTTTTCTAAAAGTTCCGTTGTAATCTCAAATGCCATGATTTGCTATTTTTTGCGTGAGTGAAATAAAGGCAGGAACAGATAATTGTTCTGGTCTTTTCGTAAAGATAGGGTCTTCTTTTAAGGCGTCCGAAAGATTAAAAGATTTTAAACTTGAACGCAACATTTTTCTTCGTTGATTAAATGCAGTTTTTACGACTCTAAAGAATAATTTTTCATCAACTGGGAGTGTGTAATTTTCTTTTCTGGTAAACCTTATTACGCCAGAATCCACTTTTGGAGGTGGATTAAATACATTTGGTGGCACAGTAAATAAATACTCTACATCAAAAAACGCTTGTGTTAATACGGAAAGAATTCCGTAGACTTTACTACCTTCTTTTTCTGCGATTCTCATGGCTACTTCCTTTTGAAACATACCCGCAAATTCAGGTACAAATTCTCTATTTTCAATAGCTTTAAAAACAATTTGAGTAGATATGTTATAGGGAAAATTACCAATAATTGCTACTTGTTCTTTATTGAACATTTCTTGAATGTCTTTCTTCAAAAAGTCACCTTCAATGATTTCAAAATGTTTCTTTGTTGTATCAAGTTTAATATGCTCTAAAGGAAATGTTTCATTCAAATATGCAACTGAAGCTCTATCTAATTCTATGGCAGTAACTTTAGGCTTTTTTTGTAACAAGTATTTAGTTAAAACACCCATTCCTGGGCCAATTTCTAACACATGGTTGTATCCCGACCCTATTAAGGCGTCCGCAATGTTTTTGGCAATGCTTTCATCCGTTAAAAAATGCTGACCTAAATGTTTTTTTGCTTTTACAGACACTATGATATTTTTAAGACTTAAAAACAAATGTACAGCTAAAAATTGGCATTACTTTTGATTTGTACTGAGTTTTAAAACCAACCAAATGCTAAGAAATTCACGAATTGTCCTTTTGCTTTTTACAATCAGTTTTACATCATTTGCACAATCAGGAAAATTAGAGAAAGGAAAAGAAAGTTTAAAAAACTCCTCTTCTTCAGCGTCCTCATCTACTTCATCCCCCAACTCAAAAAGAAGCTCAAAAAGCTCAAATTATACTGATGAAGATTCAACTTTTGGCTCATTTTTTGGTGAATTATTTATTAAACTCTTTGCATATACTGCTTATGGAGTGCTAGTAGAGACTCCGTTTGAATTTAAAGGAAGAATGCATGACGCAGAAATTGCTCATTTTGCATATGAAAATAGCACCCACGGAAACTTTATTTATACAGATTTCATAAACTATAGTAACGTAAGATTTGATTTTACTAATAATTTTGTGATGGAAAACAGAAATTTATATGGAAATAATTTTGGTCTTGATTTTCGTTTTTTAAAGCGGTTTAGCGTTGATTTTGGTTATCTGTATGTAACTGAAAAAAGCAATTTAAAAAGAGATTACTTTTCTTTATACTCAGCTTTATTAAAGTATCATAGAATAAGAACACAAAATTTTGATGCATGGTTTGGTTTAGGGATTATGTATATTGGGTACGATGTGAATAAAACTAGTTTTGGTGTTGGCTTAGGAGGTGAATTATTTGTAAAAAAGCCAATTAGCATATTGTTTTCTCATAAATGGACTAATATAAATAATGAAGAAGTACATAACACAAAAATGCTTTTAAAATACCACATCAAAAAGTACCATATTTCATCTGGATATGAACATTTTAAAATAGGGGTTTCTAAGATTAATGCTTTTTCTGTTGGTGTTGGCGCTAGTTTTTAAATCCATTCGGACTTTTTAAGCCCAAAGAAACCACAACAAGTCCCATTCCTGCACCACACAGAAAGCCAGCAATCGTTTCTTCCGGTTCTATTCTCCATTTTTTAAATGCAAGAATAAGTCCAGAAAGAATTAATAAAACTCCTATAGCCAATAATCTAGAACGATTTTTATAAAGAAATGGATTTATTTTAGGCATTCCTATGCGTTGGATAGAACTCTTTTATCAATTTTAATTCAGTTCTAAAAGCTAACATTTTATCTCCGAATTTTTTGAGAGTTTCTGAACGTAATCTATTAGCATCTTCTTTGTAATAATTATCTAGATCTTCTCTTGTGTTTGCACTGTATTGTATAGAATAGGTTTTGCCTCCCATTTCTTCTTCAACCAGAACTTCGGTAAGTTTTGCGGCCGTAAATTTACCTGTGTTTAAAACCTCAAGAATATGAGTTTCCACCCAAGTTAACCACTCATTATAAACAAGGTTATCAATATTTATAGTTACGTTGTATATGTACATATATTCCAATAAAATTATGATATTAATTAATAGTATCTCCTCTTAATTCTCTAAATTTTTGTCTAGCTTCCACTAAATAAATACTAGAAGAATAATCAAAAATAATCTTTTGGTAGTATTCTTTAGCCTTTTCTGGATTATTTAAATAGTAGTTATATAATTCTGCCATTTTATAATATACATCATCCGTTAAAAAACCTTGATTATCAGCAGTAATTATTTTTTTTAAACTTAAAAGAGCTTCTTTATATTTTTTTTGTTTGACGAATAATTTTGCTTGAAAAAATAGTACATCATCATAAATTACTTCTCCGGGAACCAAACCATTTGCAAGAATATCTTTAGATGTAAACAAGTTTTCTAATACAATTAAAGCTTCTTTATTTTTATTTTGATAAGATAATAATTCTGCTTTTGCTAATTGTTTTAACCCTGAAGGAATCGAGTCTACGGGTTCATTGTCTGTAATTTTTAAAAACAAAGCCACAGCGTCATTTGCAATAAGCTGTGTGGTTGAGCTCTTTAATACTTTTAGTTGCGCTTTGGCCCAGGTAAAATCTCCTTTAAAATAACTGGTTTGTGCAACTTTAAAACGGGCTTGCTGCGCTAGTTCATGATTTTTTAATTGTGTTTGAATTTGAGAAAAATAGATCAAGGCCTTGTTAAATTTCCCCCTAAAAACGAGCACATCTCCTAGCTTTAATTTAATTCTTGCTTTGTCAAACTTTGTGCGAGAAAAATTCAATGCTTTTTCTAAAACAGCACTAGCTTTCTGCGGTTCGTTTTTGTTAAAAGTTAAAAAGTCTGCATACTCAACTTGCAATTTTATAGTGGCTACATTTATACCAAATTCATTGAATAAGGTTTGAAATAACTCTGCTGTTTCTGGGTTTTTGGTTGCAACAGCAATTTTTGAGATATATAAATTCGTATCAATTTTTTCTTCTTTCAAATATGAATTTTCGTTGATAAAATCAAAGCACAATTTAGCAGATTCAAAATCATTATGTTCAAATGCGATGACGCCTAAATCAAAAATCGCAGATAAATTTGATGGGTTTCTTTGATACAGTGCTTTCTCTTGAATTAAAGCTTTTGCATATTCTTTTTGTTGTGAAAATAACCAGCTTAACAAGATGTTCCATTCGTTTTTCGGGTTGTTTACAGACTTTTTTAAGAGTGTTTTTCTGAATAAAATATTGGTTTCATTTTTTGAATCATCAGTAATATATTTGCTTGCGTATCGTTGGATTAAGCTTAAATAGATTTTGTTCTTATCAACTAAATTGATGTACGATTCAAACATTTTTCTGAACTCACCTTGCTCGCCATAAATCTGCGCTATTTGAAAATTATAGTTTGCATTTGAGCTTTTCTGCATTCCTTTTTTATAGGTTAAGATTGCATAATCTAGTAAATTATATTCTTTGAAAAGAAGCCCAATTGATTCTACGTAAAAAGCATTTTTATCTAAAGAACTGATTGCCTTTTGATAATTAGTATTCGCTAATTCTTGTTTTAGTTGGCGCTCATAATTGTAGCCTAAAAGGACATACAAGTATGTATGAGATACATTTTTGTTGATTCTTTTTTGAAGTAAATTTTCTGCAGTTTTAAAGTTGTCTGTTTGTTGATAACAAGAAATTAATTTTTTTAAAAAAGTGGTATTAAATTCACTTTTGTCGTACAATTTCTTGTAAATCTGAGTTGCTTTTTCATAGGCTCCCTGTTTAAGATAGTTTTCAGCCAGAGAGAAATCGTTTTGAACGGAATCTTGAGCAACTAATATAGTGCTCATCAGCATGAAAATAAGTGCAAAAAAGTGCTTCATAATTTCAAAGATAATCAACCTAAATGTTAAAATTTTATTAAACCAATCTATTTTCGAAAGTTCTCTTGTAACATTTTGGTACGGAAGTTGTCTAAACTTTAAAACAACCAATAAAAATAGTATTATGAGAGATTTAACGAACAAGTACGAAAGTGCAAAAGAAAATTCAATTGAGTTTATGGAAAAAGGACAAATTAGTGCTTATTTCAATGCTCTTTTAGAGATGAATAAATATAAAAGATTAATGATTGCTATTGTAGCAAACTAGATTTAGTTTTCATTTTAGAACGCCCAGTAAGTAGTCATTAATGAACTCCATACTGGTGAAATAATAAATTTTTTCGAGAAACTTTTCTAATCTTTATTTTAGAAGTAACCTATTTTATAAAGCGGATAAGTGCTTAATTAATAAAGTCAAAGCCACAATAAGGAACCAATGCATCTGGTATTTTAATCCCTTCTGCAGTTTGATAATTCTCTAAAATACCCGCTAAAACACGAGGTAAAGCTAAAGAGCTTCCATTTAATGTGTGCGCTAATTCGCTTTTTCCTTCTTTGTTTTTAAAACGAAGTTTCAATCTATTCGCTTGAAAAGTTTCAAAGTTTGATGCAGAACTAATTTCTAACCATCTGCCCTGACCTGCAGAAAATAATTCGAAATCGAAAGTTAAAGCAGCCGTAAAACCAGTGTCTCCGCCACATAAACGTAATATTCTATAAGGTAATTTTAATTCACGTAAAATATCTTTAATATGCTCTATCATTCCGTCTAAAGCTTGGTAAGAACTAGTTGGATGTTCGATACGTACAATTTCAACTTTATCAAATTGATGTAATCTGTTTAAGCCACGAACATGCGCTCCATAGCTTCCTGCTTCACGCCTAAAACAAGGTGTGTAACCAGTAACTGTAATTGGAAACTCAGATTCTTGTACTAAATTTCCGCGAAACATATTTGTAATTGGAACTTCTGCAGTAGGTATTAAATATAAATCATCTACTGTTGAATGATACATTTGCCCTTCTTTGTCTGGTAATTGTCCTGTTGCAATTCCTGAAGCTTCATTTACCAAGTGCGGAACTTGAACTTCCGTATAACCTGCTTTCGTGTTTTTATCTAGAAAATAATTGATTAATGCTCGTTGTAATCTTGCCCCTTTTCCTTTATAAACTGGAAAACCAGCACCAGCAATTTTAGTACCTAATTCAAAATCTATGATATCGTACTTCTTCGCTAATTCCCAGTGAGGAAGTGGATTTTCTCCTAATTCAGGAATACTTCCTTCACTAAAAATGTTCTCATTGTCTTCTTCAGATTTCCCTGCTTTTACAGAGGCGTGAGGAACATTCGGAATTTGATACAAAAGTGTTTGCAACTCTTCCGCTAAAGTATTTGAATTTTCAGAAAGTTTTTTCGATTTTTCTTTTAATTGGACTGTTCTTTCTTTTAGAAGATTCGCTTTTTGTACTTCTCCAGATTTGAAAAATGTTCCAATTTCTTTAGATATTTTATTAGATTCAGCTAAAGTATTGTCTAATTCAACTTGCGTTTTTCGGCGATTTTCATCAACCGTTAAAACTTGCTCAATAATAGTTTCAGCATTTGCGAAATTACGTTTTGCTAATCCTGCTAAAACAGTTTCTTTGTTTTCTCGAATAAAGTGTACTTGTAACATTTTTGCATGTTTTATAAGTCACAAATATACAGCAAGATTAAGACTTTAGCAATGCAGATCTAGAGATTGTTTTTGATATAATATCTCGCAATTTCTTCATCTTTTTTTAGTTGACGAACTAAAGAGTCAATAGCATCAAACTTTTGCTCATCTCTTAAAAAATAAATAAGTTCAATGGTTAAATTTTGATGATATAAATCTTGATTAAAATCAAAAAAATGGACTTCTATGGTTTGATGATTTCCATTTACAGTCGGTCTATTTCCAATATTCATCATTCCAAAAATAGTTTTTCTTTCGATGATTGATTTAACTATATAAACCCCAGTTTTAGGAATTAACTTATAAGTTTCTTTAACATTTATATTGGCTGTTGGATACCCAATTGTTCCGCCTAATTTTTTGCCATTTACAACAGTACCATTTAGCATAAAATTGTAACCTAAATAATTGTTGGCTGTTTTTAAATTTCCAGCAACTAAAGCACGCCTAACTTTTGTAGAACTCACAGAAACAGAATCGATATCTTGAGCGAGAATTTCTTCAACTTTAAAACCATATAAGTGGCTGTATTCTGTAAGCTGCGTAATATTTCCTTCTCTGTTTTTTCCAAAATGATGATCATAACCAATAATTAATTTCGAAATATTTAGTTGATTCACTAAAATATCTCTCACAAATTCTAGTGCAGACATTCTAGAAAAAGCTTTACTAAAAGGATGAATAATTAAATAATCTAGACCTGTTTTTTCGAGTAAAGTTGCTCTTTCTTCAATCGTATTAATTAGTTTTAAAGAATCATCTTTTTGCAACACCATTCTTGGATGAGGAAAAAAAGTTAATACCACAGATTTTTTATTGGCTTTTTTAGCTTCTCCCACTAGTTTTTCAATGATTTTTTGATGCCCAAAATGCACGCCATCAAAAGTGCCAATGGTCACATAAGTTTCATCTTTAACAGAGAAATTAGAAGTGTTTTGTACTATTTTCAAAAAAAGAAATTTTTTAAGTCACAAATGTACAATAACTGAATTTGATAACTTAAATAAATGCCTTTGGTTTTAAGTATAGATTCATTAAATAAAAGTTTAATTTTTATTAAAATGATAAATTTATCATTCATATATTTATAAATTCAAAAAAAATTGTATTTTGCATATAGGTTAACAAATAATTTAAATTATGATAAAAAAGATTTTACTTACTGTATTTATAGCTTGTAGCAGTTTAATAATGGTGGCTCAAACCACTGTTTCTGGTACAGTTAAGGATGCTAAAACAGGGGACTTGCTTCCTGGGGCTAACATTAAAGTTTCTAGGAGAGCTGTCGGAACAACTACCGATTTTGACGGTAACTTTGTACTAAAGGTTGCGGACAATCCGCCTTTTACGATTGAAATTTCTATGTTAGGGTTTAAAACTGAAAAGGTAGAAATTACCAAAAACAGCGAAAGCTTAGATGTAAATTTAATAGAGAATGCAACTTCTTTAGATGAGATTGTGCTGTCTGCTTCTAGAACACCAGAACGTATTATGGAATCACCGGTTACAGTCGAAAGGATGGATTCCAGAGCAATTAAAAACACGTCAGCTCCTTCTTTTTATGATGGATTAGAGAACTTAAAAGGAGTAGATGTAAACACAAATAGTTTAACTTTTAAGTCTGTAAATACTCGTGGTTTTGCAACTTTTGCGAATACTCGTTTTATGCAATTGGTAGATGGTATGGATAATTCATCTCCAGCTTTAAACTTTGCCTTGGGTAATTTATTAGGAATGTCTGAATTGGATGTAAAAACAGTAGAGTTATTACCGGGAGCATCCTCTGCATTGTATGGAGCAAATGCTTTTAATGGTATTATGTTTATGACAAGTAAAAGTCCTTTTGATGACCAAGGGATTAGTGTCTCTATTAAAGGAGGTATTACGAGCCAAGAAGCAGCTGGAGACAATGAGTATACAGATTTCAACATAAGAATGGCACATGCATTTTCTGATAAACTTGCAGCAAAAGCAACACTTGCCTATTTAGATGGTACAGAATGGTATGCTACAGACTACAGAAATACTGCAAATGGAGAATATACTTCTGGTGATAGAAATTCTGATAGAAATTATGATGGATTAAATGTCTATGGAGATGAAGTTTCTACGAACATTAGAGGAGTTGCACAAACTTTAGAGGGTTTAGGTTTAATCCCTGGAGGAGCATCTGCTTTAGTGCCAAGTGAAAGTATTAGTAGAACTGGTTATTATGAAAAAGATTTAATGACATATGACGCAAAAAGTGTAAAATTTGGTGCTTCTTTAAACTATCGCCCTTTTGGAAATGATCGTTTAGAAATTATCTGGAATTCTAAAATTGGTATAGGGAATACAATTTATCAAGGAACAAATAGATATAATATCAAAGACTTCTTTATGGAGCAACATAAACTAGAATTTAAAGGGAAAAATTTCTTTGTTAGAGGATATATGACTAATGAAGATGCAGGTAATTCGTATGATACGCGTTTTGCTGCCATTAATATTAACAGATCATGGAAAGCAGACAACATTTGGTTTGGAGAATATACGGGTGCTTATTTACAAGGAACATTAGGAGGGTTAACTTCTGATCAGGCTCACGCTCTTGCAAGACAAACAGCAGAAACTGGTAGATTATTGCCAGGAACAGCAGGTTTTCAAGAAGCATTTGATAGAATAACTTCAGACCCAGACTTAGTGACGGGCTCTAAGTTTCAAGACAACACCAAATATTACCATGCAGATGCTAATTATAATTTTCAAGATGTTACAGATTGGGCAGAAATTCAAGTAGGTGCATCTTACAGATTGTACTCATTAAATTCTAATGGAAGTATATTTACAGATTATGATGGACCTATTGAATACAATGAATATGGTGTTTATACGCAATTACAAAAGAAATTTTTAGAAGACGATCGTTTAAAGTTTACGGCTTCCGTGCGTTATGATAAAGCACAAAATTTCAACGGAAACTACTCTCCAAGAGTTTCTTTAGCATATGCTGCTGGTGAAAATAAAAACCAAAATTTTAGAGCATCTTTTCAAACAGGGTTTAGAAATCCAACAACACAAGATCAATACATTGGTTTAAATGCAGGTAGAGCTTTTTTAATTGGTTCAGCACCAGATAATTTAGATAGATATCAAACAACGCCTTTAACCGTTAGTGGATTAGGTCAAAATTTTACAGGAGCATCAACAATATCTGTTTCAGGTAGATCTGCATATGAAAATTCTTTTTCTGTATCATCTGTATTGGCTGGAAATCCAACAAAAGCAAACATTGAGTTGGTAAAACCTGAAAAGGTTACAGCTTATGAAATAGGGTATAGAGGATTAGTACCAGCAGGAGAATCAACAATATCAGTTGATTTAAGTGTGTATTACAATGCTTATGAAGATTTTATTGCAGGACAAAATGTTTTAGTTCCTTTTTATGGTGATGCTGCACTTACTCAAACTGCACCTGTTGGACCAGGAGGAGCGCAAGTGCCTTTAGCTTTAGTCGCTTTAAGTAGCGGAGATTACGCTACTTTTGCAGGGTATACTAATTCTGCAGCGGATATTAATTCTTATGGAGCAACGATTGGTTTAAATACAAGGATTTTTGACGGGTTTAATCTTGGGTTAAACTATACCTATGCTAAATTTGATTTTGACGAAGCTTCTGATCCAGATTTTGAAGCAGGATTTAATACACCAGAACATAAAGTAAAATTACAATTTGGGAAAACAGATTTATTTGAAAACTTTGGTTTTAATTTAAATGTAAGATGGCAAGATGAATATGTATGGGAATCTACTTTCTTAGATGCAACTATAGGAGCCAGAACAGTATTAGACGCTCAAGTAAATTATAGTGTTCCAGAATGGAAATCTATATTTAAATTGGGAGGAGCTAACTTAATGGGGCAAGAATATTTAAGTGCACCTGGTGTTGGTGCAATAGGGTCTCAATATTACCTTTCTTGGACAATTAATAACTAATAAAAAAATACAACATTTTATGAATACATATAAATATATAGGATTGTTTCTTTTATCATTAAGCATTGTTTCTTGTGATGTTAATAATGAATTAGACGCAATTCCTGCAGAAGAAGTAGCTGAAGTAGCATTAAATACAAATGGGTTAGATTTTTCTAAATACATTTCTGTTGGTGCCTCTTTTACAGCTGGTTATACAGATGGAGCGATGTTTAAAGCAGCTCAAGAAAATTCTTTTCCGAATATTTTGGCAGGGAAATTTGGCACAGAATTCAATCAGCCTTTAATGGCAGATAATATTGGAGGATTGGTTTTTGGCGGAACAGCAGTTCAGCCACCAAGATTTTATTTTAATGGTGCTGGACCAGCAAGATTACCTGCAATGCCAACTACAGAATTAACAGCGGTTCTTTCAGGGCCTTTTAATAATTTTGGGGCTCCAGGAGCAAAAAGTTTTCATTTAGGAGTTGCTGGATATGGACAATTAAATCCTTATTTCGGTAGAATGGCATCTAGTCCAGGAGCATCTGTTATGGGTGATGTATTAGCTCAGAGCCCAACGTTTTTTACCTTATCAGAAATTGGTGGAAATGACGTTTTAGGTTATGCGCTTTCAGGGGGGTCAGGTGTAGACCAAACCGGAAACTATGACCCAGAGACCTACGGAGGTTCAGATATTACAGATCCTAATGTATTTGCACAAGTATTTAGTGGTATGGTTACTGCTTTAACTGCAAATGGAGCAAAAGGGGTTGTAGCTAACGTGCCTTATATTACAGATTTAGCAAACTTTATAACAGTACCTTATAATGCAATTCCATTAGATGCTGGAACAGCAGCTCAACTTAATGGAGCTTTTGCTGCTTATAATGGAGGGTTACAGCAAATTTTAGACCTTAAAAATGCAAACCTTTTACCGGCTCAGGTTCTTCCTTTGTTGGCGAACTATGATCAAGCTGAAGTAGATCGTAGACAAGTAACTTTTGTTGCTGGTCAAAATGCTGCTTTAATTCTAGATGAAAATTTATCAAATTTAGCACCTATTAATCCAGGATTAACAAATATGAGACAAGCAACTGCAGATGATTTATTACTTTTAGCAAGTTCTGCAGTATTAGGCACTACAGTTGGTGGAAACCCTCAATTAATCAATGGAGTCTCTGTTCCTTTAGCAGACGAATGGGTTCTAACACCTGAAGAACAAACAGCGATTAAAACAGCTACAGATGCATACAATACTACCATCGCGGCAGTTGCTGCTACTAATGCTAATATTGCATTGGTAGACTTTAAAGGAGTTTTAACCGAAGCTTCTACAGGTATTATGTTCGATAATTATACCATGACTACAAATTTAGTTACTGGAGGTTTAGTAAGTTTAGATGGTGTTCATTTAACGGCAAGAGGATATGCTTTAATGGCAAATAAAATTTTAGCAGCAATGGATGCGGAATTTGGTTCTAACTTTACCACCGCAACAAATGGCTTAGCGAAAGCAGGAGATTACCCAACAAATTACTCTCCTTTGTTGAGATAAACTAAATGATATTTAAAATAAAAAAAGGTTGAGAATTTATTCTCAACCTTTTTTTATTTTAAATATCATTTTTATTTTACGAAAGCATCATTGTAGCTCTTTTAACTCCAGCTACTAAAACATCAATTTCTTCTTTGGTGTTATAAAAAGAAAACGAAGCTCTTACAGTTCCAGGTATCTTGTAAAAATCCATAATTGGTTGTGCACAATGATGACCTGTTCTTACTGCAATACCTAACTTATCTAAAATCGCACCAATATCATAAGGATGAATTTCGCTGACGTTAAAAGAGATTACGGCCGTTTTCTCGACGGTCGTTCCATAGATTTTTAAACCTTCAATTTTTAATAATTCTTTGGTTCCGTATTCTAAAAGTTCGTGTTCATAAGTGGCAATTGTATCAAAACCTACCGCATTCATATAATCTAAACCTGCACCAAAGCCAATTCCACCACAAATATTTGGGGTTCCTGCTTCAAATTTATGAGGCAAACCTGCATAGGTGGTTTTGTCGAAAGTAACAGTGTTAATCATTTCTCCACCACCTTGATAAGGAGGTAACTTCTCTAACCATTCTTGTTTTCCATATAACAAACCAACACCAGTTGGGCCGCACAGTTTATGGGCAGAAGCAACATAAAAATCAACATTTAATTTTTGCACATCTGGCTTTATATGTGGTGTTGCCTGAGCTCCATCAATTAAAACAGCCGCACCAACTTTATGGGCCGCTTCAATGATTTCTTCTATCGGATTTACAGTTCCTAAAGCATTTGAGACATGATTACAAAAAACTAATTTTGTTTTTTCATTTACTAAATTATGATACGCGTCCATATCTAAAGAGCCATCTTCAAACATTGGTATTACCTTTAAAGAAGCACCAGTTTTTTCACATAACATTTGCCAAGGCACAATGTTAGAATGGTGTTCTAAAGCAGAAACGATCACCTCGTCATCTTTTTGTATAAGTGATGTAAAACCAGCAGCAATGATGTTTATACTATGGGTTGTGCCAGAAGTTAGAATAATTTCGTAGGCTTCTTTTGCATTAAAATGATGTTGAATTTTAATACGTGCTTCTTCATATTTGTCTGTTGCTTCTTGACTTAAAGTGTGCACACCTCTGTGAATATTTGAATTATAATTACTGTAATAATCTACAATTGCATCAATAACAATTTGTGGTGTTTGTGAAGTGGCAGCATTATCAAAATAGACCAAAGGTTTTCCGTGAACCGTTCTTTTTAGAATAGGAAAATCTTCTCGAATTTTATCAACATTAAACATAAAAATGATTTTAAGATACAAAGATAAACCTTGCATTTTTAAAGTGGTAAAAAAGTCAATATGATTTTCTTATGTTTACATAATCAAACACATAAAGTAATGAAAAATATAAAAAGAATTCTTCTGGTATTCCTCCTTATTTTAATAGCTCTAGTAATTTATAATTATCCAAAACTGAATATTATAGCTGGTTATTCTGCGAAAAGTACAGCTTCTTCTATTTTTGTAGCAAATAGAACGCTTAAGTTTACAGATAAAACTGATACCAATTTTTCTCCAATAAATTTAGCTGATGATAAAGTTGATACTGACCAGAAATTTGCCAATGCAGGTGTTTTTGGTTTGTTAACTAGAAAAGCATTTTTCAGAGAAGGTTTAGGAAGTGTTTTGGCTTTAGAAGGTGAAGATTTAAATAAAAAATATTTAGTACCAAAAAGAGCACTGGCGAATAATATAATTCCTTTTCCGTACGGAAATGCTGCACAAAAAGATACTATTCTTAGCAATGTAGATTATGTAAAATTAAACGAAACTTTGGATGTTTTATTTGATTCGGTTAATCAAACTAGAGCATCAGTTGTGGTGTACAAAAATCAAATTATTGCAGAACGTTATGCGGGTAAATTTAATCAAAACTCTAAACTTCTAGGCTGGTCTATGACCAAAAGTATTCTAAGCACTTTGTTCGGTATTTTAGAATATCAAAAAAAAATGGATTTATTTGAGAAAGCGTTATTTGACAAATGGAAAAAGGATGAAAGAAAAGACATTTCCATTCATAATTTACTGCAAATGAATTCTGGCTTAGAGTGGGATGAAGATTACAATACCATTTCTGATGTTTCTAAAATGTTGTTTTTAGAACGAGACATGACTAAAATTCAAGTTGATAAACCTTTGGTTGGTAAGCCAAATGAAACTTGGAATTATTCATCGGGAACCACAAATTTGTTGTCAGGTATTTTACGCGAGCAATTTAAAACGCACCAGGAATATTTAGATTTCTGGTATGCTTCTTTAATTGATAAGATTGGCATGAATTCTATGATTGTAGAAACGGATTTGGCTGGTAATTATGTAGGTTCTTCTTACGCATGGGCAACTGCTCGGGATTGGTCTAAATTAGGTTTGTTGTATTTGCATAAAGGAACTTGGAATGGAGAAGAATTGTTTAACGAAAAATGGTTAGAATACGCCACTAAGGCAACTCCAACCTCTAATGGCTGGTATGGTGCTCAAATTTGGTTAAATGCTGGGAAAAGATACCCTAACACGCCACAAGACATGTATTTCTTTAGTGGGTACCAAGGTCAGAATGTTTATATTTTACCGCAACAAGATTTGGTAGTTGTTAGAATGGGATTAACGAAAAACGCAGATATTGATGCCCTTTTGAGTGGCATTGTTAAAAGTATCAAATAATTACTTTTTCTTGTCTTTGAACAAACTTAAAATAAGAGCTAAAAAACCAGATGCAATAAATATATAAGATGTTTTATTGACATGGTCCTTAGCAGGGTTTAAAATAAAAATCCCATAAGTTAACAAGATTATCCCAAGGAATAATAATGTCGTTTTAATTGGTTTATTCATCACTTTAATTTTTATTAAAGTTACAAAAAAACCACGCAATTTGCGTGGTTTGTATTTTATATGAAAATTGATGCTATTTTTTATAAATCAAAACCAATAGCGACACCTAGTTTATTGGCAATTAACTTTGTAATTCTAGATTTAACTTCTGGTATTTTTACACTTTCTAAAACAGTATTCGCAAAAGCATACATCAATAAAGCCTTTCCTTCTTTCTCTGGAATCCCTCGCTGCTGCATGTAAAATAAAGCATCATCATCTAATTGACCAATCGTACAGCCATGAGAACACTTTACATCATCAGCAAAAATTTCTAGTTGAGGTTTTGCATTAATAGTAGCCTTATCACTTACTAAAACATTATTATTTTTTTGGTATGCGTTGGTTTTTTGAGCTTCTTTATTTACAACAACCTTTCCGTTAAAGACACCTGTAGAGCGTTCGTCATAAATGCCTTTATAATCTTGGTGGCTTTCACAATTTGGCTCAATGTGATGTACCAAAGTATGATGATCTACGTGTTGTTTTCCTTCAATAATTGTAATTCCTTTTAAAATAGAGTCAATGTGTTCTCCTCTTTGATAAAAGTTTAAATTATTTCTGGTAATATTTCCTCCAAAAGAAAAAGTGTGCACAGAAACGATACTATTCGATTTTTGTTCTATAAAGCAATTATCGACTAGTGAAGCATTTTTGTCATCATTCTGAATCTTGTAAATATCTACAGTAGCATCTTTAGCAGCAAAAACCTCAGTAACTGCGTTTGTTAAAACAGGGTTAGAGGTTAAACTCTGATGACGTTCAATAATTTGAACATGTGCATTTTGCTCGACCACAATTAAATTTCTTGGCTGCAACATTGTTGCTGCTTCCGAACCTGTGGTAAAATTAATGATTTGAATAGGCTTTTCTACCTCAATATTTCTTGGAATATGAATATATGACCCTTCTGTCGCAAAAGCCGTATTTAAGGACGTTAAATTGTCTTGTTTTGCAACTTTATTAAAATAATTTTCTATAACTACTTTGTATTTTGGCTTTGCGAGGGCTACAGACATCAAGCAAACATCTATATCGTCATGGGTTGTTTCTGATAAAAATGAACTGTATTTACCGTCAATAAAAACAACTTTATAGCTATCTATATCATGAATAAAATACTTTTTAACATCAGCCAATTCGATAATGTTTTCTTTGTCAGGAAAGATGCTGAAATCGTTCTTTAAAACTGAGTTTAAAGAAGTGTATTTCCAAGCTTCTAATTTCTTGGAAGGGAAGCCTAACTTTTCAAAATTTTCTAAAGCTTCTGTTCTAATTTCATGAACATCAGTATTGATGTCAATTCCATTCTCAAAAGCTACATATGATGATAGTATTTTTTCTTTTAATTCCATTTACTTTCGTTTTAAAGTTGAAAGTTTTTAAAGTTTCTAAAGTTTCGTTTTACGATACTTTATCACTTCTCCAACTTTTAAACTTTTTTACTTTTAAACTTTTTTACTGAACAAGCTCTTGTTTAATCCAGTCATACCCTTTTGCTTCTAATTCTAAAGCTAAAGAAGCATCACCTGTTTTTACGATTTTCCCATCGTATAGAACGTGCACAAAATCAGGAATAATATACTCTAATAAACGTTGATAATGCGTTATTACAATCACTGCGTTATCTTTAGATTTTAATTTGTTTACGCCGTTTGCTACAATTCTTAAAGCATCAATATCTAGACCAGAATCAGTTTCATCTAAGATGGCTAATTTTGGCTCTAACATTGCCATTTGAAAAATTTCGTTACGCTTCTTCTCTCCTCCAGAAAAACCTTCGTTTAAAGAACGAGATAAAAATTTACGGTCTATCTCTAATAATTCAGATTTTTCACGAATCATTTTTAACATATCTTTTGCAGGCATGTCTTCTAAACCTTTTGCTTTACGGGTTTCGTTAATAGCGGTTTTTATAAAGTTAGTTACAGAAACTCCAGGAATTTCTACAGGATATTGAAATGATAAAAACACACCATTATGCGCTCTTTCCTCTGGTGCAAGTTCACTAATATCTTCACCATTTAACTCTATAATTCCATTAGTAACTTCGTACTCTTCTTTACCTGCAATGATGTTGGCTAATGTGCTTTTTCCAGCTCCATTTGGCCCCATTATCGCATGAACTTCGCCTGCTTTAACTTCTAAGTTTAATCCCTTTAAAATAGATTTATCTTCTATTGAGGCGTGTAAATTGTTAATTTTTAACATGATATAAATATCTTATTTTTTTAATAATTTTTAAAATGCTTTTGCAACTGTTGAATCATTCTACAATTAAAATTCATAGAATTTTAACCTACTGAACCTTCTAAACTAATTTCCAATAATTTTTGAGCTTCTACAGCAAATTCCATTGGCAGCTTATTTAAAACTTCTTTACTAAATCCGTTTACGATTAATGCTATTGCTTTTTCGGTATCAATTCCACGTTGGTTACAATAAAACAATTGCTCTTCACCAATTTTACTGGTGGTTGCTTCATGTTCTACTTGTGCTGATTTGTTTTTAACTTCGATATACGGAAAAGTGTGTGCTCCGCACTCATTTCCCATTAACAAAGAATCACATTGTGAAAAATTACGAGCGTTTTCTGCTCTAGCACTTATTTGTACCAAGCCTCTATATGAGTTTTGCGACTTACCTGCAGAGATTCCTTTAGAAATAATGGTTGATTTGGTGTTTTTTCCCAAATGAATCATTTTCGTTCCTGTATCTGCTTGTTGATGATTATTTGTTACTGCAATCGAGTAAAATTCTCCAATAGAATTGTTCCCTTTTAAAATACAACTTGGGTATTTCCAAGTTATTGCTGAACCTGTTTCTACTTGTGTCCAAGAAATTTTTGCATTTGTTTCACACAAACCTCTTTTGGTTACAAAATTATAAACACCACCCTTTCCTTCTTTGTTTCCTGGATACCAGTTTTGTACAGTAGAATATTTAATTTCTGCATCATCCATTGCGATGAGTTCTACAACTGCTGCATGTAATTGATTTTCATCTCTACTTGGCGCTGTACAGCCTTCTAAATAAGAAACGTAACTACCTTTGTCTGCAACAACAAGCGTTCTTTCAAACTGTCCTGTTCCTCCTTCATTAATTCTAAAATAGGTTGATAATTCCATTGGGCAACGAACTCCTTTTGGAATGTAACAGAAAGATCCATCAGAAAAAACAGCTGAATTTAAGGCTGCATAGAAGTTGTCAGTTGTTGGTACAACCGTTCCTAAATATTTTCTAACTAATTCTGGATGTTCTTGAATTGCTTCAGAAATAGGCATAAATATTATACCTTTTTCACCTAATGTTTTTTTAAAGGTAGTGGCTACAGATACCGAATCTATTACAATATCTACGGCAACATTAGCTAGTTTTTTTTGTTCATCTATAGAAATCCCTAGACGCTTAAAAGTGTCTAATAATTCTGGATCTACTTCATCTAAACTATTTAATTTTGGTTTTTCTTTTGGCGCAGAATAGTAAGCAATTTCTTGAAATTTTGGTTTCGTGTACTGGACATTCGCCCATTCTGGCTCTTCCATTTTCTCCCAAACTCTATAAGCTTCTAATCGCCATTCAGTCATCCATTCTGGTTCGTTTTTCTTTTTAGAAATTGCACGAACTACATCTTCATTTAAACCTTTAGCAAAAGTTTCACTTTCTATATCTGTGTAAAAACCATATTCATATTCTTTGGTTTTTAATTCTTCTTTTAGGTCGTCTTCGGTATATTTTGACATCTTTTTCTAATTTTTAAAGTGAAAATGACTCTCCACATCCGCAAGTTCTGCTTGCGTTTGGGTTATTAAAAACAAATCCTTTTCCGTTTAAACCTCCAGAATATTCTAGAGTTGTTCCAACTAAGTATAAAAAACTTTTTTTGTCAATAATAATTTTTACATTATTCTCTTCAAAAACTTTATCGTTTTCTTCTTTTTTATTATCGAAAGTTAAATCGTAAGATAACCCTGAACAACCACCGCTTTTTACACCAACTCTTACAAAATCGGTTATTGCGTTAAAGCCGTCGTCAGTCATTAACTCTACGACTTTCTTCTTTGCTGTGTCTGAAACTTTTATCATATCTTTAATTAGATTAAATCTAAATTGACTGCAAATATACAATATAAGTCGAAGAAAAACGAAGAACTTTCATTATTAAACCCAATAATTCAATTGGTTTTATTGATTAGTTTTGAAATGTTGGATTACTAATGAAATTGTAATCTGAAAGGGTGTGTAGAAATGCTTTTAAATCTGCTTTGTCTTTGGTTGACAACTGAACACCCCCTTCGTTTACTTTTTTCATTAAGGGGTCTATTGTAGATGATTTTTTTAACCCCTCAGAGTAATGATTTATGACTTCTTCTAAAGTTGCGAATCTGCCATCATGCATGTAAGGTGCGGTAAAATTTAAATTTCTAATAGATGGTGATTTGAACTTACCGTTATCACTTGGGTCTCCTGTAACTATGCCTAAACCTAAGTCTGCAAAAGTATTGTCTAAACCATTATTATGAAACTTATTATCCGACCAAATAGGGTTGTTATCACTTCCATGGCAATGAAAACAATCTCCTTTTGATTCGTCCATAAAAACATTAAATCCGTTTTGCTCTTCTGCAGTTAAATTTGTTTCACCGCCCAAGTACTTATCGAATTTAGAATTACCAGAGATGAGTGTTCTTTCAAACTGTGCAATGGCTTTTGTAATTAGCGTAGAATCGATTATTGACTTACCAAATGCACGTAAAAACATGTCTTTATACTCTAAATTATTTTGTAACTTCTTCGCAATATCTTTCCAGTTTCCATGCATTTCAATAGGATTTGAAACAGGTTCTAAAGCTTGTTTTTCTAGACCAAACTCTTTTCCGTCCCAAGCAAAGCGTTCGTCGAAATTCCATGCTAAATTAAATAACGGCATTGCGTTTCTGGCTCCTAAATTACTGTTAACGCCGGTGCTAAATTGTTGTTGGTCGGTAAATGATTTCTGTGGATCGTGGCAAGATGCGCAAGATTGTGTCTCGTCTCCAGATAAAATGGTATCAAAGAATAATTTTTTACCTAGAGCAACGCCCTCTTCAGTTAAAGGATTGTTTGCAGGAATTATAGGCGCAATTAATTTGTCTGCAAAAAGTATGGGAATCTCTAAATTGTAAGGAATTGGAGTATACGTTTCTTCTTCTTTGGACGTGCAATTCATCAAAAGAAATAAGGAAAGAAGAAATATATATCGTTTTTTCATTTTTACTTGACTTTCGTTTTTAGAACTCAGTAAACCTGGTTTTAATGTCTAGATTACTTCAGTACTAGCTTCTTCGGAATACAGCTTTTTTATGGATTCACTTCACCTAAACTAAATACTGATCTTCCATTAAGATTCATCATTTTTTGAGCTTCAAAATTTGGCATTAAAACTGTGTTTAATTGGTTCAGGTTCCAAGTATTTGGATTTTTAAACCATTCTGAAAGGTTCATCTTAATGTTAATCTCTGTATTATTTGTAATTTCTACGGTTCCTAAATTTACGTCAAAAGAAGTATCTTCAAACTTTAAATTATTTGGGTCGGTTCTATCCACAGCTCTAATTGTATGGTAATTAAAACCTGTCTCTTGGTTGTTATTATCTTCATACTTTCCGTCAAATTGCATATAATGATAACCACCTCCCAACATACCCGGAACATTAAAACTTGCAGTATTTAAATCAGGATATATACCATCTTGATTATCTTCATCTGAAAATCCAAATTTAAAGGAGAGGTCATAAACGCCATCAGTAAAGCCAGAGATTGATATTGAAGTCCCAGAATTTTCAGTAAAATCTACTAAATAATAGTTTTTTGAGCCCACCAAACTAATATTTGAAAGTAGATAACGTAACCTTTCAATACTTACTTTATCACCGTTTGCATTTGTAAATTTTAGTTGGTTAAAATCTTGATTGGTAATTATTGTTTCATCCCAATGATGAGAGAAGTTTAAGGTTATTGTTCTGTTCTCTTCTTGGTTTGTGCAAGACGAAAAAGCGAATATGGAGAGACATAAAAAAGTAATAATATTTTTCATTTATTATTTCATTTGTATTATTAACGCATCTGTAAATCCTTCGTTTTCGGTAATGTCTTGGTCTGAACTGCTACTTTCGCCAACAGCGATAATTGCCTTATTATTTAACTCAGTAACACCATATAAAAAGTCTATTTCCGAGCCACCAATTGTTTTTTGCCACAAAAGACTTCCGTTGCTGTCAATTTTTAAAACAAGTGCATCATTTTGTCCTTTATTTTCAAAACCGGTATCTAAACTTCGAGAACTTCCTGCGATTAAAAAACCGTTGTCTTGTGTCTTATAGATAGCCCTTGCAGCATCAAAACTTGTTCCTCCAATTGTGTTCTCCCAAATCAAATTTCCTTCAGTAGAAAACTTTACAATCCAAACATCTGCTGCGCCATTATTTTCAGAAATATCTATATCTATACTTCTAGTATCACCAACCACTATAAAATTGCCATCATTTGTGTTTGTAATTGCTCGTGCCTCATCAATCCCAGACCCTCCAAAACTTTTTTCCCAAATTAAATCACCTGTAGGGGTTATTTTTATGATCCAAAAATCATAGGTTCCTAGGTTATTTGAAATATTAAAATCATTGCTGTCTGATGAACCTGTAATTATAAAATTATGATCGATAGTTTCGACAATTCCCAGTGGTATTTCTGTAAATGAGCCACCAAAAAACCGGCTCCACTCTAGATTGCCTGTAAGGTCTGTTTTTATTACCCAATAATCGCCACCCGAGTGGTTTATTGCGGTTGACTTTGCGTTTCCTTGGCCATCAGAACTAGAAACATCTAAGACACCCGTTATAAGAAATCCACCGTCTTTTGTCGCTAACAAAGCAGTACCAAAATCGGCGCCAGAAAACCCGAATGTTTTTTCCCAAAGAAGGCTTCCTGAAGAAGAAATTTTTAACAACCAAAAATCTTGAGCACCTGCATTTGCTGAAACATCTATATCTGAACTTTTACTGTACCCTAAAACAGCAAAACCACCATCTAAGGTTTGTACAATGTCTGCGGCTCTATCATCTTCTGAGCCACCAAAAGTTTTTTGCCACTCTAGGGTGTTGTCGAAAGAAAACTTTGCAACTAAATAGTCAAAAGATTCATTTGTTTTTGAATCGAAATCAAAATCGTTACTCTGCGTAAAACCAACAATAATATAACCACCATCTGCCGTTTTTTTTATAGAAGAAAAGGCTTCATTTTTAGAGCCACCCAAAGTTTCAACAAAGTCTAATTTAATGGTTGTTTCAATTACCTCAGGGATACCGAACACGTCTTTTTTAGAGCAGCTGAAAAGAATAAAGAAACAAAGAACTACCCAATATTTAGTCATTTTTTATGGGTTACTTTTTTTAATTACAAAAAAACCATTGTCGATATCACTAATAATAATATTTCCACTCGGAAAATAAGGATACACATTCCAAACACCATTAAATGCTGTATTATTGTTATTTGGGTACGTGTCAAAAAATCCAACTTCATTAAAATCTTTGTTATCTCCATTCGAGACATCAATCATTCTTACACCAGCGGTATAATTTGCTTGATAATAAATATTCTCTTTTACATATCCATTGTGGTCTATGGCTGCTGTATTACCAAAATAATCGAAATGATGCGACGGATTGTCTAAGTCTGTAAAATCAAAAATGATGGATCTTGTATTATTTCCAAAATCTCTTTCATCTAATTCATCTCCTAAGATAAAATATTTTAAATCTTCAGTGAACCACCCTTGATGCGCATAGGCTACATTAGAATAACTAATTGTAGAAATTATGGTTGGTGTTGTTTTATCCGTAATATCTGCTATTACTACTTCATTTTCATTACTACCAATTAAAATTTCTTTTCCAGTATAATCTGTATCGGGCCCATTGTATGTAATTACTTGAGCATCATGTGAATATCCTCCTTCACTAAAACCACCTTCACTAACGGGGTTTTTTGGGTCTTGAATATTTATAAATATTGGACCGCCGCCATAGGTAGAATTTCCGCTTGCTCCTACGATATAGGCATAACCACTCGTTTCGTTAATAACAATATTATGAGCCTTTCCAAATTCAGTGAAATTTGTATCGGCTGTAAACGTTGCCGGAGTGTTTGAAACATTTCTTAATCTAGTTAAATCAAACACTTGCATTCCGTGATTAGAAGCTTCACTGACGATGAAAGCATGATCTTTATAAACCTTAATATCCCTCCAGCTACTATTAACAGATGCTGTAGGTAACTTACCTAAGTATACAGGGTTTTCGGTATCTGTAATATCTATAAAAGCGGTACCATTATTTAACCCCATAATAGCGTATTCTTTACCATTTGTAGCATCCGTCCAGCCCCAAGAATCATTTCCTGCAGATGCAGAAAAAGTAGCTAAAGGTATATTTAACAGTAAATCATAATCATTACACGGGTACCCATTTGCAATTCCATTTTCACAAACAAATTTGTTTGTTGATGCACAGGCGTCACCAATGCCGTCATTATTTTCATCTTCTTGATTCGGGTTTGCTATGTTTGGACAGTTATCTTCACTGTCTTTTATACCGTCGTTATCACTATCATCGTCATCATTGTCGCAAGTATCACCTTTTCCGTCATTATCTACATCTGTTTGTGCAGGATTTGCAATTAAAGGACAGTTGTCATCGGTATCTAAAACACCATCATTGTCATCATCATCATCACAAAGATCTCCTATTCCGTCATTATCTGAATCTAATTGGTCTTCATTCTGTGTATCTGGGCAGTTGTCAGAAGAGTTAACTATTTGGTCATCATCTCTATCATTATTAACCTTTTCATCTGGAGAACAAGAAAAGACTAATGAAAATAAAAATAAAAAAATTATTGTTTTAAATGTCTTGAGCATAATTAATTTTAATTATTAAGATGTAAATTTAAAGATTAACTTATAGATAAAATAGTTAAAAATAGTTAAACTATTCAGTTATTTGAAAACCACTATCCAAAGTTTGGAAAAGGAGTGTAAAAGCATTATACTTTTTTAAGTGGTTATTTTTTTTTCTTATTCCAGGTTGTTTTTTAAATAGAATTTAGCACCCCAAAAATTAAAAAATTTATTTTTAAGATATTTTTAGACCAAAATTGTTTCACAAATAGTCTGACAGGCGAAGCTTTTCGTTAACAAAAAGAAAATCAGTTTTTTACGATGCATATACTTTTAATTTGCCACTAAATTCAAGTTGTTATACATCTCTTTTGAATATGCGCTATAAAATTTAAGAATGTGCCTATCTTTGCAGTATGTTAGAAGATAAAAACACACAAAAAACATCGTTAGCTGAACTTGGTGAGTTTGGTTTGATAGATCATATTACAAAATATTTTAAGGTTGAAAATTCGTCAACAGTAAGAGCTGTTGGTGATGACGCAGCTGTTTTAGATGCCTCAGAAAAACAAACGTTAGTGACCACAGATTTGTTAATAGAAGGCGTACATTTTGATTTAAGTTACATGCCGTTAAAACATTTAGGCTACAAAGCCGTAGTGGTTAATTTATCGGATGTATATGCTATGAACGGAGTTGCAGAGCAAATTACAGTTTCTATTGCTGTTTCTAATCGATTCCCTTTAGAAGCAATTGAAGAGTTGTATGCAGGGATTCAGTTGGCGTGTGAAACGTACAAAGTAGATTTAATTGGCGGAGATACAACATCGTCAACCAAAGGAATTTTAATTTCTGTTACCGCCATTGGGAAAGCGAACCAAGAAGATGTTGTTTACAGAAATACAGCAAAAGAAACCGATCTAATTGTGGTTACTGGAGACCTAGGCGCCGCTTACTTAGGGCTACAAGTTTTAGAAAGAGAGAAGCAAGTTTTTAAGGTAGACCCCAACAATCAGCCAGATTTAGATAATTACACCTATTTAATTGAGCGGCAATTAAAACCAGAAGCACGGAATGATGTTGCTGGTTTCTTAAAAGAATTGGATATAAAACCTACTTCTATGATTGATATTTCTGATGGATTGTCTTCAGAACTTTTTCATATTTGTACACAAAGTAAAGTGGGCTGTAAAATTTACGAAGATAAGTTGCCTTTAGATCCACAAGTAATTTCTACATGCGAAGAGTTTGAGCTAGACTCAACAATGGTTGCTTTAAGTGGTGGCGAAGATTTTGAATTGCTTTTTACAGTCCCAATTGCAGCTTTTGACAGCATAAAAGGAAACCCTAATTTTTCTATTATCGGGCATGTTACTGCTGAAAGCCAGGGGTTAAATTTAGTGACGAGAGCGGGTCAAGAAATTGAGCTGAAAGCGCAGGGTTGGAATTCTTTAAATAAGTAATAACGGTTATCAAAGAATAAGATGATTTTTTATGAAATCTTTACGCTTAATTCTATCTAACTTCATTTATTTTGCACCTGCTTGGGTTTTTTCATCCATTAATATTTTAATAGGAACTTGGATTTTATATATTCCATTTATCAAATTAAAATTTAATTTAAATGATGGTCAAGTTGGTTTTGCATTGTTTTTTACAGCCTTAGGGTTGTTGATTTCAATTCCGTTTATACCTAAGTTAAATAAGAAAATTGGCGTTGGTAAATCAACTAAAATAGGCGTTTTTCTATTGGCAATTGCCTTTAATTTACCACTATTGGCGCCAAATTATATACTACTTTGTGCTGCGTTATTGTGTGTTGGGCTTTTTTCTGGTTTTACAGATATTTCTCTAAATGCATTAACCTCAAATATTGAAAAAAAGCAACAACAAAATTTCATGTCTGCTGCGCATGGGTTTTTTAGTTTAGGCGGTTTTATTGGTGCAGGAATTGGAAGTTTGTTTATGAATCAGTTTTCTAATCCCCAATTACATATGTTATTAATTTCTGTTTTTGTAATTGTTACAAACTTTTTTTTAGCAAAAAATTACGAGTTAATAATTGGCGAAGAAAAAGAAAAATCAAAAGATAGTCCTTCATTTTTTAAAAGCGTAAAACCACTTTTAGTGCTTGCAGTTATTGCTTTTATAATTATGTTTAATGAAGGTGCTGTAGAACATTGGAGCAATTTATTTCTTTTTGATGTTATAAAAGTTTCTGAAAGTAAAGCAGGCTTAGGTTTTATAATTTTTTCTTTAACAATGACAATTGGTCGTTTTTTAGGTGATGGGTTTAGTCTTAAAATTGGTTCTAGAAAAACCATATTGTACGCAACAAGCATTGCTTTTGTTGCCTATATATTGATAACAATGTCTAGCTTATTTTTAAGTGTTATCGGTTTTGGCTTATTAGGATTTGGACTTTCTGTAATTATTCCAGAAATTTATAGAATAGCAGGTAAAAATAAAGATTTAGAAACGTCATTCGCAATTTCAATTGTTTCAGGAATTGGTTTTATAGGCTTTTTAGTTGGGCCAGTTTTATTAGGTGCTATTTCGAATGCAAGCAATTTAGTAATGAGTTATTTCTTTTTATCAGCATTGGTATTTGTTGCATTCTGTTTGGTTTTACTTGGGTTAAGAAAGAAGATTTAATTGCTGTTTCTGATAATTTGATTTAAAAGTATTTAATTTTTTTTTTGCAGGTTTTCTAGTAATCACAAAAAACAATATATAAAGTCAGCTAAACATTCCGTTAATAAAAGCTAGAAAAAAGATTTATTTCTTTCCTAAAAAACAACGACCACCAAAACACTTTCTAATCTAACGCCATTTTTAATAGCAGCAAGATTTCGGCGTTGGTCTTCATTACAACGTCAGTAACCAAGGCTCAGAGACTGTGCGTGCAGTTCTTGTTTTTATTTTTTAAAAATAATTACCCGTCATTGCTAGGAATGAGGTACGAATGACGAAGTAATCTCATGAATTAAAAGCAAATAATAAGTAAAGTAATTTTTTCATAGCATTGAAAATTTTAAGATAAAAATATTGATTAAAGAATTAATATTCTGCGGAAATCCACACCCTAAACTGCGGAAATCCACGCTCTAAACTGCGGATTACTGCAAGCTATTACTTCATGAAAAAACTATTTTTGTCACATTCCTTTAATATTAAGGATTTCAATTACCAAACACAAAAAAAAGTTGAAGACGAAATATTTGAAGAAGCACTAAGATGACCAATTATCTTTAAATAGGTTTATAGCGAGTACTTGACTAGCTTTTGAAAATTAAAAAATTACTTAATGAAAAAAATTACACGTATAACTTTTATGCTATTTGCTACATATTTAACGCATGGGCAAGAAACTATTTCAACATCAGGTGGCGAAATCACAGGTATTAGCGGTACTGTAAGGCATACCGTTGGTCAAATGTTTTTCACTAATTTAATAGGTAGTGATGGTACTTCGATTTCTGAAGGAGTGCAGCAACCCTATGAAAAAAGAACCTACACTTTTAATAATTCGTGGTTACCAATCGACCCTAGTGGTCTTTCCTTTCCAGAAGATGAGATTGTTTTAGCCGCAGGAGACGTTACATTTTCTAATAGTAATACCTACTTCGACACGCTAACGATTGACCCTGGGGCTTCTGTAACCGTAGCTGTCGGGGCTTCGATAACAGCTAACGCTACTATATTAAACTCCACATCTAGCGCATTCTCGAGTCTCATTGTAAAGGGGAACATTACTGGCCTTATAAACTATAATCGGTACACGGCATTAATAGGTTCAGCAGTAGGTGGCACAAACGATTTAATCTCAGCACCGGTTGTGGGTCAAATTTTTGGAGACTTTGCAACTGCAAATACAAATTTAGCTGCTTCGACTACTTTAAGAGCTTTTGCACCTTACAATACAATTGCTGGCGCTTATGAAAATTATGACACCACTAGCAATGCTAACACCACACTCTTGTCAGGTATTGGATATCGAGCGGCGACCACAGATGGCAGCACCTTGAAATTTACAGGAACCGTGCGAACAGCTGCTGTAAGTGTACCCATTTCAGATGCAGCAGCCGGAAATGCATGGAATCTTATCGGAAACCCGTATCCTTCCTACCTTAATTTTGAAAGTTTTTTTACTGCGAATAAGGATCAGTTTAATAGTGAGAGTGCATACCAAGCTATCTATGGTTATAATGGCGGTGCGTCCAATGAATGGACGGTCTGGAACTTGGCTACCATGGCAGACCCCGCAATAACAGGATTCATAGCACCAGGACAAGCCTTTTTTGTAAAAGCCAAGCCCAAAGGTGGGGTTGTTACATTTACAACAGCCATGCAAACGACTGGTAATGCAGATGATTTTATTGTTGGCAAGCAAACAAATTTGGAGGTTGCTTTGTGTAAGCTTCGTTTAAGCAGTGGAACGAAATCAGCAAGTACCGCTATTTATTTTATAGAAGGCAGCACTAGAGGTTTAGATCTTGGATATGATGCCGCTACGTATGCTGCGAGTTCTACAGATTTTTCAATATTCTCTAATCTGGTGTCTGACAACACAGGTTCCGCGATGGCCATACAAAGTTTAGACTATACAGATTTTAATGAGGTGGTTGTCCCTTTGGGTATCAATGCAAAATTAGGAGCACTAACCATTAGTATCGATGCGCTTTCGACGACTTTACCCGCGGATATACATGTATATTTAGAAGATAGAGAAACAAGTACATTTACCTTATTAACAACCAACGATTATACTTTTACACCCGCTTCAGACTTAAAAGGCGCAGGGCGCTTCTATCTATATTATAGCGCTAAAGCTTTAACAGTGGAGAACATTAACTTTAATGAAATACAGATTTATACGACTATTTCTCCAAGAGAAATCATGATTAAAGGCAGCTTAAACTCAGATGCTAGAGCTGTTTTATATGATGTAAATGGACGTTTAGTATTAAGCCAAAAATTAAAACAGGCTAGTAGTACACATCTCATAGATGCATCAAGACTTAGTGTTGGTTTGTATCTTCTCAAGGTATTTAATGACCAACAAGTAAAAACTAAAAAATTATTTATTCAATAAAACATAATGGAAGAAACCACAGATAACGATCGTATTTCTCGTAAAGAAGCGTTGACAAAAATAAGTAAATATGCTGCTTTAACCGCTTTGGGTACCTTCATGATTTTAAATCCACAAAAAGCACAAGCAGGTTCAACACCACCAGATGCAGGTGGCGATCCTTTATCTAGTAGAAAACAGACAAAGCAATTTTATTTC
>CAXMOR010000029.1:0-82079 GCA_964195455.1 uncultured Acidimicrobiia bacterium
AAAAACAAGGATTAAAGTCAAAAAAAATCAATTAAATTGTATTGTTTATTTTAACAGAACAGTTAAAAGTTCTAATAAAAACAGCGCACCCATTTATCAAAGGTACATTAACTGAACCAAAGCAGTACTACAATTTTTCAATTATCTTTTATTCAGGCACTTAAGCTAATGTTCGTGCAAATCTAAATAATCTATGTGCTTGAAAAATTAATTAGAAGTTAGCAACCCTTGCTTCTACCTGCTCCCAATCTACCATTAAGGTATCTAATTGCGCTTTTTTGGCCTTGTATTTTTCAAAGAAATTTGGTCTCGTCGATACGGCATCATAATTCTGTGCCAATTCTAGATCTATTTTTGCAATTTCTCTCTCTAAATCTGCTATTTCAGTTTCAATCTTAGAAAGCTTGTTGCTCAATTTTTTCAACTCTTTTTCTTGTTCTCTAGAGAAATGATTTGACTTATTTTTAGAAGTTTCCTTTGCAACCTTTACCACGGTTCTTTTTTCTGCTTCTCTAAGGTTTTCAATTTTATGTTGCTCTAAGAAATAATCAATATCTCCTAAATATTCTTTAATAACCTTATCCTTAAAACCATAAACACTTGATGTTAATCCTTGTAAGAAATCTCTATCGTGAGAAACCAAAATTAAGGTTCCATTAAAACTTTTTAAAGCTTCCTTTAAAACATTTTTTGAAGCTATATCTAAATGGTTTGTCGGCTCATCCATTATTAGCACATTAAAGGGCGCCAATAATAGTTTACACAACGCTAGCCTATTTCTTTCACCTCCAGAAAGTACTTTTGCCTTTTTATCAACTGCATCTCCACCAAATAAGAAAGAGCCCAACATATCTCTAACACGCATTCTGTTTCCATCAGTTGCAGCGTCTTCCATTATTTCTAAAACTGTTTTTTCTGGCGGTAAATGTTCAGATTGATTTTGTGCAAAATATCCAACTTCCACATTATGGCCTAGCTTTAAATGTCCTTTAAACGGAATTTCGCCAACCATCATTTTTGCTAATGTAGATTTCCCTTGTCCGTTTTGACCAACAAAAGCAATTTTGCTATTTCTTTCTATTAATAAATCTACATCTTCTAAAACATGTTTATCACCGTAACTTTTACTTAAGTTTTCTGCTTCAACAATAATCTTTCCTGGCTCTTTTGAAATTGCAAAACGAAGATTCATTGCTTGATTATCGTCTTGATCTACTTCAATTAATTCAACTTTATCAAGTTGTTTCATTAAAGATTGCGCCATCGATGCTTTACTTGCCTTTGCTTTAAACTTATTTATTAAATGTTGTTTTTGCTTTATTTCTTTCTCTTGATTCTTTTGAGCCTGTAACTGCTTTTCTTTAATCTCTCCTCTTAATAATAAGAACTGAGAATATGGTTTTTTGTAATCATAGATTTGACCCAAAGAAATTTCTATAGTTCTATTGGTTACATTATCTAAAAACATTTTATCGTGAGAAACCAAAACAATTGCACCAGAATACCCTTTTAAAAAGTTTTCTAACCAAATAATAGATTCAATATCTAAATGGTTTGTTGGCTCATCCAATAACAAAATATCATTATTTTGTAAAAGTAGTTTTGCCAATTCTATACGCATTCTCCATCCACCTGAAAAAGTATCAGTCAACTTATCGAAATCTTCTCGTTGAAAACCTAAACCTTGTAGAATTTTTTCTGTGTCTCCCTGGTAATTATATCCTCCAAGAAGCTCATAACGCTCAGTTAAATCGGTTAAGTCATGAATTAACTGGCTATAACCTTCACTCTCGTAATCTGTTCTAATTCCTAGTTGTTCATTAATTTCATCGAGTTTTAATTCAATTTCTTTAATTTCTTCGAAGGCTTGGTAGGCTTCTTCTAAAATTGTTCTTCCTTCAACAAAATCAATATCTTGTCTTAAAAAACCAATTTGCACATCTTTGTCAAAGGCCATTGTACCACTACTTTCTATATCTTTAGAAAGCACTTTTAAAAGTGTAGATTTTCCTGCTCCATTTTTTCCAATAAGACCAATTCTATCTCCTTTATTTAATTTGAAAGTAATTCCTGAAAATAATTCAGTTCCCATAAAGGAAACTGTTAAGTTGTGTACGTTTAACATTAATTTTACCTAAATTTATATTTTGCAAAACTAACTAAAAAAATACAGTTTTTCATGTTTAAAAAAGGGACAAAATTTTATAGTATTACAAAAGGAAAATGTCCTAAATGTCATGAAGGTGAGTTCTTTAAAAATCGGTGTACTTTTCACCCAACAAAAGTTACAGAATTATATGATAATTGCCCTAACTGTAATTTAAAATACATGCTAGAACCATCTTTTTATTATGGCGCTATGTATGTAAATTACGGGATTACAGTCGCAATTTCTATCGCTGCTTTTATAATTGCTAAACTGGGTTTTAATTGTAATTTGTTGCAATCTTTTTTAATTGTTATTGCAGCACTTTTTATTTTAGCTCCCATAAACTTAAGATTGGCAAGAATTCTTTGGATAAATATGTTTGTGGGTTATGAAAAGTAACATTTGAAGTTCCAAGCATATAAATAACTTTAGAAAAGCTACTTTTATTTTTTTTCAAATCTTTTAATATCCGTTCCTGGATCTGATTTTTTACTCTATTCTAAGTGATTAAACAATTGTTTAGTTACTTTTGGGGCAATCATGACACCACGTGTTTCTGGACCGTTTAAAAGAGCTAAATTTTTAATTCTATAGATCTTCTATTCCTTAAAACAGGTCTTATTCGCGCAGTTTGATCTATTATATACTAAAGAATAGTAATTTATTTACCTTTTGACAAAATCTTTAAAATGATGATTTTTTAACATCATGTTTAATGATTAAGACAACAATCTCATCTTAATTTAGTTTAAAACTAATACCAGAAAACAAATCTAACCGAATAAAGAAAATTGGTAGATTATATCCATTAAACAAAAAAACTTTAAAAAATGCATAAAAAAATCATCTTTTTGATGGAAAAATATCCACTAAATCACAAAGGTAAAATATAAACATCTGTTTACTTTTAAACTTTCAAAAGAAAAAAAATAGGTAGATTCACAGAAGTACAACTATAATTAATATGGGTATTTTATAATTATGTGTGCGGCATTATAGCAAAAATTAAAGTAAATCTTTTAGCCATGCGCTACTATTTATAAAATAGTAATTTATTACTATTTAGAGACCATTGTACTTCTTTAAATTTCTTCAGAAACTGAACCCCTAATAATGAAGAATTTGCAGATTCGAGAGTTTCGACAGATGCTATAACATTTCGAACCTTATAGGTTCCGATCGTTAATTCCTTTATTTTAATTAATTTATTTTCGGTAGGCTCTCCCCTCACACCAACTGTAGAAATAACAATATTTAAATTTTCGTATACTAATCCATTCTTTTTTAAATTCTCGAAAAGTTTAAATCCAATGGAAAACATTTCAGCCCCAGTATCAAAAACGAACCTTACAGGTTTTATTGATTTTTTTGTCTGGAAACCTAAATAAACATACATAGTATCATCATTCATCTGTTTTTCTAAATCGATAGAAATGAATGGATCTTCTCCTGTAATATCTTCAATATTATAATAGTTATCAATATTACTGGTTTTATTTTTAGCAATACCATTCTCAAATTTACTCTTAGTAATAATATTATCTTGGATGTAAACTTGTAAACCTGAAATAAGTTTTCCATTCGAATAATGTGTTCCATCTGTAGTCTGCACAAATGTAGAAGATATATACTCAGTTTTAGTGATCATACCATCTTCCAGTCTTCTTATCGATTTATCTCCATTTTCAAAAAAAACCTCGTTCGTCCCTTCGTAAAATTCATCATTTCTAAATTCTCCTTTTAATAATTGATATTGAGTATCAAAAATTATTTTTCTTTCTCCGATGCCATCAAACATACTATTTTTCCAGCTTCCCTTATAATAACCTTGATTTGAATACAACCTAGTTCCTATACCTTCCATGCTACTTTTAAGCCATTCACCAGAATAAACATCCCCATTAGAAAAATTCATTTTACCATTACCATCTAGATAATTTCTCTTCCAATTTCCTTGATAAATATTTCCATTTAAATAGAGCATTTTACCATAGCCATCAGCATTAGATTCATAGTCCAAACAACCGGTATAAGTACCTACGGTAAACTTTTTAACATCGCTACATCTTTGTATATCTTCTTGACTATAAAGGTTGCATGAGGTAATTATAAATAAAAAAGCGATTAATCTCATGGTTATTTTTAAACAAAAATAAGAAAAATAAACCATTGTTACAGAATTTAAGAGGTCTTCTGTTTTTGATTAAATCGTTTGATATCTATTTCTGAATCTAAATGTTCACCAGCTTCTAAATGATAAAATAAATTCTTAGCAATTGTTGGAGATATCATAACGCCACGTGTCCCTAAGCCATTTAAAACCGCTAAATTATTAAACTGTGGATGTACGCCAACCATCGGTCGCCTGTCTTTTACTGCAGGACGAATTCCTGCGGCTTGATCTACAATTGTATAAGGAACAGCAAGTACTTTTTTCAGTTTTGCAACCAACTCTTCTCTTCCCTCTACAGAAGGTATTGACGTTTTATCTACGTGGTTAAAAGTAGCACCTACCTTATAATAATTATCTCCAATTGGCATTACAAATAAAGTTGATTTTAGTAAAAAATCAATTTCTAATTCTGGTGCATGAATCGTAATAGTTTCTCCTTTCACTTCCTCTAATGGCAAATGATTAAAATAGGGATTCTCTTTCAATCCGAACCCTTCGGCAAATACAATTTTTCGTACTTCTATGTCTTGATACTGAATAGTCTGATCTGTAAATTCGATACCATTATGGATGAACTTCTCAAATCGAATCCAATTATTTTCTTGTAAATAATCCCTATAAGTTTCAACCAATTTATGGGTATCTATTCTACCTCCTTCTTTAACATTTCCAAATTGATGGTTTCCTAAAACGCCATTATAAGTTTCATTGTCTAATTTGGCATCTAAAAACGGAGCGACTTTCGGTTTGTCAAATGCTGAAAACCAATTATTCTGATCTTCGATAGACTTAAAAGCTTTTTTAATAATAAATTTTTGATCAAACTTTTGATTGAACTTCTTTTCTAATCGCTCATAAAAAGGAAGTGCCACAGCTAATTGTTCTTTCACATTCCAAACTGGTGAATACCGTTTTAAAATAACAGGGTTGTATACACCTCCAGCCACTAAAGAAGAGGTTTGTGAATTGTCTTCAAAAACTAAAAAACTTTTATTTGCCTCAATTAACTCTTCAATAAATGCCAAACCTGCTAAACCTAAACCAACAACTATATAATCTAACTTCATCATTCAAAAATACTTCTTTTAAATAAAAAAGCGCCCCAAAATTTGGAACGCTTTTCAATACCTATATTTAAACTAAATTAATAGTTCCACATATCAATTTCTCTATTTCTAATATCTTCCTTAATCTTATTAGCTTCCAAAAGTTGGAATAAAGAATTTCCACGAACATAATCTTCAATAGCTCTATTCCCGTAAATATTTTCTTCTCTAACAATTACAGAGCTAAATCTTCTTGCATTTAATAAGTGATCATAAGAAATTGGACTTATACTATTATCAGGATTAAATACTTTAGATTTATGTAAAGTATTTCTTACTAACGGATAGTATACCCAGAATAGTGGGTAGGAATTGTCATCTTTTATTCCTGACACTTTACCTTGAACATCTAGAGCCATTGGAGCTATAGCTAATAATCTATATTTCAATTCACCCTGAAGCTTATCAAAAAACCAAATCCCTTTAATTTGGTAGCTTTGGACATCTTTATTACTTATGGTAAACTCATCTACGATCGCTTCACCAGTTTCATCGTCAAACCCATCTGACTGTGAAGCATATAACTTCTTAGAAAGATCTTCATCAGTCATTTTATTGAGGAAATTAGCATCTGAATAAACATCTTTTATTTCACCTTTTTTTATTCCAGCCATTAAGGTATCGAATAATGATCTCCTTGAAGAAACCACAGTAGTTGTATCTATTGGAAAGTAAAATGGTAAATTAATTTTTTGATTTAAATCTATTATTTCCCATACAACTTTAGACCACAGAATATCTCTGTCGGCTACATATCCATAGGGAAGTGGCTTATCAATATCTGCTTTTATTTGATCATTTGTTTTTAATCCAATTTGTTCAACACTAATTGCATTCAATAAGTTTGCCTGCGAATATAGTCCGTTGGTTATAAGTAAAGTAAAAAATAGTATAAATACGTTTTTAAGCATAATAATAAATTTAAAATCTAATTAACAATCTCGATACTTACGGGTAATACCTTTTTTTTATCATCATAAGAATTACCAATAATATTTTGATCCATTCCAAAGATAGTTACCACATCTCCATCTTTTGCTTTATTTACAGCTCTTATTGCTCTTGCATCCAATCTAGTACCTTGAACTAGTATAGTTGGTTGACCAGGAACCTTTATTTTAAAGCTATTTACTTTGAGCTTTAAGTCAAACTCAAAACCAGGCCTACCAGCACCAATCCTTGCTTTAGCTAAACTACTTTTAGGCAAACGTAATAATCCATATTGACCGCGAATGCTAGCCATAGCGTTAGGCATAGATTTTACTCTAAATTCAGCAGTTGAGGTAATTGTAGATCCATTATTCAGTTTCGCTTTAACTGTAAATTTTACAGTTTTAACTGTTCTAACATTTGAGGGTGTGTAGACATACGTTTTTCCTTTCTTTTTTAAAGTACCGCTAGAGACTGTTACGTTTAGATCTTTATCACCAACACCCGGCAGAGATACTGAAATAGGATTAACTAAACCTCTATATAAAACGTTCATTTTGTCTGCAGAAACTACAGCATCAGTTGGTTTTGCAATTACAGAATACTTACTTTCAAATGGAATTGGTTCTTCTTTTCCGTCTTGCATAAAAGTAATAACTCCTTTTAATGTTTTTTCTCCAACAGAACCTGCAGGCATATTTAACATTACTTGACCATTTTCAACTTTATCAGTAATATCCTTACCGTTTAAAGTCACATTTGTAGGTACTAAGTTTGAATCATATCTTCCTAAAACTACTTGTCCTTTTACTTTTTCTCCTGCGAAATAAGCAGTTTTATCTAAGGAAACAATTCCTTTATAGTTACTACCTGTTAGTTTACTACCAATTTCAAGTTGACCCCCTAATAAATCTGAAATAATATCACTTTCTATATTTCTTATATCCGCTTGAATCTGAGTAAAGTTTGTTAAAGAGGCAACCATTGGAAAACCTTCATATCTAGCTTTTAAGAATTTTTCAGTTTTTTCCTTTCCTCTTTTTACATCTTCTGTATTAAACCTACTTTTAATGGTCGTGACAAATTGAGCTTTAATACCTAATTTGATTAAGTTATCACGATATCCATTTATGTTATCTATAAACTCCTGTCCTTCTTCAGTATAACCATCTCCTTTAAAAAAGTATGAATTTAACCAATCTGACTGATCCATTGATTCAAAATCAGATTTATCTTTAATTAAATTTAACATTTTAGATTTTAAACTATCTATATAAGAAAAATAAGTGTCTGAATACTTTTTAACCTTGAGAGCTTTCTCATTTATTGCTCCAAATGTTAATGATTGATCAGAAGCTTTCTGAGATAAATTTTTATATACGTTAATGTTTTTTGTTGAAATTGTTACATTATTATCTTGTAACTTTTGGTTTGTATACCCAAAAGCAGACAAAACTTCTTTACTCATATTCATTGCTAACATTGCAATAAATACTAAATACATAAGGTTTATCATTTTCTGTCTTGCGGACAATTTTCCTCCTGCCATTCTAATTAGTTTTTTTTAATAAAATTAATGTTCTTTATAAATTGAACTAATTATTATTTGTTTGTCATAGCAGAAAGCATTCCACCATAAACACCGTTTAAAGAAGAAAGGTTATTTGCTAAAGACTCCATTTGTTCTTTTAATCTTTCTGTATTTTCTACAACCACAGTATTTAATTCTGCTTGTTTACTTGTATTCTCTACTTGCACTGCATACAAACCGTTTAACGACTCCATTTGAACTGCAGCCATAGACATTTGTTCGTTGTATCTGTTCGTTGAAGAAATAGATTCTGAGGCAGCAGATAATCCTTCTGCAGCTCCTTGAAAATTTTTCATACTAGTACCTAAACTTTCCATTAGACGAGAATCAATATTAGCTTCTGCTAATAAATCATCTAATTTCTGAGACAATAAACCATCGGCTCCGCTTTCTGGTTCTGGAACATAGTCAGGACCAAATTCTTTGTACACTTTAGACCAATCTAAATCTTGTTCAGGAGATTCAAATGCTGAAATACCAAAAACGATAGCCTCAACAATTAATCCAATTGTTAGCATTGCACCACCCGTAATTTTAAATAAACCAAGGTCTAAGTCAAAATGTTGAATTTTAAATAATGCTCCTATAATAACCACCGCAGCTCCCATTCCGTAAACGAAATTCATTGCTTTTGCTTTCTTGTACTTGTCTGACTTTGCCATCTTTTATTTTTTGTTTTATTTATTGATAACTCCAATATAATCCTGCACCGTTCTAAAGCCAATATAACTTCTTGCGGTATCTCCGTACTCAAAATCTCTCGACGCTACTTCTAAAAAGTAGGCCACATCTTTCCAAGAACCTCCTCTGATAATTTTTCTTTTGTTTTTTCTATTTTCTACGGTTGGGTTCATTGTAGACCCCAAATAATAAGATGATAAATTGTAGGCAGTATTCGTCCATTCAGAAACATTACCAGCCATATTATACAACCCATAATCATTTGCATTATAAGATTCTGCCTCAACAGTGTACAAAGCACCATCAACAGCATAATTTCCTCTTACGGGCTTAAAGTTTGCTAAGAAGCAACCTCGATCACTCGTTGTGGCTCCTGAACCCCAAGGATAGGTTGCGAATTCTAAACCACCTCTTGCCGCATATTCCCATTCTGCTTCTGTAGGCAATCTAAATACTGGGACAATTGAAGCATTTTTCTTTCCTCGCAAATAGTCGTTTTTCTTTTTGGTCCTCCAGTTACAAAAAGCATTTGCTTGGTTCCAAGTAACCCCTACAACTGGATAATCTCCATAAGCTTGATGGTGAAAATAATCTTGGTGCATTGGGTCATTATAAGAATAGTTGAAATCTCGAACCCAAACAGTTGTATCTGGATAGATTAGAAATGCCGTGTCTCTTTTAAAGTCTCTTCTTTCGCCTTTTACTTTTGCAGCTCCTTGTGAGTCAAACCAAGAATATTTATACTTTAACAATTTTGTATTAAAGGTTCTTAGGCCATCTACAGCGTCTTCTTTACCGATATATACAGAGTCCATAACCTCAACATAATCTACATCTGGAAAATCTTCTTTTTCCCAAAGAAGCTCTTCATCCCAATTTAAAGGTTGAATTGTATCAAAACTATAATAGTTATCATACATATATTTTTGATACGCTGATGCATTTGCAGTATCAGCAGTTTTAAAGGCATAATTTTGAATTCCTCCTGAAGGTCCATCTCCATTTGCATCTGGCGTTGAACCTAAAGCTGCAAATTCTGCTTGATATGCTAATTTTGTTCTTACAACAGAATCTCTAACCCACCTAACAAACTCTTTATATTCATTGTTTGTTACTTCAGTTTCATCCATGTAATAAGGCCTTACCGTTACTGTTTTTGTAGGAGTATTTAAGGTACCTATGATATCTTGATCTTGTTTACCCATTGTAAATGAGCCTCCAGGAATTAAAGCCATTCCAAAGGGTTTTTCTGAAAACCATTTTTTCTTAGATTTTACACCTACTAATTCTCCTCGATCATTCGAACCACAACTGTAAAAAATCGTCATTAAAAGTGCAAATATTGCTGCTTTCTTCATATTATATTTTCTCTTTACTAAAAGTTCGTAAACCTATTATTTTTTTTGCTAAAATACAATCTTGAAACCATATTTTAACATTTTGTTTTCTATTATATTCTAAGATTATAACATCTTCCTCATTGCTTTATACCATCTTTCAGGTATAACTTGCTTTGTAGCTTCTGTATAATCTTTGTATGTACAAGGTATTAACGCATGTCTTTTATATTTATTATCTGTTAAAATACTTATCTCAATCCACCAACGTCCCGTTTTGTTACTTTTATAAAATATTAGTGGATCATCATTTTCCATTAAGACCGTAAATTTTTGATAGTTTTCTTTACCAGAAAAAGGATAGTCTTTTACCCTACAATTCACTCCTTCAATAAAATACCAAATCATTTGCGCCATTAAATTAGCAGTTTGGTGGTTGTTATCGTAGCTAGAATTGTACTCGTAAATTCCAAAAGAAGTAACTTTATCACTAATCCCGGCATATCTAGAAATAGCACAAATTTCTTCACCGTAAAAACCATTTGGCGAAGCATTGTTATTAGCAGGAGCTTCACTTTGTCTTACCGCGCCAATATCTATAGAGACGATATCAGCATTTCTAAAAGCAGGTTCAATATTTTCTAATTCTTTTGCTTTTCCAAGTCTACAAGAATCAAAAAATAAATCATCTAATAATTCAATTTCCTCCTGAGCATTGAAATAAGTTTGATAGCCAACATTACTATAATTAAACAAGTTACTCGGTTCTTGCATAATTACTTTACTTAAATAAGATTGAGAAGTTAAATCATCCTCTAAATTACCTAAATCAAAACGACTATCTACTGCCGTAATATTCACAGTTTGCTCTAAAGAATCATAAGCCCTATAATTCACGTATGTAATGTCTTGACCTCCACCAATTATAATTGGTATGATGTTCTTTTTTAATAAGTATGATATTATTTCAGAAACAGCAAAATAAGTATCTGTAACAGAACTTCCTTTAAGAACATTTCCTAAGTCTGCAATTTCTGTTTGCCAATTTCCTGGAAATAATTGATATAATTTATTTCGTATAAAATTCAAGTTCTCTCCGCAACCAAAATTATTTTCTGAGTTTCTATCTTCTTGAACTCCAAAAATGGCTAGCTGCACATTCCCTAGATCTGGAAAACCTTCTTGCTCAGAATGAATTCTAATTTTTTTTCCCAAACACGAAAGTGAATGCAATGTTAAATTCGCTAAAACAGATTCTTTTACCGGAGATAAAAAGTCTTGATTCATCAATTTTTTTTAATAGGTGCTGCAATATATAAAATCCCTACTTCTTTTTTGTTGTTTTTTTAGTGGGCGTTTTTCTTTTGGCAGCTTTTTTCTTTGGTGTTTTAGCCTCGATCATTTTAACTGCCTCATCTTTAGAAAGTTTTTCTATTTCTGTAGTTTTTGGTAATTCTATCTTAATTTTCCCCTTTAAAACATTAAACCTCCCCCATCTTGCTTTTTCTACACGAATACCAACATCTTCCCAATTATGGATAACTTTATCTATTTCTTTCTGTTTTTTAACTTCAATTAACTCAATAATATCGTCATCTGAAAGCGTATCAAAATCGTATTTTTTACTGACGTTGATAAATATAGAATTCCATTTTATAAAGGGACCAAAACGTCCAACTCCTTTCTGTACAGGCAATTCTTCATAAAAATAAATTGGAGCATCTGCTTTTTGTTTTGCAACAATTAATTCTTCCGCTCTTGGCAAATCAACCTCCATCGGATTTTCTCCTTTCTCTAAAGAAACAAACATAGTTCCAAATCGAATATACGGTCCAAAACGTCCATTAGAAACGATTACTTCTTCACCTTCATAAGTTCCTAAAGTCTTTGGAAGCAAGAACAATTCTAATGCTTCTTCCATAGAAATTGTACCTAAATTCTGATCTTTATTTAAACTTGCAAATAGTTTTTCTTCGTCTTCTGGCGCACCAATTTGTGCAATTGGTCCAAATTTACCTAAACGAACTAAAACTGTTTTCCCAGATTCTGGATGTTTTCCTAAAATACGCTCACCACTTTCTCTCTCTGCATTTTCTTTAACATCTTCTACGTTATCATGAAACTTGGTATAGAAAGCTTTTATCATTGCTATCCAATCTTCATCTCCTTCCGAAATATCATCAAACGAAGATTCTACTTTGGCCGTAAATCCAAAATCTAAAATATTAGAAAAATTTGCAACTAAAAAGTCATTTACAATATTACCAATATCCGTTGGAACTAATTTATTTTTATCTGAACCTGTTTTTTCCGTCAAATTTTGACTCTTAACAGTTCCTTCAGATAAAATCATCTGCTCATAATTTCTTTCTACACCTTCATTTTCACCTTTTTCAACATAACCTCTCCTTTGAACTGTAGAAATTGTTGGCGCATACGTAGAAGGTCTACCAATACCTAATTCTTCTAATTGTTTTACTAAAGAAGCTTCTGTAAAACGATAAGGTGGGCTTGTAAATCTTTGAGTTGCGTTTATAAAAGTATATTCTAACTTTTCACCGACTTTTAACGTTGGTAACATTCCTGCTTGTTCTTCATCTTCATTATCAGTTCCTTCTAAATACACTTTTAAGAAACCTTCAAACTTTATCATTTCACCATTTGCAGTGAAGATTTTAGAGTTTTCAGAATTCTCAATTTTCATATTAGTTCTCTCCAATAAAGCATCACTCATTTGAGAAGCTAGCGTTCTTTTCCAAATTAAATCATATAATCTATTTTGGTCATACTCTTTATCAACAGTATGCATTTTCATGTTTGTAGGACGAATTGCCTCATGCGCTTCTTGAGCACCTTTAGACTTTGTTTTAAAAACACGTTGTTTACTATACTCTTTCCCGTAATAATTTGTAATTTCTTCTTCAGCAGCGTTTCTTGCATCCACAGATAAATTTAAACTATCTGTTCTCATATAGGTAATTAAACCCGCTTCGTATAGCCGTTGTGCAACTTGCATTGTTTTTGCGACAGGAAAACCTAATTTTCTAGATGCTTCTTGCTGTAAAGTAGAAGTTGTAAATGGCGCTGCTGGTGATTTCTTTGCTGGTTTCTTTGTTAAATCAGCTATTAAAAAGTTAGCATTTGAACATGATTTTAAGAAGTTTTCTGCTTCATTTTTAGATTCAAAATTCTTTGGAATCGTTGCTTTAAAAGTTTTTCCTTCAATATTAGAGAACTCTGCAACTACCTTATAATGTGTTTCAGAAGAAAATTCTTGAATACTTCTTTCCTTTTCAACAATTAAACGAACAGCAACAGATTGTACTCTTCCTGCAGATAAACCTCCCTTAACTTTTCGCCATAAAACTGGCGATAGTTCGTAACCAACAAGTCTATCTAAAACTCTACGCGCTTGTTGTGCGTTTACCATATTGTAGTCAATATCCCTAGGGTTTTCAACTGCTTTTAAAATAGCGTTTTTTGTTATTTCATGAAAAACAATACGTTTTGTATTTTCATCTTTTAAACCTAACTGTTCTTTTAAATGCCATGCAATTGCCTCTCCTTCTCGATCCTCATCACTTGCTAACCAAACGGTGTCTGCTTTTTTAGCTAAGGCCTTAAGCTTTTTTACAACAGGTTTTTTATCGTCAGAAATTATATATTTTGGACTAAAATCTCCCTCTACATCTATTCCTAATTCTTTGGATGGTAAATCTGCAATATGCCCATAACTCGATTCTACTTGAAAGTCTTTTCCAAGAAATTTTTCGATGGTTTTTGCTTTTGCTGGTGACTCTACAATTACTAAATTCTTTGCCATTTATGTATTTTTTATCGCCAAAACGCTCTAAAAACGTATTAATTTCGATTGCAAAAGTAGTTAGTTTTTTGTAAAAAAAAATTATTTCTGCAATTTTCAATAAATATTTAACAAAATTACTAGATTATTTATTCTGCCAAAATGTCATAAAAATTCAAATTTGGTTGTATCTTTGTTCTCCTTTTAATGATAAATTGATAGATGGAATACGTAGAAAAAATCATAGACGAGAAAATACAAGGAAAAGCACTTGTAACCGAAAATAAAAAACAAAATACCAAAAAATTATTCATTGAAAGCTATGGCTGCCAGATGAATATGAATGACAGCGAGATTGTCGCTGCTATTTTAGATAAAGAAGGTTACAACACTACTCAAGTTCTTGAAGAAGCAGATTTAGTTCTAGTCAATACTTGCTCTATCAGAGAAAAGGCTGAAACAACTGTAAGAAAACGTTTGCAAAAATACAATGCCGTAAAAAAAGTAAATCCTAAAATGAAAGTTGGAGTTCTAGGATGTATGGCAGAACGTCTGAAAGAAAAATTTTTAGAAGAAGAAAAGATTGTTGATTTAGTTGTTGGGCCAGATGCTTATAGAGATTTACCAAATTTATTAAGTGAAGTTAGCGAAGGTAGAGATGCTGTAAACGTTATTTTATCTAAAGATGAAACGTATGGAGATGTTTCTCCTGTTCGTTTAAACACTAACGGTGTTACTGCGTTCGTCTCTATTACAAGAGGTTGCGACAATATGTGTACATTTTGTGTCGTTCCGTTTACTCGCGGAAGAGAAAGAAGTAGAGATCCAGAAAGTATTTTAGAGGAAATTCAATCGATGGTTGATGCAAACTATAAAGAAATTACACTTTTAGGTCAGAATGTAGATAGCTTTTTATGGTTTGGTGGTGGTTTAAAAAAAGATTTCAAGAAAGCAACTGAAATGGCACAAGCAACTGCTGTAGATTTTGCCCAATTGCTAGATATGTGTGCAACACAGTTTCCTAAAACACGTTTTCGCTTTTCTACCTCTAATCCTCAAGACATGAGTTTAGATGTAATTCATGTTATGGCAAAACATAAAAACATTTGTAAATACTTGCACTTACCTGTTCAAAGCGGAAGCAATGCTATGTTAAAAGCGATGAACAGGCAACATACGCGCGAAGAATATAAGACTTTGGTTGATAATATTTTTAAGATTGTTCCAGAAATGTCTTTATCACAAGATATGATTGTTGGTTTCTGTGGAGAAACCGAAGAAGACCATAAAGATACCTTGGAGTTAATGGAATATGTAAAATATGATTTCGGTTTTATGTTCACGTATTCTGAAAGACCTGGAACTTTAGCGGGTAATAAAATGGAAGATGATATTCCTCATACTGTAAAAAAACGAAGATTACAAGAAGTGATTGATTTACAACAAATACACGCTTTATATAGAACACAACAACATTTAGGCAAAACAGAAGAATTCTTAATTGAAGGTACTTCTAAGAAGAATCCGAATGAATGGAAAGGAAGAAATACACAAAACACAGTGGCTGTTTTTAAGAAAGGAGACTATAAATTAGGTGATTTTGTGATGATAAAGGTTGAAGATTGCACATCAGCAACCCTAAAAGGAACCGCTGTTGGGTATTCTGATAATAATTAATCAAAAAATAAAGAACTAAGAGACAAGACATCCTGAGTCTTGAGTTCAAAAAATCCTGATTCAAAAAAGAGAATATGGAAAACTTACAAGCATTAAAACAACGTTTTGGAATTATCGGAAACGATATTCATTTGAACCGTGCTTTAGAAAAAGCAGTAAGAGTCGCTCCTACTGATATTTCTGTTTTAGTTACGGGAGAAAGTGGCGTTGGTAAAGAAAATATCCCTAAAATAATACACTCTTTATCCCACAGAAAACATGCAAAATATATTGCTGTAAACTGTGGCGCAATTCCTGAAGGAACCATTGATAGTGAACTATTTGGTCACGAAAAAGGTGCTTTTACAGGCGCAATACAAGACCGAAAAGGTTATTTTGAAGTTGCTGATGGAGGAACTATTTTTTTAGATGAAGTTGGTGAATTGCCTTTAACAACTCAAGTGCGCTTGTTGCGTGTTTTAGAAAACGGTGAATTCATAAAAGTAGGTTCATCGAAAGTTTTAAAAACAGATGTTAGAATTGTGGCGGCAACCAACATACATATGCAGTCTGCAATTCAAAAAGAAAAGTTTAGAGAAGATTTATATTACCGATTAAGTACTGTAGAAATTCATTTACCTCCTTTAAGAGAGCGTAATGACGATATTCATTTACTTTTTAGAAAATTTGCTGCAGATTTTGCTCAAAAATACAGAATGCCTTCTATTCGATTAGATGAAAATGCTGTGAGTATTTTACTGAATTATCGTTTCCCTGGAAATATTCGTCAATTAAAAAATTTAGCAGAACAAATCTCAGTAATTGAAGAAGAAAGAATTGTTACGGCTTCTAAACTTCAACAATACTTGCCCAATAACCATGGTAACTTACCCGCTGTTATTAATGGCAAAAAAGAAAATGATTTTTCTACTGAACGTGATATTATGTATAAAATCTTATTTGATATGCGCAATGACATCAACGATTTAAAGAAATTGACATTAGACTTAATAAAGAATGGAAATGTAGAAGAAGTGCAAGAAGAACATCATCAATTAATAGAGAAGATGTATGAAAACAAAGAGGCACTAGATAACAATGTTGAAGTATTGAATATTCCTCAAAATTCAGCCGGAAAAAAAGATTATGATTTTATTGAGACTATTGAAGAAGACGAATCTTTATCTTTACAAGATAAAGAAATTGAAATGATTAAAAAATCTTTAGAAAAAAATAGCAATAAACGTAAATTAGCCGCTAAAGAATTGGGTATTTCAGAAAGAACTTTATACCGAAAAATTAAACAATACGATTTGTAAAAGGAATATGAAAGCTTTAGTAATATTTGAAATTAGAAAATATTTTACGATAAACGGTTCTAAAAGATTCAGAATTAAAGCTGATAATTTAATTACTAAAAAAAGCAGAAAGGTTTCAGATTAATAACGGTTTTATATGTAGTGGAAGGTATTCATTTTCACCCATCTACTTCAATGAAAAACACATATCAATAATGAATTTGAAGAAAATTATTTTATCCTTAATATTCACCGTAACTCTAATTAGTTGTGGTGCTTACTCATTTACAGGAGGAAATACAGGAGATGCAGAAACAATTCAAATCGATTTTTTTCCTAATCAAGCACCTTTAGTAGAACCTGTTTTAACGCAACGATTTACAAACGACCTACAAGATTTATTTACACGTCAAACCAATCTAACTCTTACATCTGCTAACGGCGACTTACATTTTAGTGGAGAAATCACAGGCTATAGAGTAACACCAATGAGTGGAACATCAGCTCAAACAGCAGCTCAAAATAGAATAACGGTTACTATAAATGTACGTTTTGCAAATAAATTAGAAGAAAGAGATGATTTTGAAAAATCATTTTCTTTTTATTCAGATTTTGATGCAAATTCTCAACTTACAGGTAGTGTTTTAGAAAATGCATTAGATGAAATTGTAGAACGCATTACACAAGATGTATTTAACGCTTCAGTAGCAAAATGGTAGATTCTAAAACTAAAAACTTATTAGATAAGAAAAGACCTATTGAGCAATTGGAAACTGATGAATTAAAATCTGTTATTGATAAGTTTCCTTATTTTCAATCTGCAAGAGGATTGTATTTAAAAGAATTAAAAAATCAAGATAGTTTTAAATACAATAACGAATTAAAAGTAACGGCGGCCTACACGACAGACAGAACAGTATTATTCGATTTTATTACTTCAAAAAACTTTAATACTAAAAAAGAAAATATTCATCAAGAAATAATAGAACTTACTTCTGAAGAGAAACCTGTTGAAACAGTAATAAAACAAGTTGAAAAAAGAACTAAAAGCATTTTAAAACCGATAGCAAAAACTGAAGATCAATTAAAAGTTGGCAAACCTATTCCTTTCACTAATTCAGAAAACTATTCTTTTAATCAATGGCTACAACTATCTACTAAAAAACCTATTATTAGAAAAGGAATCCTAAAAAAAGATGATATCATTGAAAAATTCATTCAAAATAATCCTAAAATAGAACCTATTTCAAAAGATAAAAGTGTTTCTATTTCTGTTACTAAAAACAAACAAGATTCGTCATTAATGACAGAAACTTTAGCTACCGTTTATTTAGAACAAAAAAAATATGAAAACGCCATACAAGCTTACAGAATTTTAAGTTTGAAATATCCAGAAAAAAGTGGTTTCTTTGCAGACCAAATTAAAAGAATACAAATTTTACAAAAAAATAAATCATGAGTTATACAGCATTTTTAATTCTAATTTTAATTGTAGCTATTGCTTTAATATTAATAGTGATGGTACAAAACCCTAAAGGCGGAGGGTTATCTTCTTCTTTTGGAGGTGGAGGAGCACAATCTTTAGGAGGTGTGCAAAACACAAATAACTTCTTAGACAGAACAACTTGGACATTGGCTATTGCAATGTTTACTTTAATTTTACTAGCAAACTTCGCCATTCCAAGAGAAGGTGATAACAACGTTAATTTGAATAATACTTTAGATGGAATTGAAACTACTGCACCAGCGGAAAACACATCTCCAACTGCAAATGATAGTATTAAGTAATCTTAATATATAATATTAAAAAAATGCCAACGAAAATGACACGTTGGCATTTTTTTGTGCTTAATTTTTAGCAATAAAATCAATCAAGGAAAAATTGTCAGTCATAATTTATTGGCATAATTTATGACCATGATAAAAAGTATAAAAACAACTTAATTAATCAAAATTTATAAAAAATGGGATTAAACATTAAACCTTTAGCAGATAGAGTTCTTGTAGAACCTGTGCCTGCAGAAACAAAAACAGCATCTGGATTAATTATACCAGATAATGCAAAAGAAAAACCTCAAAAAGGAACTGTTGTTGCAATAGGAAATGGTAAAGTTGACGAACCTTTAACCGTAAAAGTTGGTGATACTGTTTTATACAGTAAATATGGTGGAACTGATTTAAAATTAGAAGGTGTAGATTATTTGATAATGCGTGAATCTGATATTTTAGCAATCATCTAAATAGCTTTTTGCTTTGGACTTTTAGTCTTAGCAGAATAACATTTAAAAATAATAATAAAATATTTTAGTTAAACGCAAATGGCCAATAACTGAAATTAAAAAATTAAAAATAATGGCAAAAGATATAAAATTTGATATTGAAGCAAGAGACGGATTAAAACGTGGAGTTGACGCTTTAGCAAATGCAGTAAAAGTAACATTAGGACCCAAAGGAAGAAACGTAATTATTTCTAAATCTTTTGGTGCACCAACAGTAACCAAAGATGGAGTTTCGGTAGCAAAAGAAGTTGAGCTAGAAAATGAGCTTGAAAATATGGGAGCTCAAATGGTAAAAGAAGTTGCTTCTAAAACGAATGATTTAGCTGGTGATGGAACAACAACCGCGACTGTACTTGCACAAGCAATTGTAAAAGAAGGATTAAAAAATGTTGCTGCCGGTGCAAATCCTATGGATTTAAAGCGTGGTATTGACAAAGCAGTTTTAGCCATTGTTTTAGACTTAGAAAAACAAGCTAAAAAAGTTGGTAATTCATCAGAAAAAATAAAGCAAGTTGCCGCTATTTCTGCAAATAATGATAACACTATTGGTGATTTAATAGCCACTGCTTTTACCAAAGTTGGTAAAGAAGGTGTTATTACTGTTGAAGAAGCTAAAGGTATGGAAACATATGTCGATGTTGTTGAAGGAATGCAATTTGACAGAGGTTATTTATCCCCTTATTTTGTTACTGATGCAGATAAAATGATTGCTGATTTAGAAAATCCATATATTTTATTATTTGATAAAAAAATTTCTAACTTGCAAGAGATTCTTCCTATTTTAGAACCTGTTTCACAATCTGGAAGACCTCTATTAATTATTGCCGAAGATGTAGACGGACAAGCCTTAGCAACATTAGTTGTTAATAAATTACGTGGTGGATTAAAAATTGCTGCTGTTAAAGCCCCTGGTTTTGGAGATAGACGAAAAGCAATGTTAGAGGATATCGCTATTTTAACTGGAGGAACTGTTATTTCTGAAGAAAGAGGATTTTCATTAGAAAATGCAACATTAGATCTTTTGGGAACTGCAGAAACTATAACTGTTGATAAAGACAATACAACAATTGTAAATGGCTCTGGAAATGCTGATGACATTAAAGTAAGAGTGAGTCAAATTAAAGCTCAAATAGAAACCACCACCTCTGACTATGATAAAGAAAAACTACAAGAACGTCTAGCTAAATTAGCTGGTGGAGTTGCTGTTTTATATGTGGGTGCTGCTTCTGAAGTAGAAATGAAAGAAAAGAAAGACAGAGTTGATGATGCTTTAAATGCAACAAGAGCTGCTGTTGAAGAAGGTATTGTTGCTGGTGGTGGTGTTGCTTTAGTTCGTGCTAAAAAAGTATTAGAAAAAATTATTACTGAAAATTTAGACGAAACTACAGGCGTACAGATCATTAATAAAGCTATTGAAGCTCCACTAAGAATTATTGTTGAAAATGCCGGAGGAGAAGGCTCGGTAGTATTAAATAAAGTTTTAGAAGGTAAAAAAGACTTTGGCTACGACGCAAAATCTGACAAATATGTAGATATGCTAGAAGCTGGAATTATAGATCCTAAAAAAGTAACACGTGTTGCGTTAGAAAATGCTGCTTCTGTTGCTGGTATGATTTTAACTACTGAATGTGCTTTGGTTGATATTAAAGAAGATGCTGCTGCTGGAGGAATGCCTCCAATGGGTGGTGGAATGCCAGGAATGATGTAATCGAAAATAATGCTATAAATATATTATTTTCTCTTTTCGAGAAATGATTGAAATAAAAAATCCGTTAGAATTTCTAACGGATTTTTTAGTGCTTAATGGTTATTATCTTCGTGGTTTTCATGATTCTCTGCGACCTTCTTTCTTAATTTCATTTTGCAAACAGAACATTTATCCTCTTTGTCATATGTTTTATCTTGCTCACATTTCATGGGGCATTGATACACATCTTTCGTAGCAACTTCTTTTTTGTCAGTAGTTGTTTGTTCTTTTTTCACCTCCTTCTTTTCTAGTTTACAAGCAGTTAAAGTTACATTTACGGCAAAAGCGAGTGCTAATAATAAAGTTATCTTTTTCATCGTTATTGTTTTTTTTGTTTTTTCACCTTTCCTTCATGATCTAAGACAATTTCCTCATCTCTATATTTACAACATGGATGCACTGAATTATAAGCTTCCGTTGTTGCTTCGAGCTTACTATTATCGAAACCAACAACATCATGACCAACCTTTAAAACATTACTTTGAATAGTTGCAACATCTGTTTTTCGTTCATCCATAATTATATTTAATTGATGCGTTTTCACACTCCAAATTGCAAATTTTACACCTTTAGACTTTAAAGCCGCAGTTTCAATTCTCTTTTTACACATCCCACAAATACCATCAACTTCAAAAGAAATTTTGGCGTTTTTTTTCTTTTTCACTTCCTGTGATTGTACTGAAATACAAATAATTAGTGCACTTAATATGAATAATATTTTTTTCATTTTATTCTCTTTTTTGTTACTTTACTTAGAATCACTATATCCGCTACTTTATTTTAAATCGCAAACCCGCATGCATTGCACGACCGAAAATGGGTGAATATATAATAGTACTGTCAAAATTTACACCAAAAGGATCATCACTTGCTAAAATAGGATTATTCTGCTGAACATTTGTAATGTTTTCTGCTCCTATATATACTTCAAACTTATTTGAAAATACTTTTGTTATTTGTGAATTTAATAATTGATAAGGGTCTGAAAATTTTGATAATTGATATTCAACAGGGTTCGATGCTGTATTCGGCAAACGCTGTTTCCCAATATTATTAAAAGTTACATCAAAACGCCATTGATTTTCGTCCTCTAATTCCGTTTCATAAGAAAGGTTTACAAAGAACCTATCTCTCGGTTGCATGGGTTTTTGCAAATTCCCTCTTTTATACTCTGTCGTAATATCAAAATATTTATAAGCAGTTCGTAAATTCAAGTTTCTAGCGAGCTCATAACTTACCTCAACTTGAAAACTGTTTGCGATACTTTTTCCATTCAAATCATAAAAAGAAATTTCTTGCGGATTTTCCCAGTCCGTAATTACTTGATTTCGGAAATTTGTTTGATAAAAATCAAAAGTAATATCCCCTTTTTTATCAAATAAATTGAATTTTTGCATGTAAGAAACTCCATAATTCCAAGCAATTTCAGGATTTAATCCATAGATATTTCCACCAACATCATCAATATTTATTTGCCTTGAACTTGCAAATAATTGCTGGTTTTCTGCAAAAATATTTGCGCTTCTCTTTCCTCTTCCTACCGAAGCCCTTAATACTCCTTTTTCCCAAGGAACATATCTTAGATGCAAACGCGGTGTTAAAAAAGTACCTAATAAGTTATGTGTATCAATTCGTAAACCTGCAGTAACACTAAAATTATCTAAATTATCGAAAGCATATTCAAAAAAAGCCCCTAGAGAATTTTCGTTTCTATGAAAGTTTAATGTGTTTACCAACTCCTCAAATTTATCATAGGTAAAAGATAAACCCGTTTTAAATTTGTTTCTAGTATCACCAATAATAGAATTAAAAATCAAATTAGAATAAACACTTTGATGCTGAATATCATAAATATTGAGCCCAAAATAAGAATCTTGCTGATGATTGCTATATGCCATTTGAAAACCAATACTTTGAAACGGTAATTCTGGAAAAACATAGCCTAACTTTGCGGATGCATCAAAACGTTTTGTGTCTATCTCACTTCCCCAATGATTCGTAGTTCCCTTATCAATTGCTGGATTAAAGTCAAGCTCTCCTGTTTGTTTTTCGTCATTTAAAAAACGAACATTTATAAAACTTACCCAACCTTTTTCAGCATCTGTAAATTGCCACCTATTCATTACATTAATTTGGTTCGCCAATGGCATATCGATAAAGTTGTCATCGTTCTTATCAAATTTTTGACCTCTATAGTTTCCGTGAATGTATACACCAGTCTGCCATTTTCCTGAGACTCTTTGGTTAAAGTGAGTATTCAATTCCAATCTTCCATTTAAAGAAGAATAGGCATTTAAAAAAAAATTATTATCCGAAAAAGGTTTTACCAATTCTGCATTTATTTGTCCAGAAATACTTTCAAATCCATTAACTACAGAACCTGCGCCTTTACTAATTTGAATACTTTCGACCCAAGTTCCTGGTGTAAATGTCATTCCAAAGACTTGACTTGCTCCTCTTACAGAAGGAATGTTTTCTTGAGTAATTAGTAAGTATGGACTTTTTAAACCTAGCATCTGAATTTGTCTTGTTCCCGTTAAAGCATCCGAAAAACTGACATCTATCGAAGGGTTTGTTTCAAAACTTTCGGCTAAGTTACAGCAAGCAGCTTTTAATAATTCCTCGCTATTTACTGTAAACATATTTACAGTTGAAAATGTAGATTTTTGGACTGCATTTCTTTTACTCTTTATTGTAATTCCCTCTAACTCACTTTGTGGTGTTATAAAATGATGAAGTGGCTCTAAATTCGGAATTACAAGGGTATCTGTATTATAACCTAAATAACTTATGACTAATTTTTTATATTCAGATTTATAAGAAATGGTAAACCAACCTTTTGCATTCGTTACTGCACCCACATTTGTATTTAACCAATGAACACTTGCTCCTTCTACACCTAAATTATCTTTAAGATTATTTCTATCCATAACCATCCCTGTAAACGTAGCTTGAGCAAAGAGTATAAAGGGCATAAATAGCACTAAACTATTTAAAATATATTTTTTCATTTTGTATTTGTTTTAATTATTAACGAAACTTACAATCACCAAAAAAGGTAACTTTTTCACATTAAAAATTAAATCAAATTAAAAATATTTGATAAGAAACTTGGTGATTTTGATAGATTTCTGGGGGAGAAATATATTTTAAAGCTACTTTGTTTGACTGGGATTCAGAAAAAACATTTTTGTATGAAAAGAGAAAAGCTGTAAAAAATTGTTGATTTTCAAAAGAAAGTTTCTCAAAATTAGCTAATTTAAGCTCATCTTGACCCTCAATATTTTGAACTTCGTCTTTGCAACAATTTTTCTTTTTAGCCTTTGATGTTGTGTCCATTTTCATTCCACAACCTTCCGTTTTGCCCGTAATAGAAACATCAATTAAAAAATCACCACAATAATGTGAATCTACCGTAAAAGAGAAGGTAGAAAATAGCACTAAAAATGCTAATATAAAAGATGATATTTTAGTTAGTATTTCTTTCATTTTATTATTGCAAATTTACAATAAGATATTTTAACTTTGTGTTAAATATTTCCCTTCAATTTTATACGCATGAATTTACCAATTTTACAAAAAAAAATAGATAGCATTATTGTTACAAACTCCTCTAAAGAAGAAAGGCTCCAAGCAATTTGTGATTTTCTGCAAAGTGAGATATCCTATTATGATTGGGTGGGGTTTTATTTTAAAAATGGTAACAAAGAAGAGCTAAAACTAGCTCAATATGCAGGAGAAGAGACAGAGCATACTATTATTCCTTTTGGAAAAGGTATTTGTGGTCAAGTTGCTGTTAGTAATGAAAATTTTGTAGTACAAGATGTCTCTGAACAGACCAATTATATTTCTTGTGGCTGGAAAGTAAAATCAGAAATTGTAATTCCAATTTTTGTTAATGGCGAAAATATCGGACAAATAGATATAGATTCTCACACAGCAAATACATTTTCCGCAAAGGATGAACGCTTTTTAGAGTGTATTTGCGAAAAATTATCAAAGATTCTTTAATATTGTTGCATATTATTTTGATTTTACTTAAATTTGTTGAATATATGATAATATCTAACAGCCAAATACATAAACAATGAGAAAACAAGAATCGACTTCTAACTTTTCTTCTAGAAATCTAGAATCTAACTACACTTTAAAAAATGAATCCATTTTAGATCAATTTATTATTTGGTTCAGAAATTTTTTAGATAGCGCAGAGTAGATCATTTGATTTTTCATAAAATAAAAATTTATTTTACATTTATTGTTACTAACTTTTTATTGTGGTTCTTTTAATGTTTGTGTAAATTTACATGCTTAACTACACAACAAACATGAACACATCAAAAACAATTAAATCTGCATTAATTTCGGTTTTTCACAAGGATGGTTTAGCCCCTATTGTAAAAAAATTAGATGAATTAAATGTAACAATTTACTCTACTGGAGGAACAGAGAAATTCATTAAAGAACTTGGTATCAATGTAATTCCTGTTGATGAAGTTACATCTTACCCCTCTATTTTAGGAGGAAGAGTCAAAACTTTACATCCCAAAGTTTTTGGAGGTATTTTAAACAGACAAGACAATGAAACTGATGTTGCTGAATTAGTAGCGTATAATATTCCGCAAATAGATTTGGTAATTGTTGATTTATATCCCTTTGAAAAAACAGTTGCATCTGGAGCTCCTGAACAAGACATTGTAGAGAAAATTGATATTGGTGGAATTTCATTAATTAGAGCCTCGGCCAAGAACTTTAAAGATACTTTTACAGTTTCTTCTATGGATCAGTATGAAGAGTTTTTATCAATTCTTTCAGAAAACAACGGAAAAACATCTATCGGGCAAAGAAAAAGATTTGCTTCTAAATCTTTCAATATTTCTTCACATTACGATACCGCAATCTTCAATTATTTTAATGAAGATGAAGTTGTTTTTAAAGCAAGTCAGCAAAATTCTAAAACGTTACGCTATGGAGAAAACCCTCATCAAAAAGGATATTTCTTTGGAGATTTAGATGCAATGTTTGACAAGCTACATGGCAAGGAATTAAGTTACAACAACTTACTAGATGTTGATGCTGCTGTAAACTTGATGGAAGAATTTAAAGGAGAAGCACCAACTTTTGCTATCTTAAAACATAATAATGCTTGTGGTTTTGCACAAAGAAAAAACATGAAACAAGCGTATCTCGATGCTTTAGCTGGAGACCCTGTTTCAGCTTTCGGTGGTGTTTTAATTGCGAACTCAGAAATTAGTACTGACACTGCAGAAGAAATTCACAAATTATTTTGTGAGGTTGTGATTGCACCAAGCTATTCTGCTGATGCTCTACAAATCTTAAAAAGGAAAAAGAACAGAATTATATTAATTCAGAAAGAAGTTGAATTACCAAATCAATTAGTAAGAACTTCTTTAAATGGGTTGTTAGTTCAAGATAAAGATTACATCACAGATAAATTAGCAGATTTAACTTATGCCACGAATAGTAAACCAACTGAAAATGAATTAAGTGACTTATTATTTGCTTCTAAACTATGTAAAAACACAAAATCTAATACGATCGTTTTAGTAAAAAATAAACAATTATTAGCAAGTGGAGCAGGGCAAACAAGCAGAGTTGATGCATTAAACCAAGCTATTGAAAAAGCAACTAATTTTGGTTTTGAATTGAATGGTTCTGTAATGGCAAGTGATGCATTTTTTCCTTTTCCTGATTGTGTAGAAATTGCAGATAAAGCGGGTATTCAAAGTGTAATTCAACCAGGAGGATCTATCAAAGATCAATTGAGTATAAATTATTGTAATGACAATAATTTATCTATGGTCATGACTGGAACAAGACATTTTAAACATTAATTAATTTAATCTTAATTACAAATTAAATTTACTAAATTTGTAAGAATACATTAAACAAACAAGAAAAAAGATTTTATGGGTTTTTTCGATTTTATGACTGAAGATATTGCAATCGATTTAGGGACTGCAAATACATTAATAATTCACAATGGAAAAGTGGTTATTGATAGCCCTTCTATTGTTGCTAGAAACAGAATTACTGGCAAAATTATTGCTATCGGTCAAGAAGCAAATTTAATGCAAGGAAAAACCCATGAAAATATTAAAACCATTCGTCCTTTAAAAGACGGAGTTATTGCAGATTTTCAGGCATCAGAAGAAATGATTAAAGAATTTGTAAAACAAATTCCATCGATTAAAAAGAAATTATTTCCACCAGCATTAAGAATGGTAATATGTATTCCATCCGGAATTACAGAAGTTGAAAAACGAGCAGTAAGGGATTCTGCTAAACACATGAATGCCAAGGAGATTTATTTAATTTATGAGCCAATGGCTGCTGCAATTGGTGTTGGTATTGATATTATGGAACCGAAAGGAAACATGATCATTGATATTGGTGGTGGTACAACAGAAATTGCTGTAATTGCTTTAGGTGGTATTGTTTGTGATCAATCTGTAAAAGTGGCTGGAGATTTATTTACCAATGATATTATGTACTACATGCGCACTCAGCACAATTTACATGTTGGAGAAACCACTGCAGAAAGAATTAAAATTACTATTGGTGCTGCTACTGAAGATTTAGACACACCTCCAGATGACATGCTTGTTCAGGGTAGAGATTTATTAAGTGGTAAACCAAAGCAAGTACAAGTTTCTTACAGAGAAATTGCCAAAGCTTTAGATAAATCTATCTTAAGAATTGAAGATGCCGTTATGGAAACCTTATCTAAAACTCCACCAGAATTAGCTGCAGACATTTACAATACAGGAATTTATTTAGCGGGTGGTGGTTCTATGCTAAGAGGTTTAGACAAACGTTTATCTCGTAAAACTGATTTACCAGTTTACGTTACTGAAGATCCTTTAAGAGCTGTTGTACGTGGAACTGGAATAGCCTTAAAAGAATTAAACAAATACAAAAATGTTTTAATGAATTAGCATTTTTAAGTTTTAACAATGCAACAACTAATTTACTTTTTTCAGAAGTTTAAATATTTTCTGTTTTTCTTATTACTAGAGTTTATTGCGCTAGTGTTTACATTTAATAATCTTAACTTTCATAAAAGTAAATTTGTAAATTCTGCCAATAGTATTACTGGTGGATTTTTAGCTACCTCCACAAATATTTCTGATTATTTAGATTTAAAATCTAAAAACAAAATTCTTTCAGAAGAAAATACAAGTCTAAAAAACGTACTAGAAAAGAAGAACTCTATTCGTTATGATTTCGATTCTACAGTTATAGATTCGATTAAATACAACCAAAAATACACCTATACAAGTGCAAAAATCATCAAAAATAGCTATTCTAAATCGTTTAATTTCATAACCATTAACAAAGGCAAAAATCAAGGGGTTGATAGAGAAATGGCTGTAATGAACAGTAAAGGAATTATTGGGATTACAGAAAATTCAAAAGACAGTTATACGAGGGTTCAATCCATTTTAAATATAAATAGTAAAATAAATGCTCGTTTAAAAAATAGTAATTATTTTGGATCTTTAGGGTGGGATGGAAAAAACTTCAACATTGTTCAACTTTCTGATATACCAAGACAAGCACCTTTAAAAATTGGAGATACTATTGAAACAGGTGGAATGTCGACAATTTTTCCTGAAGGCGTTTTAATTGGTACAATTTCAAAAATTAACAAAGGAAACACAGCTGAAAACAAAGTAGATATAATTCTTTTTAATGATATGAGTAATTTAGGGTTTGTTTATGTTGTTAAGAATTTTCACAGAAAAGAAATAAGAGATTTAGACTCAAATTAGAATGAACAAAAACTTTAAGATTATAACTCTATTCATATTCCTTCTTTTTTTGCAGGTTTTTGTTTTAAATAACATTTTATTTTTAGACTCTATAAACCCCTATCTATACATTGCTTTTGTATTTCTATATCCACTGAAAACCAATAGAGTTCCTTTTCTTTTTTATAGTTTCTTATTAGGCCTTTTAGTTGATTTCTTTTCTGATTCTGGAGGAATTCATGCTTTTTCGATTTTATACATAGCCTATATTCGGCTATTTTTTATAAGAATTTACTTCAGAAAAGTAGAAACCGATTATGCCTTTTTTAAATTAAAATCAGAATCTTTTGGAAAAGTTTTTAATTACGTATTAACTTTAACAGTAATTCATCATCTTATATACTTTTCTTTTGTTAATTTTAGTTTTCAAAATTTATCTAACGTATTTTTAAACACTCTTTTTTCAAGCACTTTTACGTTGATTTTATACTTTTTAGGAACCTATATTTTTATCAAAAACGAATAATGCAAAAAAGTTTTTTACTTTATTTTTTAATAACCCTTGTTGGTTTTGTTTTTATTGGACGCTTGTTTCAACTTCAAATTATAAAAGGTGAAACTTATGACCCAATACATAATGCCGCTGTTAAAATAGAATATGATTACCCAGAACGCGGATATATTTATGACAGAAATGGAAACTTATTGGTTGCAAATCAACTTTCTTATGATGTTATGGTACAACCAAATCAGGTAAAACCATTAGACACTCTAGAGTTTTGTAATCTCTTAAAAATAAATAAAACACAATTTTTAATAAGATATAAAAGAGCAGAAAAGTTTGCACCGTATTTGCCTTCTGTTTTTTTAAAACAACTAGCAAAGGAAGATTTTGCTTTCCTCCAAGAAAAAATGCACAAATACTCAGGGTTCTATATTCAAAAGAGAATTATTAGAGATTACCCAATAAAAGCTGCAGCAAATGTTTTAGGGTATATTGGAGAAGTAAATGAAGAAAAAGCTAAGAACAGTGATTATTATCAATCAGGTGAATTAGAAGGAAAAGATGGTGTAGAAAAACAGTATGAAGATGTATTAAGAGGAAAAAAAGGGAAAAAATATTCACATAAGAATCGTTTTAATAAAGTTACTGGCTCCTACAAAAACGGAATTTATGACACACTTCCTGAAAATGGGAAAGACTTAATATTAACTTTAGATATAAATCTTCAGCTTTATGCCCAGCAATTGATGCAAGGAAAACGTGGAGGAATTGTTGCCATAGAACCTCATACGGGTGAAATTTTAGTTTTAGCAACCGCTCCTTCTTACGACCCGAATATGTTAGTAGGCAGGAAACGTTCTAAAAATTCCGTTTTATTATTTAATGACAAGGTAAGCAAACCTAGTTATGATAGAGGTTTACTAGCAGCTTACCCTCCTGGATCTCCTTTTAAAATGATGAATGCACTCATTGGTTTGCAAGAAGAAGTTATCTCTGAACAATCTTTTTTTAGATGCTATGGTGGCTACAGATATGGTAATAGGGCCAAAGAGTTTATGAAATGTCATTGTGATATTTATAATACGCCAATAAAATTAAAAACAGCAATTGCAAGATCTTGCAATAGTTATTTTTCAAATACGTATAAGAGAATTATTGAGAAACAGAATAATCCTTCTAAAGGATTAGATAATTGGAACAGACATATTACTAGTTTTGGATTAGGAAATTATTTAGGATATGATTTACCTGCAGGTCAAAAAGGATTAATTCCTAATGGAAAATATTATGATGACCGTTATAAATATACCTGGAATGCATCAACTAATATATCCAATGCAATTGGTCAAGGGGAGGTTTTAACAACCCCTATTCAATTAGCGAACTTCACAGCAGCAATTGCTAACAGAGGGTATTTTTACACACCTCATATTGTAAAAAAAATAGACCAAAAAATAATCAATAATCCTAAATACACAATAAAAAAACAAACCACAATAAACAGAAAACATTTTGAACCAGTTATTGAAGCTATGTATGAAGTTTTTAAAACAGGAACTGGAAGATGGAGTCAAGTAAAAGGATTAGAAATTTGTGGAAAAACTGGAACTGCAGAAAATTCAATAAAAATGATTAATGGCATAAAAATTCAAGCAAAAGATCACTCTATTTTAGTGGCTTTTGCACCAAAGGAAAACCCAAAAATTGCACTTGCTGTTTTTGTAGAAAATGGAGGTTATGGATCTACAATTGCCGCTCCAATTGCCAGTTTACTAATAGAAAAATATATTAATGGAAGTATTTCTAATGCAAACATATACAGAGAGAAAAATATGTTCAATATGAGCTTACAAAAAATTTACGATCAGCAAATACCAAAATCTAAAGAAATTGCGTCGAGAACAAAATAATATTTTTGCAGGTATAGACTGGATCTTAGTTTTTCTGTATGTGGCTTTAGTTGGTTTTGGATGGTTAAATATTTTTGCCGCATCTCAAACCGAAGAAGATATTCACCTATTAAGTTTTTCAACCAAATACGGTAAACAACTTATTTTCATTATCCTAAGCGTACCTTTAATTATAATTCTTCTTTTTTTCAATTCAAAATTTTATGAAAAATTCGCAAGTATTTTATACGTTCTTTCTATACTTTCTTTAATCTTGCTTTTCCCTTTCGGTAAAGAAATTAACGGCGCTAAATCTTGGTTTAATTTTGGAATTATAGGCTTACAACCTTCCGAATTTGCAAAAGCTTGTACAGCTTTAGCGGTTGCTAAATTATTAAGTAATAGACAATACAATTTCAAGCTAGTTAAAAACCAAATTAAAGCTTTCATTATTGTCTTCTTTCCTGCTTTTTTAATCACTTTACAACCAGATGCTGGTTCTGCTCTAATTTATCTATCATTCTTTTTTGTGCTAAATAGAGAGGGATTAACACTTAATTATATTCTATTAGGAGTTACTTTTATAACATTATTTATTCTTACCATTTTTTTTGGCGCAAGTACAATGCTTATTTCACTTTTTATCTTAATTTCTGGGATTGTAACGTATGCAATTTACAAAGGAGGAAAAAGATTTTTTAGATTTAATTGGCATAAAATCATAATACTTTACCTTGTTGTTGCATTGTTTATTTTTGGAACTGGATATATATATAACAACATATTTAAACAACACCATAGAGATCGTTTTGAAGTCTTATTAGGCCTAAAAATAGATAACAAAAATATTGGCTACAATTCTTATCAGTCAGAACTAACTATAAGTTCGGGAGGACTCTCCGGAAAAGGATTTTTAAAAGGTGATATTACCAAAGGTGATTTTGTGCCTGAACAACATACAGATTATATTTTTAGTACTGTTGGTGAAGAATGGGGTTTTATTGGCAGCAGTTTTGTTATTATTCTATTTATGCTAATGATGTATAGAATACTTTATTTAGCAGAAACGCATACAAATAAATTTGGTAGAATTTATGGTTATGGCTTGGCTTCTATTCTATTCTTTCACGTAATTGTAAATATTGGTATGGTTATAGGCTTATTGCCTACTGTAGGGATTCCTTTACCTTTTTTCAGCTATGGAGGTTCTTCTCTTTGGGGTTTTACAATCTTGCTTTTTATCTTTATTAGGTTGGATGCGCATAAAAATTACGATTGGTAATGACAGATATTTTAGTTTTTAGACTCAACAGGAATCGCTAAAACAAATAGCATGTGCCACGTTAAGTATTAATATAACAGCGGTTGTTCTATTTATATTTACTTGTTTTTTAATTTAATACGTTTTAAAACAAAAAAAACTCTGAATTTTCATTCAGAGTTTTATCTTTTAAATAAAATTTAAACTATTACATTGCAGCAACGTACTTTGTTAATTTAGATTTTAAATTAGCAGCCTTATTTTTATGAATAATGTTATTCTTTGCTAACTTATCTAACATAGAAATAACATTTCCTAACTTTCCTTCTGCTTCTGTTTTGTCTTCTGTAGTGCGTAAATCTTTTACAGCATTTCTTGTTGTTTTATGCTGATATTTATTAAGTAACCTTTTAGCTCCGTTACTTCTAATTCTCTTTAACGCTGACTTATGATTTGCCATAATTCTTAATTTATTAGTTTTTATATTAAAACTTTGTAGTCCGTACGGGAATCGAACCCGTGTTACATGGATGAAAACCATGCGTCCTAACCCCTAGACGAACGGACCATAACAATTAAAATATGCCTCAATTGCGGGTGCAAATATACACTGTTTTTTAAATTCTGCAACAATTTTACAAAAAAAAGATCTTTTTTTTTACAAAATTAATATGCCTTTGCAAAAAGCACTCTTTTAGAGGATGAATTACCTGTTAAAACACAAACCCCTACCTCCTCTTTAGCATTGTTAGGAATACACCTAATTGTAGCTTTCGTCAACTCTTTTATCTTCTCTTCTGTTTCCTCTGTGCCATCCCAATGAGCAGAAACAAAACCTCCTTTATTTGTTATAACATTTTTAAATTCATCAAAAGTAGAAACTTCTGTTGTGTGTTCTTTCCTATAATTAACTGCCTTTTTAAATAAGTTTTCTTGAATTTCTTCTAATAAATTAGCTACAAAATTAACAACGTTATCTTGTGATACAGTTTCTTTTTCTAAAGTATCTCTTCTTGCGACTTCGACCGTATTGTTTTCTAAATCACGATTTCCTATAGCGATTCTAACGGGTACTCCTTTTAATTCATACTCCGCAAATTTTGCTCCCGGTCGATAAGTATCTCTATCGTCAAATTTAACTGAAATTCCTTTTTTTCGTAATTCCTTTACAAACACATTAACCTTTTTTGAAATAGCCTCTAATTGCTCTTCACCTTTGTAAATAGGTACTATAGCTACTTGAATTGGCGCTAATCTCGGAGGTAATACTAGGCCAAAATCATCTGAATGCGTCATTATTAACCCTCCTATTAAACGGGTAGAAACACCCCAAGAAGTAGCCCAAACATATTCCTTCTTCCCTTCTTTAGATGTAAACTTTACATCAAAGGCTTTAGCAAAATTTTGCCCTAAAAAGTGACTAGTTCCTGCTTGTAAAGCTTTTCCGTCTTGCATTAAAGCTTCAATTGTATAAGTCTCTTCTGCACCCGCAAAACGCTCACTATCCGACTTTACACCTTTAATCACCGGCATTGCCATAAAGTTCTCTGCAAATTCAGCGTACACTTCTTGCATTTGTTTTGCTTCTACAATTGCCTCATTTTTAGTTGCATGCGCTGTATGTCCTTCTTGCCATAAAAATTCAGCTGTACGTAAAAACAAACGTGTACGCATTTCCCATCTTACAACGTTTGCCCATTGATTTATTAATAACGGTAAATCTCTGTAAGATTGAATCCATCCTTTATAAGTGCTCCAAATAATAGCTTCAGAAGTTGGTCTTACAACTAATTCCTCTTCTAATTTTGCTTCTGGATCTACTCTTAATTTCCCTGGATTATCTGGATCATTTTGCAAGCGATAATGCGTTACAACCGCACATTCTTTTGCAAATCCTTCTGCATTTTTTTCTTCAGCTTCAAACAAACTTTTAGGAACAAAAAGCGGGAAATAAGCATTTTGATGTCCTGTTTCTTTAAACATTCTATCTAACTCTGCTTGCATCTTTTCCCAAATTGCAAATCCATATGGTTTAATTACCATACAACCTCTCACGGCTGAGTTTTCAGCTAAATCAGCTTTTACAACTAATTCATTATACCATTTAGAATAATCTTCTGATCTTTTCGTTAACTTCTTGCTCATAATTTAAACTTTGGCACAAATATTGCTTTATATAAAATGGTTTTTTACTTTAAAAAAACATAATTTTTTTTAAAGCTAATACAAAACTAATATAATTTAGAGGTTTTTAAGCAAAAAATCATTAATAAAAGAACATCAAAAAAAATCATTATGAAAGATTTCTATAAAAACTTAAGACTACATCAACTCGTTTTATTTGTAGCAGCTAATTTATTATTAATTTCTTGTGGAACGTATCAAAGTGCTTATAATAATGATGGTATTTACAGTGACGTAAACACGGCAAAGAAAGAGAGAGAAGCTGTCGTTGTAAATGAAAAAGAATACGAAGATTATGAAAAAAACTACTTTACAAAAAAACTAGAAGTTTTAGAGAGCATAGATGATAATGAGGTTTTTACAGATGTTGATACTTATAGCTCTGACAATACTTACGTAGATGATGAAGTTATAGATGAAGCGCTAAACTACAATGCTAATCAACCGTGGGGCTATGAAGATAATGATATTGTTGTAAATATCAATCTAATGAATGACCCTTATTGGTATGGATTTAGTAGTCCTTATTGGTATGGATTTAATAATACTTGGGCATTTAGAAGAGGTTTTAGAAACTGGGGTTTTAACTCTTATTGGAATCCCTATTATGGAAGCATGGCATGGAACCAAAACCTTTACAATTCTTATTACTACAGAAGCCCTTGGAACAATTACAGTTATAATAGAGATTACACTTACGGTAGAAGAGGAACTAACAAGAAATATAGTCGAAGAAATTCTGTTACCAACTCTAAATACAGCAAGTATTCGAGCAAAAGAAACAACTCTAAAGTTCGCAAATATTCAAAAAACACTGAGAGAAGAAACAAAAATATTACCAGACCAATAAAAAGAAGAACTACTTCTCCATCGAGTAATTCTTCAACAACTAGAAGAAACTCTAAACCAACAAGAAAAAGCAATACAAGTAAAAGAAACAATAGCTCTAACTCTGCAAAAAGAAGAAATAGGTCATCAAATTCTAACAACAATAATTCTTCATCAAGAAAATCTTCTTCTTCTAACAGAAATAGTAGCAGTCGTAATTCTAGAAGTTCTTCATCAAGAAGTCCTAATTCTAGAGGTTCTTCATCAAGAAGTTCTTCATCATCTAAAACAAGAGGGAATTAAAAAAAATATTCTTTAAAAAAAAACGAAATGAAAAGATTTATTACAATAGCGATGCTTTTCGCAACACCCTTTATGTCTTTTTCTCAATCTTTAGGCTATCAAGACTTGGGACTCCTATTTTCTCAAAATGATCATAATGGCTCTGCGCGTTTTACAGCTATGAGTGGAGCTTTTGGAGCTTTAGGAGGCGATGTTTCTTCAATAAACGTTAACCCTGCAGGTATTTCGGTGTTTAAAAACAGTACGTTTTCGAGTACTTTTAATTCTAGAAATTCAGAGATTATTTCAAATTATTATGGCACCTTAAAAGCTAATTCTGATCAATTTATAAACCTTTCCCATGCAGGCGCCGTTTTAGTTTTTAACAACACTTATAGCAAAGATTGGTCTAAATTTGCTATTGGACTTGGTTATCGAATTCAGAAGGATTTTAATGACACTTTTTTATCCCAAGGGAATAGTGGTGTTGCCACTTTCACCGAATACCCGTTAGACACGAATGAACCCGCTTTTGTTTATGATATTGCAGATGAACAGCGCTATACAAGCATCAATTCAGGTAAATTAAGCGAGCTAAATATTGGTCTTTCTTCCGTATATCAAAATAAATTACATGTAGGTTTAGGCTTAAATTTTTATGATTTAAATTTTACTCAAAGATCTACTTTAACAGAGTTTAATAGCGATACTAATGGAAATGAATTAGACGCTAACTTTTACCAAGAGAATTTCACCACAGGAGCAGGATTTTCTGTAAGTGCTGGTTTTATTTACAAAGCACATCAAAATTTTAGATTTGGTCTGGCATATCAAAGCTCCGCCTATTTTACAGAGATTTCCGAGGAGAGCAACATCATTGCTAATGATGGCTTTTATGGAGACACAGAAATTATTGTAAGTAATGATAATTTAATTTATGAAAATACAGCTGGAGGTTACTTTCCATCACAAGGTTTAATTTACAGACTTAAAACACCCAGTAAATTAACAGCGAGTGCAGCACTTATTTTTGGGAAAAACGGATTATTAAGTATTGATTACACAAATAAAAATTATAAAAATATAAGATTAAATGGTGCTAATTTTACAACTGAAAATCAATTTTTTCAAAATAATTTAAAAAATACTCATGATGTTAGAATGGGCACAGAATGGCGTTTTGATCGACTCAGTGTCAGAGCTGGTTTATTTAAAGAACAAACACCAAATATTAATAATCTTTTAAATGAAAATAGTATTGTAAATTCTAGTGATACAGAAGGATATTCTTTTGGTGCAGGTTATAACTTTGGAAACTTCAAATTAGATTTTGCTTACAGTGACAATAACAGAACAGCTTCTTACAATATGTACTCTGGTTTTAATGTAAATGCTGCAGTTTTAAAATTAAACAACAAAATTTTTACAGCCTCAGTTACTTTAGATTTATAAACTAAAACATATTTTAAAAAAAGACCTTGTATTTCTAAAAACATACAAGGTCTTTTTTACTGAAATTCAGTTTTTAACCGTAATTTTGCATCTAATTTCAAGATTATGCAAGAGACTAAAATTACCGTTCAAGAAACTACCAACGACACTATAATAAAATTTAATAGTAATAAGATTTTAATAAATGGTGGTAGTTATGAGTTTTCTAATATAGATGAAGCTAAAAACTCACCTTTAGCTCAACAATTATTTTATTTACCATTTGTAAAAAAAGTATTTATTACAGCTAATTTTATTGCAATTCAACGTTTTGATATTGTTGAATGGATTGATGTTCAAGAAGAGGTTAGCGAACAAATTGAGACGTATATTACTGATGGGAATATCGTTGTAAGCGAACAAACTTCAACAACAAAAAAAGAAGCAATTGAAGTATATGCAGAAGTAACTCCAAACCCCTCAGTAATGAAATTTGGAACGAACAAAGCATTAACGCAAACGGATGTAGAATATAAAAACATTGATGAGGCTAACCAATCATCACCATTAGCGCAAGCAATCTTTACATTTCCTTTTGTAAAACAAGTATTTATTTCAGACAATTATATTTCTATTACAAAATATGACATGGTTGAATGGAATGAAGTTTTTACTGAAGTAAGAACTTTTATTCGCGAATACCTCGTGGATGGAAAAACAATTATTAAAGAAATCCCAGATAAAGAAATTACCGAGAAAACCGAAATTGAAGCTCCATCTATCGCCTTAGAAGGTATTTCTGCACAAATTGTAGACATCTTGGATGAATATATAAAACCCGCAGTTGCTGGCGACGGAGGAAATATTGCTTTTAGATCTTATGATGAAGAACATAAAATAGTTAGCGTAGTTTTACAAGGTGCTTGCAGCGGATGCCCATCTTCTACTGCTACTTTGAAAAATGGAATTGAAACCTTGTTAAAAGAAATGCTACCTGATCAAATTAACGAGGTTATAGCAATTAACGGATAGTAATTAATTTAGCTAAAAGTAAACAGCCAAAAGCAAAAAAAAATGTCAAAAACCATTAAACCTTACAAAGATTCTGAACTTGGAAAGAAAGAACAAGTTACACAAATGTTTGACAATATTTCTGAAAATTACGATGACTTAAACAGAGTTATTTCTTTAGGAATTGATGTGAAATGGCGTAAAAAGGTGGTTAAGATTGTTAGTGAAAACAATCCCAAACAAATACTAGATATTGCTACAGGAACAGGAGATTTGGCCTTAATAATGGCTTCTTTAAACCCTGATAGAATTGTTGGTTTAGATATTTCTTCTGGCATGCTAGAGGTTGGAAAACGAAAAATTGCAAAAGCAAAATTATCAGACAAAATAGAAATGATTGTTGGTGATTCTGAAGAAATGCCTTTTAATGACGGTACTTTTGATGCAATTACAGTTTCTTTTGGTGTGCGTAATTTTGCTAATTTAGATAAAGGAATTAAAGAAATTGCAAGAGTTTTAAAGCCTACAGGGGTTTTGGTTATTTTAGAAACTTCAAATCCAACTAAATTTCCTTTTAAACAAGGGTATAAATTTTATACTAATTTTATACTTCCTATTATTGGAAAATTGTTTTCAAAAGATAAAGTTGCCTATTCATATTTATCCGAATCTGCGAATTCTTTTCCCTTTGGAGAAGCTTTTAACAATATTTTACAAAAAAACGGGTTTACTAACACAAAACATACTCCTGTAACTTTTGGAGTTGCAACAATTTATACTGCAAGCAAGTAAAATGAATAATAAAGTACTGCTATTTAGTTTTTTTATATTAATTTCAGTTGGGCTTTTTGCTCAAACAGAGCGCGTAGAAAACTTACCAACTTTTGATAAAAGGAAATTACATTATGGTTTTTATTTGGGTTTAAATCAAAATGATTTTAAACTAAATTTTACGGATAAACAAATTCCTAATACTGATTTTCCTGACACTTTTTATGACAATCCTAATGCAACAGTAGTAGTAAATGGTGGTTTTAATGTCGGTTTAATTGTAGATTTACGTTTGCATAAAAATTTAAATTTACGTTTAGAACCCGGTTTGGTTAGTAATACTAAAAAAATAGTATTTAATCATTTAACAAATTCTTCAATACCACAAGATAGTATTAGAGAAATAGGTTCAACTTACTTGCATGTTCCTTTTGTGCTTAAATTTAGTACAGATAGATATAAAAATATTCGTCCATATTTATTAGCAGGAATCTCTTACAATTATAATTTCTCTAGTAATGAAGCTAATCAAGATGATAATTATTCAACACAATTTAGAATGAAAACCCATAACTTTATGTATGAAGTTGGAATGGGAATTGATATTTATTTATATTTCTTTAAATTTTCCCCTTCAATTCGCGGAATTTTTGCCCTTAACAACGAAATAAAATATGATAATCCAAGGTATGAAGAGGGATCAGGTGAATTAATACCAAGTAAATGGACTGCTCCTATAAATTTTATGGGAACTCGTGGCGTATTTTTGAACTTCGCTTTTGAGTAAGGTTGGGCTATAAAGTTTCTAATTAAAACTGCCTACGCAATATTTCTTTTAAATTCACTTAATAAAACAGCAGTTGCAGTTGCAACATTTAAGCTTTCAGTTTCTTGCGTTTCCCCAAACCGTGGAATTGAAATTTTATTTTTTATCAACGCTTTTAGTTCATTAGAAACACCATTTGCTTCATTTCCCATAATTAGAATTCCTTCTTTTGGCAGTTGCGTTTTATAAACGTTCTCACCCTCCATATCGGCAATAAAAGTTGGTACGGATGATTCTTTTAAATATGTTTCTAAATCAATATAGGTAATAGAAATTCTAGTCAAAGAACCCATACTTGCTTGCACAACCTTTTGATTGTAACAATCTACCGTATCCTTAGAACAAACCAATTGAGAGACACCAAACCAATCACACAATCTAATAATTGTCCCTAAATTCCCTGGATCATTTATAGCATCTAAAGCAATCGTGATGCCATTTCTTTGAAGTGGTTTTTCATCCGGAATTTTAAACAATCCTAAAACTTTATTGGGTGTTTTTAAGTTACTTATTTTTTGTAAATCTTTTTCTGATATTCTTATAATCCTATCTAAAGAAATGTCAGTTTCAAAATCAGCAACGGCAAATAACGTATCAATTTCAAACGAAGAATTCAGTAATTCATTTACTACTTTTATGCCTTCAGCTATAAATAATTTATGCTTTTGTCTATACTTTTTCTGGGATAAACTTGTTATAATTTTAAGTTGATTGTTTGAGATGCTCATTAATTGTATGTAAATAAAAATAAACCGTTGAAAAATACTATTTTTGATTTTCTTTGCAGTGCTAAAATAATGAAAAAACTTTCGTTTTATTTTTTATTGATTGTATTTTTGGTTTCATGTAATTCTACAAAACATGTTGCTGATGAAGAACACATGCTAAAAGAAAATTATTTTTTTATAGATAGTGTAAAAACAAATGCTCCTGAGCTGCAAAAATACGTTTTACAAAAACCAAATCCACGTTTTTTAGGTTTACCTTTAAGTTTGTATTTTCATAATATTGGAAATCACAATAAGCCAAAAACACCTTCTGAATGGGCAAATAAGAATAAACATTCTTACAATTTTATAAAAACTATTTTTTCAGAAAAACAAAGTATTGCATACGCTAACTCTTTTATCAACTTAAATAAATCCTTTTTAAAATATCAAGGACCAGAAATAATTAATGATGTTAAAGTAAAAAGAACAACAGAAAATTTATGGGCTTATTACAAAACACAAGGCTACTTTAAATCGATAGTCACATCAAAAATAAATAGAACTTCTACCCATAAAAAAGCGACTGTAGAGTATTATATTTCAAAAGGGAAACCAACTGTTCTAGACTCTGTAAAAATAAAAATTACATCTCCTATTTTAGATTCGATTTACAAAAATTCTGACTTAGAAACTCTTTTAAAAACGGGAAGTCTCTATAAAGATCAAACTTTTAGAAATGAAGCAAATAATGTTGTAAAGCTTTTTAGGAATAACGGAATTTATCATTTTTCTGAATCTGCTATTGGCTTTTACGTAGACTCAACAAGAACAGATTACAAAACAAATGTTGATTTTTTAATTTCGCCTAATCGATTAATTGAAGCAAATGGAAGTTACATAGAAAAACCTTTTAAGATTCAAACAATAAAAGAAGTAAATGTATTTACAGATTATTCATTTGCAAAAAAAGGCAACACCATAAACGACTCTATCTCTTATAACGGAATTAACTTTTTCGCACACAATAAAATAAAATACAACCTTAAATATTTATCACAATCTATTTTCTTAAAACCAAACGGAATCTATAAAGACAATTTAACCAACTTAACAAGAACACATTTAAAATCTTTAAAGAATTTTAAATCAACAATTATTAACTTTACGCCAATACTTGGAACTGATAATGAACTAAAAATGGATATTTTTCTAGCTCCTTTAGAAAAATACACTTTAGGTTTTGAAACAGAATTAACACACTCTAATATTAGAAACATTGGTGCTTCAGCGAAATTTTCTATATCTAACAGAAATGCTTTTAAAGGAGCCGAACTATTAAAAATGTCTCTTTTAGGTTCATGGTTTAATTCCAGCAATGGTCCTGGATGGGAAATTGGAACAGATGTATCTTTAGAAATACCAAGATTTGTAGCTCCTTTTGGCTTAAGTAAATCTGTACCCAAAGAGATGTCTCCAAGAACATTGTTTTCTATTGGCTCGAGTTTTCAAAAAAACATTGGTTTAGACAGACAAACATTTACAATTCTTACAGATTATAAATGGTCATTTAATTCAAAAAAAACGGTGCAATTAGAACTTTTAAACACCCAATATGTAAAAAACTTAAATGTTAGTAGCTTCTTTAACATATATAATTCTGAGTTTGATAATTTAAACTCTGTAGCAAAAGTATATTATAATGATAATAACAAAAATTTAGGTTTACCTAATGAAGCAATTTCTTTTATGAATACAGTTGCAAATGACACCAATTTTCAGGCATCAAATTCTGATGATTACAATAAAGCAACAAATATTTTAAATAGATATAATATTATTACTTCAGACTTCTTAATCCCAATAATTGGATATTCATTTACCTATAATAATCAGTCAGATTTTAAAGATAGTAATTTTTCTTTCTTTAAAATTAGAATCGCTAATTCTGGAAATATTTTAGGTTTGTTATCTAATAATACAAACACAAACAACAAAAAGACTTTTTTAAACATTCCTTTAGCCCAATATTTTAAAACGGATTTAGAATACAAAAAGTTTTGGGATTTTGGTAACAATTCTGTTTTTGGCCTTAGAACATTTTTAGGCGCAATTGTTACTTATAATAATTCAGATATTCCTTTTACAAAAAGTTATTTTGCAGGGGGCTCTAATGACATTAGAGCTTGGCAAACTTATGAGTTAGGCCCAGGAAGTAGAAATTCTGGATTAGAGTTTAATATTGGTAGTTTCAAATTTTTAACAAGTGCTGAATATAGGTTTGACATTATTAGCAAATTAAAAGGAGCACTATTTGTTGATGCAGGAAATATCTGGGATATATCCGGATCTAGTTTTGTTGAAGATGATGCTAAATTTAATAGTTTCTCTTCTTTAAAAAATATTGCTGTTGGGGCCGGTTTTGGTGCAAGATTAGATTTTAACTTTTTAATCTTACGTCTTGATGTTGGCTTTAAAACTTATGAACCATACTTAAACAACAGCAAATGGTTTAAAAAGTTCAATTTTGCCCATGCTGTTTACAATATAGGAATCAACTATCCTTTTTAATTATATCAAAAAAACGCTATAACGTTTTCGTTATTTTATGCAGAATCTAGATTCTTAAACTACTATTTTTTAGTACTTTTGACGAGTAAACATCAATAAAAAATAAAAGATGAGTCATAATATTAAACCTGGAGTAGCAACAGGAAAAGAAGTTCAAGGAATTTTTAAACTAGCAAAAGAAAAAGGATTTGCGATTCCTGCTGTGAACGTAGTTGGTTCAAGCACAATCAACGCTGTTTTAGAGACTGCAAAAGAATTAAATGCTCCAGTAATCATCCAATTTTCTAATGGTGGCGCACAATTTAATGCAGGTAAAGGTTTATCTAACGAAAATGAAAAAGCTGCTATTGCGGGAGCCATTGCGGGTGCAAAGCACATACATGAATTAGCCGCTGTATATGGAGTTCCTGTAATTTTACATACAGACCACGCAGCAAAAAAACTATTACCTTGGATTGATGGTTTATTAGACGCATCAGAAAAGCACTTTGCAGAAACTGGCAAATCTTTATATAGCTCTCACATGATTGATTTATCTGAAGAGCCTTTAGAAGAAAACATCCAAATTTGTAAAACTTATTTAGCTAGAATGAGTAAAATAGGGATGACTTTAGAAATCGAATTAGGAATAACAGGCGGTGAAGAAGACGGTGTAGATAATTCTGATGTAGATGTTTCTAAATTATACACACAGCCAGAAGAAGTTGCTTACGCATATGAAGAATTATTAAAAGTTTCTCCTCAATTTACAATTGCAGCTGCTTTTGGAAATGTTCACGGAGTTTACAAACCAGGAAACGTAAAGTTAACGCCAAAAATCTTAAAAAACTCTCAAGAGTTTATTACGAAGAAGTATGGAGTTGAAGAAAATCACATTGATTTTGTATTTCATGGAGGTTCAGGTTCGACCGTAGAAGAAATTAGAGAAGCTATTGGTTATGGAGTTATTAAAATGAATATTGACACTGATTTACAATTCGCTTTTACAGAAGGAATTAGAGATTATATGCAAGGAAAGTCAGCTTATTTAGCAACTCAAATTGGTAATCCTGATGGAGCAGAACAACCTAACAAAAAATATTACGATCCAAGAAAATGGTTACGTGAAGGTGAAGAAACTTTTAAAGCTAGATTAAAACAAGCTTTTACTGATTTAAACAATGTTGATACTTTATAAAAGTATTTTTAAATAAATGAAAAGCACTTTGATTAAATCAAAGTGCTTTTTTTATGACTTTAAGCATCAAAAAGGATACTTTAAAGAAAAAACTTTTACATTTGTATTTCTAATTTATATTCTCTTTTTTGATTTATAAATAGAGCAACAACCTAAAACACAACAACACGTATGGCTTGGTTTAAAAGAACAGATAAAGGAATACAGACTTCAACAGAAGACAAGAGAGATACTCCAAAAGGTTTATGGTATAAAACTCCTAGTGGAAAAATAATAGATACAGAAGAATTAAAAAGAAACTTATATGTAAGTCCAGAAGATGGTTATCATGTAAGAATTGGAAGTAAAGAATATTTTGAACTGTTTTTTGATGACAATAAATTTAAAGAATTAAATGAAAATTTAACTTCTAAAGATCCTTTAAATTTCGAAGACACAAAAAAATATCCAGACAGATTAAAAGCTGCTCAAGAAAAAACAAAATTAAATGATGCTGTAAGAACAGCTGTAGGAAAATCTTTAGGAAAAGATATCGTTATTGCTGCGATGGATTTTGCTTTTATTGGTGGTTCTATGGGCTCTGTTGTAGGAGAAAAAATTGCAAGAGCCATTAATTATTCTATAGAACATAAAATTCCATTTTTAATGGTTTCAAAATCTGGAGGAGCAAGAATGATGGAGGCATCACTTTCTTTAATGCAATTGGTAAAAACATCAGCAAAATTAGCACAATTAGCAGAAGTAAAAATACCATACATTTCTTTATGTACAGATCCAACAACTGGAGGTACGACGGCATCTTATGCAATGCTTGGTGATATTAATATTGCAGAACCAAATGCCTTAATTGCATTTGCAGGCCCAAGGGTTGTAAAAGACACTACAGGTAAAGATTTACCTGAAGGCTTTCAAAAATCTGAATTTGTATTAGAACATGGTTTTTTAGATGCAATTTACGAGCGTAAAAATTTAAAGAAACAAATTAATTTATATATTGATTTAATTCAGAATTCACCAATTAGAGCATAACAAAAAAGCGAGCTCTCTAAGGTTTCTATTTAAGAAAATAATTATATATTTGCAGCTTCAATGAAAACATCATTGATATACATAAAAATCATTTAAATAATATTGGAATGTATTTAACTAAAGAAGTAAAAGAAAGCATCTTCGAGAAACACGGTAAAGGAAAAAACGATACTGGTTCTTCAGAAGGTCAAATTGCGTTATTTACGCACAGAATCAATCATTTAACTGGGCATTTAAAAAAGAATCGTAAAGATTTTAATACAGAGCGCTCATTAGTAATGATGGTAGGTAAGCGTAGAAGTTTATTAGATTATTTAAAGAAAACCGAAATCAATAGATATCGTGAAATCATTAAAGAATTAGGAATTAGAAAATAATTCTTACAAAAAAGAGGGGCTATAAACGCGCCTCTTTTTTATTACATCAAATTTAAAGTCTGATACTAACAAAATCAGTAATCTATAAAAAAATCAAGAATCTTAACAAAATTCTTGTATTTCCATTGCAACAACAGAAAACAACACAGCAACAAACAATTTAAAAATTTAGAATTAAAATTTATGATTCCAAAAGTATTTAGAGAGGTTATAGACCTTGGCGATGGTAGAGAAATTTCTATCGAAACCGGAAAATTAGCAAAACAAGCTCATGGTAGTGTTGTTGTTCAATCCGGAAAATGTATGATGTTGTGTACAGTGGTTTCCAATTACGAACAAAAAGATCTTGGTTTTCTGCCATTAACAGTAGATTATAGAGAAAAATTTGCTGCTGCAGGACGTTACCCTGGTGGTTTCTTTAAAAGAGAAGCAAGACCAAGTGACGGTGAAGTATTAACCATGCGTTTAGTGGATCGTGTTTTACGTCCGTTATTCCCAAAAGATTATACAGCAGAAACGCAAGTGATGATTCAGTTAATGTCTCATGACGAAAACGTTATGCCAGATGCAATGGCAGGTTTAGCAGCATCAGCAGCGATTCAATTATCAGATTTCCCATTTGAATGCGCAATCTCTGAAGCAAGAGTTGGTCGTATAAACGGAGAATTTGTGATTAACCCAACTAGAGCACAATTAGCTGAATCTGACATCGATATGATGATTGGAGCTTCCGCTGATTCTGTAATGATGGTTGAAGGTGAAATGGATGAAATTTCTGAAGAAGAAATGGCTGACGCTATTAAGTTTGCTCACGAAGCTATTAAAGTACAATGTGCTGCTCAATTAAGATTAGCAGAAGCATTTGGAAAGAAAGAAGTTCGTGAATATGAAGGTGCAAGAGAAGATAAAGATTTAGAGAAAAAGGTTCATGATATGGCATACGATAAAGTATATGCTATCGCAGAAGCTGGATCTGCTAAACATGAAAGAACTGCCGCATTTAAAGAAATCAAAGCAGACATTAAAGCTACTTTTTCTGAAGAAGAATTAGCAGAATATGGTGGTTTAGTTTCTGATTATTATCGCAAAGCTGAAAAAGCTGCGATTAGAGATTTAACCTTAAATGTAGGATTGCGTTTAGATGGTCGTAAAACAGATGAAATTAGACCAATTTGGTCAGAAGTAGATTATTTACCATCAGTACACGGTTCTTCAATCTTTACGCGTGGAGAAACGCAAGCTTTAGCAACCGTTACTTTAGGAACTTCTAGAGATGCTAACAAAATAGATATGCCATCTTACGAAGGTGAAGAAAATTTCTATTTACATTATAACTTCCCTCCTTTTTGTACAGGTGAAGCTAGACCAATTCGTGGAACCTCTCGTAGAGAAGTTGGACATGGTAATTTAGCGCAACGTGGTTTAAAAGGAATGATTCCTGATAGCTGTCCTTACACAGTGAGAGTAGTTTCTGAAGTTTTAGAATCTAATGGTTCTTCTTCTATGGCAACTGTTTGTGCTGGAACAATGGCCTTAATGGATGCTGGTGTACAAATGATAAGACCAGTTTCTGGAATTGCAATGGGATTGATTTCTGATGCTGAATCTGGAAAATACGCTGTATTATCTGATATTTTAGGGGATGAAGATCACTTAGGAGATATGGATTTTAAAGTAACAGGTACTTCTGAAGGTATTACTGCTTGTCAAATGGATATTAAAGTAAAAGGATTATCATATGAGATTTTAGTAAATGCTTTACAACAAGCACGTGCTGGTCGTTTACATATTTTAGGAAAAATAACTGATACTATTTCTTCTGCTAACGAAGAAGTTAAGGAACATGCTCCTAAAATGATTAACAGACGTATTCCTAATGATATGATTGGTGCATTTATTGGACCAGGAGGTAAACATATTCAAGAATTACAGAAAGAAACAGGAACTACAATTGTAATTACTGAAGATGCTGTAACTGAAGAAGGAATTATCGAAATTTTAGGAACGGATCCTGCAGGAATTGAGAATGTAATTGCTCGTATCGAGTCAATGCTTTTCAAACCAACCGTTGGTGAAGCTTATGAAGTAAAAGTAATTAAAATGTTAGATTTTGGTGCAGTCGTAGAATACGTAGAAGCGCCAGGAAACGAAGTTTTATTACATGTAAGCGAATTAGCTTGGGAACGTACAGATAATGTTTCTGACGTTGTTAAAATGGGAGAAGTTTTAGATGTGAAGTACTTTGGTTTAGACCCAAGAACTAGAAAAGAAAAAGTTTCTAGAAAAGCATTGTTACCAAAACCAGAAGGTTATGTAGCAAGACCACCCAGAGATGATAAGCGTTCTGGTGGACGAGATAACAGAAGCAGAGATAATCGCGGACGTGATGATAGAAAACCAAGAGAACCTAGAAAAGAAGAATAAGTTGTTCTTTAATAGATATAAAAAATCGCCAATATATTTTGGCGATTTTTTTTTGTTTATAGCTATATTATAAAATGCTTTTATTTTCTTTGTAAACAATTTATGAAAATTCAAAGAACCACATATTTATCTTTAGGAACAAATCAAGGAAATAAACTTGAAAACCTTCAAAATGCAATTAATTTAATTGCCGATAAAGTAGGTGCAGTTCAAAAAATATCTTCAGTTTACCAAACTGCTTCCTGGGGTTTTGATAGTAATGATTTCTATAATATCTGTATGGAGGTTACAACCTATCATCCTCCAGAAAAAATAATGAACATTCTATTAACAATTGAATCTGAATTAGGCAGAAAAAGAAACGATTCATCGGGTTATTCTGATAGAAATATTGATATTGACATATTATTATTTGAGGATGAAATCATCTTTTCTAGAACGCTTATAGTGCCCCATTCAAAAATGTTAGAACGTAAGTTTGTTTTAATTCCTTTAGTTGAAATTGCGGGTACCATTATGCATCCAATAGAAAAAAAACAACTTTCTATTTGTTTGCAAAACTGCAATGACACTTCTGAAATTCTCAAGACTGATGTTACACTAAATCGTCCAATTCCGTTATCAGAAAAATACAATTACATTGCTATTGAAGGAAATATTGGCGCAGGAAAAACATCCTTATCTAAGATGATGTCTGATGAATTTAACGCTAAAGTTATTTTAGAACGTTTTGCAGACAATCCATTTTTACCAAAATTTTATGAAGATAAAGAGCGTTTTGCTTTTCCTTTGGAAATGAGTTTCTTAGCAGATAGATATCAACAATTATCTGACGATTTAGCGCAATTAGATTTGTTTAAAAACTTAATTGTTTCTGATTACTACATTTTTAAATCTTTGATATTTGCGCAAATCACTCTACAAAAGGATGAATATTTGTTGTACCGTAAAATGTTTGATTTAATGTACAAAGAAATTACAAAACCAGATTTATATGTTTATTTATATCAAAACACCGATAGACTTTTACAGAATATAAAAAAGAGAGGCCGAGAGTATGAGCAGAATATTGAAGCCGACTATTTGCAAAAAATTCATGACGGTTATAAAAATTTCATAAGCACCCAACCAGAATTAAATATTTTAATTATTGATGTTTCAGAAATTGATTTTGTAAATAATACTGAAGATTATAATTACATTATTAATAAAATAAAGAGCGCTTAAATACTTACTTTTTAAGCTCTAGCTTTTCCGCAAAATATTCACAGAAATCACGCATTGTTGCACTCATCTTCTGATCGTCTGTTGCTCTCTCGAAAGTATCTGCCATAGATACTAAAGTTTGATGATAAAATTGTTTCATTTCATCTACAGGCATATCTTTCGTCCACAAATCCATTTTTAAAGTATCTTTTTTCTTATGGTCCCAAACAGAAATCATAATTGCCTTTGAAATTTCATTGTCAATTCCACCATCTTTTGCCGTCCAAGAAATTTCTTCAGGAACTTTATTTTCATCTAAACCAACTTTAAATTTAATTTCAGAATTATGTTTAACAGCCATTATTTTTTTGGTTTGTATTTTGATTTATTAAATAAATCGGATTCCTTTATTTCTAATAATTCTTGCAAAGATACATCATTATGTTTCATATATGATTTTACAATTTGCAATCCAATCCAAACTCCAATTTTACCAGGGCTTAAATGATCTTGTTCAGCGTAAAACTTAGAAAAAGGTGCATTTTCAAGAAATCTTTTGTTCAATTTCGTCTCTGTACTAAATAATAGTTTTTTATCAACAAAATACATCCAAACTTGCTCCTCATTTGAAATTGCCCAATTAAATTTATCTTGAGAATATCCTATTTTTATAATGTCAGAAATTAATGGTAAATATAGGTTTAGTAAGTACATTTTTTTTCCTTCATGAATCATTTTGCTTACAAAATCCCTATCGATAGAAGGATGAATTTGTTCCTTTATTATAGCTTTTGCAGCATCCACAACAATGTGTTCTTTTGAATTATTTTCCTTAATATATTTTGGATAGTCCCCATAAAATGGATGACTTTTTCCAAGATAAACATCCAAAGAAATTAATAATAAACTATCAGCATATATAATTCTACGATCATAATCTATATTTGTTAATATCGTAACAATATTGGGCTCGTTAAAGCTAGGGCTATAGTATTTTATATGTTTAAAAAGAGATAAAAATTCTTTTTCTATGGATGAAAAATCCTTGTAAACCTTCTGAGTTTCTGCAAATAATTCTTGTTCTTGCTTGTCCTTAATTTTTAAGAGCGATAAACTATCTGGAAATTCTTTTGGAAATAAATAAGGATATTTTTCTTTAACTTTTGGCAACGTTTCTTTTTTTGCATTATAAAAATCCACTTCATATCTTTTTATTGAGAAATCAACATTTATTTCAGAAACATCAATTCTGTTCTCATTTTTATCAGAACATGAAAAAAACAGGAACAAAACCATTAAAAATGCAAATAAAAATCTCATAAAGTTTGTATCTTAGTGTCTTAATTTAAAGAACGTTAAAAGTACTAAAATAGTTTATTAATGAACACTGAAAAAGTAGCAGAATACATTATCAATTGGTTAAAAGAATATGCAACAAATGCAAAAGTAAATGGTTTTGTTGTTGGCGTTTCTGGAGGAATAGACTCCGCATTAACATCAACTTTATGCGCAAAAACAGGATTACCTACTTTATGTGTAGAGATGCCTATTCACCAAGCAGAAAGCCAGGTTTCTAGAGCAGAAGAGCATATTCTACAATTAAAAAAACGATTTGAGAATGTTTCTGAAACAAGGGTAAATTTAACATCTACTTTTGAGGATTTTAAAAGTGTGGTTCCTAATATAGAGGAATCTACAAAATTAAATTTATCTTTAGCAAACACTAGAGCTCGTTTACGAATGACTACTTTATATTATTTTGCTGGCTTACAAGGTTTATTGGTGGCTGGAACAGGAAATAAAGTAGAAGATTTTGGTGTTGGTTTCTACACCAAATACGGAGATGGAGGCGTTGATTTAAGTCCGATTGCAAATTTAATGAAATCTGAAGTTTATGAATTAGCTAGATATCTAGGAGTACCAAATTCTATACAAAAAGCAGAACCAACAGACGGTTTATTTGGTGACAGCAGATCCGATGAAGACCAAATAGGAGCTTCTTATGATGAATTAGAGTGGGCGATGAATATGCAAGATAAAAACAAAACTATTGATGATTTCTATGGTAGGGAAAAAGAAGTATTTAAAATATACATAAGACTAAATACAATTAACCAACATAAAATGATGCCAATTCCTGTTTGTGAAATACCTACTAATTTATAGAAAAATAGCTGCAATCATTAACTTTTTAAATAAGCCTATTATTCGATTCCAATTCATTTAATTGTTTTAATCTACAATACAAAAAAAGGTCATGTTTGGGTTAAATGGATGAAATATTTATAAATAGAATGCCTTAACGGTTAATAGTTAAGGCATTTTTTAGGTTTTATATTTTGCCAGTTATTATAATAAGTTAGCAGAAATCATCATTTTTTTAATTCGTACATAAACTCTTTGTTTAGAACCTTTTGAGATTTCAAATGGTAAAAAAACGAATAATTGAATGATTTTTAAGATCAGTAATATTCTTTTCATTTCTCTAAGTTTTTCTTTTTAGCGTTAACAAGATACCTATATAAAATTGTTTTTTTAACTATTTTAATTAAATTTTACATAAAACCGCCTGAATAAAAGAAATATACTTGTATTCTAGATTAAATAATAAATATTGTAAATCTAAAAAGGATAGTAAACAGCGAGAAATTATCTTTCCTTTATTTAAGTGAAACTCTTTTTATGAACCATTAAAAATGTCAAAAGAGAGTTTAAACAGCAATTAAATTATCTTTAAAGTTCTAAAGATTCTTTTCATAAGATAACATTATTGTACTGGGACAAAAGCAAAAAAAACGCTAACCTTCTTATAAAATACGTAACAATAGAATAAATTTTCACAAGTCCTTCAATTATTGCTTTAAAAAAACATCAATTACACAACTCTATTTAATTTTTCAAAAAGTCTCATTTTTAATTGGGTGTAGCTTTTTATCATTTCTAAATCGATATTTTTAGACTGACTTTCTATAGCCTCTTTCATCAATTCTTCAATTTTTTGACCAATTAAAACTCTACGTAAATTAAATACAGAATCATTCACTGCTTTATTTAAAACTTCAAAAGCACTAGTAACATTAATATTTTGCCCCTCCCAATCGCTCAATTTCATATTCGGATTTTCTTCATCCATTAAAATAGCGGTTACGATACTTCTAATATCAGGGTTTTTATGGTTGATTAAACCATCCATTTCAAGTTTTTCAAATTGATTCAATTGATGAATCATTTCTGCATAAATTTCTTGAAAAGTTGAGTTCGAAAACTCAATTTCATCATCATGTAAATGAACATATATTTCGGCAGAAACTAAATTTTGGTATTTTCTTATATCAATTGTTTCTTTGCCTTCTTCATTCGTATTAATAACTTCTTCGACAAATTCAACCTCCTCATTTCCATACAAGAGTAAAATTCTTATAATCTCATTTTCAAGTATTGATAGTTGATCAATTTTTTGAGATGAAACTAGCCCTCCTTTAACCAATCCCATTTGAGCATGCTCTTGATCCAAAAAGTATTCTGGAGGTGGCTGATTTGGATCTACATTGTTATAATTCGAAGTAGTTTTGGCTTTTTGAAAAGATTCTTTCTTTAATAATTGTGCTAATTCACTAAATAAAACTCGCTCAGAAATATCCATAATTCTAGAACATTCTTGCACGTAAACTTCTCTTTGAATGCCATCAGGAATTTTAGAAATACTAGTTACTATATCTCGAATTACGCTTGCTTTTTTTATAGGGTCATTATTAGAATCCTTTAGCAAAAGTGATACTTTAAAGTTGATGAAATCTTGGGCAGAATTTTCTAAATAGTTCTTTAAATCGACATCTGAGTGTGATTTTGCAAAACTATCTGGATCTTCTCCATCAGGAAATTGAACTACTTTTACGTTCATTCCTTGTTCTAAAATTAAATCTATTCCACGAATTGAAGCTCTAATTCCTGCTGCATCTCCATCAAAAAGAACAGTAATGTTTTTTGTTAATCTGTTTACTAATCTAATTTGATCTGAGGTTAATGCTGTACCTGATGAAGCCACAACATTCTCTATACCTGATTGATTAAAGGAAATTACATCTGTATAACCTTCAACCAAAAAACAATTATCTTGTTTTGCAATTTCTTTTTTAGCCTGATAAATTCCATAGAGAATTTTACTTTTATGATAAATATCGCTTTCAGGTGAATTTAAATATTTCGCAGCTTTTTTATCAGCAGTTAAAATACGCCCTCCAAAACCTAAAATACGACCAGACATTGAGTGAATAGGAAACATCACTCTTCCCTTAAAACGATCGAATTGTTTATTCTCTTTTACAATAGTCAATCCTGTTGAAGCAAGATATTTTAAATCGTATCCTTTTGCTAAAGCTGCTTTTGTAAAATTATCCCACTCATCAATACAATAGCCTAATTCAAATTTTCTAATAGTTTCGTCTTTAAAACCTCGTTCTTTAAAATATGATAATCCTATTGCTTTTCCTTTATTCGAATTCAGCATTAAATCGTGAAAATAGTCCTTAGCAAAATTAGATACCAAAAACATACTTTCGCGTTCATTCATTTGCTCTTTCTGTTCATCGGATTGCTCAGTTTCTTCAATTTCTATATTGTACTTTTTGGCTAACCATTTTAAGGCTTCTGGATACGAATAATGTTCATGTTCCATTAAAAAAGAAACTGCATTCCCTCCTTTTCCCGTAGAAAAATCTTTCCAGATTTGCTTCACAGGAGACACCATAAATGATGGTGATTTTTCATCTGTAAAAGGACTTAATCCTTTAAAGTTACTTCCTGCTTTTTTTAGCTGAACAAACTCACCAATAACCTCTTCTACTCTTGCAGATTCAAAAACGCGGTCTATAGTACTTCTAGAAATCATTTACTTGGTGTGATAAGGAGAAAACAAATATAAGAATTAGATATGTTTATAACTGTAATCTTTATAAAATAAAAAACCTCACTAATTGAATTTAGTGAGGTTTCTCTAATTTAGATATTTTTAATTAAGATGCCGCTCTTAATTTCTTTAAAGTTGTATTTGATAATTTAGCTTCAGCATAACTTTTGGTTACTTTAAATTCTTTTTCATCAGAACTCGGTAAATCAAACATTGCATCTGTAAATATGGCTTCACACAAAGAACGCAAACCTCTTGCGCCTAACTTATATTCTACAGCTTTACCTACAATATAACCTAAAGCACCTTCTGTAATCGTAAACTCAACATCATCCATTATAAATAATTTTGCATATTGTTTAATAATCGAGTTTTTAGGTTCTGTTAAAATTGATCTTAATGTTTTTGCATCTAAAGGATTCATATAGCTTAAGACTGGTAAACGCCCAATAATTTCAGGAATTAAACCAAAAGCTTTTAAATCTGAAGGAATAATATATTGCAATAAATTTTCATGATCAACTTTATCTTCATCTAAAGAAGCACTAAAACCTACAGCTTGCATATTTAGTCGCTTACTGATAATTCTGTCGATCCCTGAAAAAGCACCACCTGCAATAAATAAAATATCTTGTGTATTTACTTCAATAAATTTTTGCTCTGGATGTTTTCTTCCACCTTTTGGGGCTACATTTACAACAGTACCTTCTAATAATTTTAATAATGCTTGCTGAACTCCTTCACCAGAAACATCTCTAGTTATTGAAGGGTTATCTCCTTTTCTGGCAATTTTATCAATTTCATCAATAAAAACGATACCTCTTTCTGCCTTTTCTACATCATAATCTGCAGCTTGTAGCAATCTACTTAAAATACTTTCTACATCTTCCCCAACATAACCTGCTTGTGTTAATACAGTCGCATCTACTATTGAAAATGGGACATTTAACATTTTAGCAATTGTCTTAGCAACTAGTGTTTTTCCTGTTCCGGTTTCACCAACTAAAATGATATTCGATTTTTCAATTTCTACTTCATCCTCATCTTCTGTTTGCAATAAACGCTTATAGTGATTGTATACCGCAACGGCCATTGCACGCTTAGTCTCTATTTGACCAATAATATATTGATCTAAAAACTGTTTAATTTCTTGTGGTTTTTTCAGCATTAAGTCTTTAGATAAGCTGCCTGATTTTGTGTCTGAAACTTCTTCTTCTACAATTCCGTGAGCTTGCTCTATACATTTATCGCAAATATGAGCATCCATACCCGCAATAAGCAAATCTGTTTCTGCTTTTTTTCGTCCACAAAATGAACATTCTAAAATTTCTTCTTTTGACATTATATCCTTCTCTATATGATCATACCGAGCTCATGAATTGATCTCGTTTTTAAAAAGAGATTACTTCATTCGACTCGAAATGACAAAAATGTTTTATTTTCTTACTAAAACTTCATCAATCATACCGTAAGTTTTTGCTTCTTCGGCTTTCATCCAATAATCTCTATCAGAATCGTCATGAACTTTTTCTATAGTTTGTCCTGAATGTTTTGCAATAATTGCATACAATTCATCTTTCAATTTCAAAATTTCTCTTGTCGTAATTTCGATATCAGAAGCTTGACCTTGAGCACCCCCTAAAGGTTGATGAATCATAACCCTTGAGTGTGGCAATGCAGAACGTTTTCCTGGCGCTCCTGCACACATTAAAACAGCACCCATAGAAGCTGCCATACCTGTACAAATTGTCGCTACATCTGGTTTTATGAATTGCATCGTATCATAAATTCCTAAACCCGCATATACTCCTCCACCAGGAGAATTAATGTAAATTGAAATGTCTTTATTAGCATCCACACTTTCTAAAAACAACAATTGAGCTTGAATAACGTTCGCTACTTGATCGTTAATTCCTGTTCCTAAAAAGATAATTCTATCCATCATTAAACGTGAAAAAACATCCATTTGAGTAATGTTCATCTGACGTTCTTCCATAATATATGGTGTTAAACTACTTGTAATTTTACCAAAATGTGTGCTATTTATCCCGTGATGTTTGGTAGCGTATTTTTCGAACTCTTTTCCGTAATCCATTTTGTGATTCTTTTAAAATATTTTGAATTGTAAAGATAAGAAACTATTTGTTACTTTTTTGTTAATGTAACTCGCTAAAAAAAACCTAAATTTTTAAATTCAGGTTTTTTTTGGAGTTAAATTCTGGTCGTAAAATCAGAATTTTATTTTTACTATTTGTAAACTTCTTTAGTAAAGTCTTCGTAAGAAACTTCTTTCGTTTTAAAGCTGATGTGCTCTTTAAAGAATCCTAATAATTTTTGACTAATTAATTGAGATTGTAATTTCTGAGCTTCTTCTTGATTTTGTAAGATTCTACCTGCAATATCCTCTAATTCTTTTTCTTCTGGATTCATATTACCAAATTGAGCCATTTGAGTACGAATAAATCCTTTTGCGTAGTCTACTAATTCTGCATAATCTATTTTGATATCATTATCTTTCATAATCTTTCCTTCGATTAATTGATAACGTAACCCTTTTTCTGATTTGTTATATTCTGCAGCTGCTTCTTCCGTTGATAATGATTTTTCACCTGCTGTAGCTAACCATTTTTGCAAGAATTTTGTAGGTAAATCAAACTTTGTGTTTTCAACTAAATACTCAGTAATTGCATTTAATAATTGTTGATCTCCTTGCTGTTGAAATTGCTTTTCTGCGTCTTCTTTTATTTTTTCTCTTAATTCAGCAACAGAAGTTACACTTCCGTCAGCAAATAATTTATCAAACAGTTCCTTCTCTAAATTAGCCGGTTCCGTTTTTGTAATGTCCTCAACAGTAAAAGTTACCGTGATGTCTAAATCGTGAATTACATCATGGGCAACACCTAAAATGTGTTCTAATTTATGCTCGTCTTCAAACAATTTTTTAGTTTCTAATGCTATAACATCTCCAACTTTCGCACCAATAACTTTCTTTTCGTTTTTCTTTCCTTTTAAGTCTTTAACTAAAAAAGTAGATTTTTTGTTAATTTCTTTTTCTTCATTTATAAAAGTTCCTGTTACATTAGAATGCGCTGCAGCCTCCTCTACAGAAGTCATTTTTCCATAACGAGTTTGAATATTCTTAACTTCTTCGTCAATTAAAGCTTCAGTAGCAACGATATTATACTGTTTTATTTTGTTTTTTTCACTTAAATCGATTTCAAATTCTGGAACCAAACCTAATTCGAATTCAAAAGAAAAAGTCTCTGCATCCCAGTCAAAATCTTCTTTTATTCTTGGAATAGGGTTTCCTAAAATATCTAATTTTTCTTCTGCTAAAAACTTATTTAAAGACTCTTGTAAAAGCTTGTTAACTTCATCTATCATTATAGACTTACCATATTGCTTTTTTATCATTCCCATTGGTACATGCCCTTTTCTAAAACCTGGAATGTCAGCTTTTTTACGATAATCCGTTAATAATTCTGTTACTTTTTTTTGATAATCTCCAGCAACTATATCAACTTTTACAACTGCATTTAATGCATCTACGTTTTCTTTTGTAATATTCATTTCTTGTTATGTCTAGTTCTTAAAAAATCGACTGCAAAATTAATCAATTTTATTCACCTTACAAAAGTTTAAATACTTCAATTTCAGCAAATTCGTTTTATTTAAAAAAATAAAACAAAACTACAAGACGTATTAAAAAAAATTAAAAAAATTATGTAATTTTGCACAACTTCATTCCTGACTTATAAAGGGAATAATCAAAAAAAACTAAATGCAATACAAAAGAATTCTTTTAAAATTAAGTGGTGAAGCTTTAATGGGCGATCGACAATATGGTATAGACCCTAAACGTCTTTCAGAATATGCAAAGGAAATTAAGGAAGTTGTAGAAAAAGGAATTGAAGTTGCTATTGTTATTGGTGGTGGAAATATTTTTAGAGGTGTTGCTGGTGCAAGTAATGGTATGGATCGTGTTCAAGGCGACCATATGGGTATGCTCGCTACATGTATAAATGGCTTAGCACTTCAAAGTGCTCTTGAAGATGAAGATGTGCATACTCGTTTACAAACCGCTTTAGAGATAAAAGAAGTTGCAGAACCTTATATTAAGAGAAAAGCAATTAGACACTTAGAAAAAGGACGTGTAGTAATATTTGGCGCTGGTACAGGAAACCCTTATTTTACAACAGATACGGCTGCCGTTTTAAGAGCAATTGAAATTAATGCTGATGCTATTTTAAAAGGAACTAGAGTTGATGGAGTTTATAATGTAGATCCTGAAAAAGATAAAAATGCGATTAAATTTGAAACAATTACTTTTAAAGATGTTATTGCTAAAGGTTTAAAAGTAATGGATATGACTGCATTTACTTTAAGTGAAGAAAATAAATTACCAATAATCATCTTTGATATGAACAAGAACGGAAACTTAATGAAATTAGTTTCTGGAGAAAAAATTGGTACAATAGTTGACAATTAATAATCAAAATCTTTAAATTTTAAAAAGATGAACGAAGAAATTGAATTTATTCTAGATACTGCTAAAGAAGCAATGAGTAATGCAATCGAGCATTTAGAAAAAGAATTACGCTCCATTAGAGCAGGAAAAGCGACGCCTGCAATGCTAGGTACAGTTATGGTTGATTATTACGGGTCTCAAACTCCTTTAACCCAAGTCGCCAATGTAAACACACCAGATCCCAGAACATTAAGTATTCAACCTTGGGAAAAAAACATGTTACAAGCAATTGAAAAAGCAATTCAAATAGCAAATCTTGGTTTAAACCCTATGAATAACGGTGATATTATAATGATTAATGTACCACCCTTAACAGAAGAACGTAGAATTGGTTTAGCTAAACAATCAAAAGCTGAAGCAGAACATGCTAAAGTTGGTATTAGAAATGCACGTAAAGATGCAAATAACGATATCAAAAAAACAGATATTTCTGATGACATGAAAAAAATTGCAGAAGATGATGTTCAGAAGATGACAGACACTTTTGTAAAAACTATCGAAGGAATCCTCTCTTTAAAAGAGAAAGAAATAATGACTGTTTAAGTCAATAAGAATTGATAAAAAAAGAGTGTTTTAAAACACTCTTTTTTTACTTACAACACCTATTGCAATTTAATTAACTTGGCAAAAATAAATAAATGAATTTCTGGACAAAAGTTGCGGGCATAATTTTAAGAAACCGTTACTTGGTTTTATTAGTCATTGCGATCATTACTGGTTTATTAGCATCGCAGATGAAGTATATGAAATTCTCATATACAGAGGCAAACTTATTACCAAAAAATCATGAAGCTAATTTAGAGTATAATAAATTTCTAGAAATTTTTGGTGAAGAAGGAAACTTAGTAATTCTTGGTATTAAAGATTCTACTGTTTTTACGCCTCAAAAATTTAATGCTTGGAATAATTTAGTACATAAATTTAAAGATTTAGAAGAAATAGACTTTACACTTTCTATTGCTGATGTTCAAAAACTGAAAGCAGATAGAAAAAAAAGAAAATTTATTTTAGAACCCTTGTATGACAAAGATCCAACAACAAAGAAAGAAGTTTTAGAAATTAAAAAACAACTTTTTGAGAAGCTTCCATTTTATGATAATTTACTTTTTAATAAAGAAACAGGAACCTTACAAACTGCTATCTATATTAAAAAAGAGATCATAAACACTCCAAAACGAAGAGATTTTATTTTTGAAACACTAATTCCGACGATTGAAAAGTTTGAAAAAGAGAACAATTTGGATGTTCGAATTTCTGGAATGCCATATATAAGAACAATAAACGCTCAAAATATTCAAAATGAAATTGTTCTTTTTGTAGGAGGAGCCTTAGGAATTACAGCTGTTATTTTCTTCTTCTTTTTTAGATCTTTTAGAGCTACTTTTATTACACTTTTAGTAGTAACAATTGGTGTTACTTGGGCTCTTGGTTTTATTGGTTTATTCAGATATGAAATTACAGTTTTATCCGCATTAATACCTCCTTTAATTATTGTCATTGGAGTTCCCAATGCTGTTTTTCTCATCAACAAATATCAGCAAGAAATTAAAAAACATGGTCAGCAAGCAAAAGCTTTACAGCGTGTAATTTCTAAAATTGGTAATGCTACTTTAATGACCAATATTACAACGGCCTCTGGTTTTGCAACTTTTGTTTTTGTAAAAAGTGATTTATTACGTGAATTCGGAATTTTAGCTTCTGTAAATATCATTAGTATTTTTATTCTTGCCTTATTGATTATTCCAATTATCTACAGTTTTATGCCACTTCCAAAAAAGAAACATTTAAATCATCTTGAAAGAAGATGGATTGAAAATGTTGTTGACTGGATGGAGAGAACTGTAAAAGAGCGACGAATTACTATCTATATAGCAACCGTAGCTATTATTATTCTAGGAATTATTGGTGTTTACAAAATTAAAGTTTCTGGCAGTTTAATTGAAGACATGCCAAAAAGTATGGACTTTTATAAAGACATTAAATTCTTCGAGAAAGAGTTTGGTGGAATTATGCCTTTAGAAATTTTAATTGATACTAAAAAAGACAAAGGAGTCATGAAATTATCCACTTTAAAAAAGATGGATAAAATTAATGAAACCATAGAAACTTTCCCTGAATTATCTAAACCTATTTCTGTTGTAAATTTAGTAAAATATACAAAACAGGCGTATTATAACGGAAATCCTAAATATTATCAATTACCTACGAGTCAAGAACAAAGTTATATTTTTTCTTACACTAAAAACTCAAATAGTGATGCAGGAATGTTAAAGAATTTTGTTGATTCTACAGGACGTTATGCAAGAATAACAACCTTTATGAAAGATATTGGTACTGATAAAATGGATGTTATTCAAGAGCGGCTAAAAGCTGTAATTAATAAAGAATTTCCATCAGATAAATATTCAGTATCTATTACGGGTAAAGCATTGGTATTTATAAAAGGAACGAACTATCTGATCAAAAATTTAGTTTTTTCTTTATCCCTGGCTATTCTTTTGATTGCCCTTTTTATGGCTTGGATGTTTAGATCGCCTCAAATGATTTTAATTTCGTTGCTACCAAACATTCTTCCTTTGCTAATTACCGCAGGGCTAATGGGATTTTTTGACATCCCTATAAAACCATCAACAATTTTAGTTTTTAGTATTGCTTTTGGTATTTCAGTGGATGACACCATACACTTTTTAGCAAAATACAGGCAAGAATTAATTGCCAACAAATGGCGAATAAAACCTTCTGTTTATGCTGCTTTGCGCGAAACTGGAGTGAGTATGTTTTATACTTCTATTGTATTGTTCTTTGGCTTTTTAGTATTTACACTTTCAAGTTTTGGAGGGACAATAGCTTTAGGGGGCTTAGTTTCTATAACTTTATTATTAGCTATGGTTTCTAACTTACTGTTATTACCTTCTTTGCTGTTAACTTTCGAAAAGAAAATTGCCAACAAGAAAGTATTTAAAGAACCTTCAATGAAAATTATACCTCCAAAAGAAGATAAAACTAAGAAATAAAAAAACCTCTACTATTTACAATAGCAAAGGTTTTTTTACAGTTGTAATTTTGGGTAATAATTAATCTTAAAACCCAGATTACAATTTATATTCTTCATATTTATTTGATATTTTTTTTAGACGTTTAAAGTCTCTCTAAAAGTTGAAAGTTATTCCGATAAATTGGTTCATCTTATATACACTCCCTCTGATTTAACTGTAACTAGATGTTATTTTACATATCTATTTCATACAAAAACCCAGACATTAAGGTTATTTTACCAGTAATTAAAAACTAAAAAACTCCTATTAACATCCGCCTAAATTAAAGTTACACCTACTTTTTAATCTTTTCCTCTTAAATCAGCTTTTAGCTATTGAACTGCCCTACTAAAAGTAATGCTATTGTTCCTTTTTATTAACTGAATTTAAATCATTTATACAACTAGTATTTTTATATTTTTATTGGCAATTCATCATTGCTCATTTTGTAGCAAAAAAGTATCTTTACATTTGAGTATATATATTTTGAATCAAATCAAACAATAGAAAGAGATGAAAGAGAAGAACATTGCCGAAATTTTAAAATCGAATTTAGTTTTACAAGAGGTAGAATTAAAAGGTTGGGTAAGAACTTTTAGAAGTAATCGTTTTATTGCTTTAAATGATGGTTCTACAATAAAAAATATACAATGTGTTATCGACTTTGAAAATACCTCTGAAGAAACTTTAAAAAGAATAACAACTGGAGCCGCAATTTGTGTCAAGGGAACTTTAGTTGAAAGTCTAGGAAGAGGACAAACTTTTGAAATCCAAGTATCCCAAATTGAAATACTTGGAGACTCTAATCCTGATGAATACCCAATACAGCCTAAAAAACATAGCTTCGAATTTTTAAGGGAAAATGCCCATTTAAGAGTTAGAACAAATACATTTAGTGCAGTAATGCGTGTACGTTCTAAACTATCTTTTGCCGTTCACAAATATTTTCAAGAAAATGGTTTTAACTACGTAAATACTCCAATAGTAACAGGTTCTGATGCAGAAGGTGCAGGAGAAATGTTTAGAGTTACTACTTTTGAAGACAACAAGGCACCATTAACTGAAGATGGAAAAATTGATTATTCTAAAGACTTTTTTGGTAAAGAAACCAACTTAACAGTCTCTGGACAATTGGAAGCAGAAACTTTTGCAATGGCCTTAGGCAAAGCTTATACTTTTGGTCCTACATTTAGGGCAGAAAACTCTAATACAACCCGTCATTTAGCAGAATTTTGGATGATTGAGCCTGAAGTTGCTTTCATGGATTTAGATGGAAATATGGATTTAGCTGAAGATTTTATAAAATATGTAATCAATGATGTTTTAGAAAACTGTAAAGACGATTTAGCTTTTTTAGATGAACGATTAACACAAGAAGAAAAAAGCAAGCCTCAAGCTGAAAGAAGTGAATTAAATTTATTAGAAAAATTACGTTTTGTAGCGGATAATAATTTCAAACGTGTCTCTTACACAGAAGCTATCGATATTTTAAGAAATTGTAAACCAAATAAAAAGAAAAAATTTCAATTTCCTATTAATGAATGGGGAGCAGATTTACAATCTGAACATGAACGGTTTTTAGTTGAAAAGCACTTTAAATGTCCAGTAATCTTATTTGATTATCCAGCAAATATCAAAGCATTTTACATGCGCTTAAACGATGACGGAAAAACAGTTAGAGCTATGGATGTTTTGTTTCCAGGAATTGGAGAAATTGTCGGAGGAAGCCAAAGGGAAGAACGTTACGATGTTTTAATTGAAAAAATGAAAGCTCTTAATATTGAAGAGGAAGAACTTTGGTGGTATTTAGATTTGCGTAAGTTCGGGACTGCTGTTCATTCTGGTTTTGGTTTAGGTTTTGAACGTCTGGTACAATTTACTACAGGAATGAGTAATATTAGAGATGTAATTCCTTTTCCAAGAACACCTCAAAATGCAGACTTTTAAATGCTAAAGCAAAGCTTACAATACAAACTGTTACAAAAATTATCTCCTCAGCAAATTCAGTTGATGAAGCTAATTCAGTTACCTACACAAGCTTTTGAAGAACGTTTAAAACAAGAAATTGAAGAAAACCCGGCTTTAGACACTGGCAAAGAAGAATTAGATTCTATAGATGATGATCTGTCTAATGAATATGATGATGATGACAATGAAAAAAGTGATGTTGATGAGATAAACATTGATGAGTATTTAAGTGATGATGAAATACCTAGTTATAAAACTCAAGCGAACAATTACTCAGCGGATGATGAAGAAAAAAACGTTCCATATGCAGCAGGAACAACTTTTCACCAATCTTTAAAAAATCAATTAAACACCTTCCGCTTAGATGAAGAAGAGCGTATAATTGCGGAGTTCTTAGTCGGTAGTATTGATGATAGCGGTTACATTAGAAGAGAAATTATTGACCTTGTTGATGATCTAGCTTTTACGGCAAATGTATTTACAACTGAAGAAAAAGTAATTATAATTTTAACAAAAGTAGTGCATAATTTAGATCCCGTTGGTGTAGGTGCAAGAGACTTAAAAGAATGTTTAATCATTCAATTAAAAGCGAAAGAAAAAAATAAGATTAGAAGTTTATCAATAGAAATATTAGAAAGTGCTTTTGATCATTTTGTGAAAAAACACTATCGGAAACTTCAAGAAAAATTCAATATTTCTGAAGAAAGCCTCAAAGAGGTAAATACTGAAATTTCAAAATTAAATCCGAAACCAGGAAGTTCCTATGCGGGTAACAATAAAATAGCTGAGCAAATTGTTCCAGATTTTTCTATCAAAATTTTAGATGGTGAATTAGATTTAACATTAAATTCAAGGAATGCTCCAGAACTGCATATTTCTAGGGAATATAATAATATGTTAAAAGGGTATCAAGAATCTACTGTAAAAAGTAAATCTCAAAAAGATGCCGTCTTTTTTATCAAACAAAAACTAGACTCCGCAAAATGGTTTATAGATGCTATTAGACAACGCCAACAAACTTTATTGGTCACTATGAACACGATTATGCAATATCAATATGATTATTTTTTAACCGGTGATGAGCGCAAGCTAAAACCAATGATTTTAAAAGATATTGCTGATAAAATTAACATGGATATCTCTACTGTATCTAGAGTTGCTAATAGCAAATTTGTATCTACTCCCTACGGAACAAAACTAATTAAAGAGTTCTTTTCTGAATCAATGAAAAATGATCAAGGTGAAGATGTTTCCACCAAAGAAATTAAAAAGATTTTAGAAACTGTTATATCTGAAGAAGACAAAAGAAAACCTTTAACAGATGAGAAATTATCTATTATTTTAAAAGAAAAAGGATACCCAATTGCAAGAAGAACTATTGCTAAATATCGTGAGCAATTAGATTTACCTGTTGCTCGATTACGTAAAGAAATATAGTGCGTTTTTATAAACTCATATCTACGATTCTACATCCCATTGTAATACCAACTATTTTGGTAATGTTGTATTTCTTATTAATCCCGAATAATCTTTCACATGATCAAAAATTAGCAATTTTAAGTGTAGTTTTTATAGTTAGCTATTTAATTCCTTTGTTAATTTTAATGGTTTTAAAAAAAATTAGAATTATTAAGAGCCATGAACCAAACGATATAAAAGAACGCAAGCTACCCATTGCGTTAATGATCATAATTTTTTATTTATTAGGTAATTCATTGATGAGCATTCCTAATTTAAGAGATTTAGGGTTCCTTTTTTGTGCAACATCTTTAGGGTTATTTTTAATTTATATTCTTTTTAATTTAAAAATAAATGCAAGTCTACATTTACTGTCATTTGGAATTTCTACAGGATATTTTATGGTTTTAAGTAGTTATTATTCCCAATCTTTTACAACTACTATTATCGTTATAATTTTACTTTCAGGCCTATTAGCAAGCGCAAGATTGCATTTAAAGGCGCATACTACAAAAGAAATCTATATTGGTTTTTTTATAGGTGTTTTAGCAAATTTTTGTTTGAATTATTTTTTATAAGATATAGAAAATCAAACCAAACTTTAATATACTCGTATTGATCGTTGATTCAGTATTTCCAAAAATAGGGGTTAGCCCATAAAATATATTGATATTGAATTCATCATAACCTGCAGAAAGCGTTAAGCCATACTGAAGCCTACTAAAACCAAGTACGTTCTTATAATTAAAACTTTTGCTATCTTCAATAACCACAAACTTATTTGATAAGTTATATAGGAATTTGATACCACCATAAATTCTCCAAAAATCATATTTTTTTGAGTTTGATGTTCGCCATCTCAACTCCAGTGGAAATTCTAAATTGTGAGCTTTGAATGTATTTGAATTCGTGTCAACGGAAGTGCCAAAAATAGTTTCATTATTAATTACTCGAACTTCTATGTCGTGATTAAAAAAATCAAAGCCATACCCAATACCTGCTGCAACGGAAAAACTTCCTTTTTTATTCAAAATAACATCTTTCATAAAACCAGTTGAAAGACTATAAGAAAACCCACTTTTAGAAGTTCCTGTAGGCTGTTTAAAAAACTGAGCATAGGAAATTGATGCGTAAACTTGGTCTTCAGCATAGCTGTCTCCCAACTGCAGGGAGTCTTTTTGTGCGCATATCTGAAAAGCACTTAGTACACAAAATATTAAGTAAACTAATTTTTTCATTTTAATCTAACGTACTATAAAGATACAATATTTGAAAATAAAGTAAATTTAATTTGACGAATAACAAAAAAGGGTAATTCTAGATGAATTACCCTTTTTAATCTTTAAATTATATGATTAATTACCAGCACCTTTCGAAGCGGAATAACTAATTTTAAGCGCATTTGCATCTCTTAATTTCAATCTAATATCTGTGATTGTACCTACATTAGATTCTTTATCAGCTTTAATAGAGGTTGTCATAAAAGGAACCTCAGCTTCAGACACTTTAGATCTTGCATTAATAATAAAGGCAGGAACTTGTTCAGCTGAAGAAATTTTATCATTTAACTGAATTTTGTTATAGCCAACACCGTGCTTACTAGGATCTTTTGATTTACCAACATAAATAGTACAAACTAAGCTCTTATGCTCCAATTTCTTAACTTCAGATGCACTTGGTAATCTAGGATTTTCTATTCTTAAGTCTGTCTCTCTCATGGTAGTTGTTACCATGAAGAAGAATAATAACATAAAAACGATATCTGGCAAGGCAGCTGTATTTACGGCTGGCATTCCCTTTTTCTTCTTTCTAAATTTAGACATGTGTTAAATTTTAAATTAATTATGATGTTGGTTCCGCATCAGATATAATTTGAGGATATGCCGTCTTGATATCTTCAACTTTTTTCTTTAAAGCTGCGTTACTTTTATTATCCTTGTAAGACTCTTCAAGTTCATCAAAAGACATATTATAACGTTTCATACACAATCTATTTCTTAAAACAGTATATGCTCTAAGAAGTTCATTCTGTACTTTAATATAGGTACCATATTCTGTACCCCTATCGCTTTGAACAGATATAATTGCTTTATTTGGATGATCCGAAGAAGAATCGCTTCTCTCTCCTTCACAATAATCACAAGATTCACCTGGCGTACCATCTTCATTAGGTTTTCCTAAACCCCCACCGTTATCTATAAATTTAACAGCAGCATCCCTAATATCTTTAACATCCATACGCTCCCCTTCTACAAGAAGTTCGTTGTTTCTGTTGATATTTACCTCAAAAATATTCTTCTCTTTAATTACCGGCGGCACATAATCTGCGGGTGGCTTTTCTGACAACTTCTTAGACACACCGGAATCTACATTCATGGTTGTTGTTACTAAGAAGAAAATTAATAACAAGAAGGCAATATCTGCCATAGAACCTGCATTAATTTCTGGATTTTCTCTTCTTGCCATAGTTTATGATTTAACTAATCCTTTTAATAAATCCCAAACAAAAAATATACTAGCAATACCCCCTAAGATAATACTATACCATATTCCTGTACCAACCCAATGATTAATAGAAGAACCTTCTTCTCCTCCTGGCTCAATACTTCCCGCTGCATTATATACTGCATTACTGTCAGAAAGAAAATAAGCAACAGCTAATAAAACAGCTAACACTCCTAATCCTCCTAAAGTTTTCTTTAAATTTTCTGGGTTTCTAATTAAACTCCATAAAGAAAGACCAATTGTAATTACTACAGCCGCTAGAAATAAATAATAAGAATAAGAGATTAATGGACTCACTACAGTGTTTTGTAAATTATCTACATTATCTACTATTTCCTGGGCATCTTCCATAAAAATTCTTATGAAAAGAATACCACCAATAATAGCTATTGCTGCAATTACAAAATTTAAAATTTTATTACTTTTCATATTGAGTATTATTTTTTATACTTTACTAATAAATCTACCAAAGAGATAGACGCGTCTTCCATATTGTTTACAATACTATCGATTTTTGCAACGATGTAATTATAAAAAATTTGAAGAATAATAGCTACAATAAGACCAAATACAGTCGTTAATAATGCTATTTTAATACCTCCTGCAACTACTGCTGGAGAAATATCATTTGCTACAGCAATATCATTAAAGGCTCCAATCATACCAATTACAGTACCCATAAAACCAAGCATTGGTGCTAATGCAATAAATAAAGAAATCCATGAAACGTTTTTCTCTAATTGACCCATTTGAACACCACCATAAGACACAACTGCTTTTTCAGCTTCTTCTACCCCTTCATCTACTCTATCTAAGCCTTGATAAAAAATTGAAGCAACAGGACCTTTTGTATTTCTACATACTTCTTTAGCAGCTTCTACTCCACCAGAACTTAATGCGTCATCTACACTTGCTAACAACTTTTTAGTATTCGTTGTTGCCATGTTTAAATAAATAATTCTTTCAATGGAAATAGCTAATCCTAAGATTAATGCTACTAATACAATTCCCATAAATCCTGGACCACCATCAATAAAGTTTTGCTTTAAAACTTGGTGAAAAGTTTGCGCTTCAGTTGCTGCTTCTTGAGCGAAAGTTGATTGAATAGCTCCAAAAAACATAAATCCTGTTACAGATAAGACATTTACTACTTTTTTCATCTTTGTTATAATTAATTTTAATAGTTAACTGGTTAAAGGTATAATTTTTTCGCCTCAAATAAAGAAAAAACCAAGATACTTTCTTTATTTTTTAGAAGAATCTTATTTGTCTTATTTAAGAGAGTGCCAAGTAACAAAAAATGTTATGCATAAAAAAATTTTTTTTATTCTATTTCTAATATTTTGGCAGTTTTATTATACAAATCTTTACTTTTTAGTAAAACTTTTAAAATTTAAGAAATTTCACCTCTTAATGATTTTTCAAAGTAGATCTTAAACTCTTCAAAAGATAAATTTTCACTTAGTAGGTGCATTAATTTTGCAATTGCAGATTCCGTGGTAATATCCTTTCCACTTACCACACCTATTTGTTTTAAAGCTACACTTGTTTCATAATGACCTTGAATTACATGTCCTCCAGAACATTGTGTAACATTAATAATTCTAATATCTCTATGTATTGCTTCTTTTAGCAAGTCTAGAAACCAGTTTTCATCTGGCGCATTTCCTGATCCATAAGTTTCTAAAACCACACCTTTTAAACCCTCTATAGCTAAAATATTATTTACAACTTTTTCTGTGATTCCAGGAAAAAGCTTCAATATTACAACATCTGTTATTAGTCTTTTTCTAATGATTAGTTCTTTTTTTTCTATTAGAGGTTTATAAATATAATGCTCACTAAAAGTTAGATGAACACCACTTTCTGCCAAAGCAGGATAATTCATCGAGGAAAAAGCTTCAAATTGTTCTGAATTAATCTTAGTAGTTCTATTTGCTCTATAAAGTTTATATTCAAAATACAAACATACTTCAGAAATAATTGGTTTGTCTTGTTGTCTAGCACAGGCAATTTCTATAGAAGTAATTAAGTTTTCTTTTGCATCTGTTCGTAAATCACCAATTGGTAATTGAGAACCTGTGAATATGATTGGTTTTTGTAAGTTTTCAATCATAAAACTAATCGCTGAAGAAGTGTATGACATCGTATCTGAACCTGTTAGCACGACAAAACCATCAAACTTTTTATAATTTTCCTGAATAACTTCAACAATATCTACATAGTACTTCGTATTCATGTTAGATGAATCTATAGGCTCATCAAAGGAAATGCTTTTTATATTACAGTTTAACTGCTGTAATTCAGGTATTTTTTCTACAATTTGACTAAAATCAAATGCTTTTAAAGCATTCGTTTTATAATCTTTAATCATACCGATAGTACCGCCAGTATAAACAAGTAATATAGAAGGTTTTTTTGTCATTTTGTCATTTTTATACTCCAAACAATACATTGGAATACTTTATGCTGTAAATTTATCAAACAAAAACGATATAAAAATTTAAAACAATATAAATTATGATAGGATTCTATATATTAATCGGAGCAATTTCTTTAGTAAGCTGGTTCGTTAGTAATAAACTGAAAAGTAAGTTTAAAAAATATTCTAAAGTTCAATTAAAAAATGGGATGACTGGCGCCGAAATTGCAGAAAAAATGCTTTCTGACAACGGGATTTTCGATGTAAAAGTAATTTCTACTCCTGGTAGATTAACAGATCACTACAACCCTAAAGATAAAACTGTAAATTTAAGTGAATCTGTTTACAGCCAGAGAAATGCTGCTGCTGCTGCAGTTGCTGCGCACGAGTGTGGTCACGCAGTACAACATGCAAAAGCATACAGTTATTTAACAATGCGTTCTCAGTTAGTGCCAATTGTAAGTGTTACCTCTAAATTTTCTCAGTGGTTAGTAATCGGAGGATTAATTTTAGGTGCTGCTTCTGGAGCAACAGGAATTGGTTTTTATATTGCCATTGCAGGTTTAATCTTTATGGGGTTTGCAACATTATTTAGTTTTATTACGTTGCCCGTAGAATACGATGCAAGTAATAGAGCTTTAGCGTGGTTAAAAAATAAAAACATGATTTCTCAACAAGAATTAGCGGGTGCAACAGATGCCTTAAAATGGGCGGCACGAACTTATTTAGTTGCCGCTTTAGGTTCTTTAGCAATGCTGTTATATTGGGGACTGCAAGTTTTAGGAGGAAGAGATTAACATCTAAGGTGTTTTTACATATTTTACTCTAATGATATAAAAGTTTACAGATAAATGCTCTTGATTTTATCAAGAGCATTTATCTATAAACAATATTTTTTGTACTTTCAATAGAATTAAGGCATATATTCAACTTTACTTGAATCCATTGCATTGGAATTGGTTATTATAAATTATTATTACCTCGCTAAGTAACCAAAATATAAAGTCAACAACCACTTTTTCAAAAAAATATTTAGCAAAAGATATATGCCTGTTTCAATGTATTTTACATACTCTTTTGAGAACCTAAAAAGCGGAGTATAGAAAGTACGAAATAACTATAAAAAAAAATATATTATAAATTTACTTCTATATTTTTTCCTTTTTATTTAATATTTGGCATTATTTATGTATTTTTCTGCTTAATAATTAATTAAAAAAAAACTATGAAAAAGATTATTTTATCAATCGCTATGTTAACTTCTATAGCTTTTATTTCATGCTCATCTGATGATGATGAAACACAAAACGCTTGTGAAACTTGTGATGTAGGAGCTCTATTGGGTATTCCTGCAGTTACTGAATTTTGTGACAATGGAGACGGCACCATTACATCGACTGTTTTTGGGGAGTCAACTACCGAGAGTTTAGAGGGCCTAAGCTTCGAAACCTTTGTTGCAAATCTAAAATTATTAGGAATTACTTGTAATTAAATTATTTATTTACTCAGTCAATCTTAAATGCTCTCAATTTTATTGAGAGCATTTTGTTTATTAATCATTCAACTTTAAAACAGCCATAAATGCCTCTTGCGGTATTTCTACATTCCCTACTTGACGCATACGTTTCTTTCCTTTTTTCTGCTTTTCTAACAATTTACGCTTACGAGAAATATCTCCTCCATAACATTTTGCTGTTACATCTTTACGCAATGCTTTTGTAGTTTCACGCGCAATAATTTTTGCTCCGATTGCTGCCTGAATAGGAATATCAAACTGCTGTCTTGGAATTAATTCTTTTAGTTTCTCAACTATTTTTTTACCAATTGTATAGGCATTATCTGCATGTAATAAAGCAGAAAGTGCATCTACAGGAGAACCGTTTAATAAAATATCTACTCTTACCAGTTTAGACTCTCTCATTCCTATTGGGGAATAATCGAAAGAAGCATAGCCTTTGGATACTGTTTTTAAACGATCATAAAAATCAAAAACGATTTCTGCCAAAGGCATGTCAAACGTCAGTTCTACTCTTTCTGTTGTTAAGTAGGTTTGATTCGTGATTTCACCACGTTTTTCAATACACAAACTCATTACTTGGCCAACAAAATCTGCCTTTGTTATAATACTTGCTTTAATATATGGTTCTTCTACTTTCTCTAATCTTGATGGATCTGGCAAATCTGTTGGATTGTTTAACAACACAATCTCTGTTGGATTTTTCTTAGTATACGCGTGGTACGAAACATTGGGAACTGTTGTAATAACGGTCATGTTAAATTCACGCTCTAACCGTTCTTGAATAATTTCCATATGCAACATCCCTAAGAATCCACAACGAAAACCAAAACCTAAAGCGGCAGAACTTTCTGGTACAAAAACTAAAGAAGCATCATTTAATTGCAGTTTTTCCATGGAATAACGCAATTCCTCATAATCTTCTGTATCTACGGGATAAATTCCTGCAAAAACCATTGGTTTTACGTCTTCAAAACCATCAATATTTTCTGTTGTAGGGTTTAGTGCATCCGTAATTGTATCCCCTACTTTTACCTCTTTTGCTGTTTTAATTCCTGTAACTAAATAACCAACATCACCTGTTTTTACCGATTTTCTTACAACTTGCTCTAATTTTAAAGTACCTACTTCATCCGCAAAATATTCATTATTTGTTGCCATGAACTTAATACGTTGTCCTTTTTTAATTTCTCCATTAAAAACACGGAAATACGTTTCAATCCCTCTGTAAGAATTGTAAACTGAATCGAAAATTAAGGCTTGTAATGGTGCATCCGGATCTCCTTTAGGAGCAGGAATTCTATCGATAATTGCTTCTAAAATATTTTCAACTCCAAAACCAGTTTTTCCACTTGCATGAATAACATCTTCTGAATCACAGCCTAACAAATCTACAATATCATCTGTTACTTCCTCTGGATTTGCTGAAGGCAAATCAATTTTATTTAAAATTGGAATAATTTCTAAATCGTTCTCTAAAGCTAAATAAAGATTAGAAATAGTTTGGGCCTGTATACTTTGTGCAGCATCTACTATTAGTAAAGCGCCTTCACAAGCTGCAATGGAACGAGAAACTTCGTAAGAGAAATCTACGTGGCCTGGCGTATCAATTAAATTTAAAATATACTGCTCGCCTTTGTGCGTATAATCCATTTGAATGGCGTGTGATTTTATGGTAATACCGCGTTCGCGCTCTAAATCCATACTATCTAATAACTGATCTTTCTTTTCACGATCTGTTACTGAGCCTGTAAATTCTAACAACCTATCTGCTAACGTACTTTTACCATGATCAATATGTGCGATAATGCAAAAGTTCCTTATGTTCTTCATACTTCGTTTTCTAACTGCTTTAGGATAGCAAAGATATGTTATTTACAAACCTTGTCAAATAAAAAAAGTACAATGAAATTCATTGTACTTTTTTTTTAAAATATTTAAAATTGCAAAACCCTTTCTAGTTTATAAATAGCGAGTTTAAACTCTTCCCAATTAATAGTATCATCAATAGAAATATCGTAACCTTTTAATAATTCGTTGGCAACGACACCACTTAAAAAACCATTTACTTCAGCATCTTTTAGCAACCGTTTTATTTCAGAGATTTTTAATCGAGCATGCTCGTCTGAATCAAAAAAACTAAAAGCTTCTTCTGGTGTATCAAATTGATTTGTAATTAAAATTCTAATCTTTCTTAAAATACTTTCTTTTGCTTCCATAATTTTATTTTTTTATTAATAATGTATTAATATAAGAAATAAAATTAACTTATTCAATTGATCTACTTTATCAGAAGACATTTTTGATGTATTCTCATTTCACAAAAAGGATCTCTCGAAAGAAAATAAACTACATTGTTAGTCTTGCCATTCTGCAATAAATAAATTCGTATCTCTACCACCTCCATTATTTCTATTGGAAGAAAAAGCTAACTTTGTACCATCATTTGAAAACACAGGAAAAGCATCAAAAGTTTCTCCATGCGTAACTCTTTCTAAATTTTTTCCATCCAAATCTATTAAATATAAATTGAAAGGAAAACCTCTTTCTGCTTCAAAGTTTGAAGAAAACAAAATCTTTTTTCCTGAAGGATGAAAAAATGGACTCCAATTTGCATTTCCTAAATCTGTTAATTGACGCAATTCAGAGCCATCTGAATTACAAATATAAAGTTCCATTTCTGTAGGCTCTACCAAACCTTCTTCTAATAAATCTTTGTATGCCTTTATTGCTGCTTTCGTTTTTGGTCTAGAAGATCGAAAAATAATTTTTGTTCCATCTGGCGAGAAAAATGCACCTCCGTCATACCCTAATTCATTTGTAATTTGTTTCACATTAGAACCATCTATATTCATTGTGTACAACTCTAAATCTCCACTTCTGGTAGATGTAAATACAATTTTATCCCCTTTTGGTGAAACGGTTGGCTCTGCATCATAGCCTTTTTCATTCGTTAATTGTTTAACAATGTTACCCTGCAAGTCTGCAACAAAAATATCGAAACTATCATAAACAGGCCAAATATATTTTCCATTTTTACGCAAAGGAACATCAGGACACTGATCGTCGACTAAATGCGTTGAAGCATAAATAATATGTTTATTATCCGGCAAGAAATAAGCACAAGTTGTTCTTCCCTTGCCTGTCGAAATCATTGGTGGCATCTCATTTTTAAAGGAAGCATCTGCATCCATTAAAAACATTTGATCACAGCTAACATTCCAGTTTTTATTGTTAGATTGAAATACGATCTGTTTATCGTCAAAACTCCAATATGCTTCCGCATTATCACCACCAAAAGTTACTTGCTTTAAACTTTTAAAATGAATTTCTTCTGGGTAAATTAAGGAATCTTTTACAATAATTTTTTCAATTGATTTTATTTCTGTCTCTTTTTTGTCATTTTTACAAGACACCAATATAAAAGCAAATACAAATAGATAAACAACTCTCATTTTCTCAATTATTAATTAACTTTGCAAAAATAATATTTATCATCATGAGAAACCTCTTGTTTTTAATCTTTTTATGTTTTTTGATTTCTTGTAAACAACCTATTAATCAAGAAACTAGAATTCACGAAGATGTTACCTTTTTAGCTTCTAATAAATTAGAAGGAAGACAAACTGGAACAAAAGGTGAAAAAGCTGCAGCAAGTTATATTGAAAAAAGGTTTCAAGAACTTGAATTAGCTCCAAAAGGAACCATAGGTTTTCTCCAGTCTTTTACTTTTAAGCCAAAGACAAATCCGCATGACGAAGTAAAATTTGACGTGAATGGTGATAGAACAATTACAGGAAGTAACGTACTTGGTTTTTTTGATAATAAAGCAGAAAATACCGTAATTATTGGCGCTCATTATGATCATTTAGGTTTTGGGGGTGAAGGCTCTTTGTACAGAGATTCAATTAAAGTAATCCATAATGGTGCAGATGATAATGCTTCTGGAGTTGCTGTTTTATTAAATTTAGCAGCAAAACTAAAGACGAAAAACACAAAAAACAACTATCTTTTTATAGCTTTTTCTGGCGAAGAAATGGGTTTATTAGGTTCTAATTATTTCGTAAAGAACCCAACAATAGATACTCAAAAAGTTTCTTATATGATTAATATGGATATGGTTGGTCGTTTAAAAGAAGATTCTGCTTTAGCAGTATACGGGACAGGAACTTCACCAATATTTAAACAAACTTTAAAAGCTCATAATAATAAGTTTAAATTAATCCAGAAAGAATCTGGTGTTGGACCAAGTGATCACACAAGTTTTTATTTAGCTGATATACCTGTATTGCATTTTTTTACAGGTCAGCATGAAGATTATCATAAACCTGGTGATGATTCAGAAAAACTGAATTATGAAGGAATGAAAACCATAAGTAATTATATCTTTAATATTATTTCTGATTTAGACAATAATGGAAAACTAGCTTTTAGAAAAACAAAAAATGAAGGCAAAGACACGCCACGTTTCAAAGTTGGTTTGGGTGTAATTCCAGATTATATGTTTGATGGAATAGGAATGCGGATTGATGGTATTTCTGAAGAAAAGCCAGCACAAAAATCAGGCTTAAAAAAGGGAGATATTGTTATTAAGTTAGGCGATAGTATTGTCGTTGATATGATGAGTTATATGAGAGCTCTATCCGTTTTTGAAAAAGGCAACTCCACAAAAGTGGTCGTAAAAAGAGGCGAAAAAAAAATTGAGAAAGAGATTCAATTTTAAGTAAAAAAAAGAAAATTACAACATGATTAAAATTGGCAACATAGAATTACCAGACTTTCCTTTATTACTTGCACCCATGGAGGATGTTTCTGACCCACCGTTTAGAGCTTTATGTAAAGAAAACGGCGCAGATGTAGTCTATACCGAATTTATTTCCTCTGAAGGATTGATTAGAGATGCTGCAAAAAGTGTAATGAAACTGGATATTTATGAAAAAGAACGTCCAGTAGGAATTCAGATTTTTGGTGCGAATTTAGAATCAATGCTCAAAACAGTAGAGATTGTAGAAAAATCAAATCCAGATATTATTGACATCAATTTTGGCTGTCCTGTAAAAAAAGTAGTTTCTAAAGGCGCCGGAGCAGGAATTTTAAAAGATATTGACTTGATGGTTTCCCTTACGGAAGCGATGGTTAAACACACGAACTTGCCTGTTACCGTAAAAACCCGTTTGGGCTGGGATCATGATTCAATAAGAATTGTTGAGGTTGCAGAACGTTTGCAAGATGTAGGTTGCGCAGCGATTTCTATTCATGGAAGAACTCGTGCACAAATGTACAAAGGAGATGCTGACTGGAAACCCATAGCACAAGTAAAGAACAATCAAAGAATGCATATTCCTGTTTTTGGAAATGGAGATATTACTTCACCAGAGAAAGCGATGGAAATGAGAGATAAATACGGTTTAGATGGCGCAATGATCGGAAGAGCTGCTATTGGTTATCCATGGTTTTTTAATGAAGTAAAGCACTATTTTAAAACTGGCGAATATTTAGGAAAACCAACAATTGCACAAAGAACAGAAATGGCAAGAAGACATTTACAAATGGCAATTGATTGGAAAGGACCGATTTTAGGTGTTTTTGAGACAAGAAGACACTATACAAATTACTTTAAAGGAATTCCGCATTTTAAAGAGCATAGAATGAAAATGGTAACTTCTGATGATGCAAAAAATGTGTTCGAGGCTTTTGATGAAGTGGAAGCAAAGTTTGGAAATATGATTATTCCTGAGTTTGAATAGTCCCGTTTATTCAAAAAAGAATTAATTATTTTTATAACAGATACTAAAAATGAAAAGCCACAATAAATAAATTATCTTTTTCATCATTTTACCTTTCTATAAATTCTTCAGAAATTCTACTGCTTGCAATTTTTGATGCGATAAAACCTAAAATAGTTATTGTAAGAATTACAATAACTAAATTAGTAAATCTAAATTCTACGGGATACGCCAAGTTTTCTGTAATCATAAAAAAACCAAATTGTTTTTGTAAAAAAACTAAAATAACTCCAATTGACAAACCTATCAGCATTCCAAAAAAGGTAAGTAAAAAGCCTTGAATTTCGAATATATGTTTTATTTCTTTTACTGTCGCCCCTAGACTAAATAAGGTTTTTAAATTATTCTTTTTATCAATAATCATCATAATAATTGCGCCAATTACATTAAACAATGCAATAATAACAATCAGCGTAAAAATAAGGTAAGAAACAAGGTTTTCGGTATTTATAACCTTGTAAAAAATCTCATTTAATTGCTCTTTGGTTTGTACTTTAAAATCATTTCCAAATTCTTTTTGAAGCTCCTCAGCAATCCTATCAGCATTTTTTGAATCTACTAGTTTTAACTCAAAAGCTGTAACTTGATTGTCCCTAAACCTTAATAATTCTTTTGCTTGAGGTAAAGTAACAAAGACAAATTTGCTTTCAAATTCTTCCGTTCCCGAATACAAACCAACAACTTGAACATTAGTTCTGTAAAATGCATTATTGGGATTGATGAAGCCCGTTCCTGGTTTTGGAACCATAATTTGCAAAGGTTCTCCAAAACTTCTAACTCCTAAGGATAATTTATAAGCGATTGACCTACCAATTACAGCTGTATTTAGAAAAGTTGTATCTAACCAACTGCCTTGACTTAATGTAGCGTCTATTTGCGTAATCTTTGTGTAATTATCCTCAACTCCTTTTATATAAGCAATTTCACTTTTATCATTATATTCTAAAAAAACACGTTCTTCAATTACTTTAGAACATGTTTCTATAGCCTGATTACTATCTAAAATTTGCTGAATATCGTATGTAATTATGAATGATTTCCCCTTTACAGAAGTTACTTTAATATCAGGATCGGAGACATCTAATAAACCATAACTAAAAGTACGTAACCCAGAAAAGCCGGAAAGGATAATAAATAATGCTAAAGAGCCAATTATAACACCAAACGAAGCAATTATTGTAATAATATTTATGGCGTTATTACCGGTCTTTGTAAATAAATATCTTTTAGCTATGTATATAGAAAAATTCAAATAAGATGCTTACATTTATTTTTTTACGCGTCTTGATACTACTTTAGGATTTTTAATAGGATTCTCATCTTCACCCTTTAAAGACTTATCAATTTCTTCTATATAGTCTAGAGTATCGTCACCAAAAAATAGTAATTCTGGCATTCTACGTAATTGATTTTTAGTTCTTTTTGCCATTTCATGACGAATTAAAACAGTATTCGATTGCACTCCTTTAATTAACTCATCTCTATTTACTGACGGGAAAACACTTAAATATACCTTGGCAACTCCCAAATCTGAAGTTACATGAACTTTAGAAACAGAAATAATAACTCCTTTCATTCCATCTTGCGCTGCTTTTTGCAACACATCTACCAAATCCTTTTGCAGAACTCCCGCAATTTTTCTTTGTCTATTTGTTTCTTCCATATTGCAAATTTACGACATTTTTATAGAGTGTAAATTTTATTTTTTACCGCATATACAACGATAAGCTCCCTTTTTATTGTGTTTAATTTAGAAAACAAACTATTTACATAATTATTAATAGTTTTAAACTTACGTTTAATCTCTTTCAATATTATGTGCTATAAATTGAAGTGCATGCTCCTCCAAAATATCTATTGCAAAAATCTGTGTGCAAATACTTCTAATTATAAGAACAAGGAGGCCATTTTGTTCACTAAAAAATATTTTAAATAATAAACCTCAAAACAGAAAACTATTTTGAGGTTTATTAAAAATTATAATTATAATGTTAATCAGCTAAAATAATCGCTTTATTATCATTTAATTCTAAAGTTCCTGAAGTTATTGCTAGAGTAAAAATTTTAGCATCATCAGCATCTTTCTCTAAATACGCACTTCGTATATCATTTTCTGAAAGATCTTGTGAGTGAACATGAATCTTAACAGTACCCTCTCTTAAAATAGAAACTACTGGTGCATGATTGTTCAACATTTGAAACTCTCCATTAATACCAGGAACTGAAAATAAATCAACTTCTGATGAAAATAAGATGGCCTCTGGTGTTACTATTTCTAAAAACATATTTATTTAGTTTTTAGTCTTTAGTTCTTTTGTTTATAGTTAATTACTGGTAACCTTAAACTAAAAAACTGAAAACTTAGTTTATGCTTCAGCTAACATTTTTTCTCCAGCATCAATTGCATCTTGAATTGACCCTCTTAAATTAAATGCTGCTTCTGGATATTTATCTAACTCACCATCCATAATCATATTAAAACCTTTGATAGTGTCTTTAATATCAACCAAAACTCCTGGTATACCTGTAAATTGTTCAGCTACATGAAAGGGTTGAGATAAGAAACGTTGTACACGTCTAGCTCTATGAACTACCAATTTATCTTCTTCAGATAATTCTTCCATCCCTAAAATTGCAATAATATCTTGCAATTCTTTATAACGTTGTAAAATTTCTTTTACAGCTGTTGCTGTATTATAGTGTTCATCGCCTAAAATTTGAGCAGATAAAATTCTTGAAGTAGAATCTAATGGATCTACTGCAGGATATATACCTAACTCCGCAATTTTACGTGACAATACTGTAGTAGCATCTAAGTGAGCAAATGTTGTTGCCGGCGCAGGATCTGTTAAATCATCTGCAGGCACATAAACTGCTTGTACAGATGTAATAGAACCTTTTTTAGTTGATGTAATACGTTCTTGCATTGCACCCATTTCTGTAGCTAATGTTGGTTGGTATCCAACCGCAGAAGGCATACGACCTAATAAAGCAGAAACTTCAGAACCAGCTTGTGTAAATCTAAATATATTATCAACAAAGAAAAGAACATCCTTTCCTTGAGCCTCACCAGCTCCATCTCTAAAATATTCAGCAATTGTTAACCCTGATAGAGCAACTCTTGCACGCGCTCCTGGTGGCTCATTCATTTGTCCAAAAACAAAAGTAGCTTTAGATTCTCTCATTCCAGGTTTATCAACTTTAGATAAATCCCATCCGCCTTCTTCCATAGAGTGCATAAAATCATCCCCGTATTTGATAATTCCAGACTCTAACATTTCACGAAGTAAATCATTCCCTTCACGAGTTCTTTCTCCAACACCTGCAAAAACTGATAATCCACCATGTCCTTTCGCAATGTTGTTAATTAACTCTTGAATTAGTACAGTTTTACCAACTCCAGCTCCTCCAAATAAACCAATTTTACCCCCTTTTGCGTAAGGTTCAATTAAATCAATTACTTTAATCCCTGTAAATAAAACCTCAGTAGATACAGATAAGTCTTCAAATCGAGGTGCAGATCTATGGATAGGTAATCCGTCCTCTCCTTCTTTCTTTAAATTCCCTAATCCATCAATTGCATCTCCTGTTACATTGAATAAACGACCATATATATCGCTACCAATTGGCATTTGTATCGGACTCCCTGTAGCGATAACTTCTACCCCTCTACTTAATCCATCAGTTGCATCCATAGAGATGGTTCTAACGGTATCTTCTCCAATATGTTGTTGTACCTCTAATACTAGAATAGAACCATCAGCTTTTTTAATTTCTAATGAATCATAAATTCTAGGAAGTTCGTTGTTTTCAGTATTGAACTCAACATCAATAACTGGCCCAATTATTTGAGAAACTTTACCTGTTGTTGTAGACATTTTGTATCTAATTAAATTATTATTTTTTTATATGGGATGTACCCTCTCAATTTCAAGGGGCAAAGGTACTTTTTTTTGTTTGAATTTAAAAAAGTTTTTTAACTAAAAAAGCCTCATCAGATTGATGAGGCTTTTTTTTAATTTTATACTAGTTCAGTTATTAGTTAGTTACTTTAACCTCAACTCTTCTATTATTAGATCTACCAGATCTAGTTTTATTAGAATCTATTGGAGAATCTTCACCGTAACCTTTTGCAGTTAATCTTGATGCATCAATTCCTTTACTAATTAAATAATCTCTAACAGCATTAGCTCTTTTATCTGATAATTTTAAATTACCTGAAGGACTACCTGTATTATCAGTGAAACCTTTAACAGCAAACTCTGATTTTGGAAATTCATTCAAAATAATTAACATACCACCTAATTGATTTGTAACTCCAGATTTGAAACTTGATTTGTCTATATTAAATAGAATAGCTTTTGCAAATGTATCTAATCCCATTTTTGCAGCTTCCGAAATAACTGGTTCTGGACAACCTCCTTCTGAAGCAACACCTGCAACTGATGGACATTTGTCATCTTTATCTAAAACACCATCACCATCTGTATCTGGCCACGGACAACCACTATTTGCAGCAGGCCCAGCCAAAGTAGCACATTTATCATCTTTATCAACTACACTGTCACCGTCAGAATCTGGGCAACCTTTATTCGCTTTCGTTCCTTTAGAATTAGGACACATGTCGTCTTTATCAGCAAGTCCATCACCATCAGCATCAGGACAACCATTCATTGCTGCTAAACCTGCAACATTTGGACACGCATCATCAGAATCTTTGATTCCATCACCATCAGCATCAGGACAACCATTAAATTCTACTAAACCGACAACCTCTGGGCAAGCATCTTTTTTATCATATACGCCATCTCCATCAGTATCATATCCTCCAAATTTAATTGCCAAACCAATAGAACTTTGGTAGTGATCGTTTTCTTTATCCGAAAAACCTATTTTACGACCTACTTGAAAATTCAAACCTAAGTTATCATTAAACCAAGTATTGAAACCAA
>CAXMOR010000030.1:0-65140 GCA_964195455.1 uncultured Acidimicrobiia bacterium
AAACTTGTTAAACTATTTCCAGAACATATTAAAGTAGTTAAAGCGGTAAAATCTTCTATACCTGTTAAACTTGATATCCCTTTAGTATTAACATCTAAAGTTGTAAGGCTACTTATATTCGCTGTTGTTACAACACCATCTATTACTCCCGAATCATGTCCTAAATCAATTAAGGCTTGCTCGAAAGCAGAATCTGGTATAGAGGTAGAAGGCCTACAATCTAAACTATAACTCGCTCCAGCATCTATATCAGGCCAGGTTGTATCGCTATAAGCAACGTCATCTACTTCTATGCAGAATAAATCTGGATTAGATGTTGCGTTGAATTGAGTGAAATTTGTATTATTTCCATTCTTTACATTTAAACTTGTTAAATTATTTGAATAACAATTTAAAGAAGTTAAAGCGGTATTGCTACTCACATCTAAACTTGTTAAACTATTTGAATTACAATATAAATTAGTTAAAGCGGTAAAATCTTCTATACCTGTTAAACTTGAGATCCCTTTATTAGTAATATTTAAATATGTAAGGCTACTTATATTTGATGTTGTTACAAGACCATCTATTGCTCCCGAATCATGTCCTAAATCAATTAAGGCTTGCTCGAAAGCAGGATCTGGTATAGGGGTGCTATAACAATCTAAATCATATCTCGCTCCAGCATCTATATCAGTCCAGTATGTAGTGCTATAAGCAACATCATCTACTTCTATGCAGAATAAATCTGGGTTAGTTGTTGCGTCGAAATAATAGAAATTTGTATTATTTCCATTCTTTACATTTAAACTTGTTAAATCATTATTATAACATAATAAATTTTCTAAATTGGTATTGCTACTTACATCTAAACTTGTTAAATCATTATTATAACAAAATAAAGTAGTTAAAGCGGTATTACTACTCACATCTAAACTTGTTAAATCATTACCATCACATTTTAAATCAGCTAAAACGTTATTATTACTCACATCTAAACTTGTTAAACTATTTCTAGAACATAATAAAACCGTTAAAGAGAAAAAATTTTCTATACCTGTTAAACTTGATATCCCTTTATTAGTAACATTTAAAAATGTAAGGCTATTTATATTTGATGTAGTTACAAGACCATCTATTGCTCCTGAATCATGTCCTAAATCAATTAAAGCTTGCTCGAAAGCAGGATCTGGTATAGAGGTAGTTTGAGCGGTAGTTTCTAGGCTGAAAAAAAACAGCACTAAAAACATTGTAAAAATTAAATTTTTCATATTTATTCTATTTTATAAAGTGTAATTACTGCTTATCATAAATTTTTGTGCACCCCAAAGTGAAGGTATATTTAGATCCCTAGTATTTTCATCAATAGTAAATTTATATTATTCAAGGTACATCTAAAGCGTACCTATTTGATATTAATCACCTTAAAGGCCCTTTTATTAAGATGAATGGAAGTTCCCTAAAGTTAAATAAAAATTTAAGCTTAATTTTAAAAGTTTATATTTATCTTTTGAGAGAAATTTAATTATTATGTGAAAGAAACTTCCAATAAATATTTAATTATTACACTTCTCCTGGGTATTGTTTTTTTTGGTTCAATTTTTTGACTAAAAAGGGAATTACTAAAAATGAGTAATAAAATTGTGGTTATTAAAAGTTTTGTTTGTTTTAAAATAGTCATTCAGTATTATTCTTTAAATTTATTTTTAGTTAGATTTTCCTTTGTTTATATTACAGCCAAAGTGTTTGTGTAAGAATAGTAAGGAATTAAAATGTACTTACTTTTCGGTTTAGTACTTCGCCAAATTTGGTATTTCTCTTTATCTTTCTATAACCGTCAAATTATAAATTTGGTGGACTTTATTAATTGTTTACCATCTTTAGGTTCGGGACTTAACCCTTATTATTTTTATACTTTGTTAGCGGCTGCCTTTATTTGTGTTTTCCTATTTCGTCCAAATTAAATACAAACTTAAAAAAGGAATCTTGTGATTACACCTTGTCCTATTATCTTGTTTCTGAACTTATAGCAAAGATGAGATAATAAGGGCTGTTTTTTTAGCGTTTAAATACGTGTTTAAAAAACAAGTATTTATACCCAGTTTAGCTTTCGTTTTTTGCTGGCGTATAACTGGTTATATAGTGAACAAACCTACTGATTATGGGTTTATATTTCCAAATAATAGGAAATTTTATACCTTTTATTCGTGGGGGGGGGATAGCTTTTTTTTATAAATTTAAAAAAAATAAAAAGCCAATCAATCCCTATAAATGGTGAAATTTTTTCCTCTCTGTTTTTGGTAAAAGCTTGGTAATAAAAAAAAGTGACACCTACTGCAGCGCTCTATTTGTTGAAATTAATTTGGAGTAAATTTGGAACAAATTTAAATAGAATAAGAAGAGTGGGCTTGCAGAAAACTGGAGATATAAATGTAGTTTACCGCAAAATAGCATCGATATATAAAAGATTACGATACTTCTGCTAAGAAAAAAGGTAACTAAAAAAAACAATTTAAAGGCCTTTACCAATAGTAGCTATAGCAAAGTATAGAATATAGTGCAGTGCACCATACCGTATTCTAAACACTTATATACATTGGTAGTGAAGTGCTGTTTTTTTTTAAAATTTAAAACGAAATGTTGGTGCTTTATACTAATGACTAAAAAAACTTAAAATATTCTTTTAATAACGGCTTTGATAAAATTATTAGGCGGCATTTTCATTTCAATTTGTAAATCTTCGTAAAGCGAAGTTTCTTCATCTAAAAATTTTAATATTTTCTTAGCAGAAGTGCGTTTAAATAAATGAGTAAAAATAGAAGCTCCTAAATGGTTTTTTTTATGAAGAATGTCTAATAATAATAAATCATAAAACCAAAATTTATTTGTTTTATGAAATTCAGGCAACGGTTTATGCCGTTTTATATGCTCAAGGAGTTTTGCTGTTTTTTTAGTGGTATTTTTAAACGTAAAGCCTGTACTTGCTTTTGACCACCCTCCGGCTGTGCCAATATGAATAATATTGTTAGCATTATTTTTCCAGAATTTATAGCAGGTCATGGGTATGGAACCTTGCTCTTTTTCTACAATTTCATAATCCGTAATATTTCTATCTTCTAAATATTTTTTAATTTCTAATTTGTACTCATCGTAAGGCAATACATCTTGTGAAAACAATGTATATTCAAACAAAGCTTCGTTTTTAGCATATGGTAAAATATACATAAAACGTGTATTTCCTTTTTGAGCCACGGTAAAGTCCATAAAAGTTGCAGCACTCTCATCAAAATAGTTTTCTTTCGTTTTTATAAAAAACCCAACAAAATGCTGCTGTAAAACAGGGTATTTCGTTTGCTTTTTATACGCATCATTAAACAAAATACTATTTAAAATAGTCTTTGTTTTAAAGATTTTTTGAGCAGTAACTACTTCTGCTAAATTATCTCGTTGGTGAATGCTAACAACGTTTGTTTTTTGAAAAGTAATATTTGATTTAGTTGCTAAATGAGACCAGATTTTTGTGTAAAAATCTTTACTGCGAATCATTTTATATTGATAAGGAGCAATACTTTCTTCAACAGAATGAAGCTCACTTTTAAAAATAATATTTTTCCAAGAAGCACTTACAATATCATTCCACTCATCATTTTTAGTATCCCAATAACACCAAGTTCTATCGTTTACATTTTTCTTTTCTGCATCTAAAATTAAGATTGATGTATCATCAAAAAAAGCATCTTTAGACATTCTGTATGCCATCATTAAACCAGATGCACCTCCACCAACAATTATGTAGTCGTAATAATTCATTAGCGTTAAATGAGGTTATTAATATTGAACTAAAGATATAAGAATAAAGTAAAGTACACTTTTACTATAAATTTAAATTTTAGGCTTTTGAAAATATTTGAAGGGTACAAACAACATTCCGAAACATTGGCTATCTTCTTTTCTCATATTTTTATGATGAATTTTATGTGCCTTTCTTAATCCTTTTAAATAAAAGTTATTGGTGTTTTTAAACCATTTAAAGCGTTGATGTATTAATACGTCATGCACTAAAAAGTATGCTAAGCCGTAACATAAAATACCAAGACCAATATAGAACAAATAAGTATGTTGCGTATATGTGCCGTAGTAGAATAAAGCCATGCTTGGTAAGGCAAAAATAATAAAAAAAGCATCATTTTTTTCGAAACCATTATACTTTGGTTGATGATGATCTTCATGTAAATACCATCCAAAACCGTGCATTACAAATTTGTGTGTACACCAACTAATGCCTTCCATTAATAAAAAAACAGCAAGCGTAATAAATAACAGCATTATTTTATAATATTTAATTTATATTTTACATAGCTTCTGGCCAATAAATTTATTTTCATTGGGTCTGAAATACGAATACGAGTGTCCATAATTTTTTCTGAAGGCACGGCTTTTAATTTTTTCAATAATCTTCTGTAATATCTGTACGCCATATACACTCCAAATTTAGCTTCAACCGGCAATTTAAGAATTCCGTTTTTATAAGCAAAATCGAAATCTTCTTCAATTTCATCAATAATAATTTGTTTTGAGGCTGCATTTAATTCCCCCAAATTTATATTCGGAAAATACGAACGATTTAAAACCTCATAATCATCTTTTAAATCTCGTAAAAAATTCACTTTTTGAAATGCAGATCCTAGGCGCATTGCAGCATCTTTTAGTTCTTCATACATTTCATTATTTCCGTTCACGAATACTTTTAAACACATTAAACCTACAACATCTGCAGAACCATAAATATATTCGTCGTACTCTGCTTTGGTTTGATATTCCGTTTTATATAAATCGGCTTTCATACTTTTTAAAAAAGCTTGCACCATTTCATCCGGAATTTTATAGGTACTTACGGTTCGTTGAAATGAATTTAAAATCGGATTTAAACTAATGCCCAACTCCATTGAAAGATAATAATCTCTTTCAAAATGTTCCATTAATTTCTCTTTATCATACTCATGAAACGTGTCTACAATTTCATCAGCAAAACGCACAAAACCATAAATATTATAGATGTCTGTTCTAATTTTTGGAGACAACATATTTACCGCTAAAGAAAAAGAGGTACTATAACTTTTCGTAACTAGTTTACTGCAATCATTAGAAACACTATCAAATAATTCTTTCATCTTATTTTTGATTTTTCATGATTAATTCTGATGCTATTTTTCCTGAGATCAATGCTGGTGGAACTCCAGGCCCCGGAACTGTCAATTGACCCGTAAAATACAAATTATTTACTTTACTACTTTTTATTTTTGGCCTTAAAAAAGCAGTTTGTAAAAGCGTATTTGCCATTCCGTATGCATTTCCTTTATACGAATTGTATTCTTCTTTAAAATCATTCACACAAAACGATTTTTTGAACAACACATCATCTTTCACTTTTTGATTAGTTAAGTTTTCAAACCTATCCATTATTTTGTGAAAATATTCTTCTCTTAATTCAGGCGTATCCTTAATTCCTGGCGCTAAAGGAATTAAGAAAAATCCTGCTTCTTTTCCTTTAGGTGCAGATGTTTTGTCTGTTATTGAAGTAAAATTCGCATAGAACAAAGGATCTGTTGGCCATTGTGGATTGTCATATATTTCTTTTGCATGCAAATCAAAATCTGTATCAAAAAACAATGTATGATGACTTACATTTTTTATCTTTTTATTAAAACCAACATAAAATAAAAGCGATGAGGGAGCAAATGTTTTTTTGTCCCAATAATTTTCTGAATATTGTCTTACATTTTTATCTAATAGTGTTTCTGTATGATGATAATCTGCACCACTTAAAACTAAAGTTGTTGCCACTTTCTCTCCATTAACTTTTAATCCAACAACATTTTTGGATGAATCCGTAATAATTTTTTCAACGTTCGCATTCGTTTTAAAGTTTACTCCTAAACTTTCTGCTAAAGAAACCATACCTTCAATAACGGTATACATCCCTCCTCTTGGGTGCCAAGTTCCTAATCCAAAATCTGCATAATTCATGAAATTATAAAATGCTGGTGTATTGCTTGGTTTTGCACCTAGAAATAATACAGGAAATTCTAAAATTTTTATTAATTTAGGGCTCTTTATGTTTTTTCTAACTTGTTTTCGTATCGTTGAAAAAAACTGCGTAACTCTTGCTATAGTTGTTGTATTTACTAATTCTAAAGGCGAAACTCCTGGCTTATAAACTAAATCCTTTATGGCAGTATCATAATTAGATTTTGCAGAACCTAAAAAGGATTTTAAATGCTTTGCACTTCCTTTTTCTTCTTCTTCGAACATTTTATAAATATCATCTAAGTTTTCAGAAATCTTTAAAGAAGAATTTTCACCGAAGTACACTTCGTAACCAGGACTTAATTTATCTAAGGTGTAATAATCAGAAGGTTTTTTACCAAAATCAGCAAAAAAACGCTCAAAAACATCTGGCATCCAATACCAAGAAGGGCCAATATCGAAAGTAAAACCATCCTTTTTGAATTGTCTTGCTCTGCCCCCTAAAGTATCATTTTTTTCTAATACGGTTACATTAAATCCTTGTTTTGCTAAATAGCATGAAGACGCTAAAGCAGAAAAGCCAGAGCCAATTATATGAATATTATTGTTCATTATTTATTTTGTCTAACAAATATAGATATTAATTAAACATCTAATTAAAAAAGAATACAGTTTTATAAGACTTTTAACAAATCTGGTATAGAATCATATAATTGAATATTAGCATTTAATTTAAGGTGCTTTACTTTACTAATCTTCCTTCCTGTTGCAATAAATTTATTCTTGGTATCTGCCATAACTTCCGTAATCTCTTGGAAATAATCTGAAATTTGATCATCGTAAGGCTGAATCGTTAAAGAGGTTATAAAGCATATTTCTCTATCACTCTCTAAAAAATAATTTAAATTATTTAAAGGCAAACTTTGCCCAAGGTAAACTGTGTGAAATCCTCTAAGAACTAATTCATAATTTAAGTATAATAGCCCTAGTTCATGAATTTCATTTTCAGGTAAAAATAATACATAGGTTTTATTTGTATTATTAATATTGTATTGAAGTTTTTCTGTATTCGCTTGAATTTTTTGGGCAATAAGGTTCGAAATGAAATGTTCGTGCGCAGGCAGTAAAGTTTCGGTCTGCCATAATAATCCTATATTTTCTAAAAAAGGAAGAAAAACATCTCGAAAAATATCTCTAAATGTTTTCTTATGCAATAATGTGTTGTAAGAATTATTAAATAAAACTTTATCAAATTGAAACATCGCTAACTTAAAAGCGTTTATAGCTTCATCGTTAATAGCCGTATTAAAAGCTAATTCTCTTGCTTGCAGTGTTATTTCTTCTACAGACATCTCTGCAATTTTAGAAATTTTGAAATTATTGGTATTTAAGAGAACAATATTTAAAAGTTTAGTTAAATCTGCTGGAGTGTAAAACCTTATGTTCGTTTCTGTTCTTTTAGGTGCTAATAAATTATAGCGTTTTTCCCATATTCTAATGGTATGTGCTTTAATTCCAGAGATATTCTCAAGGTCTTTTATTGTGAAATTCTGTTTAATATTGTTCAATTTTTTCCATTTTCAATACAGCAAATTTAAGTAATTTAATTATATTCAAATATATTTTTTTTTAAAAATGTAACATTTTATACTTTTACACTACTTATAAGTAAACTAAAAAAATAGCGATTGCAAAAAGATTTAGAAACTAAATTTTTATCGGACTTTGAACAAAATCAAAATATAGCACATAAAATTTGTAGAATTTACACAACAAATCAAGATGCACACAATGATTTATTTCAAGAAATAACGATACAACTTTGGAAAAATTATCCAAAGTTTAGAGGGGACTCTAAATTTAGCACTTGGATGTATAGGGTTGCTTTAAATACCGCAATTTCCTTATATCGAAAATCAACCAGAACAATAAAAACACAAGATATTAGTGATTTTGCTTATAAAGTTAAAGCCACGGATTATGATAATACAGAAGAACTGCAACTAAAAGCCTTATACAGAGCAATACATAAATTAAGTGATATTGATAAAGCTTTAATATTTTTATATCTAGAAGACAAACCTTATTCAGAAATTTCCGAAACATTAGGAATATCTTCAGTAAATGCAAGAGTAAAAATGAACAGAGCCAAAGAAAAATTAAAAAATATATTAAACCCATAATCATGGATTTATTAGAGAAATATAAAAAAGTTTGGGATAATCAACCTAAAGAAACTCGTAAGCTTTCGACTTTAGAAATTTATAAGTTAGCACACTCGAAATCATCATCAATTGTAAAATGGATTTTTATTATTGGTATTTTAGAATTTGTCGTACTAAACTCCTTATACTTTGTTTTGGATATGGATGAAGCGTATGCTGAATATGATAAAATGGGGTTACAAAACTTTATTTTCTATTCTCAAATTGTAGCATACATAATATTGTTTTATTTTTTGGTGATGTTCTACTTAAATTATAAAAGAATTTCTACCACAGATTCAACAAGAACATTGATGAAAAAAATAATTAAAACTAGAAAAACTGTTCGAAATTATGTGTTGTTTAACTTAAGTTATTTGGCATTAGTAATGATCGTTGTCTCTATAACGTCTATAAACACTAATTTTGATGAATTAAACAACAAGCAAATTGTTTTAATAATAATTTCAACTCTTATTGCTACACTCTTAATTTTAGGCATTTTATGGTTATTCTACCAATTATTATACGGTATACTACTTAAAAAGTTAAAAAGAAATTATAAAGAATTGGCTAAATTAAATCTCGAAAATTAAGGTCTTTTAATTTTAAAAAATTTTCAATTCTTTTATAAGAATTTCATGCATTTCATTTGTATAATCTAAATGCGTAACAATTCTAATTCTACCCTCACCCATTGGGGTTAAAAGAATATTTTTAGTTTTCATTTTATGAATAAAATTATCTGCGCCTATTTTTTTATCAACATAAAAAATAATGATATTGGTCTCTATCGGCTCTACTTTTGTAACGTAAGAAACAGTTTCTAAAACTTCGCCAATTTCTTTTGCTTTTTGATGATCTTCAGCCAATCTTTCTAAATGATTATCTAGTGCATAAATTCCTGCTGCGGCTAAAAAACCAACTTGTCTCATTGCACCTCCCAAAAGTTTTCTAATTCTTAAAGCTTTTGCTATATGCTCTTTAGAACCTAATAAAATTGAACCAATTGGCGCTCCTAAACCTTTTGATAAGCAAATAGAAATGGTGTCAAATAAGTGTCCATATTGTTGTGGAGTTTCATTTTTAGCCACCAAAGCATTAAATAAACGCGCTCCGTCCAAATGAAAAGCGAGGTTATTTTCTTTTGCTACTTTTTGTAATTTTTCTAACTCAGAAAACTCCCAACAAGCTCCACCACCTTTATTTGTGGTGTTTTCTATACAAACTAATCTAGAATACGGAACGTGAATATCGGATCTACCAGCAACTGCCTCTTGCAATTGTTCAGAAGTAAACATCCCTCTATTTCCGTCAATTAATTTGCACGTTACACCAGAATTAAATGCTGCTCCTCCGCCTTCATAATTATAAACATGTGCGTATTTATCACAAATTAATTTGTCTCCCGGTTGCGTATGTAACTTAATAGCAGTTTGATTTGCCATGGTTCCTGAAGGAAAAAATAATGCAGCATCCATTCCGAACATAGCGGCAACTTTTTCTTGCAAAATATTTACGGTTGGATCCATTTTAAAAACATCATCACCAACTTTTGCATTCATCATTGCGTCCAGCATTCCTTTTGTTGGTCTCGTTACGGTATCTGATATTAAATCTATTATCATATTTATATTTAGGCCTCGATTTTGCGCAACCTTATATTTTATTAATTAATATTTATAGTCACTTCCAATAGGTGATCCATCTGGAATTTGTGGAGCATTAGTTTTTTTAAATGACGTTGGATTTTCAACAAAATCTTCAATCATTTTTATCATTGCTAAATTATATATTTTCTGAATTCCTTTTAGGTTTTTATTTTGTAAAATCGATTTGATTTCATCCAACTTAAACAAGACAATTGCGTTTACTTGTTTATACTGATTTTTATAGGCTGCCAAATAAAACAGTTCTTCTAAAACCTTTGTGTTAATTACATTTTGTAACTCTTGATAATAAGTATCTTCATGGGTTTTAATAATCGTTTTTGTTATCAATTCATCAATTAGTTCACCTAAACCCAATTGTCTTTTATGTAAACTTTTATGCACAATTAATCTTGAAGCTCTTTGTGGATTTAATAATAAATTCAACGTCATTTCACTTGCCGTTTCTACTGCTCCAAAAGCATCAAACTCTACCCCTAAGTCACTTTTAAAAGATTCTCTAGTTCTTTCAAAACCCATTGCTCTTGGTGGAAATAATTCTAACTTTTCTTTCGGAATTGCAATTTCATCTACAGCAATTGTTTTTAAGACTGCTTGTAAAGCGATTCTTTCGGTTGTTCCAGAAACTCTTTTTACAATGGTTTGATTCCCCCCTTTTACAGCATAACTATATTCCAAACCACCGATTAATTTTACGGTAGCTTCTGTTTGAAATCTATGGAAAAAATACAACGGAACAAATACATCCTCTAAAACAGAATAAGGTTGATTTGTTCTAATATTATCTGTTGAAAATTTTTCGATAGCCATTTTCCTAATTTTAAGAATATTGTATAATTCATCATGAATATTACCACCATTATCCCATAAATGTGCAGAAACACTTGCACTTCCTTGAGATCTTGCGTCTGAATCTGATAAGTATTTTAGACCGCTTGCAAATGCATTTTCTAAAATTTTAAACAACTGATTTTCTTCATCCTCCTCAAAATCTTGATAAAAATAAGCAACAGTTACTTTATCCCAAGCCCCAATTTTAGTATCGTAAGCGTCAGAAAAATCAATTTCACCCTCTTTTAAACTAAATTTTGGATGCGGATAATCCATCACAGAAGCCCTTTCATTGGTACTTGCAGCAAAATTGTGAGCAAACCCTAAAGTGTGACCAATTTCATGCGCAGACAATTGTCTAATTCTTGCAATGGCCATTTGCAAAGCAAAATCATCATCTATAGAATCCTTTTTATAAGGAGCCTGCAAAGCCTGTGCTATTAAAAAATCTTGACGAATACGTAAACTTCCTAAACTAACATGACCTTTTATAATTTCTCCTGTTCTTGGGTCAGAAATACTACCTCCATAACTCCACCCTCTTGTCGATCTATGTACCCATTGCACCATATTATAACGAACATCTAAAGGATCTGCGTCTACTGGTAACATTTTCATTTGAAATGCATCTCTATAACCAATGGCTTCAAAAGCTTGATTCCACCAACGTCCACCTTCTAATAGCGCAGAACGAACTGGCTCTGGAGTGCCCCTATCTAAATAATAAATAATTGGTTCTTTCGCTTCAGAAACTAATGCGTCTGGATTTTTCTTTTCTAAACGATGCCTGTAAATAAATCTCTTTTTTATGGATTGATTAACAGGGGTTGCATAATCTAAATATGACATTGGATACCCTCCTGAACGCGTATCGTATTTTCTTGGTTTATATTTATGATCAGGTAACTCTACAAAAGAATGATGTTGATGAACGGTAACTAAAAAATTATTTGGAGATACACTTCTAATGTTAGCTCCTTTTGGAGAGCCCTTAAAAGTAAGCATCACGTCAAATTCTACGTTTTTAGGAAATGCTTTTGTTCTATCCAAATGAAAAGCAGATTTGCTTTTGTCTAAATTGTAATTTCCTTGCTTATTTTTCACTAAACTTATAGAAACACCATGAGCATCTCTTATAAAAAAATCAGTTGCATCGACTAAATAGACACCTTTTTTCTCATTTTTAATAACAAAACCATGTAAAACTGATTTTGCAAATGCCTCTTTTACAGATTTTTTTTCTTCTTTATTATCCGTAATCGCTCTGTAATCTTGATTTGGTTGAATCAGCATTAACTTGTTCCCAGTCTTTTTAAAATAAACGACAACTCCGTCACCTAACTGACCTCTATCTAAACCAATATCATTAGAACCAAGTCCTTCCGAAAGTGCTCGCACATAAAGAAATTCTACATTTAAATTGTCTATTTGAAGAAAGATCTTATCTTTATTTTCATCATAATAAAAGGTGAAATAACCTTCATATTTAGTAATTCCTTTTTGGAGTTTATTTCCTGAATTTTCTACAAAAAATTGAGAAAATCCTTCAGAAGAAACAACAATAAAAAATAGAATAAGTAGTACTTTTTTCATGTTTACTATATTTGCTATAAATCTATAAAATAAGGACCAGTTTTAAAACAAGAAGTCTTAAAAATTAATTTATTTTTGTTCCACTTATGATTACACAAGACCAACTTAAAGATATAGCTTCAAGAATTGAAAAATTAAAATCTTATTTAGAGATAGATAAAAAGCTGATTGAAATTGCCAATGAAGAAGAAAAAACGGTAAACCCAGATTTTTGGAATAATCCAAAAGAAGCAGAAATTGTAATGAAAGAACTCCGTTTAAAGAAAAAATGGGTTGAAGATTACTCTAAAACTATCGCTTTAAATGAAGATGTAATTGTGCTGTATGAATTTTACAAAGAAGATGAAGTTGAAGAAGGTGAAGTTATAGAACAATTTGCAAAGACAAATTCTTTTTTAGAAGACTTAGAGTTTAAAAACATGCTTTCTGAAGAAGGAGATTCCTTATCTGCAACTATACAAATTACGGCTGGTGCTGGAGGAACAGAAAGCTGTGACTGGGTAGAAATGCTGTCTAGGATGTACACAATGTGGGCAGAAAAGCAAGGTTTTAAATTAAAAACATTGAATTATCAAGCGGGAGATGTTGCAGGAATAAAAACAATTACCATAGAAATTGAAGGTGATTATGCTTTTGGTTGGTTAAAAGGAGAAAATGGTGTGCATCGATTGGTGCGAATTTCTCCTTTTGACTCTAATGGAAAACGTCACACTACATTTGGGTCTGTATACGTTTTTCCGGTAGTAGATGATTCAATCGAAATAGAAGTAAATCCTGCTGATATAGAAATTGTAACGGCAAGATCTAGCGGAGCCGGGGGACAAAATGTAAATAAAGTTGAAACAAAAGTACAGCTAACTCACAAGCCAACTGGCATACAAATTCAATGTTCTAATTCTCGTTCTCAACACGACAACAGAGCAACCGCCATGAAAATGTTAAAGTCTCAATTGTATGAAATTGAACTACAAAAACAGCAAGAGACAAGAGCTGATATTGAAGCCGGAAAATTAAAAAATGAATGGGGAAGTCAAATTCGCAACTATGTAATGCATCCTTACAAATTAGTAAAAGATGTGAGAACTGCTCATGAAACAGGAAATGTAGATGCAGTTATGGACGGTAATATAAATCCGTTTTTAAAATCTTACTTAATGTTAAATGGACAGAAAAGCCCATCTTAATCTTCTTAAGCAAAAAGACTTTTTTAGATATAAATACTTGAAATTAAAGAAAAAAAACACTCCATTGCTATAAATTTTTTTCCTCTTTAGGAGAATTAAAAGGAACTCATTTTATGATAAAAATATACCACAACCCACGTTGTTCTAAATCTAGAGAAGGTTTGGCTGTTCTAGAAAACTCAAAAAAAGAATTTGAAATAGTTAAATATCTCGATGCAGTTCCTTCTAAAGATGAATTAACAGAAATCATCCGATTATTAGGCATCTCTCCGATGCAATTAGTTAGAAAAAATGAAAAAATCTGGAAAGAAAATTTCAAAGGAAAAGAATTATCGGACGCTGAAATTATAATTACTATGATTGAAAACCCAAAGTTAATCGAACGTCCAATAATCATTAATAATAAAAAAGCTGTTATTGGCAGACCTTCAGAAAATATTCTTACTATTATTTAAATTAATTTTTTCTTTAACTTTTATTTAACTACTACGTGTTAAACTTAATCAGAACTTTGTTGTCCTAAAAAAACACACCCTTTTTTGATGAAAAAAATTATACTATTATTTTTATTACTGATTTCGACAACATTTTTGTTTTCTCAAAAAGTGCCAAACTCAGATTATATTTCTATTACAGCTAAGATTATAGATGCAGAAACAAGTCAGCCTCTTGAATATGCAACTGTTGTTTTAAAAGAGATTAAAACACAAAGTATTACAGGAGGAATTACTGATGAAAAAGGAAATTTTACCATTAAAACTCCAAAAGGAATTTATGATATAAGTGTCGAATTTATCTCTTTTAAAACGAAGGAATTTCTTAGACAAAATATTACATCCGACAAAAACTTTGGAATCATAAAATTAACAGTAGATGCAAGTAGTTTAAATGAAATTGTAATTATTGCTGAAAAATCCACAGTAGATATTCGTTTAGACAAACGTATTTATAATGTTGGAAAAGACATGACTGTAAAAGGAGGAACTGCCTCAGATGTTTTAGACAATGTACCTTCTGTAAGTGTCGATGTAGAGGGAAATGTAAGCTTAAGAGGGAATGAAAATGTACGTATTTTAATTGACGGTAAACCTTCTGCTTTAGTGGGGTTAAGCGGTGCGGATGCATTAAGACAATTACCAGCAGACGCTATAGAAAGAGTGGAAGTAATTACCTCACCATCTGCAAGGTATGATGCAGAAGGAACTGCAGGAATATTAAACATTATTTTAAGAAAAGGAAAAGCTTTAGGCTTTAATGGCTCTATAAATACTACTGTTGGAAATCCAGATCAATTTCAATTAGCAACCAATTTAAATCAAAGAGGTTTAAAAACGAACATTTTTTCTAACTTCGGATATAATTATAGAAACGGACCAGGAAATTCTTTTACAGACTTAAGAAACCTTAGCAATGATGTGATTACAAGTTCTCGAATAGAAGATAGAGAATGGCAAAGAAAAAGAAATAGTTTTAACTCAAGTATTGGTTTAGAATATTTTCTAACTAAAAAAAGTTCTTTAACAGGAACCGTTTTTTATACAAATACTAAAGGTGGGAATTTCTCAGAAAATAACATTCAAGAATTTGATGGAAATAGTCTTTTAACGGATAGCACTATAAGAATTCAGGATGAAGACTCTGATGATGAAACGGTACAATATTCTTTAAATTATACAAATAACTTTAATAAAAATGGACATAAACTAACCTTCGACCTTCAATACAGTGACAGCAAAGAAAATGAAGAAGCTATCAATACAGAGCCCGGTTTTACAGATGAAACTAACATTACAAACGAAGCCTCTAAAAACACTTTATTACAAGCCGATTATGTTTTACCAATTGGTGAAAATGCTCAATTTGAAGTAGGTTACCGAGGAGATTTTCAAAATTTAACTTCAGACTTTTTGGTAACACCCGTTTCAGATCCAGATTTCGACCCGTCAAACAACTTAGAATTTGGTCAAGATATTCATGCATTTTACTCACAATATGGAAACAAGTTTAACAAGTTTTCTTTCCTATTAGGTTTGCGTTTAGAAACTACAGATGTAAAAGTAAGATTGTTAAGCACCAATGAAAATAACGATTTTAGTTATACAGAGCTATTTCCAACAGTAAATATTGGTTACGAAGCTACAGAAAAACAAAGCTTTACTTTGGGGTACAGTAGACGTTTAAGAAGACCACGTTTTTGGTATTTAAATCCGTTTGAATCAAGAAATAGCCAGAATATTATTTTTAAAGGAAACCCAGCTTTAATACCCACTTTTACAAATTCTTTCGATTTAGGATACTTAAACAGAATTGGTAAATTAACTTTAAACTCCTCTATTTATTATCAACATTCTACAAATAATATTAGTAGAGTTACAAGGCAAGAAATTAGAGAAATTAATGGTAATGACGAATCTGTATTAATAAGAGAACCAATCAATTTAGCATCAGAAGATAGATATGGGTTTGAATTTACAGCCAATTATAATGCAACTAAAACAGTAAAGTTTGACGGAAGTTTTAATTTATTTAACTCTAAAACAGAAGGGATTTACACCTATGATTTTTTAGATCCAACGTCAAATACTACGAATACAATTACAGAAGATTTAAGCAATAGTAATACAAGTTGGAGAGCACGTTTTAACGCAAGAGTAACTTTACCATATAAAATAGAATGGCAAACAAGATTGTCTTATAGAGGACCAAGTGAAAGTGCGCAAAACGTAAGTGAGGGAATTTTCTCAGCGAATTTAGCATTTAGTAAAGATGTTTTAAAAGAGAAAGGAACGTTGGTTTTAAATGTAAGCGATGTTTTTAATTCAAGAAAAAGAAACGCTGTAAACTATACACCAAATAGAGATGCCCCCACAAATATTTCGGATCAAACTTTTCAGTGGAGAATGCGTCAAGTATCTTTAAACTTTACGTACAGATTTAATCAACAAAAAAATCAACGACAAAAAGGCGGAAGAGAAAATGGTGGTGGAGAAGAATTTGAAGGGTAACCTTTTTATTACTTCTAATACAAATTACATTTTTTTGTGTGATGCAATAACCTTAGCATTCTCAAGAGTTTACTTCGTAAACTCTTGAGAATGCTTGTTAAATAAAGCATAAAAGGTTTTAATCTCAATATTTAACTATACACTAAAACTCATAAAAAAACTCGTTCAATTTCTTGAACGAGTTTTTTGTATAAATATATTTTAGAGCTTACTTTCCTTCAGCAGCTTTTTTAGCGTCTCTCTTTAATTTCATGTTTTCCCAAATAGTTCCACCAATCCAATAAGGAACGACAAATGTTAATAAGAATATTAACAACCAAAAACCAGCTGTAAAAACAAACATAAATAAAACTAATCCTGAAAATTGTGAAAAATCTAACATTTGAGTATTTTGAAAATTTATTACAGCAAAAATAATACTTATTTTCAAAAAACACCCCTCAAAAAAATATTTTTTTTAGATCTCTAAAAATGATAAGTATCAACTTTATGTAATCATAGTTTTTTGTAATTTTGTTGTATCTAAAATTTACATCATAATTATGAAATATAGAATCGAAAAAGATACTATGGGAAACGTAGAAGTTCCTGCTGATAAATATTGGGGAGCACAAACAGAACGTTCTCGTAACAACTTTAAAATTGGCGCTGCAGCTTCTATGCCTCTAGAAATTGTATATGGTTTTGCTTATCTTAAAAAAGCAGCTGCTTATACGAATGCAGAGTTAGGTGTTTTAACCACAGAAAAAAGAGATTTAATAGCACAAGTTTGTGATGAAATTTTAGCAGGAAAATTAGATAACCAATTTCCTTTAGTAATTTGGCAAACAGGTTCTGGTACACAATCTAATATGAATGTGAACGAAGTGATTGCAAACAGAGCACATGAAATTGCTGGAAAAGTGATTGGTGCGGGAGAAAAGACAATTCAACCAAACGACGATGTCAATAAATCCCAATCCTCGAATGATACATTTCCAACAGGAATGCATATTGCAGCTTATAAGAAAATTGTAGAAACTACAATTCCAGGAATTAAGCAATTAAGGGATACCTTAAAAGCAAAATCAGAAGTATTTAAAGATGTTGTAAAAATAGGACGTACACACTTAATGGATGCTACTCCCCTTACATTAGGTCAGGAGTTTTCTGGTTATGTGGCGCAATTAAACTTCGGTTTAAGAGCATTAAATAACACTTTAGATCATTTATCTCAATTAGCTTTGGGAGGCACAGCAGTGGGTACAGGATTAAACACCCCTGCAGGATATGACGTTTTGGTTGCAAAATATATTGCAAAATTTACAGAAATGCCTTTTATAACTGCTGAAAATAAATTTGAAGCTTTAGCGGCACATGATGCCTTAGTAGAAACTCATGGAGCTTTAAAACAAGTGGCAGTATCTTTAAATAAAATTGCTAATGATATTAGAATGATGGCTTCAGGTCCAAGATCAGGAATTGGAGAATTGATTATTCCTGCAAATGAACCAGGTTCTTCTATCATGCCAGGTAAAGTAAATCCTACCCAAGCAGAAGCGATGACTATGGTTTGTGCGCAAGTGATGGGTAATGATGTTGCGGTTACCGTTGGTGGAACGCAAGGTCATTATGAGTTAAACGTTTTTAAACCGATGATGGCTGCAAACGTTCTACAATCTGCCCAATTAATTGGTGATGCATGTGTTTCTTTTGATGTAAACTGTGCTGCCGGTATAGAACCAAATCATGCAAGGATTACTGAATTAGTAAATAATTCATTAATGTTAGTTACTGCTTTAAATACTAAAATAGGATATTACAAAGCTGCAGAAATTGCAAATACTGCGCATGCAAACGGAACTACGTTGAAAGTGGAAGCTGTGCGTTTAGGATATGTTACTCCAGAACAATATGATGAATGGGTAAAACCAGAAGAAATGACTGGTGGTTTAAAATAAAAACATTAAGTTAATAAAATATAAAAAGCTGCATACTCCATGCAGCTTTTTTAGCTAAAAAAAAATAACCATAACAATAAACAATGCAGATGAACAAACACGAAGAATTTATGAGTGGAGCTGTAAAAGCAGCATTAAAAGGAATGAACAACAACGAAGGGGGGCCTTTTGGATGTGTTATTGTAAAAGATGGAGTTGTTATTGGACGCGGGAATAATAAAGTGACTTCTACAAACGACCCTACAGCGCATGCAGAAGTAACAGCGATTAGAGATGCTTGCAAAAATATTGGCTCTTTTCAATTAGATGGATGTATTATATATACTTCTTGCGAACCTTGCCCAATGTGCTTAGGAGCAATTTATTGGGCTAGACCCGACAAAGTTTATTATGGTAGTAATCAGCAAGATGCTGCAAATATTGGTTTTGATGATGAATTTATCTATAAAGAAATTCCTTTACCATATGAAAAAAGAAGCATTCCTTTTGAACAAGTTGGAAGAGAAATTGCACTAGAGCCATTTAATAAATGGGCCGAAAAACAAGATAAAACTGAATACTAAATTCATACTAAAAACCGAAGCTAAAACTTCGGTTTTTTTTTATTATAAGTATCTTTCTTTTACAATATTTAAATGATGAAGTTGATGGCCAGAAAACAAATAACCTAAAGCTCTTACAGACATTTTATTACCCGAAGCTATACCAATTCTTAACAAAGCTTCATCAGAAAAACTGTTATATAATTGAATTGAAGATTTTCTTAAAACAGCCATTTCATCTAATAAATCGTAATAATCTCTATCATTTGCATTGTCATTTAAAACAAAAACATCTTGATCAAAACCTGGCAAAGAAGTTTTATCGTTTCTAGCGAAAGACAAAGATCTGTAGCAAAAAACACGCTCTGTATCAATAGTATGTTGAATCAATTCTTTTAAAGTCCATTTTCCTTCAGCATAAGAGAAATTGTGTTTTTCTTCTGGTAAACTTCTTAACAAACTATCAAACTCTTTTTGAGAATTTTCTAAATTTTTAATAATAGTGTTATCCTCTTTAGATACAAGTTGAAGATATTGCTCAAAATAAGGAGCGTATTCATTTTTAGGAATCATTACAATAGATTTATGTATGTTTGTTACAGCGAATTTAATCATTTTTCATGACTCAATTATTCATCAACATTAAAGAATTAGTTCAAGTCCGAGATGCATCCGTAAAAAAAGTTTCTGGTCCAGAAATGAGCATTTTACCAACTATTAAAAATGCTTTCTTACTGGTAAAAGATGAATTGATTTCTGATTTTGGTTTCATGAATGAACTTCCTAATTATTCTATTGATAGAACCATAGATTGTTTAGGCAGAACGGTACTTCCAACTTGGTGTGATAGCCATACGCATATTGTTTATGCAGGAAACAGAGAACAAGAATTTGTTGACAGAATAAGCGGATTATCTTATGAAGAAATAGCGAAAAACGGTGGTGGAATTTTAAATTCAGCAAAAAAACTACAACAAATATCAGAAGAAGAATTATACGATCAATCAGCAAAAAGATTAGAAGAAGTTATTGCTTTAGGAACTGGTGCGATCGAAATAAAGTCTGGTTATGGATTAACTGTTGCTTCAGAATTAAAAATGTTACTTGTCATCAAAAAATTAAAAGAAAATTATAGCATTCCTATCAAATCAACATTTTTAGGGGCACATGCAATTCCTAAAGAATTTAAAAATAACAAAGATAGTTACATCAATTTAATCATTGATGAAATGTTGCCCCAAATAGCCAACGAAAATTTAGCTGATTTTATTGATGTCTTTTGTGAAATAGGTTATTTTACTGTTGCCGATACAGATAGAATTTTAACAGCAGCAAAACAATATCATTTAACTCCAAAAACACACGTAAATCAGTTTAATAGTATTGGCGGAATTGAAGTCTCTGTCAAACACAATGCCTTATCTGTAGATCATTTAGAAGTTTTATCTGAGGAAGATTTATCCATTTTAAAAGGTTCCGAGACAATGCCAGTGGCTCTTCCCTCCTGTTCTTTTTTCTTAGGTATTCCTTATACTCCAGCAAGAAAAATAATTGACAGTGGTTTAGCATTAGCGTTGGCTACTGACTACAATCCAGGCTCTACACCTTCAGGAAATATGAATTTTGTTGTTTCTACAGCTTGTATCAAAATGAAAATGTCTCCAGAAGAAGCTATTAATGCTGCGACTATTAATGGAGCCTATGCAATGAATGTATCGAACACACTTGGTAGTATTACGAAAGGAAAAATTGCAAATTTCATGATTACAAAAGAAATACCTTCATATGGTTTTCTACCTTACAGTTTTGGTTCTAATTTAATTGATTCAATTTATATTAAAGGAAATAAATTTTAATGCTGTTCAAAACTATTTCATACCTCAAATTTCTTTTAAAATCTTCAAATCAACATGGAGTGCATTCTCCTTTTGTCTTTAATTTTGTTACAAAAGGATTGTATAATAAAAGAATAAGAAATAATATTTCAGTAGAATATACAGAGTTAAAATCACTCACAAAAAAAGAAAAAAAGGTGATTTCAAAAATTATACACTATTTCAATATTGAGAATATCTGTTTTGATCCTATCGTTTTGAATGAAAACTTAAATAATGAATTTAAGGTGCTATATTTAAAGCTGTCAGACGAGTTAAATTTAAGAAAATTAAATAATTTAACCTCAAAACATTTGGTTGTAGTTCATGGAATTTATAAGGATAAAAAATCTAATTTAAAATGGTTAGAAATCATCAAGAAAGAAGACGCCACTGTAACTATGGATTTATTTTATTTTGGAATCATTTTTTTTAGAAAAGAACAAGCCAAAGAACATTTTAATATTAGAGTTTAACACTTTCTAAAAGATAAACTTTGTAACTTTGAGCTTAGATAATTTGCAATTAAATAAGATGAAAATATATACAAAAACTGGAGATAAAGGAACCACTGCTTTATTCGGCGGAACAAGGGTTAAAAAATATAATTTACGCATCGAAAGCTATGGCACTGTAGATGAATTAAACTCTTACATTGGTTTGATAAAAGACCAAGAAATTAGTAATGATATTAAAGAATCTTTATTAAAAGTTCAAAATGATTTGTTCACTGTAGGCGCTATGTTGGCAACTCCTCCTGAAAAAGAAACTTTAAAATCAGGAAAAGAAAGATTGAATATTCCTAAAATTGATGAGGATTCTATCTTGTTTTTAGAAAACGAAATTGATAAAATGGAGGCAGTACTTCCTCAAATGACTCATTTTATTCTTCCTGGAGGTCATCAATCTGTGTCATTTTGTCACATCGCGAGATGTGTTTGCAGAAGAGCAGAACGTTTATCTGTGGAATTAAATGACGAAGAGAAGATTCAAAACGACATTATAATATATTTGAACCGACTTTCTGACTTTCTTTTTGTGTTGGCACGAATGTTGTCTAAAGACTTATTAGTAGAGGAAATTAAATGGATTCCTAAAAAAAATAGTTAAGTTCTTTTTTTATCGACTTTAAAGAAATTACAACTTTTTTAATTAACTTAAAACACTGATTTACAGTGTAAAGTAAAAAAAAGTAATAACTTTAATGTATATTTCTTAAAAAAGACTTGCATAATTGCGTAAAAAAATTATTTTTGCACAAAATTAAACAGTAAGAAATGTATTGGACATTAGAATTAGCATCTTATTTAGCAGATGCGCCTTGGCCAGCAACCAAAGACGAGTTAATAGATTACGCTATTAGAACTGGATCTCCTTTAGAAGTAGTTGAAAACCTTCAAGATATTGAAGACGAAGGTGATTCGTATGACTCAATTATTGAAATTTGGCCAGATTATCCTACAGAAGATGATTATCTTTGGAATGAGGATGAATACTAAATAAAATAATCTAATATAAAAAGTCTCTAAAGAGGCTTTTTTTTTGTTTTTTTTTAGCCAAAAAGCAACTTTTTTAAGGTAGATAAAAACTTGATTTTCAAATAAATAATACAGCTAAATTTTTAGCTAATTAAAACATATATAGAATGAGTATTTTAAATTCGGTAATCAAACTTTTTGTAGGTGATAAACAGCAAAAAGATTTAAAAATTTTACAGCCAGTTGTAGAAGATGTAAAAAAGTTTGAAACAGAAATTGCTCAACTTTCTCATGATGAATTAAGGGCTAAAACACAAGAGTTTAAAGATAAAATTAAGGTCGATACAAAAGAGTTTGATGATAAAATCGATGCGCTAGAAGAAGAAGCAAAAAATGCTAATATTGATAGACAAGAAGATATTTATGTAGAAATTGATACCTTAAAAGATGAAGCTTACAAAGTTTCTGAAGACACTTTACTACAGCTTATGCCAGAAGCTTTTGCTGTCATAAAAGAAACTGCAAAACGTTTTGTAGAAAATGAAGAAATTGAAGTAACTGCTACCGCTTTTGATAGAGAGCTATCAGGAGAAAGAGACCATGTTTCTTTAGAGGATGATAAAGCCTTTTGGGCAAACTCTTGGGATGCTGCTGGTAAACCTGTTACCTGGGACATGGTTCATTATGATGTTCAGTTAATTGGTGGCTCTGTTTTGCATCAAGGTAAAATTGCAGAAATGATGACTGGTGAAGGGAAAACATTGGTTTCAACTTTACCTGTTTATTTGAACGCTTTAACGGGAAATGGTGTACATGTTGTTACAGTAAATGATTATTTAGCAAAACGTGATAAAGCTTGGATGGGACCAATTTTTGAGTTTCACGGACTTTCCACAGATTGTGTTGACTATTATCAACCCAACTCTAACGAAAGAAGAAAAGCCTATAATGCAGATATTACCTACGGAACAAATAACGAATTTGGGTTCGATTATTTGCGTGATAATATGGCAAGTTCTAAAGATGATTTAGTGCAAAGAGCGCCAAATTATGCCATTATTGATGAGGTAGATTCTGTTTTAATTGATGATGCTAGAACTCCGTTAATTATTTCAGGTCCAGTGCCGCAAGGAGATAGACATGAGTTTAATGATTTAAAACCTTTAGTTGCTGATTTAGTTTCTTTGCAGAAACAACATCTAGTTAGTGTTTTAGCAGAAGCTAAAAAATTAATTGCTGATGGCAATACAAAAGATGGTGGGTTTTCACTATTAAGAGTTTATAGAGGTTTACCAAAGAATAAAGCTTTAATTAAATTTTTGTCTCAAGAAGGAATTAAACAAACCTTACAAAAAACAGAAAATTATTACATGGCAGACAACAATAAGTTGATGCCAGAGATTGATGAAGATTTATGGTTTGTTGTTGAAGAGAAAAATAATCAAATTGATTTAACCGATAAAGGAATCGCACATTTATCAGAAAAGACTCAAAATAACGATTTCTTTGTACTACCAGATATTGGTGTAAAGATTGGCGAAATCGATACTGCAGATACCACTTCTGACGAAAAAGTTTCTCAAAAAGAAGAACTTTATAAAGACTTTAGTATCAAGAGTGAGCGAATCCACACAATGAATCAACTTCTAAAAGCATACACTGTTTTTGAAAAAGATGTTGAATATGTTGTGATGGAAAATAAAGTAATGATTGTTGATGAACAAACTGGACGTATCATGGATGGTCGTCGTTATTCAGATGGATTGCATCAAGCAATTGAGGCAAAAGAAAATGTAAAAATTGAAGATGCCACTCAAACTTTTGCAACGGTAACGTTACAGAATTACTTTAGAATGTATAGAAAACTGTCTGGAATGACAGGAACCGCTGTTACAGAAGCTGGTGAATTATGGGAAATCTACAAATTAGATGTAGTAGAAATCCCTACTAACAAACCAATTCAAAGAGATGATCAAGAGGACTTAGTATACAAAACTGCGCGTGAAAAATACAATGCAGTTATAGAAGATATTGTAAAATTAGTTGATCTAAAACGACCAGTTTTAGTGGGAACAACTTCTGTTGAAATATCAGAACTATTAGGAAGAATGTTACAGATGCGTAAAATTCCTCATAATATTTTAAATGCAAAATTACACAAACGTGAAGCGGATGTTGTAGCAGAAGCTGGTAAACCTGGTATTGTAACTATTGCTACAAACATGGCGGGACGTGGAACAGATATTAAACTTTCTGAAGAAGTAAAAACAGTTGGAGGATTAGCTATTATTGGTACAGAAAGACATGATTCTAGACGTGTAGATAGACAGCTAAGAGGTCGTGCAGGAAGGCAAGGTGACGTTGGTTCTACACAATTTTATGTTGCTTTAGATGACAATTTAATGCGTCTATTTGGTTCTGATAGAATTGCCAAGATGATGGATAGAATGGGTTTAAAAGAAGGTGAAGTAATTCAGCATTCCATGATTACCAAATCTATTGAAAGAGCGCAAAAGAAAGTAGAAGAAAATAACTTCGGAATCAGAAAACGTTTGTTAGAATATGATGATATTATGAATGCTCAACGTGAGTTTGTTTATAAAAGAAGACGTAATGCATTGAATGGAAAGCGTTTGCAAGTAGATATTGCAAATATGATTTATGACACTTGTGAATCGATTATAAATAGCAATAAAGCTTTTAAGGATTTTCAGAATTTTGAATTTGAATTGATTAAGTTTTCTTCAATGACTTCTCCTTTTTCTGAAGAAGACTTTGAGAAACTTTCTGAAAAGGAATTAGCAGATAAATTATATGATATCGTTTCTGAACATTACAAAAGTAAAATTGAAAGAAATGCAGTTTTAGCTTTTCCTGTTATTAAAGGTGTGTTTGAGAATGAAGGTGATAGATATGAACGAATTGTAGTTCCTTTTACAGACGGAACTAAATCTTTACAGGTTGTTACGAACTTAAAAGAAGCTTATGAAAGTGAAGGAAAAAGCTTGATTACAGATTTCGAAAAAAATATTACGTTAGCAATTATTGATGAAAATTGGAAAGATCATTTACGTAAAATGGATGAGTTAAAACATTCGGTACAAAATGCTTCTTATGAGCAAAAAGATCCTTTATTAATCTACAAGTTTGAAGCCTTTGAATTATTCAAGAAAACAGTAGACGAAATCAATAAAGAAGTATTGTCTTTCTTATTTAAAGGAGAATTACCATCTCAAGATACAAATCAAATTTCTGAAGCTCGTCATCAAAAAAGAGAACGTTTAAATACAAGTAAAGCAGACGTTCAAAACTCTACGGAGCAAGCTATTCAAAGTTCTCGTCAACAATCTGAGCCAGTTGAGACTGTTGTTCGTGAACAACCAAAGATCGGTAGAAACGAACGTGTTACTATAAAAAATGTAATGAGTGGTGAAGCAAAAGTGGTAAAATATAAACAAGCAATCCCGTTATTAGAAAAAGGAGAATGGGTTTTAGTAAACGCTAATAATGAGTAAACTTGTTTTAAACCCTTCAAGAAGAACACTATTCGCTATTCTAATTATATGGTTTATTGGTATTACATTATTAATTTTAGCGAGCACGAATCTTTTTACTGAATCTATTTTTCAAAGAAAACATACGGTAACTAATAGTTTAATTATTGGGGCTACCTCAAGCATTATAGTAATTATAAGAAATTCTATAAAAAACAACAAATAGATTACTGCTTCTACTGCAACATGTTAAGTAATGATAGAAACAAAAAATCCGTTTAGAAAATTCTAAACGGATTTTTTATACTATTGATATTGATTATTCTTTGATAAATTTAGTTGTAAAGCCTCCATTTTTAGATGAAATTTTTATCAAATACAATCCACTTGATAATTCTTTAATATTCAATTTTCCTAAATTTCTATTGAACTCAAGTACCTTTTTACCCACTACAGAATAAATTTCAATTTTAATTATTGTATGTATTGTAGAATCAATGTACAAAACATTTTTAACAGGATTTGGATATAATTTAACAGCTTGCTCCAAAATACTATTTTCAACATTTAAAGTACAATTATCTCCAACTGTATATGATAAATATTTAGTTACCGCTAAACCACCGGCAAAAGCAAATTTACATGCATAACTAATAATTTCACCGTTTGTTAAACCACTAATTGTTTTAGAAAACTTTTTTCCAGAGCCTGCGTTCATCGTTGTTTCAGAAAATGGAAATTCTTTCCATAAATAAGCACCAACATCAGATTTATCAGTATCTAATAGCTCAAATGTAATGGTAACATCTGTTCCATTTGTTACAAACTCATATGTATAGCCTATTGAAAAGGATCCTTGTGAAGCATCACTTTCTGAACCAGAACATTGAGAATTAGAATTCACTGCAGTTGTTGCTTGCAATATTATTGGATTATTTGAAGCTACATTGCCAGACAGATCTTTTGCTGCAATAGTAAAAGAATATAATGTTTCTGGGGTTAAACTGTTTACAATATAAGATTGTTGTACTCCAGAATCTCCGTTCACAGATTCTGAAGAACCTCCATAAGAAATATCATAAATTACTTTACCAGAATCATCTGTAGCATTTAATGAAAGTTCGACACTAGAAGAAGTTACGCTACCTAAAGAAGCTGTAAAATTTACGGGAGCTGTTATATCAGAATTACTTCCTGAACAATTATTTCCAACTACATAACTAAAATATTTTGTAGCCGCTAAACCACCTGAATAGGCAAATTTACAAGCATAACTAATCGTTTCTCCTTTTGTAAAACCGCTAATGGTTTTAGAGAAAGTTAAATCATCAACCTCTGCTAATTGAGTTTCAGAGAAAGGAGATTGTTTCCATAAATAAGCTACAACGCCTGCTCTGTTCGTATCTAATAATTTAAATGTAATTGTTACACTTGAACCAACCGTATCAAAAGTTACTTCATATCCTTGAGAAAAATTTCCTTGTTGCGATTCCGTAGAAGTCTCAGAACATAAATTTTCTTCAGCAACCGTAATATTGACAGCTTCAGATGTTGTTTTTACAGCTAAATCATCAGTAGCTACTGCGGTAATTTCATGACTACCAATACTTACATTACCCCAAATTAAACTGAAAGGAGCTGTGGTATCTTCTCCTATTTTTTCAGCCCCTTCAAAGAACTCTACTATTGTAATACTACCATCTAAATCGCTAGATATAGTTGTTATATTAATATCATCACCTTCTTTAAAAGAAGATCCATTACTTGGGGAAGTTATAGAGATTGAAGGACTCAAATTACCTTCTGGAGAAACCAGAATTAAAACTTCATCGAAATCAGTATATGTGCCGTCGCTGACAGTTAATTTTAATTTATATACCCCATCTTCTAAATTAGAAACATTTGGTGATGCTATTGTTATATTATCAAAACTTATACTTGATGGCCCGTAGATCTGTTGCCAATTATAAGTAATAACATCACCTTCTGGATCATTACTTAAAGAACCATTTAGAGTAGCTGTTGTTATTGGTGAAATTACAGAAATATTTTCTCCTGCGTTCGCCACTGGAGACACAAAACTTAAAGGATTTTTATAAGAAAAAATCATTCTACCTATATTAAATTCTCCGCTTTCAATAAACAATCGTAAAATATGCTCACCTTTTTTTAATGCAATGTCAGAGGCACTATTTGTAATCCAATTGTTCCAGCCATTAGAATTTGGTACGGCTATACTTGGACTTATTTTCTCTCCTTCTATTTCAAAATAAAAAGGACCTCCTCCACTAGAATTACCAGAAGCTGCTCTATAACTTAAGTCATAAAGACCAGCTGTTTCTACCTTAATCGCGTACTCCATCCATTCTCCAGCACCAGTCCAACCGACAGTTGCGCCTTCTTGATTTACAGAAATAGCATCCACATTTTCTTCAGTTCTAAAATTTCCATTATTTCCAATAGAGTTATCTACATATGCTATATTTTGCCCTATGCCTCCTTCAAATTTATCGTAAAAACCAGCTTCAAAAGTACCTGGAATTGAAATAGGAGTTCCTGAATAAGAAACTTGTTCGCCAACCTGAACATTGACGATATTAGTTACATTAAAATGATCATTAACAAATATTTTTGCATAAAAACCATGAACCCCTAATGTAAGATTGTCTGCTTTTACTTGGTACGGTGCTATTGTATCTTCACCAATCGAAGTTGTACCGTCAAAAAATTCTACTTTCGTAATACCAGTTCCAGCTATGGTGGTAGATAATTTTACACTTCCATTAGGAAAAGCTTGGGCAAAATCTGAAGATAAAACACCAGAAACATTTATATCCCTGCTGGTTATCATTTGATTTGCAGGGACAGTTAATTGAAACCCATCAGAATAGGTTACTATAATTTCTGAATCTGAATAATTATGTGCTACATATGTAGTTTCACCATTTTGTTTAAAAACCAACGCAATTGGATAATCTGCTGTTATCGCAGCATCTACCACACCCATAGCATTAACTCCATGCAACCAATGGTAGGTTTGAGCATCAGAAATACCAAACTTTAAATTTCTTTCTGGATAAGCGTTATAAAGGTTTACAGCTTCTTGTGGATTTGTAAATGACAAATATTTCCAATATGTATCATGCCATAAATTATCGTTATCCTCCTTACTTAAAACTCCTGTATTTGATGTGATTTCAGCCCATAGCTTTTTAGAATACTCTTGATTGTGTCCTAAGTAAAAAGAACCTCCATGAATCGGATACATTTCTATACCATATGAAGCAGCTATATCTGCAGTCCAAAATGTTCCATTATCATAAGAATTTCCCCAAACTCTGGACACTAAACTGTATTGTTGATTTCCAGAAAAGTTACGATTATAAACATCAAACCAATATTCTTCTACAGCAGTTTGTTCTGTTGTATAAATATAAATTCCTAAATCTCTAATGCTATTATTTTCTGTGATAGTTCCCCAATGAATTAATGAAGATGCAAATTGCATACTTTCTGATGTTGATTCTTGATCATTCCCTTGCGGAAAAGTTGCAAATCCATTTGCCCAACTATGGCCAGCATATGGACTAAAATTTCTTAAAAACGGAAATTGTGTGTCATTTCTGTCAGTGGAAGCTGCATCCCTGATTAAAATATTAATCATGTCCCCCCATTGTGAAGACCAACCTGGCTCAAATTGTTCCATAAAAGCAGCAGCATGAATAAAATATCCCCAATGAAAATGGTGATCATTAATGTTATTATCTTGTCCGTGACCTGCAGGATATCCTAGCATTGCCGACCAATTAGTATTATAATAAAATAAAAAAGCTACTTCTCCTGACTCATGCGTTAACCAATCTTCTAATCGTTCTTTTATAGTAGCAATCATTTTATCTCTTGCTTCGATATCGCCTGTTTGATCTGCTATTCTAGCGGTTTGAATCAATCGATTCATCACCTGACCTTCATTGTAAGAATCTGTCCAAGTTGCTAAACCATCATTCTCTATTTGAGAAATTTTAGCATCTAACTCTGAAGGGCTGAAACCTGCACTATAATTTGCCAAATAAGGTATTGTTGGTAAAATTCCTTTATAGGTATTTTCTACCGTAAAACTATTACCATCTAACATGTTTAAATCTCCTCTTACAGAGTTATAAGCGTACGTATTAGGTGTTGGTGAATTAGAACTTAAATTATACCATTGATGAGGTAATAACCCTAATAACATATTATAATTCGTACCCTCTTTTACATCTGTATCTGCAGTAAACGTAGTCGTTACCTTAGAACTATTTTCATTGTAACTCCAAATGGTTGAAGTACTTGAAGGAAATACATATGCATATTTTTTAAAATCTTGAGCGACACTGCTAACATTACTTGTATTTTGTGGCAACATGGCCATAGACCAATAATCTTTACCGTTTAAAGTTGAAGTATATATATTTCCTAATTGTGACCAAGTACTTCCAGAAGGCGCATAAAAAACAAAATCGGCGCCACTTGTCGCGTTTTCTATAATTAAAATTTCATTTGAAATACTAACTGAACCAGAGTTTACCTTAATTTCTACAATATCATCAGCATCTTTTTCAAAATATAAAAAAGGCATTCCGATACCTGAAGTAGCTTTTAATTCATGATTAGTATCCTTCCAATTCATAGAAACTGTCCAATCTGAATAATCTGAAACGGTAGATTTTGATGTATTTAAACCTGTTATACCGACTTCTATAGGGGCCGAATCTCCTATAACACCAAAAGGAATATAGGTTACAATTAAACCAGTATTCGTAGTTTTCATGGTCATAGGGTAATTAAACAAATTATCTGCGTGATTTTCTTTTACCAATTTAGACCACCAGTCATTTGTAGGTACAGGCTTACCAGCTGCATTTCCAGTTAATTGTGGAACACCAGAAGGATATCCATTTCTGCCCGCAGCATCTACTCCTGGATGTGTATTGGTATAGCTACCACTTCCTACTTGAACAGTTTGTGCGTTAATTGAAAAACAAATTAAAAGAAAAGAGATAAAAAAAGAAGCGCTTTTTTTGAGGGATTTTTTTTTAAACATATAAATTATTTTTTTAAATAAAAATATCACTTTACCTTGTTATCCCAAAGAATTAAGACCATACAAATACTATACAAAAACAATTTTTCATAAATATTTCGTTTTTCTAAAAACAAAAAGCATCTCCTATAACAATTTGCAATAAAAAAGCCGCTAGAGAATTTCTAGCGGCTTTTTGTGTTCTTTATTTGATTATAAAAATCAATCAAAATTAGTATTCATTTTCAGATAATCTAAAAATTCTCTTTTCGTATTTTTTTCTTTAAACTTACCTCCAAATTCTGCAGTTACAGTAGAACTTTCTATGTCTTTAATTCCTCTAGAATTTACACACAAATGTTTTGCATCTATTATACAAGCAACATCTTCTGTTCCTAAAGCTTCTTGCATAGCCTGCACAACTTGCATCGTTAAACGCTCTTGCACTTGAGGCCTTTTTGCAAAATACTCTACAATTCTATTCATTTTAGAAAGCCCAATTACTTTTCCATCAGAAATGTAAGCAACATGTGCTCTTCCTATAATTGGTAATAAATGATGTTCGCAAGTAGAATATAAAACAATATTCTTCTCTACCAACATTTCACCATAATTGTAATTATTATCAAACGTTGATGCCTTTGGCATATTTTTAGGGTTTAACCCCATAAATATCTCATTTACAAAAGCTTTTGCAACTCTTTTCGGAGTTCCTTGTAAACTGTCATCCGTTAAATCCATTCCCAAAGTGTTTAAAATATCTTTTACACTTTCTTGGATTCTTTCTATTTTTTCTTCGTCAGAAATATTAAAAGCATCCGCTCTTAACGGAGTTTTAGCTGATGTACCTATATGGTTCTCTCCTATTTCTTCAATTCTATCGTCATTCATTTTGCTGTTCAATTCAAACATTTCAATCTTAATTAAGGTGCAAATTTACGTGTTTACAACGTATTATTTTAGTTTATTAATAAATTATAACTATAAAACTATATTTTTTTACGCTTTCAACTTATTTACCAATTCTGATAAAGAACAATTTGTTTGCTCCCCAGAATTCATGCTTTTTAAAGTGAAAACATCATTTTCTACTTTAGAAACTACAAATTCTATTTCTCTATTGGAAACATATTTCCATTGACGTTTTTGTTGTTTATTACTTTCACCTAAATCCGGATAAAACTCAGATTTTATTGCCTGTTCTCTCAAACTTTTTATTGTTTTCATTTTAATACTGTCTGTCGCCGCATCAAAATTTAAGAAAATAACTTTCGGTTTTGGTAAATCAACTACTTTAAACAAACTTAATTCTTCTAAAACCAGGTAGATTCTATCCAATCCAAAAGAAATTCCAACTCCAGAAACATCTTTTAAACCAAAAATTCCTGTTAAGTCGTCATATCTTCCACCTCCACCAATAGAACCCATTTTCACGCTTTCTGGCGCCGAAACTTCAAAGATGGCTCCTGTGTAATAGTTTAAACCTCTTGCCAAGGTTACATCTATTTCTAACGTTGAACTTTCTAAACCTAATTCATCAATAGCATTAATCACAAAACGCAACTCATCAACTCCGTTTTTTCCTTCATCAGATGTTTGTAACAGACTCTCTAAAGAAGCTAAATTCTCTAAATTAGACCCAGAAAAATCAAACAAAGGTTGTACTTTTTTAATGGCATCTTCAGTAATTCCTTTGGCGAGCATCTCTTTAATGACACCTTCTTTACCAATCTTATCTAACTTATCTAAAGCAACTGTAAAATCGATTAATTTATCTTGCGCCCCTATAACTTCTGCAATTCCAGAAAGTATTTTTCTATTGTTTATTTTGATGGTTGTTCCTTCTAAACCCAGTTTACCAAAAACAGTATCGTATAATTGAATAAACTCAACTTCTTGCCATAAAGATTTGCTTCCAACCACATCTGCATCACACTGAAAAAATTCTCTAAAACGTCCTTTTTGTGGTCTATCTGCTCTCCAAACAGGTTGTACTTGATACCGTTTAAAAGGAAATGTAATCTCATTTTGGTGCTGCACAACATATCTTGCAAAAGGAACTGTTAAATCATAACGTAAAGCTTTTTCAGAGATTTGAGACGTTAATTTTAAGCTGTTTTTTTCTGTCAATAATTTTTCATCAGCTTTCGCTAAAAAATCCCCAGAATTTAAAATTTTAAAAATAAGTCTATCTCCTTCTTCACCATATTTACCCATTAAAGTTGATGAATTCTCAAAACTTGGAGTTTCTATGGGTTGAAATCCGAAAGTTTCAAAAGCAGTTTTAATTGTATTACTGATATATGTCCTGTTTGCTACTTCTGTTGGCGAAAAATCTCTTGTTCCTTTTGGGATGCTTGGTTTCATTTTTGATATTTTCTTTCATTCCTGTCTTTCAATATCGCTCAAGATAAACTTCAACAGAAATATATTTATTACTATATTAAAGAAAAATGAGCTTCCTCATAATTCTTTGTTTGATATGACAAACCGTTAGAAAAGTTAATTTTTCTTAGGAATGACAAACTGCACATAAAGTTGGTTTTTCTCAAGAGTGAAATACCAAAATCAATTGCGCGGACAAATATCGTGAAAAAGTTATAGTTTTTCAGAAGTTGTAACCATTTTATTTCTGCGCCTTAAACTGTATAAAGAAGCATTTAATTCAAAACCTAATAAGAGAATTATCGCATTTAACCACACAAATAACATTAAGATTAAAAGAGTTCCAATAGAACCATATAATTGATTGTACTGTGCAAATTTAACCACGTAAATCCCAAATAAATAAAAGGTACATAAAGATAAAATAGTAGTTAAAATTGCACCTCCAGAAAAAAACTTCGTCTCTTTACCTTGTTTAGTTCCATACCTAAAGAGTAAGGAAACTATCGTAAAAATCATCACTAAAAAAAGAAGTCCTCTTCCATAATAAAAAAGGTTTAAATCATCTGTATGCAACCAACCTATTTCATCAATTTTAGTCAACGCTACCTGATATAAAATAACCAAAATAATTGTGACTATTAAAAAAAGAGAAATTAACAAAGAAACTCCTAAAGAGATAAAATACGCTCTAAAAACGTTTCGTATTTCTTTTACATGGTAAGAATATTCAAATCCACCAAAGATTGCATTGACTCCATTTGTCATTAAAAAAATTGACAATAAGAAACCAAAAGACAACAAACCTCCGTATTGATTGTTAAGAATATCATTAAGCACCAAGTCTACAGCTTCAAAAGTTTGTGGTGGTAGAATATCTTTGATAAATGAAAACAAACCTTCTGAAAAACCATCTATTGGTATGTAAGGAATTAAGGTTAAAATAAACAGCATAAAAGGAAAAACCGCCATAAAAAAGCTAAATGCAATCCCTCCTGCCCTAGTTGTTAAAGCACCTTCTGCAATACCAATAATATACATTTCTAGAACATCATACAAAGACATCCCTTCTAAACCTGGTATTTTTATTTTCTTCCCAAATTTCACCAATATATGTACAATTGGTATTTTTTCTAGTTTGTCCTCTATTTCTTTACTCATTCGTTCTTTTGTCTTTCATACATTTCCTTAAAAGGGAAAAACTTACTCGATATTTAGTTTATTTAAATTTAAAAATAACTCTTTAAAAATTAGTTCTTTTGTGTTTGCTGAAATAGAATCTTTTAAAAAAAGGAAATTGGCATCAAAAGCGATACTCGATAAAAGACCATATTTATTGTTAAAAAACAAAGTTTTGTTATGACTATTAGTTTCTTTTATTTGATATATTTTAAATGCTAAACTTTTAGACTTATATACTTTTTTTGTTACTGAAAAGGTATCAAAATCTGATATCAAAAAATTTCCTGCCAAATTGTATTTTAAATCTATATTTAATAGAGAATCTATTTGATGTTTGTATTCAAAATTAATGAATCCTTGTTTTTTAATAATATTTAAACTGAATTTTTTAATGCTATCTCTTTGTAATGAATACTCATAAACAGAAATATTCTTTTCTTTTTTTCCACAACTAACAAGAAAAAAAACGAATAGTAACCCATAAAAATTTATACTTTTCATTCGATAATAATCTTATAATACGTGAGAAGTCCATAAAGATTTTCTCTACTAAACTTTGCTTCTTTTAAACGATTTCTCTCAGGATTGACATTAAAATTAAATGCCGTTCTAAAATCTGATTTTTCTAAATTAGTATGCTCAAAAATAGCTCCTTTTAAATCTGAATTATAAAAAAAGCAGCCACTTGCTATTGTTTCTGTAAAATCTACTTCTTGTAAATTACAGTTTTCAAATTTTGTGCTCGGTATTTTTAATTGATAAAAAGACGATAAATTCAACTGACATTCTTTGAATGACATCTGGAGTAAAAATAGATTTACTTCATTAAATTTCACACCAATCATCTTACAATTGGTGAAGTTTACATTTTTAAAAGCACTATCTTTAATAATAGTATTACTAAAATTACAATCTATAAATTCGCACTCTACAAATTGTATATTAGAAGCATGAATTCCTTCAAAATTACAATTTACAAATGTACAATTGTCGTATTCTCCTTTCTTGATTTTAGTTTTAGTAAAATTAATTTTTGAATATTCTTCACTATCAAAATAATTGTCTGTCATCTCTTTTTCTGAAGTTACAACTCTAAAAAGCTTTTAAGCTTAAGTCTAAATTATAAACTGAATGAGTTAACGCGCCAGATGAAATAAAATCGACACCACAATCAGCATATTTTCTAATTGTTTTTTCATTAATTCCGCCAGAAGATTCTGTCAAACAAGCATCACCAATTAATGTAACGGCTTTTCTAGTATCTGCATAATTAAAGTTATCAATCAAAATTCGGTAAACTTCATGGTTAGAAAGAATCTCTTTAATTTCTTCTAAACTTCTTGCTTCGACAATTATTTTAAGATCTAATTTATTTTTAGCTAAATACTTCTTCGTTTTTGTGATTGCAGCTGTAATTCCGCCTGCAAAATCGATATGATTATCTTTAATCATTATCATGTCATACAATGCAAAACGGTGGTTCGCTCCTCCTCCAATTTTTACAGCCCATTTTTCTAAAGCCCTAATCCCTGGAGTTGTTTTTCTTGTATCTAAGACTTTGGTTTTTGTTCCTTTTAATAAATCAGCAAAAAAAGCAGTTTTTGTGGCAATTGCACTCATTCTTTGCATTGCATTTAAGACTAATCTTTCTGCCATTAAAATAGATTGAGATTTACCAGAAACATGAAAAACGATATCTCCAAACTTTACTTTTTCTCCATCATTTATAAAAGTTTCTATCTGTAAATCTGAATCTACATACTTAAAAACTTGTTTCGCAAATTTAACACCTGCTATAATTCCATCGTCTTTTACTAACAATTTTGCGTTCCCTAGAGCGTCATCAGGAATGCATGAAAGTGATGTATGATCTCCATCTCCAATATCTTCCCTAATAGCATTTACAATTATTAATTCTAACTCTTTTTCAAATTGTTCTTTTGATATCATTCTATAAACTTTATTCTAATGTAAAAATAGTAATTCATAATTCATAATTCGTAATTTTACAACATGAAAATTAAATTGCTAGGTATCGGTAAAACTGACAATAAACAATTAGTTCAGTTAATTGATGAATATCAAAATCGTTTAAAACATTATATAAAGTTCGAATTAGAGTTAATTCCAGATATTAAAAATGTAAAGAATTTGAGTGAACATCAGCAAAAAGAAAAAGAAGGCGAATTAATTTTAGCTAAACTTCAAAACACAGATCAGTTGGTTTTACTAGATGATAAAGGGAAGCACTATACTTCTGTTGAATTTTCTGAGTATATACAAAAGAAGATGAATGCTGGTCTTAAACAATTAGTTTTAGTAATAGGTGGCCCCTATGGTTTTTCTGATGCTGTTTATAAAAAATCAATTGGAAAAATATCTTTATCAAAAATGACATTTTCCCATCAAATGATTCGTCTTTTTATCGTAGAACAGCTTTATAGAGGATTCACTATTTTAAAAAACGAACCTTATCATCATGAATAACTTCATATTTTTCTTTTTAAATTGTAAAGAATAAAAACTTTGTAACTTTGATACTTTAAAAACTTTGCAACTTATAAATAATGAAATTAGTTTTTGCTACCAACAACCTTAACAAACTGAAAGAAGTGCAAGAAATGTTACCAAATTCAATAGAACTATTGAGTTTGAAAGACATTGATTGTTTTGAAGACATTGATGAAACTGAAACTACTTTAGATGGAAATGCAAAATTAAAAGCTAATTATATTACAGAGAGGTTTGGTTATAATTGTTTTGCTGATGATACAGGTTTAGAAGTAGAGAGTTTAGATGGGAAACCTGGAGTATATTCTGCACGTTATGCCGGGGAACCCTCAAGTTCTGAAAATAACATGCAAAAACTATTATCAGATTTAAAAGAAGAACCAAACAGAAAAGCGCAATTTAGAACAGCAATTTGTTTGAATTTAAATAAACAGCAATTTTTGTTCGAAGGAATATGTAAAGGTGAAATTTTAACAGAAAAACATGGTAAGCATGGTTTTGGATACGATCCAATTTTTAAGCCAAAGGGTTTTGATATATCTTTTGCGAAAATGACTTCAGAAGAAAAAAACACGATTTCCCATAGAGGAATTGCAATACAGAAGTTAGTTGAATTTTTATCAAATTATAAATAAAATTTTAGACTTCACAAGTTTTAAAACATGTGAAATCTTGCACAAAAATGGAAAACAAATCTTACACAAAATATTTTATCCTTTTATCAGCTTTACTGATATTACTATTCTTTTTGAATATTAGTTTTGGTTCTGTTTCAATTCCCTTTAAAGAAATATTTCAGACATTAACTGGTGGAACTCCGTCTAAAGAAAGTTGGGAAACGATCATTCTAAATTTTAGATTGCCTAAAGCTATTACAGCAATTTTAGTTGGTTCTGGCTTGTCTATTTGTGGTTTGTTAATGCAAACGCTTTTTAGAAACCCCTTAGCAGGACCTTTTGTATTAGGTATTTCTTCGGGCGCAAGTTTGGGAGTTGCCATTTTAATTTTAGGCTCATCTGTTTTTGGAGGCTTTTTAGTATCGTCTTCAATCTCAAATTGGTCTTTACCAATTGCGGCCAGTTTAGGTGCTTTTTTAGTATTATCAGCGGTGATTATTGCCGCAAATAAAGTTAGAAATACCATGTCAATTTTAATCATTGGGTTAATGTTTGGCAGCTTAACATCGGCTGTTATAAGTGTTTTATCTTATTTCTCTGAAGCAGCTCAAATTCAGCAATATGTATTTTGGAGTTTTGGTAGTTTAGGAAACTTAACATGGAATGAGTTGCTAGTTTTCGGTATTATTTATTTTTTAGGAATTATTGGAGCTGTCTCTGTTATAAAACCTCTAAATAGTTTTTTATTAGGAGAAAATTATGCAAAAAGTGTAGGCATCAATATTAAAAGGAATAGAAACATTATATTACTAATTACAAGTTTATTAACGGGCGTAATTACTGCTTTTTCTGGTCCAATAGCATTTGTAGGTTTAGCTGTTCCGCACATTGCCCGAATGTTATTTTCGAGCTCAAATCATAAAATATTAATTCCCTCAACAGCTATTATTGGGGCAATTGTTTTATTAATTTGTGATTCAATTGCGCAATTACCGACAAGTGAATTTACACTTCCTATAAATGCCATTACGTCATTATTTGGTGCTCCTATTGTTATTTGGTTGTTAATTAGAAAAAAGACAATATTTGTGTAAATACCCTTCAAAGTGTCAAATTTGAAGAGTTGAGTAAAAATTAAAACTATAAGTGATACTTCATGAAATCCATGTCTGAAAATAGAGTTCTTAAAACTGAAAACTTATCCATAGGTTATCAAACTAAAAAAGCACAAAATATTGTAGCTTCGAATATTAATTTATCGATTGAAAAAGGTAAATTAGTTATAGTTTTAGGCAAAAATGGTATTGGAAAATCGACTTTATTAAAAACCCTTGCAAAAGTTCAGAAACCTCTAAATGGTAGTATTTTTATCAAAAACAAGAAGTTATCATCCTATTCACACCAAGAACTAGCAACTTCTTTGAGTATGGTTTTAACGGAAAGACTACCAGAAAGTCAATTGACTGTATTTGAACTAGTTGCCCTTGGAAGACAACCTTATACGAGTTGGATTGATAAATTATCTGCTGTTGATTTAGAAAAAATAAATTGTGTACTTGCTGAAACGGAAATTCATCACTTAAAAAACAAACGTTTTCATGAATTAAGTGATGGTCAACTGCAAAGAGTTTTAATCGCTAGGGCTTTAGCGCAAGACACAGAAATCATCATTTTAGATGAACCAACCGCACACTTAGATTTACATCATACCATCAAAATTTTTTCTTTGTTAAAAAATTTGACAGAAAAAACTTCAAAAACAATTATTATGTCTTCTCATGAGGTGAATTTATCTATAAAATTTGCAGATGAAATTATCTTATTTACAGATGCTAAAATCTATACGGGGAGTCCTACAGAATTAATAAACAACAACTCTTTCGACAACTTATTTCCTAAAGAAATTGTTAATTTTAACAGAAATTTACAACAGTTTATCATAAACAAAAAGTAATTTTGAGGATATGTTAATTTTTTACTTCTTTTAATTAAAAATCAAATAAATTTAAAAACTTTTATAATCTATGAAAAAAATACTTTATATAGCTGGTGCGTTGTCGTTTATGGCTTGTAGTTCTAGTAAATATGCTTCAAAAATTGAAGTTAAAAATGTAGATCAAGCTGCAAAATATGCTGCTTCAATTACTGCAAAAGATCTAGGAACTCACCTATTTACGTATGCTTCAGATGAATTTGAAGGAAGAAACACTGGGGAACCTGGCCAAAAGAAGGCTGTAGAATATTTAAAAAAATTTTATATCAAACAAGGTATTGATTCCCCAATTGGAGCTGATGATTATTTTCAAGAAGTACCTGCAGAATTTTTAAACAAAGGTGCAAGAAAAACATCTTTAAAAGATTCTGAAAATGTTCTTGCTTTCATTAAAGGTACAGAAAAACCAGATGAAATTGTAGTTATCTCTGCTCACTTAGATCATGAAGGTATTAAAAATGGTGAAATATATAATGGAGCTGATGATGACGGTTCTGGAACTGTAGCTATTTTAGAAATTGCTGAAGCTTTTAAAATGGCTACTAAGGCAGGAAAAGGTCCAAAACGATCTATATTATTTTTACATGTTACAGGTGAAGAAAAAGGACTGTTAGGTTCTAAATATTATACAGAAAACCCTTTATTTCCTCTGGCAAATACGGTTTGTGATTTAAATATTGATATGGTTGGTAGAACTGATGAAAGACATAAAGAAGATCCAAATTATGTATATTTAATAGGTTCTGATAAATTAAGCACTGAGTTGCATACTTTATCGGAAGAAATTAACAGAAAATACACGAACATTAATCTAGATTATAAATATAATGATGAAAATGATCCTAATCGTTTTTACTATAGATCTGATCATTATAACTTTGCAAAACACAACATTCCAATTATTTTCTATTTTAATGGCACACACGCAGATTATCACAGACCAAGTGATACTCCTGACAAAATTAACTACGAATTGTTAGAAACCAGAACACGTTTGGTTTTTCATACAGCTTGGGAAATTGCTAACAGAGAATCAAGAATCACTGCGGACAAAATAAAGGATATAGAAAAATAGTTTTTCTAAAAATTATAAATATTTAAAAACCGAGCAATACGAATTGCTTGGTTTTTTTTTCACCAAAAACATTCTTTTTATGAGAAATCAACCTTGGAATATATATATTAATGAAAAAATATTAATGAAGGTTAGTAAGTTTTCTTTTAAAAAAATATATTTACAAGAAAAATATGAAAACTACCTTTATTTTAATAATTTGTTTTTTATTTATTTCTCCAAACATTCTCTCTCAAGAAGAATTCGAGAAAGAAGGAGGAGCCTATTACAAATTTTCATTTGCAACCACTTTAGGCCTTAATGAAGATTTTGAGTCTAAAATAGAAGGCGAAACTTATGGAGATCGTGTTTATGCAGGAAAAACATTTTTGAGATTGAGTGCCTTTTTTTTTGAAACCTCCGTTGGATACCAATTTGGCAAACGCGCAGCACTAGGCATCAATCTTGGGTATCATTATCATTCAGAACAAGGTCTTCATTTTTTGCCCGCCTACGTTAATGCTAGAATTAATTTATCTGATAACGATGATAGCTTTTTCATTAGAAGTGGTTATGGACAAATATTTCGTATAAATTCTGATTTTGAATCAGGAAACATCTATAAGATCGGTTTAGGATTTCAATCTAGCAACAATATACTTGGTGGCTTCGAATTTACTCACAAAAACTTTGGTTACAGAAAACTTACTGGATTATCAAGTTTATCTGTTTTTATAGAATATGCACTTTTTTAATTTACTCAGGTATAATTTTGAAAGGCCTTATTTTAAATTTTTCTATTTAAAATAAGGCTTTTCAAAATTAACTTTTTAGGGCAAGACCTTCTATCTTGGTTAATGATTTATTCAAGTCATTAAAACGAACTTCATATCAACCTTAAACTTGGCGAGTATTAATCATATTGCTTCATTTCTTCATCATAAAACTCACCTGCTTTATCCATTAAACCAGCCAATTCTGTAGCAATATCTTCTTCATTTTCTCCTGTTAAATCTTCAAACCACTCAACTGAATCGTCTTTTAAATTAATTATAAAACGTGGAAATTCTGTATGTAATACAAAAATATCTTCTGGGAATTTGCTGTTATCAGCTAGTAAAAATTTAGGTAAATCCATTTTGTTTATTTTTTTGTCATTTTGATTTCAGATTCATTTCGAAATGACGTTTATTATTCTAATATTAATTGTTCTTTCTCTTTTATCAATTTTAAAGTTAACCGATTAAATCTGATAAATAATAAAATTGATGCTGTTGTTAAACCTGCTAATAATCCTAACCAAATACCAAAACTACCATACATTTCTTCTTTTCCTAAAAAATAGGAAACAGGAAAACCGACCACCCAATAAGAAATAAAAGTAAGAATGGTGGGTATTTTAACATCTTGTAAACCACGTAAAGCACCTAAAACAAGTACTTGAATACTATCCGAAATTTGAAAGAATGCGGCTGCTAGCAATAATTTTGAAGCTATAGAAATTACTTCCATATTATCTGCATAATTCACTTTATCATTTAAATCCACATAAATCGTAGGCATAATTTTATGGAAGATAAAAAACAGAATAGCAAAGATTGTTGCTAGAATAACTCCTAATAGAAAGATTGAAAATGCAATTCTACGCAATTCTTTATAATTTTGTAATCCTTTTTGGTTCCCTACCCTAATCATAGAAGCCACACTTAACCCCATAGCCACCATAAAGGTCATCGAAGATAAGTTTAACGCAATTTGATTTGCTGCTTGCGGATTTTTACCCAACAAACCACTTAACCAAATCGCAGCTGTAAAAATAGCTACTTCAAAAAACATTTGCATGGCACTTAAAGAACCTAAATTGATGATTTTTTTAATCGTTAAAATATCTAAGACAAAGAATTTTATGTTTTTTACAATTTGTGCTGATCGCTCTTTATAGCGTAGTAATAACCATAAATAAATAACCATTATAATTCTAGAAGCTAACGTGCCATAAGCTGCTCCAACAATACCCATTGGGGGAAATCCAAACTTTCCAAAAATGAGAATATAATTTAAAACAATGTTCACAATATTGGCAAGCAAAGTTGCATACATGGGGTATTTCGTCATGGACATACCATCACTAAACTGTTTTATTGCTTGAAAAATAACCAAAGGAATTAATGAAAAAGCAACCAAGTCTAAATACGGAATTGCTAATTCTACAACTTCTTTGGGCTGTTTCATTAAGTACATTAATGGTTTAGAAAAATAAATCCCTAAAAACAAAGCAATACCTATAACTGTGCACAAAAACAAACCGTGTTTATAAGTAGATCTTGCTTGTTCCAAGTTATCTGAAGAATCAGCTTCTGCTATTAAAGGTGTAATGGCTGTCGAAAAGCCGATACCTATTGACATGGCAATAAACATAAAACTGTTCCCTAAAGAAACTGCTGCTAATTCTGCAGTTCCAATTTGGCCGACCATAATATTATCAACAAAAGAAACAAAAGTATGCCCTAACATACCTAACATAACAGGTGCGGCAAGCTTCCAATTGTATTTAAACTCTGATGTATATTGTGTAATATTCACTTAATAAGTTGCATTCTTTAGATTGCGAAGATACATATTACAGGATGAAGCATAACTTTACAACTTATCAATTTTTCTTATCTTTTTATCATAAAATTAAGTACTTTTGATAAACAAAAAATTAAAAAATGGCAGATATTACACTAAAAGGAAATGCAATAAATACAGTAGGAAATTTACCTAAAACTGGAGAAAAAGCTCCAGGTTTCAAACTAACTACTTTAGATTTATCAGAAAAAAGTTTATCAGATTTTAAAGGAAAGAAAATTATTTTAAATATTTTTCCAAGCATAGATACTGGCACATGTGCTACTTCTGTTAGAGAGTTTAATAAAAAAGCTGCAGATTTAGAAAATACAGTTGTACTTTGTATTTCTAGAGATTTACCTTTTGCGCAAGCTCGTTTTTGTGGAGCTGAAGGAATAGAAAATGTTGTAATGCTTTCTGATTTCGCTACTGGTAAATTTGGTAAGGATTATCAATTAGAAATTACAAACGGTCCATTAGCACATTTGCACTCTAGAGCAATTGTTATTATTGATAAAAATGCGAATGTAATCTATACAGAACAAGTTTCTGAAATTGCTGATGAGCCTAATTATGATGCTGCTCTAAACGCTATGTAAGATGAAAAATTCTAAAGATGGATTTTTAAGAGGAAGAATACGAAGTTTAAAGTTTGCTTTAAAGGGCATGTGGATTTTAATGACCACTGAAGATAGTATTAAAGCCCAATTATTTTTTGCTTTAATTGCCACTATTTTAGGATTTTATTTTAATATTACGGCTACAGAATGGGCTATTCAATTTATTGTAATTGGTTTGGTTTTGGTTGCTGAAGCTGCCAATACAGCTATAGAAGAGGTTGCCGATTTTATTCACCCAGAGTTTCATGAAAAAATTGGTTTGATAAAAGATATTGCTGCGGGTATACCCAGTTTTGCAGCTTTTATATCTTTAATTATTGCAGGTATTATCTACGTACCAAAAATTTTATTATTATTTTAAACATATATTTACTAAATAAAGTATTTTAAAATTTAATGGCCAAAAAAAAAATAAGCACCAAAAAAGCACCTTTACAAGAAGAAGAAAAAATTAGTGTTTTTTCTTCTTTAAAAACAAGACAGGCTAAAACACTTTTTTCAATATTTTTAATGTTGTTTTCTGTTTTTTTATGCATTGCTTTTATTTCGTTTTTCTTTAATTGGCAAGAAGATCAAAGCACACTTCATTACTTAACAGATAAAACTGTAAAAAGTAAAAATCTTTTAGGTAAGGTTGGGGCTAATTTAAGTCACTTTTTTATTTACAAAGGCTTTGGCTTGGCTGCTTTTATTATCTGTTTTCAGGTTTGCTTAACTGGTTTTCATTTTCTTATTCAAAAGAAATTTTCAAAAATTATTATTTGTTGGAATTGGGGTGTAATTTCCATGTTGTGGGTTTCTTTAGTTTTTGGTTTCTTAGATAAGAAGTATGCCCTATTAGCCGGTGTTATTGGTTTTGAAATAAATAATTATTTACAAACTTTTATTGGAAAAATAGGATTAGCGATTGTTTTGATTTTTTCACTGATTGCCTATTTAGTAATTCGATATAAAGTTTCTTTAGATACTTTCATTGAAAAGATAAAACAGCAAAGACTAGAAAGAAAAGCATCAAAAATTGAAGCTGAAAAAGCAGAAAGTTTATTAGAAAATAATGATAATAAAGAAACTATCTCTGATCCAAATATACAAGACATAAAAGAAAAATCAGAGTTTGAGTTATCCGTAGAAAATCTAAAACCTACTATTTCTAAATATTCTGATGTTTCAACCAATAAACAAGAAATCAATTTAAAAATTGAAAAAGAATCTAAACCTGAATTAAAAGTTGAGGAAGTTATTGAAGATTTAGAAATTGATGTTGAAAAAGTTGAAGAAGAAGAACATTCTGTTGAAAATTTATCCAATAAAATATTAAAAGATTTCGGTGAGTTTGACCCTACGTTAGAGTTATCGAATTTTAAGTTCCCTACTTTCAATTTATTAAAACAATACAATGAAACTATTTCTATAGATCCAGAAGAATTAGAAGCCAATAAAAATAAAATTGTAGAAACATTGAAAAACTACAAAATTGGTATTGCAGAAATTAAAGCTACTGTTGGCCCAACGATTACATTGTATGAAATTGTGCCAGAAGCCGGCATCAGAATATCTAAAATCAAAAATTTAGAAGATGATATTGCATTGTCTTTATCCGCTTTAGGAATTAGAATTATTGCTCCTATTCCTGGAAAAGGCACCATTGGTATTGAAGTCCCTAATAAAAAATCGACCATAGTGTCCATGCATTCTGTTATTTCATCAAAAAAATTCCAAGAATCAACGATGGAATTACCCATAGCTTTAGGTAAAACTATTTCTAATGAAACTTTTGTGGTTGATCTCGCAAAAATGCCTCACTTATTAATGGCGGGTGCAACTGGTCAAGGAAAATCTGTCGGTTTAAATGCAGTTTTAACATCACTTTTATATAAGAAACACCCTGCAGAAGTAAAGTTTATTTTAGTTGATCCTAAAAAAGTAGAACTAACTTTATTCAATAAAATTGAACGTCATTATTTAGCAAAATTACCAGATGTAGAAGAAGCAATTATTACAGATACAACCAAAGTTGTGCATACTTTAAATTCTTTATGTATTGAAATGGATAACAGGTATGACTTGTTAAAGTTAGCCATGGTTAGAAATATAAAAGAATATAATGTTAAGTTTAAAAAACGTAAATTAAATCCTAATGATGGGCATCGCTTTTTACCTTATATTGTTTTGGTTATTGATGAATTTGCAGATTTAATTATGACCGCTGGAAAAGAAGTTGAGACTCCAATTGCGCGTTTAGCACAATTAGCTAGAGCCATTGGTATTCACTTAATTGTAGCAACACAAAGACCTTCTGTAAACGTAATTACCGGAATTATTAAAGCAAATTTCCCGGCAAGAATTGCCTTTAGAGTAACTTCTAAGATAGATTCTAGAACGATTTTAGATGCTGGAGGGGCAGATCAATTAATTGGACGTGGAGATTTATTATATACTGCAGGAAATGAAATTAATAGAATACAATGTGCCTTTGTCGATACACCCGAAGTAGAAAAAATAACAGATTATATTGGTTCTCAAAAAGCATATCCTGAAGCTTATTTATTACCAGAATATGTAGATGATGAAAGTGGCACAAGTATTGATATTGATATCGCAGATAGAGATAAACTTTTTAAGGAAGCAGCAGAAATAATAGTAATCGCACAACAAGGTTCTGCTTCTTTATTGCAAAGAAAATTAAAATTAGGGTACAACAGGGCAGGAAGATTAATAGACCAATTAGAAGCGGCAGGTATTGTTGGTGGTTTCGAAGGAAGCAAAGCAAGACAGGTATTAGTATCCGATTTTATGGCACTAGAACAATTATTAGAAAACGAAAAGAATCAATAAAAATGAAAAAAATATCAATTTTATTTTTAAGTTTATGTATTACATCAATTACTTTTTCTCAGAATTCAGAAGAAGCAAAATCTTTGTTAGATGAGGTTTCTATAAAAATGGGAGCTTATGAAAACATGTATTTAGGTTTTACTCAAACTTTAAGTAATGAAGATGCTGGCATTAAAGAGGGTGATGAACCACCAATAAGAGGAGTAATTAATTTACAAAGAGAAAAGTACAGCTTAAATTACTTGGGAAATAAATTTATTTATGATGGTAAAAAATTATATGTAATTAACAATGATGAAAAAGAAATCTCAATTACTGAAGGTGATTTAGAAGGTGATGATGGTTTTATTTATCCATCAAAATTATTAACTTTTTACAAAGAAGGCTACAATTTTGATATGGGAAAACTACAAAATATCAATGGACGCGAAATTCAGTTTGTAACTTTAAATCCTATCGATAGTAATTCAGATATTGTTAAAGTTGAATTAGGTATTGATTCAAAAACAAAACATATTTATACGCTAGTACAAACCGGATCTAACAGTTCTAGAACAGCATTTACCATCACCAAATTTAAGAGTAATCAAACATTATCTGAAAATTTTTTTATATTTGATAAACAAAAATACTTAAGTCAAAATTATACAATCGATTAATTCTTTCAATTAACAGAAAATTAGTAGCATCTTAATATTTAAGATGCTACTTTTGCTTTTTTATGAAAATTTTAGATAAATATCTCTTAAAAAGTTTTTTTAAACCTTTTATAGCCACTTTTATAATTGTACTTTTTGTACTAGTTATGCAGGCTTTATGGCAAGCATTTGAAAATATCGCTGGTAAAGGGATTAGCCTTATTTTTATCCTAAAATTTCTGTACTACACAACGCTGATGATCATTCCGCAAGCATTGCCGATTGGTGTGTTGCTATCATCGATTATGGCTTTAGGAAATTTAGGTGAAAACTACGAATTTGCTGCCGCTAAATCTGCCGGTATTTCATTACAACGGTTGGTTCGACCGATTGGTATATTAGCCATTCTTTTAAGCGGCGTTAACTTTTTATTTTTAAACAATGTGTATCCCTACGCAGTTTATAAACAAATAAACTTAAAACAAAATATTAAGAAAAAGCAACCTGCCATGGCCTTAGTGCCTGGAAGTTTTAATGCAGATATACCCGGTTATCAAATAAAATTTGACGAAAAATACGGAGAACAGGAAAACCTTTTAAAGAATGTTTTAATCTATGATTTAAAAAGCAGAAGAGGAAATCAAAAAGTAATTACTGCAGACAGAGGTAAAATTGTTACAGAAGAGGGAAGCAGATACATTACCTTTATTTTATATGATGGAAATTATTATGAAGAACATGTAAAGAGTGCAAGAACTACTGCTAAAAGAAAAAGAATGGCAGCCTCTAATGCCACTTTTAAAGAATATGAGATTAATATTGATATTGGTAATAGTTTTGATGAAGGAAAACTAGATTCTTTAAGCAATAAGGGATACCCTATGATGTATCGTTTAAAAGAAATTAAAGACACTATTCCTAAATTAAAAGAAACTTATTACGAATCTCTAAATTTAAGAGCAAAGAATATTTTTATAAGTACACAAGCGAAAAAGTTATATTCATATCCAGATTCATTAAAAAAGAAAAAATTAGATAGTATCACGCTTCTAAACTTTCACTCGAAAGAAAAAATTACAATTTTAAACTCAGCAATAGCAAAAACAAGTCGAGTTGTTAGTACTTTAAAAAACAATACGGCATCAATTAAATGGAGAAGAAAAATACTTAATTTTTATGATACCGAATACTACAATAGACTTGCATTTTCTTTATCTTGTGTAATCTTATTTTTTATAGGTGCTCCATTAGGATCTATTATTAGAAAAGGAGGCTTTGGAATGCCAATGATATTAGCAATTGCCGTTTATGTTATTTACTTTTTTGCAAATACATTTGGTAAAAACTTAGCAGAAGAAAGCACGATATCAGCATTTTTAGGCTCTTGGATTTCTGCAATAATTATGATACCCGTAGCAATATTATTAACAAGAAGAGCTACAAAAGACAAAGGAATATTTAATTTAGATTCATTTTTACAACCTATTACCAATTTTTTTAAAAAAATAGCACCAAAAAAAGGTAAAAAAATATGACACCAAAAACTTCGCCGAAAAACACGCAATTAAATACAATAGAAGCAGCAATTAACGATATCAGAAATGGTAAAATTATCATTGTTGTTGATGATGAGAATAGAGAGAATGAAGGTGATTTTTTAGCTGCTGCTGAAAAAGTAACTCCCGAAATGGTGAACTTTATGGCAACACATGGTCGTGGATTAATTTGTGCTCCATTAACAGAAAAACGTTGCAAAGAGCTCGACTTAGGAATGATGGTAAACAACAACACAGACCCCATGGAAACTGGTTTTACTGTTTCTGTCGATTTACGTGGAAAAGGAGTTACGACTGGTATTTCTGCTTCAGACAGAGCATTAACGATTAATGCGTTAATTGATGCTGAAACCAAACCTTTTGATTTGGCAAGACCTGGTCATATTTTCCCTTTAAGAGCCAAAGAAGGTGGCGTTTTACGCCGAACTGGACATACAGAAGCAGCAATCGATTTTGCACGTTTAGCAGGTTTAAAACCCGCAGGAGTTATTGTAGAAATCATGAATGAAGATGGATCCATGGCTCGTTTACCTGAACTTTTAGTAGTTGCAAAAAAGTTTGACATTAAAATTGTTTCTATTGAAGACTTAGTTGCTTACAGGATGGAACATGATTCTTTAATTGAAAAGAAAGAAGATTTTGAGCTAGAAACTCGTTTTGGAAAATTTAGATTAAGAGCATATCAGCAAACTACAAATAATCAATTACATATTGCATTAACAAAAGGTTCTTGGACAAATGAAGAGGGAGTTTTAACAAGAATAAATTCTACATTAATAAACAATGATATCTTGGGTACTTTAACGAATAATCTCGATAAGAAATTAGACCAAATGTTTCAGGTAATAAATGATGAAGGTAAAGGTGCAATCTTATTTATCAACCAACAAAATCAATCTAAAAACTTATTAAACAGGTTGTCTATTTTAAAAGAAAATCAGAAAAGAGGAGAATTAAAAGCACCTGCAATTGCAATGGATCAAAGAGATTTTGGAATTGGCGCTCAAATTTTGCACGACTTAAACATCAGCAAATTAAAACTAGTAACCAACACACAACAAACCAGAAGAGTTGGTATGATTGGGTATGGTTTAGAAATTGTAGATTATGTCACGTACTAAAGTTTAAAGTGGGAAATTAGAAAAATTATTATCAAACTTCCCACTTCAAACTTCCTTTCTCCAGCTCTATTGCTTCCAAATTTTGTTGAAATAATCTTGCGGTATGCATTCCTTTTAAAGAAATAACATCTCCTAGAATATGAAGCCAACTTCCTTCGCGCAACCCTAAAACAGGAACTTTATTAAAAACATGAAACTCTTTTATTCGAGTTTCTCTAGTTTCTCCCATATGAGTAGAACTTTTTACAGGATCTAAATAATGAGCATTTATATTAAAAGGTATGACTCCTAAAGTGGTAAAACTTGGCGGGTATACAATTGGCATGTCATTTGTATTCTTTATATTAATCCCACAAATATTGCTTCCTGCACTTGTACCTAAATACGGAGTTCCTTTGTCTAAAACTCGTTTTAAAGTCAAAATCACATCCTTATTGTATAATTGATTTACGAGCTCAAATGTATTTCCACCACCTATAAAAACAGCTTCAGCATTTTGCAGAGCGTTCTTTGAGTTTTCAAATTCATGAATTCCTTTGACCTTAATATTTATTTTTGCAAATGCTTTTTCTGCAATTTCAGTATATTGAGCATAAGAAATACCACCTGGTCTAGCGTAAGGAATAAATAGAACCGTTTTTATATCCACAAAAAAAGTAGCTAATGTTGGTAATAAATATTCTAAATATCCACTTCCATGAATAGTAGATGTACTTGCTAAGATTAATTTTCTCATAGTTCAAAAATAAATTATTATTTGGTGATTTTTGATTGGTTTTGAAAAAAGATGTAAACTAAAATCAGAACTTGATAAAACTGAAACATTAAATGGCGAATCCTTTTCTACGAAAGCTATCCTTTGTATAGCTTTAGAAAGCTAAAATTTAAATTTCAATATTCTTAAAAGTCTTATAAAATTATGATTCTTTTCTAGTTTAACAAAAATTTACAATTGCATAAATAGAGTTTTAAGAATGCCTTCTCATTTCTTTGTTGGCATGAAAAATCAACTAGTACTCTTCTTTCTACTTTTTACTGTTATAGTCAAGAAAAAAGATAACGAATAAACGGAAAAATATTTTTTAATAAAACATTGATATCTAATGTGCATATAATAAACAAAAACAGCCATAAAGGAACTATTACAAACGATAAAGGTCAGTTTGAGATTGCAGTTATTATTGGTGATCGTTTACAATGTACCCAAATCAATTTAAAAAGTAAGCAACTAATAATATCCAGAGAAATATTAAACAAAAAAAATATTGAAATTGAACTTGAAGAAAATACATATGCTTTAGATGAGTTTACTTTAGAAAAACAAAAGAGCATTTTTTATGTAGATCCACAAATGGTGGAGCCTCCAATTATTAATGCAAAGACACTAAATTTATCTTATGCAAATACAAAACCCAACACCAATAATTCTATCGTAAAACTTAATTCTAGTATGGTTTTAAGTATAGATAATTTAATAAACACTTTAAATGGTAATAAAAGAAAAAAAAGAATTGTAGAAAAAATTGCTAGTGAAGATATAAGTCTTGTTCAAATTAGAAACTATTTTACAGATGATTTTTTTATTACAGATTTACAGATTAAAAAAGAGCATATAAATCCATTTTCAAATTACTGTATTAAAAAAAATATCATCTCTTATTTTCAAAGAAATAAAAAGATTAAACTCACAAAAGTTTTAATGCATGAAAGCAGAACATTTCCACAAAAAATAAACTCTGATAGTATTATAGTCTCTAAAAAATAGTCATCTTTTTAACAGAATTTTAGAATTATTTTGCCGAATAGAATGAAAAGACACTTAAATTGTAGCTATTAAATCGTACTTTATGATAAAATATATTGCTGTTTTTCGTCTCTTTTTTAAGCATTATAGATTCTTTGCTTAGAAATATGATGAATCTTTCTAAAATTAACATAAAAATTGTTGAAGCAGATGATTATACTGATAAAAGAGTAAGAACCACATGTAAATGAAACGGACCCAACAGCAAAATTCGCAGTTGCTAGTGCTAACTTTTCTATTAAATTTAAATATTCAGAACGCTCATAGTCTATGCGCGGAAATTTAACACAAAAAAAAGTATTTCCTTATAAAATTTTATGTGAATTAGGTGAAAAATTTTTCTTCGACGAATTAAAAATCCCTATGAATACATACTTTCGTTTTCTAGAATATTGTAATCCCATAGGTATAGAACATTTGCATAAAAACGGAAAGCTTCTGGATGTTATAAGAATTTTAAGATCAGAAAGTGTCTCTTACCACAAAATCATAAAAAAAGAGTAATTTGGCGCAATAATTGATTTTTACAGTTCCATGAGATTAAACAAAACTTTTTTATTTTTATTCCTTATTCCTTTATTATCGTTTTCTGCACATAAGTATTATCTAAGTTTAACTCAAGTTACTTTTAAACCAGCATCAAAAACGGTGCAGGTTATCATCAATGTTTTTATGGATGATATAGAAACCGCTTTGAATAGCGATTACAAAATTGATTTGCAATTAACGACTAAAAAGGAATTAAAGGATAATGATATTTATTTTAAAGAATATTTAAAGGAAAAATTACATTTTAAAATAGATAATATTGCTAAAAATTTTACTTATGTAGGAAAAGAATATGATGCAGATTTAGTTTATTTCTATCTAGAAATAGAAAACGTCAATGAATTTAAAACGATAGAAATTACAAATAACATACTCATAAAACATTTTCCTCAGCAACAAAATTTAACCAAATGTAAAGTTGGTGAGAAACACAAAAGTATATTGTTAACCAAAAAAGAAAATTCAACTACATTTAAATATGAATAATCACTCACCCCAAAATAACACATTTATGAAAAAAATTGGAATTATCCTTTTTTCTCTTGTTTTTGTAGCAAGTTCTTTTGCGCAAGCAAAACAAGGTCACACAAATCAAAATAAGTTTAGGCAATTAAAGCAAGAATTGCCAACACCAAATGCAGAAAGAACAGCTTCTGGAGCACCTGGAAAAAACTACACGCAACAAAGGGTAGATTATATTATGGACATTGTTTTAGACGATGAAAAAAGCACTATTACTGGTTCAGAAACGATTACATATCATAACAACTCTGCAGATGATTTGGAGTACTTATGGCTACAATTAGATCAAAACATGAGAGCTGCAGATTCTAAAACACCAGACATTCAGCCAAATAAAGTTCCCTCAAAATTAAGCAAAAGTAGATTTAAAAATACTTATACAGAAAGTGCTTTTGATGGTGGTTTTAAGATTATGAGCGTTACGAATGCTGATGGAAGTAAATTATCGCACACGATAAATCAAACTATGATGCGTATCAACTTGCCAAAACCATTGGCCTCCGGAAATACCTTTAAATTCAAAATGGACTGGTGGTATAACATTAATAATCACAAAATAGAAGGGCTTAGATCCGGCTATGAACTGTTTGAAGAAAATGGAAATAAAAACTATGTAATTGCACAATTTTATCCTAGAATGTGTGTCTATGACAATGTCGAAGGTTGGCAAAATGAACAATTTTGGGGAAGAAGTGAATTTGCTTTAGAATTTGGAGACTACACCGTAAATATTACGACTCCAGATGACCATATGTTAGGCGCAACTGGTATTTTAAAAAATGAAAGCGAAGTTTTAACAAAAAAAGAACAAAAAAGATTAGCCATTGCAAGAATAACTTTTGATAATCCTGTAATTATTAGAACTCAGGAAGAAGCAAAAAAAATTGAAAAAGGAATTTCTAAAAAAACTAAAACTTGGAAATTTTTTGCTAAAAATGTAAGAGATTATGCATTTGCAACTTCAAGAAAATTTATTTGGGATGGTATGGCTGTGGATATTAATGGTAAAACAGTAATGGCATATTCATTATATTCTAAAGAAGCAAATCCTTTGTATGGTGATCATTCGACAAGAGCAGTTGCACAAACTTTAAAAACTTATTCAAAATACACCTTTGACTATCCGTATCATAAAGCTATTTCTGTTGACGGACAAATGGGAATGGAATACCCTCAAATCTGCTTTAATCCAGGAAGACCAGATGCCGACGGAACCTATTCTGATAAGGTTAAATACAGAATGATAAAGGTTACGATTCATGAAGTTGGTCATAACTTTTTTCCAATGATTGTCAATTCTGATGAAAGACAATGGACTTGGATGGATGAAGGTTTAAACTCTTATATGGAAATGTTAGCAGAATTAGAATACGATAAAAACTTCCCTATAACAAGAGGATATCCTAAAAATATTGTGAGTTATATGAGTGGTAATCAAGATAAAATTGCACCTATAATGACTAAAGGAGACAATGTATATAATTTTGGTAGCAATGCCTACGGCAAACCTGCAACAGCTTTATGGATTTTACGCGAAACCATTATGGGTAAAGATTTATTCGATCATGCTTTTAGAACTTATTCTCAAAGATGGATGTTTAAACACCCATCTCCCGCAGATTTCTTTAGAACTATGGAAGATGCATCTGGAATAGATTTAGATTGGTTTTGGAGAGGATGGTTTTATACAACAGATGTATCAGATATCGGTATAAAAAGCGTGAAGAAATATCAAACAAATTCTGTAGATAATTCTGTAGAGTTTATAGAAGACACTTCAGAAGGATTAGGTTTTTCAAAAAAAGATGAAAATTCTAAATTTTATTATGAAATTACCTACAACAAACCTGGTGGTTTGGTGATGCCTATCATTGTTGAGTTTACTTACAAAGATGGCACTACAGAAAGAAAAACATATCCAGCACAAATATGGAGATATAATGATGCTGAAATTACTAAAGTATTTTCATCATCAAAAGAAATAAAAAGTATAAAATTAGATCCAGATTTAGAAACGGCAGATGTCGATACTTCAAATAATAGTTTCCCGAAAGATAAAACAGATCAATTTGATCAATTTAAAAAGAAAATTAAAGGTTAAAATTTAGATCAGAATTAGATAAAAGGCAATATGTATATATATTGTCTTTTTTTTTTATGATAAAAATATGTTAAAATCTAAACATTCTTTGACGTATGTAAAGTGTTATTATTAATTTCGGAGTTAATTATAATTCAAATCAAATAAAACAAATGAAAAAAATTATATTATTAGTATTTTCTTTATTCTTTGTGGTTGCTACTGATTTTGCGCAACAAAAGAAAGAAGCTGGAAAAACACAACAAGGACATACAGATCAAAACAAATTCAGACAAATGAAGGATGTTTTGGCCACTCCTAACGATCAACACACAGCTTCTGGAGCTCCAGGTCATCAGTACTCTCAACAAAAAGTTGATTATGTGATGAATATCCGTTTAGAAGAAAGTACCAATAAAATATATGGTGATGAAAAAATTACTTACCACAACAAATCTAAAGACAATTTAGAATACTTATGGGTACAATTAGACCAAAACATGAGAGCAGACGATTCTAAAACTCCTCTGGCTACCTCTGAGGGTGCTGCAGCATTTATAACACCAAATAAGTTTCAAAGTACCTATATGCAAGAAGGTAAAGGTTTTGGTTTTAATATTGAAAAAGTCGAGAGTAATGGTAAGCCCTTATCTCATTTTATCAACCAAACAATGATGCGTATTAACTTACCTAAATCATTGGCTCCAGGTGAATCTTTCAAATTTAGAATTAAATGGCATTATAAAATAAATGATATCAATAAAGATGGTGGACGTTCTGGATTAGAAACTTTTCCTGATGGAAATAACAACTATACGATAGCTCAGTTCTTTCCAAGATTAGCTGTTTATGATAATGTAGAGGGATGGCAAAACATGCAATTCTGGGGAAGAAGTGAATTTGCTTTAGAGTTTGGAGATTATGAAGTAAATTTAACGGTACCTGCTGACCATATTTTAGATGCTACTGGTGTTTTACAAAACGAAAAAGAAGTTTTATCTAAGACACAACGTAAACGTTGGGAAAAAGCTAGAAAATCTTTTAAAAACCCTGTAATGATTGTAACACAAGAAGAAGCGGAAAAAGCGGAAAAAGGGCGTGATACAAACACAAAAACTTGGAAATTTAAAGCTCAAAGAGTAAGAGATTTTGCTTTTGCGTCTTCTAGGAAATATATTTGGGATGCCATGGCTACCAATGTAAATGGTAAAACGGTAATGGCAGTTTCTTTATATCCAAAAGAAGGAAATCCTTTATGGGAAGAACATTCTACAAGAGCTGTTGCTCATACACTTATCGAATACTCTAAATTAACTTTTGATTATCCCTACCCAAAAGCTATTTCTGTGCATTCAGAAAGACAAGGAATGGAATACCCGATGATCTGTTTCAACTTTGGTCGCCCAAATGCAGATGGAACGTATTCTGATAGAACTAAAAAAGGGATGCTTGGTGTAATTATACATGAAGTTGGTCATAATTTTTTTCCAATGATTGTAAATTCTGATGAAAGACAATGGACTTGGATGGATGAAGGTTTAAACTCTTTTGTAGAGATTTTAGCAGAATTAACATATGATCCAGAATTATTTGCTACCAACCCTACAAAAAAAATTACAAGATATATGGGCGGAGACCAAAGTAATATCTCTCCTATTATGTCTCAAGGAGATTATGTAAAACAATTTGGCCCTAATGCATACTCAAAACCAGCAGCTGGTTTATATATGTTGCGTCAAACCATTATGGGACCAGAATTATTTGATCATGCATTTAGAACGTATTCTAAAAGATGGATGTTTAAACACCCTACTCCTGCCGATTTCTTTAGATCTATGGAAGATGCTTCAGGTATGGATTTAGATTGGTTTTGGAGAGGATGGTTTTATACTACAGATGTAACCGATATCGGAATTAAAGAAGTAAAAACTTTATATTTAACAGATAAGCCAAGTGAAAGAGTTAGCAAGTTAAAAGAACAATACAAGCAATATTTTGATAGCTTAGGAGACCTAGTTTATATTACGGATAAAAAAGAAGATGCCAATGCAACAGCAATGGATACTTATGCAAATAATCAAGAAGTTCCTTCCTTTATTTATTCAGTAGAATTTGAAAAGCGAGGGGGATTAGTAATGCCAATTATTGTTGAGTTAACCTATGAAGATGGTTCTACTGAAAGACAAACTTTCCCTGCTCAAATTTGGATGAAGGATGATACTTCTGTAAAAAGAGTATTTGCTTCCACAAAAGAAATTAAGAATATCACGGTTGATCCAGATTTTGAAACTGCGGATGTTGATACTTCTAATAATAGCTGGCCAAAAAAAGAAACTGATAAATTTGACCAATTTAAAAATAAAGTAAAAGGATAAACTACTTGTAGTAAAATATTATTATTCAAAAAAACCTCACAAATTTGTGAGGTTTTTTTGTTTTAAGAAAGCACATTTTTCTAATTGAATTATCAAACGAAAAAAATACAATTCTGCCCAACCTTACATAAGTCACTTATAATGAAGTAAATAACGTATTAAAAACGGACAGGACAACAATTTTAATCGTGCTTGTAATTTGAGGAAACCTCTCGCTCATCATTTTATTACAAATCTAAAATACTAGGATAAACCGATGAGTACAAAATTTATTACCTTGTTATAGGTAATCTTACTGTTCTTTTCCTAATTCTACTGCCCTATTAAATGCAGCAAAAGCAGCGTCTTTTATTAACTCATTTACATTATTCTCTTCCATAGAATCTAGCGCTGCCCTTGTTGTTCCTCCTTTTGATGCCACCTTCTCCATCCATGAATTGGGTGATATGTTCGATTGGGCAAAAAGCTCAATTGCCCCTGAAAAGGTCTGACTTACTAAAACTGTAGAATCCTTTTTTGAAAACCCCATTTTTAATGCGGCTTCCATCATACTTTGCATAAAGTAAAAAACATATGCAGGCCCGCTGCCGGAGATACCTGTGGAAGCATCTATTAATTTCTCATTAGATACCTGAATTGATTTCCCTGTGGTGTCTAATAAACTTTCAATAGTTAACATTTCAATTCTAGAAACTTCTGTAGAGACCACGAAAGAAGTTAGTCCTTTACCTATTTGCGCTGGTAAATTAGGCATAGCTCTCACGATTTTCTCTACCCCAGTTAATTCTTGAATAGATTTTATAGTGACCCCTGCCATTATCGACACAATAATTTGCTGAGAATTAACAAGAGGCTTGATAGCATCAAATACATTTACTGAGTGGTACGGCTTTACCGCAATGAAAATAATATCTGCGTTCGGAACACAATCTTCCAGTTTGTTAAAAGTATCAAAATATGATATTTTCTGAAGTTCCGTAAGCTTTTCTTCAGACTTATCTAAAACCATAATGTTCTTTTTCTTAAGAAGTTTAGATTTAGACATCCCTTCTGCATAGGTCAATCCCATATTTCCTGCACCAATTACGAGTACTTTCATGTGTTTCTATATTTTATCTAATTTGAATATTGATTTATAAACTTGAGAAAAAAACAATATATATTCCTTAACATATATTACTCCACCACAATATATTCCGGACTATTAGTGCCAAGTTTTAAGGGTAAACCCAATAAACAGTTTTAATATATCACTTTTAGAGTTAACTCAACAATAGCAATACTGTCTATTTTATCTTGGAGATTTTTTATTTTTATGTCCAAAAACATGTGTGATAAACTAAAGAAATAGTTTACCATATAATGCAAAAAAAAGATATAAACTGAATTTATTTCAGTGACTGGATACTTATTTTAAATATCAATTAAGAGCTCCAGAATTTTCTCTTTTTATTTAATGCAACCTCTTCTTTTTTAAGTTCTTCTAATTCTTTTACAGATAATACTTTTAGAAATGATGGGTGCTGTTCAATTGCAAACTCAATCTTTGTTACAATATCTGAAATATCTTCATGCTCGTAATCAATTTCTAAAGGTTCTTTTATGACCATTGATTGTAAGACATTTTTTCTCTTAATTCGCAGTCCTTTTTTATCAAAAGAACGTCTGAAGCCATCAATAACAATAGGAACCACAACTGGTTTGTAAGTTTTAATGATATGTGCAGTTCCTCTTCTAATGGGTTTAAAAGGTGTCGTTGTACCTTGAGGAAATGTAACAACCCAACCATCATCTATTGCTTTTCCAATATTTGTAATATCGGAAGTTTTTACTTGTCTTTTAACATTTTCGCCTGAACTTCTCCAAGTTCTATCAATAGAAACAGCCCCTGCATAAGCAAATATTTTTGGTAAAAAACCAGATTTCATCGTTTCTCCTGCTGCAACAAAATAAAAATTTAATTTAGGTTGCCATATATATCCTATATTCTTAATAGTATCCTCTCTACCTTTTAAAGAAGCATTAAAAACATGAAACATAGCGGCAACATCTGCAAAGTAGGTTTGATGATTAGAAATAAACAACACTTTTTTATCTGGTAAATCTCTTAATATTTGTGAACCTTCAATTTGAAGGTTATTAAAATTACGATACCTACTATGAGAAATAACGCCAAAAAAGCGAATAATCCATTTTTTTATAAATAAATAATGTCCGAAGGGGTTCCTTTTAAATAAAGGCATTTCTACTAATTTTTTTTGATTAAGCTAACAAAACTACAAAACAATTTAGGAACATACTACTTTAAGAGTTCTTTAATTTCTGAGAGCATCATAGCGGTCGCTCCCCAAACTATGTGATCGTTTAATTTAAAACAAGGTACATCTATATTATTCATATAGGATGTATTCATATTCACAGTAGTCATACTTTCATCATTGAGTAAGTCACTTAATAAAACCTCAATTTCTTTCTCAACTTCATGATTTAGAATAAAGTCTGGCTTTTTACCAACAGCACCTAAAAAAGGGGTTGCTAAAAAATTACTCGGTGGTATGTATACATCTGTTATTTCTCTAATAATTTCTACTGAAGACGATTGCACACCCACTTCCTCCTGAGTTTCTCTTAAGGCAGTCTTTTTTAAGTTGGTATCAGATTTTTCTGTTTTTCCGCCAGGAAAACTTATTTGTGCAGAATGTATACCTTTATAACTGGCTCTTTTTGTTAATAAAAAACATGTTTCATTCTTTATATTCGGGTAAAACAACACCAAAACTGCTGCTTTTTTAGCCGTACTAGTGGCTATTTTAGCTTGATCATACTTTAACCTAAGTTTAGGTGCCATTTTAAATTGAGCCTTTAATCCGCCTAGTTTTTCTATTTTTAGAATCTCTATTTTTTTGGTAAAGTCTTTAAAATCCATTTTGAATAACTACTTTTAACAAACTTATAATTTTCTAACACAAAACAATATCTTTTGTCAAGAATTTTGATTTATACAAAACAAATAAGAGTATGAATAAAAAATATGAAAAATTAGGTATCAGTATCTTGTTAGATGTAATTGGCTTTTTTACAATGACTCCTATAGATTTAGTTTGGGCACCAATTTCTGGTTATTTAATGACTAAAATGTACAAGGGTACAAAAGGTAAAATTGCAGGTATTATAAGCTTTTTAGAAGAAATTATTCCTTTTTCAGATTTTATTCCAACATTTACACTTATGTGGTTGTATACCTATGTTTTTAACAAAGATAATTCTCAAAAAAATGAGAATATTATTTAAGTTTAATTTTTCTCTTTAAATAAAAACCCTAAGCCTAATCTACTTAAAAACTTTTTCTCGAAAGCCCAAAAGAATTTAAACTGCCCAAATAACCAACCAACAAGTGGCAATGTAAGTTGATAAATAGGAAATATTAATAGGAACCTCAATAGCCAATAAATCCATGCTGAAATTGTGTCAGGAGATAATCCTAAAAAACTAGTAATTGGTTTTGCAACCCAAGCTGCAAACGAACCGTTTATTGCAAAAACAATAAAAATGGCAATTATAGACCAATTCGAATCTATTCCCCAGCGTTCTTTTAATTTATCCATTTTATTTTTCAGTTTTATTTGTCTTTCTAAACATTAACCAAAACCCTATTATAACTAAAGGAATACTCAAAACTTGACCTGTATTCAAAGAGTTTAAAATCCAATCTTCTCTTCCATCTACTTGTGCTTCTTTTAAGAACTCGATAAAGAATCGTAGAGACCATAACACAGCCATAAACAAACCAAACAAGAAACCTACTTGCTGTTTTTTATCCGTTTTCCAATACAAATACCACATTACAAAAAACAAAATTAAGTAACTAAAAGCTTCGTATAATTGCGTCGGGTGCCTTGCTGTGGTTTCACCTGCTGCTTTGAATATAACACCAAAGTTAGAACCTGTTTCTTTTCCGTAAATTTCAGAATTAAAAAAGTTTCCTGCTCTAATAAAAAAACCAGCCAAAGCAACCATAATTGCTAATCTATCTAAAATAAATAGCCAGGATTTCTGTAAATGTTTTTTCGCATAAAAATACATGGTAAAGATAATACCTATTGCTGCTCCGTGACTAGCAAACCCTGTAAAACCTGTAAATTTCCAATCTTTTATCAATCCAAAAACAGCACTCTCTCCTATGTGCTTTTTAAAAGGTACAATGATTTCTAATAAATGATGTTGGTAATAATCCCAACTGTAAAAAAACACGTCTCCTAAACGCATACCAATAAGCATAGAAATAAAGGTATACATAAATAAAGTATCCAATTTTTCAACAGGAATTTTATCTTCAATATATATTTTTTTCATTAAGTGTAAACCCAACAAAAATGCGGTTACAAACATCAAACTATACCAACGAATCACAAAAAAACCTAGATCAATACCTAATGATGGATTCCACTCTATTGCTAAAAAATTCATATTTTTTTATACTTCTGTTTATCATTGCAAATGTACGAAGGCTATCTGCGACTGCAAAGCAGACGAACTCGTTCTTCTTAATAACAATAACATTAATTAATTATTCTTTTTTTCTGGAACAGGATCATAACCACTTCCTCCCCAAGGGTGACAACGACATATTCTTTTCAATGCCAACCAACCACCAGAAAATAAACCATGCTTTTCAAACGCTTCAATTGTGTAATGTGAACACGTCGGACTGTATCTGCAAGCTGCTGGTGTATATGGTGAAATTGCGGTTTGATAAAACCGTACTAATAAAATGAATGGATATGAAAATATTTTTTTCAACTTAATTGATTGAAAAAGTTGTGCCTTCTTTACCATCTTTTAACTGAATTCCTAATTCAATTAATTCATCTCTAATTTGGTCTGATAGTGACCAATCCTTATTTTCTCTTGCCTCTTTTCTTAACTTAATTAGTAACTCTACTACACCATTTATTTTTTTAGAATTGTCTTGAGAATTTTCATTCATCAAACCTAAAACATCAAAAACAAATTCATTTATAGTTGTTTTAAATACTTCTAAATCGGCTATATTTAAAGTTGCTTTTTGTTCTTTAATTTGATTAATTATCTTTACAGCTTCAAATAAATGTGCAATTAAAACGGGGGTATTAAAATCGTCATTCATTGCCGAATAACAGTCTTTCTTCCATTTTTGAACATCAACCGTTGACGTTTTTTCGGCCTCAATTTTATCTATGAAATGAACAGCTTCCATTAATTTTGAATGCCCTTTTTCTGATGCTTCTAAAGCTTCCCCAGAAAAATCTAAAATACTTCTATAGTTGGCTTGCATGTTAAAAAAACGAACAACACTTGCTGAAAATGGTTTTGGTAGAATATCGTTTTCTCCAGACAAAATCTCATTTGGTAAAATAAAATTACCTGTAGATTTTGCCATTTTTTGACTATTTAACAATAGCATATTTGTATGCATCCAATAATTTACTGGAGTCTTTCCGCTACAAGTTTGGGATTGCGCAATTTCACATTCGTGATGCGGGAATTTTAAATCCATTCCACCTCCGTGAATATCAAAACTTTCGCCTAAATATTTTGTACTCATTACAGAACATTCTAAATGCCAGCCAGGAAAACCATCGCTCCAAGGTGAAGGCCAGCGCATAATATGGCGTTCATCTGCTTTTTTCCAAAGGGCAAAATCTTGTGGATTTTTCTTGTCTGACTGTCCATCAAGAGAACGGGTGTTATGAATTAAATCTTCTACTTTTCTTCCAGAAAGAATGCCATAATGACTCGTTTCATTATATGCTAGTACATCAAAATATACAGAACCATTTACTTCATACGCAAAGCCTTTCTCCAAGATTTCTTTAATCATTTCTATCTGCTCAACAATATGACCTGTTGCAGTTGGCTCTATACTTGGTGGTAAAAAATTGTAGTTTTTTAAAACATCATGAAAGTCTACTGTGTAACGCTGAACGACTTCCATCGGTTCAATTTTCTCGATACGTGCTTTTTTTGCAATTCTGTCTTCGCCTTCATCTGCATCGTTTTCTAAATGACCTGCATCTGTAATATTACGAACATAACGCACTTTATAGCCTAAATGCAGTAAATATCTATATACGACATCAAAGAACATAAAAGTTCTTACATTCCCTAAATGTGCGTTGCTATAAACGGTTGGACCACAAACGTACATACCTACATATCCGTTTGTTATGGTTTTAAAATCCTCTTTTTTTTTCGATAAAGAGTTGTATACTTTAAGATGATTTTCTTTGTAGCGTTCCATTAAAAAGTGACTATTAACAATCGATAAATATAGGCACTTTATAAGGAATAACGAAATGGAATTTATGAGAAATTTAGTAAATTTAAAACTAGCTTTTTAAAGCTATATTTTCATTACTCGTTATAATATAAAAACCAAATAATGAATAAACAATTTCTTATTATCGACTGATACAATTTTAGTATCTGCTAACCTGTTTTTAAATAATTCACACGCAATTAAAGAACTAATGCCAACGATTCTTTTAAGAGTTTTCGTTTTTTGTAGAAGTATTTTTCTGTCGCTGAAATTTTTAGACCTTAAAATCCTTCCAATTATTCTATAAATAGCTTATTTTTACTTTAAAATGTTTATTTTAAATGGAAAAAAAAACGTCTTCTTTACAAGAAAAAGAGGGGATTTCTAAGCCCAAAACTACTGATAAAGTAAGTGCAGAAAAAATAAAATTAAGCAGAGCTAAACAAAACTCTATAGATGAATATGTAACCAAAATCCTGGAAGGAAATATACCATTTTTAAGCAGAGCTATTACTTTGGTAGAAAGTACCAATGCGAAACATCAACAAAAAGCAAATGAAATTCTAGAACGCTGCTTACCCTTTGCAAACAATTCGGTAAGAATAGGAATTACAGGAGTTCCGGGGGTTGGAAAAAGCACATTTATTGAAGCTTTTGGAAAACATTTAACAGCGCAAGGCAAAAAGGTCGCTGTGCTCGCTGTAGACCCAAGTAGTTCAGTGAACAAGGGCTCTATTTTAGGAGATAAAACAAGAATGGAAGAGTTGGTTACTGATAAAAATGCTTTTATTAGACCTTCTCCATCGGGTACCTCTTTGGGTGGTGTTGCAAAAAAAACACGCGAAAGCATTATACTCTGCGAAGCTGCTGGTTTTGATACTATTATTATTGAAACTGTTGGCGTTGGACAATCTGAAACTGTTGTGCATTCTATGGTCGATTTCTTTTTATTATTAAAATTAGCGGGTGCTGGCGATGAATTGCAAGGAATTAAACGCGGAATTATAGAAATGGCAGATGCTATCGTGATTAATAAAGCTGATGGCGATAACCAAAAGAATGCTAAAATAGCCAAAGTTGAATTTAATAGAGCTTTGCATTTATACCCTTTAAAAGAAAGCAACTGGCAACCCAAAGTAATCACGGCAAGTGCTTTGCTACATATAGGTATTTCAAAAATTGATAAAATGATTGTTGAGTATCTCTCTTTAACAAAAGAGAACCATTATTTTACTCAGAAAAGAAATGACCAAAATAAATATTGGTTATTAGCCACTATAGAACAGCAACTAAAAGATAATTTCTATCAAAATAAGAAGATTAAAAAAGCACTAGAAAAAGAAATTAGCAATTTAGAAAACGGAAAAACAACCCCTTTTAATGTCGCAAAAAGATTATTGAATTTATAAGCTGCTGCTATCGCAAGAAGTAATACAATCCTACGCCATTCTTTACCACCTTTATTTAATACTGTTATAAAAACAACTTTTAGTTGTTAAAATGTGTC
>CAXMOR010000031.1:0-20053 GCA_964195455.1 uncultured Acidimicrobiia bacterium
GGTATATCATTTACTGATATTACCAAAAGTGAAAGAATTGAACTTGAACTTAAAAAAAAATTAGAAAAAGAAAAAAAAGAAAACAAAAAAGCGCAAAAAATACTTGAAGAAAAAAAACTAGAAATACATAATTCAATTAAAAATTTAGAAATAGCTAGCACAAAACTTATCTTTCAAGGTAAAGAGAAGGACAAGCAGGCAAATGAATTAGCTCTTACTAAACTCGCGCTAGAACAACAAATTACTTGTTTAAATAATGCGGCTATCGTATCTGAAACGAATGCGGATGGTGATATTACATTTGTGAACGACCAATTTTGTGAACTTTACGGATACCGGAGAGAAGAATTAATTGGTAAAAATCATAGAATATTAAAAAGCGGAAAACAACCTGATGCCTTTTTTACTCATTTGACATCAACTCTTAGTTCTGGAAAAATATATAATAACATAATATTAAACAAGAAAAAAGGGGGCAAAAAATTCTATTGGATGGACATAACTATTATGCCTTTTAAAGATCTAAATGGAAAAATAATTAAATTTGTCGGTATTATGTTTAATGTAACTTCCCAAATTGAACAAAAAGAAATTCTTTTAGATCAATCTAAAAAATTAGCTTTTGTTAACAAAAAACTTGCCACTCAAAATAAAGACAAAGATAAGCGAGCAGATGATTTAATTTCCGCTAATACAGAACTTGCATTTCAAAACGAAGAAAAAGAAAAACAAGCAAATGAATTAATTATTGCAGACTTAGAACTTGTATTTCAAAATAAAGAAAAAGGAAAACGAGCAGATGAATTAGCAATTGCCAATAAAGAACTTGCATTTCAAAACGAAGAAAAAGAAAAAAGAGCAGAGGAACTAGCAATCGCCAATAAAGAACTTGCATTTCAAAACGAAGAAAAAGAAAAAAGAGCAGAGGAATTAGCAGTCGCCAATAAAGAACTTGCATTTCAAAATGAAGAAAAAGAAAAAAGAGCAGAGGAATTAGCAGTCGCCAATAAAGAACTTGCATTTCAAAATGAAGAAAAAGAAAAAAGGGCAGAGGAATTAGTCCTTGCCAATACTGAACTTGCATTTCAAAATGAAGAAAAAGAAAAAAGAGCAGAGGAGTTAGTCCTTGCCAACACTGAACTTGCATTTCAAAACGAAGAAAAAGAAAAAAGAGCAGAAGAATTAGCAGTCGCCAATAAAGAACTTGCATTTCAAAATGAGGAAAAAGAAAAAAGAGCAGAAGAGTTAGTCCTTGCCAACACTGAACTTGCATTTCAAAATAAAGAAAAGGAAAAAAGAGCAGAGGAATTAGTCCTTGCCAACACCGAACTTGCGTTTCAAAACGATGAAAAGGAAAAAAGAGCAGAGGAATTAGCAGTTGCCAACACAGAACTTGCATTTCAAAATAAAGAGAAAGACAAACGAGCTGACGAACTAGTAATTGCCAATAAAGAACTCAAATTTCAAAATAAAGAAAAAGTAAAACGAGCAGATGAATTAGCCCGAGCTAAAAAAGAACTTGCCTTCCAAAAAGAGCTTGATACTTATCGAGCTGAAATGGAACGCGTAGCACTTGAGTTAACACTATTGATTGACACTGCAAATGCTCCTATATTTGGTATTGACAGTGAAGGACTTGTTAATGAGTGGAATCAGACTTCTGAAAAAATTACTGGATTTAAAAAAGACGAAGTATTAGGAAAAGAGTTAGTACAAACTTATATCACTAAAAGTTATCGAAAGTCCGTAAAAAAAGTATTGGATGATGCTTTATTAGGTAAAGAAACTGCCAACTATGAGTTCCCATTATTTGCCAAAAATGGACAACGTGTAATGGTATTATTAAATTCAAGTACACGTCGAGACGGTAATGGCAAAATTACAGGTGTATTAGGAGTAGGACAGGATATTACAGAGCTAGTTGGATATCGTAACGAGCTAGAATTAAAAGTGGATGAAAGAACCTTAAAATTAAATCGTGCGTTAAAAAAGGAAAAAGAATTAAGTGAATTAAAATCAAGGTTTGTTTCAACAGCATCTCATGAATTTAGAACTCCGTTATCAGCAATTAATTTTGCTGCAGGCTCAATTAAAAAATACTGGGCTAGAATGGAATCCGATCAGGTAGAGAAAAAACTAGATAAAATAGAAGATCAGGTTATACATATGACAAAATTATTAGACGACATTCTAATTGTTGGTCAAGCTGACGCAGGTGAATTTAGAAACAACCCTACATCTCTAAATCTAGGGAACTTTATTAATGAAATTATTGATGAAGTTTATGATTCATGGAATAAATCACACAAAATCTCACTAATTGATATCGAAAAATTAGAAAACGATAGTATTCTAATTGATGAAAAATTGGGAAGAAATATTTTCATCAATCTAATTAGTAACGCTGTAAAATTTTCTCCACAGGCTAAAAAAGTTATTGTTGAGTTATCTACAGAAAAAAACTACATAGTCATTTCTATTACAGATTTTGGCATTGGTATTTCAAAATCAGAGCTTAAAAATATTTTTATCCCCTTTTCACGTGGAAAAAATGTTGATTTAATTCAGGGAACCGGACTTGGCTTGTCAATTGCAAAAGAAGCCATAAAAGCAATAAAAGGCAAAATAATTGTGAATAGTAATCTTGGACAAGGAACCACTTTTATCGTCAAAATTCCAAAAGCTAAATAAACCGTTTGTATTTTTAGTAAATTAGCTGTAAAAGATTGAGAACCAATCAACCCCTATCGTAATGGACCTTTTTCTAATAAAAAAAGCATCTTTTCATGCTTAAAACAGTTAAACGGTCTTACTCCAAAATCTTAATAAAATCTTCAAAGGCAACGTAATAAGGTTGATCTTTAAAAACAGGGTTTTCTACACTTTCTGCATTCGCAATTCCAACCCCTGCAAACCAAACTTTCGCATTCTGTTTTTTAGCATGTTCTTTAAAAGTTTCCATCCATAAAACATCATAATCATCAGGGTTCTGAATATTACTTGTTGCTTTTACCAATACAAAGATTGTTTGCTCTCCTTTTTTAAATAACACAAATTGAGGATGTCTTTTTAGCGTGCTATTAATTGCTTGAAACTCATAACCCATTTCGCCTAATTTCTCTCCTACGATATTCATTGCTAGATTATGCAATTCTTGCGCCGTTAATACTTGCATTACTTTTTCTTATTATGTTTGTTGTAGTTTTTATCTCCTCTCGTTTTTGGCTTCTTATATTTTTTAGCAATTTCTCTTCGGTAAGAACCACCTCGATTAACTTGACTATTTTTTTCACTCTTTTCATGAAATGCTGGCCCAGGAACATATTCTAATGAAGTTCTATTTTTCGAAATTCCTTGATCTTCTCTTGGACGCTCATCTTCCGTTAGCATTGTAGCAACTTCCACTTCTTCAGGAAGCTCTACAACTGGAATTTCATAATTCATTAATGCTTCAATTCCTACTTTTACTTCTTGCTCTTTTTCGGTTGAAAATAAGATCGTTTTTCCTGCCTTTTCTGCACGACCAGTTCTACCGATTCTATGCATATAATTTTCAGGGAAATCTGGTGTGTCAAAATTGATAACATGAGAAACTTCATCAAAATCTAAACCACGTGCCATTACATCTGTAGCTAGCAAGATTCTATTCTTACCTTCATCAAACTGTCTTATAGAACGGATTCTATAATTTTGAGTTTTGTTTGAGTGTATCACACACATTTCGTCATTAAACACTTCTTCTAAATGTTTGAATAACAAATCTGCAGTTCTTTTAAAACCAACAAAAATCAATACTTTATTAAACGTTTTTTTATCTTTTAAAAGATGATGTAGCAAATTTACTTTCGTGAAAAAGTTAGGAATATTATAAGAAACTTGCTCAATATTGTCTAAAGGGGTTCCACTAACTGCAACCGAAATTTTTTCAGGCTTTTTGAAAAAATCATCAATTAAAGCATCTACATCTTCTGTCATCGTTGCAGAAAACAAAATATTTTGTCTTTTTTCTGGAATCACATCAAAAATATTCAACAATTGAAATCGGAAACCTAAATCTAGCATTACATCGACTTCATCAATTACCAATTTCTGAATAGATTTCATCTTTAAAGAATTGCTCAAAGCCAAATCATACAAACGCCCAGGAGTCGCTACAATAATATCTTGCCCTTGTAAAATAGCTTGTTTTTGTGTATTGATATTTGTACCACCATAAACACCTAAAACACGCGTATTAATGTATTTAGATAATTGCTCAATCTGTTCAACAACTTGTAAAACCAATTCACGAGTTGGCACTAAAATCAAAATTCGAGGATGCTGTTGCTTAGAAAATTTTAAATCTCTAAGAATTGGCAACATATATGCAAAAGTTTTCCCTGTCCCAGTTTGGGCGATTCCAACTACATCCTTACCAGATCTAACCACAGAAAATGCTTGCTCCTGAATTGGAGTTGGATTCTCAAAACCCAAATCATCAATTGCATATTGTAACTGATTTGATAAATCTAATTCTTTAAAAGTCATGTCTTTTAATTTTTTGCAAAGGTACGTTTTATAAAATGAGAAGCAATAACAGTTTACAGAAGGAATATTTAGTAGTTTTGTATTTGAAATTTTTATGTTAAATGATTACAGATACACATACACACCTTTATTCAGAGCAGTTCGATGAAGATAGAACGGCCATGATTCAACGTGCAAAAGATGCTGGCGTTTCACGTTTTTTTATTCCTGCAATCGATTCTTCTTATACAGAAAGCATGTTTGCCTTAGAAAAAGAAAATCCAAATGATGTATTTTTAATGATGGGCTTACATCCAACTTCTGTTAAAGAGAATTATTTAGAAGAATTAGCACACGTTAAAAATTGGATTAATAAGAGAAGTTTTTACGCAATAGGTGAAATTGGCATTGATTTATATTGGGACAAAAGTCTATTAGCACTGCAGCAAGAGGCTTTTAAAATTCAAATTAGCTGGGCAAAAGAAAAAAAATTACCAATTGTAATTCATTGTAGAGAGGCTTTTGATGAAATTTTCGAAATATTAGAAGCTGAAAAAAGCCCAGATTTAAGAGGTGTTTTTCATTGTTTTACAGGCACTTTAGAACAGGCAAAACAGGCCATTTCTTACAACATGAAATTAGGAATTGGTGGTGTTGCAACTTTTAAAAATGGGAAGGTGGATCGTTTTTTAAATGAAATAAGTTTACAGCACATTGTTTTAGAAACAGACGCTCCTTACTTAGCTCCTGTGCCCTTCAGAGGAAAAAGAAATGAAAGTTCTTTTATAACCAAGGTTATCGATAAATTAGTGACTATTTACGGAGTTTCATTTCAAGAAATTGTAGAAATTACAACTCAAAATTCAAAAGACATTTTTGGAATATGATTTTGGAAACTACCTACATCAAAACACCTATAGGAACTGCAAAAATTGTAGGAAATAAAAACGGAATTCAATCTGTTTCTATTTTAGATAAAGAAATAGAAACATCCGAAGAAACTCCTTATTGCCTGCAAGATTGTGTAACTCAATTAGAAGAATACTTTAAAGGACAAAGAGAAAGTTTTAACCTAACTGTAAACCCAAAAGGAACTACATTTCAACTAAAAGTATGGAAAGAGTTACTCCAGATTTCTTACGGTAAAACAAGAACTTATTTAGAGCAAAGTAAAGCTTTGGGCGATGTAAAAGCGATAAGAGCGGTAGCTTCCGCAAACGGAAAAAACCCTCTTTGGATTATAATTCCTTGTCATAGAGTTATTGGTTCTGATGGCTCTTTAACAGGCTACGCAGGTGGAATATGGCGTAAAAAATGGTTATTGACCCATGAAAACCCAGTAAAACAGCAATCTCTTTTCTAGCATTAAAAGAACGTATATTAAAAAAACTATTTTTACGTTCTTTAGGTATCGTATATATATGCATAGGAATAATCTTTTTTTATTATTGTTTTTAATTGGATATTCCATCCAATCTCAAACGATATCTAAAGATTTTAGATCAAAAATTATTGAAGTAAAAAAAGATACCATTCAACTAGATTCTGTTGCCATCAATTCGCATGAATTTAAAATTTTTAATATTTCAAAAAAACGAATCTCTTCAGCCCATTTTAAAGTAGATTTTAGCAAGGCACTGCTAATAATCGACGCTAATAAATATAAAAATATTACCGTTGAATATTTTAGAATTCCAGATTTTGTAACCAAAATTTATACCCCTTTTGATGAAAAGCTCATCCTAAAAAATAATACAAATAATGGTGTTTTATACAGTTTAACAACTAACAAAAAGGCATCCGAGGTCAAACTTTTCGAAGGTTTACAGACACGAGGTTTTATTAGCAGAGGAATTACCTCTGGAAACAACCAAAATGCAGTTACAAATTCTGCTTTAGATTTAGAAATTTCAGGAAAATTATCTAAAGATGTTACTTTAAGAGCTAATATTTTTGATACTAATATACCTATCCAAGAAAATGGATACTCTCAAAATATTACGGATTTTGATAGAATATTTATTGAAATGTTTAGTAAAAATTGGCGCGTAAAAGCTGGTGATATTTCATTAAAAAACAACAAAAGTTATTTTTTAAATTTCACAAAACAAGTTGCCGGGTTAGAAATAGAAGCTACTATAAATGACAATCTAAAAGTTGCAGTATCAGGAGCAGTGGTTAGAGGTAAATTTAACACGTTTAATTTTACTGCAGATGAAGGAAATCAAGGTCCCTACAAAATCTATGGAGCCAATAATGAAGCTGCAATCTTAATGATAGAAGGCAGTGAAACCGTATACGTGAACGGGGTTCAAATTAATCGTGGAGAAAATAAAGATTATATTATTAATTATAATTTAAGTGAAATTTCATTTAACACTACTTTTCCCATTACAAATGACATGAGAATTTGGATTGAATTTCAATATTCAGATAGAAATTATACACGTTTTATGACGTATAATGAAGCTTCTTATGAGAATGAAAAAATGAATATTGCAGCATATTTTTATTCTGAAAATGACGCAAAAAACCAACCTTTACAACAAACCTTATCTATTGAGCAAAAACAAATCTTAGCAAATGCTGGCAATAATTCTGAGGCTATGATTGCAGGAAGCTCCTTTTTAGATACGTTTAATGAAAACAAAATTTTATATAAAAAGATTCTAATTGGCGCAGTAGAAGCTTTTGAATATTCTACAACCAGAACTGATGAATTATACAATGTAACGTTTACAAATCTTGGCACAAATAATGGAGATTATATTCTAGATAGAACAATCGCTATTGGAAATATTTTTGCTTTTGTTGGCACAAATCAAGGGAATTATCAACCAATTGTAAACTTAGTTGCCCCTACTAAAAGTCAGATATTAGTAGTTCAATCTGATTATCATCCTACTCAAAAAATACAGATTAATTCAGAAATTGCAATCAGTAATAATGATTCCAATTTGTTTTCAGATTTAGATGACAATCAAAATAAAGCAGTAGCTGCAAAAGTTGGTTGGCAACAAATTTTGATTGATAAAAAATGGCAATTAAAAAGTAATATCAATCATGAGTTTGTGCAACAAAACTTTAATTCAGAGCAAGGTTGGGAGCCTGTAGAATTTAACCGAGATTGGAATTTATTAACCAATAACGCTACAAAAAACTATTTTCAATCCGAATTAAGTTTGACAAATAAAAAAGATAATTATGTTTCCTATAGGTTCAATCGCTTAAATTATAGTAATGTATTTAACGGAATAAAACACGAGATTAAATCTAAACTAAAGATTAAAAATACTTCATTTTTTGTTAATGGAAGCTTGCTTGAAAACACATCAACATTAGAAGATAATTCATTTTTTAGAGCGAAAGCAAAAGCAGAACACAGTCTTAAAAAATCTTGGTTTGGAACGTTTATCAATTTTGAAACCAATAGTAGAAAAGACATAAATACTGAAAAATTCATCAATACAAGTCATCGTTTTAAAGAATATGAAGGCTATGTAGGTATTGGAGATACTGCAAAAATATTTGCAAAAATCGGGTTTAATTACAGAAATAATGACAGTATAAAATTAAATGAATTCACTGAAATTAATAATAGAAAAACATTTTATATTCAAAGTAAACTGATCAAAAATAAGACTACAAATTTAAGTGTGTTTGCCAATTACAGAATCACGCAAAATAATTTTTATGAAGATGAAAAAGCGCTGAATTCTAGAATTGTATTCAATCAGAAAATATTTAATAATTTCATCAATTTAAGTACCATTTACGAGACTTCTTCGGGTAATGTTGCGAGACAAGATTACATTTATGTAAAAACAGAACCGGGCTTAGGATTTTATACTTGGATTGACTATAATAATGATGGAATTCAAGATTTTAACGAATTTGAAATTGCGCAATTTACAGACCAAGCAAACTATTTAAGAGTACCAAAACCAAACTTAAGTTACCTTGCTACTCAAAGAGCAAAATTGCAACAAAATTTAACTCTAAACCCTAGAAATTGGTCTTCTAAAACTGGTTATAAAAAACTGCTTTCCCTCTTTTACAATCAGAGTTTTTTATCTGTTGAAAACGAACAGGAAAGAAGCGGAAATTCGTTTCAATTAAATCCTTTTGATTTTGATGAAAATTCTTTAATTGGCTTGAATTTCAGCTTCAGAAACAGTTTCTATTTCAATAAAGGTTTACAAAATAACAGCATCACTTTTACGTATGGTGATTCTAAAATAAAACAACAATATTTTATTGGGAATCAAGAAAATAAAATAAAACTTCATCAAATAGAATATGCTCATAAATTTGCAACCTTTTGGTTGATTGATGTAATAGGAAAAACATCTAACAACATCTTAGTAACAGGAAACTTCGTAAGTAGAAATTATAAAATTAATGCCACAGAAATTCAACCAAAAATTACTTTTTTATATAATGAAAACAATCGTTTTTCTGTCTTTTATCATCATAAGAACAAGAAAAATTCCTTAGAAAATTTTGAAACCTTACAGCAACAAAAAATGGGCATTGACTATTACTATATCAGTAAAAATAAAAATCAGATTTCTGCAAATATAAATGTGTTTTTAAATGATTTTACGGGAGATTCAAATACACCTGTTGCATACCAAATGTTAGAAGGTTTACAAGCAGGAAAAAATTACACCTGGAGCTTGCTGTTTAATCAAAAGTTGAATTCCTATTTAAACCTGAACCTAAATTACTTAGGGAGAAAAAGCGAAAACTCAAAAACTATTCATACCGGAAGTGTACAATTAAAAGCTGTTTTTTAATCTTCTTGGCACACTTTTTGCCTATTTTTGTTGAATTAAAAAAACTATGATGAAAAAAATTACGTTCCTTATTCTATTATTTGTATCAACAATTTCACTTTCTCAAGAGAATGAAGACAGATTTCCGCAAGACAATAATAAACACCATGAATTAAAGTTAAATGCATTTAGTTTAATTGCACTTTCTTCTTTTAATGTTAGTTATGAATACTTAATTAATGACGATTCTTCTTTTGGGGTAGACTTATTTTTAACTGTGAATACGAACGAAAACTCAGAGTTTCCTAAAAAATTCTCTTTGACACCTTATTATAGATGGTTTTTTTCTGAAAAGTTTGCCGCTAGAGGTTTTTTTGTGGAGGCTTTCGGTATGTTAAATACCAGAGAAAATGAAGATTATGATTATTACTATGATTCATATGGGAATTATGTTGACACCTCGAACAATTTGAATGTAACCGATTTTGCTCTTGGTATTTCTGTTGGTGGCAAATTTATTACTAGAAAAAACTTTGTTGCAGAAGTATATTTAGGAATTGGGAGAAACCTTTTTAATGAGAAAACTGATATTTTTGATACAAACATTATTACAAGAGGGGGAATCTCTTTAGGATATAGGTTTTAATCTATTTGAATTAAACGTTCGCTAATAATAAAAAAAAATCCATGAATAAATTTATTTTAGTTTTTACATTATTTCTAAGTTCTTTTGGTTTTGCCCAACAAGAAATAAAACTAGATATTGGTGATGCCTTAGTCATTCGAAGTTTAGAGCTCTCTTATGAACATTATTTATCAGATGAATCTTCTTTTGGAATTTCTGCGTTATTTAATTTAACCAAAGAAGATGTTAGTTTTAGGTACAACGAAAATATAATGATAACTCCTTATTATCGTCATTACTTTACTACAGACAAACAATGGAACTTTTTTGGTGAAGGTTTTTTTGGTATAAACTCAGGAAAAAAGGAAGCTATAAAAGATTCTGGAAATTATGATGCAAAATATACCGACGGCGCTTTAGGTATTGCAGTCGGTACAAAGTATATTGCAAGTAGTGGTTTAGTAATTGATTTGTATGGCGGAGTTGGCCGTAACTTATTTGGTTCTAATTCACCTGTTTTAGTGCCAAGAGTTGGTTTAAATATTGGTTGGCGATTTTAAAAGCTAAAGTTTTTAACTTTTTAAAATACTTAGAAAAGTATTTCTATCAATTTCTCTAGCCCCTAGACTTGCTAAATGATCATTATAAACTTGACAATCTATAAGTTTATATTTTTGGCTTTTAACTAAATGAATAAAAGCCAATTTCGATGCATTAGAAACTTTACTGAACATACTTTCTCCGCAAAAAATGTTGTTAATTTCTACCCCATACAAGCCACCCGCTAATTCGTCATGCAACCAAATTTCAATAGACTTTGCACTTCCTTTTTTATGTAAATTAATATAGGCTTGTTCCATATCATCTGTAATCCAAGTGCCAAAACCATCGCTCCTATCAATCTTTTTACAATTATAAATTACTTCCTTAAAAGCTTTGTTTTCCGTAATTACAAATTTATTTTTATTAATAATTTTTTGCATCGATTTTGACACTTTTATTTCATCAGGAAATAACACCATTCTTTCGTGAGGACAATACCAAACAATTGGATCTCCTTCTGAAAACCAAGGGAAAACTCCATTTCTATAGGCATAAATTAATCTTTCTTCAGCTAAATCTCCACCTAAAGCTATAACACCATCTTTAGTTGTAAATTCATAATCAGGAAAAATAATTTTATCTGTAAGCCACATCATTAATTAATAATTCGTTTTAGCGAATTTAATGAATTCTTTAAAAAAATGTTAATATTAATTAAACTGAAATTTATAAAGATTTTGTCACTATTTTTGCAAACCGTTTTAATTTTATTAGGACTAGAAAAATGCCAAAGCTAAAAAGACAAAAGACTAAGAAACAAACAGCCAAGTTAATGCATCATTATTATGCGAGAACTGGCTTTTATTTATTTGTTTGGAAAAATTTAAAGAAAGCCATTCTGCCAATTACTGGCATTGTTTTAGCAATTTTTTTATTTAACAAATACGTGTACAATATTAATGATGGTTTACATCATTTTACAGAAACTTTTTCTGGATTTACTATTTTAGTAACTTTTTTTATTTCTGAAACATTTTTAGGATTAATTCCTCCAGAAATTTTTATTGCTTGGTCTAAAAAAACAGATGAACCAATATTAAATTTAGCAATTTTAGCAACACTTTCTTACAGTGGTGGGTTAATCTCTTACTTTCTAGGAAAAACAGCTTTAAAAATAAAATCTGTTAAAGAATATTTAGAAGTTAAAATGTATGAAAATTTAAAAAACACCCGTAAATGGGGTGGTATTTTAATTTTAGTTGGAGCTTTATTGCCTCTGCCATTTTCTATTGCTTGCATGGCTGCTGGTATGATTAAATACCCTTTTAAAAGTGTTGTTTTCTTTGGATTATTTAGATTTGTAAGATTTTCAATTTATGCGTGGGCAATTTTTAAAGTAGTAAACTAATTCACTTACATTTGCATTATGGGATTATCGAATAACGACATTTTAAAGAAACTACGTGTAGCTCATAAACTACGCGATACAGATATTGTAGAAATTTGCGCATTAGTAGATTTTAAAGTAAGTAAAGGAGAATTAGGTGCTTTATTTAGAAATGAAGAACACCCAAAGTATGTAGAATGTGGAGATCAAATTTTACGTAATTTTTTAAATGGATTGGTTATTCATCTGAGAGGACCAATGCCTAAAAAGGAAGAAAAGAAAAAATAGAATATCAGTTTTCTTGATTATTAGAATCAATATATCAAAAAAGAGTGCTAATTTTAATTAGCACTCTTTTTTGATATATCTAAAGATTTAAATTTCTAATAATTTTAGAAAGGTAAATCATCTGGCTCTTCATCAGAAACATTAGATGCAGGTTGAAACTGATCTACTGGAGGCAAATTACTTGGTGCAGCTTGAGATGATAAGTTCTCAATTCTCCATCCTTGAATTGCATTAAAGTATTTTGCAACACCTTCTGGGTTGATCCACTCTCTACCACGTAAATTAATAGCTACCTTTACATCTTGTCCAACTTTATAGTTGTTTAACAAATCACATTTGTCTTGTACAAACTCAATCATTATCATTTGAGGATACTGCTCATCTGTAGTTACAACTAGTTCTCTTTTTTTAAAACCACCAGTTCCAAAAGTTTGAACGTCTCCAATTAATTTTACTTTACCAATAACTTCCATAATTTCTATTTTAATAAAAGTACTTTCCAAGCACCTTCTACATCACTCTTTTTTAAATACTCTTGAGCAAATGTATGTTTTTTTGTCGTTTCTAATCCAATAAATTCAGGATGTTCTTTACCAAAGTTATTAACAGTCTCCTGAGTTGGCAATTGTTCTATATTACCTAACATTCCTAAATTATTCCCTGTTAAAACTATACTATTTCTAATTTCTATTGGCATTAAATCAACGCCAATTCCTAAAGTTGATACTGGCTTCGCAATTTCAAAAAAGCCATCTCTTGCTCTGGTATAATAACTACCTCCTGCTCTTGCTACCAAATCAATTTTATGTTGATCGATACTTCCATCATCTGCTAAGACAGTCTCTGAAATATGAATTTTCACCACTTCACAAACGATTAAATTACCTGCTCCCCCTTCATCACCTGTAAAAATAACATCATTTACTTTACACTCAAATTGTACAGGAGATTCCGCCACTCTAAAGGGCTTTATCTTATCAGATGGCAACATTGTAAAACCTGCTTTTTCAAACTCATTTACGCCTTCTGGGTATTCTGTACTACTTAAAGACATTTGTTGTACAATGCCATAATTTACCACATTTATTACAACTTCTTTCATTGCTAAAGCATTTTCTAAAGTATGTTTTGTAGTATTATCTCTTACTCTTCTTGCAGGAGAAAATATCATAATTGGTGGGTTAGAACCAAATACATTAAAAAAGCTAAAAGGTGACAAATTAGGATTACCATCTGCATCAATTGTACTTGCAAATGCTATTGGTCTTGGTGCAATGGCCCCTAATAAATAACCATGTAATTTACCTGTTGATATTTCTTTTGGATCGATAGAAAGCATACTGAAAAATTTAGGTACGTAAAGATACTATCAAATCTTGAAATGAGTTATATAGAAGAAACCTTATATTTGTTTTTAATGAAAATATTCTCTAACACGCTATTATTTAAACGAATTACAATTCTTGTTTCATTTGTAATTGTGACTTTAATTCTTTGGAACACCTATATCTTCTTTCAAAAGTTTAAACAAGCCGAAAGAATGAAAATGGAGATTCATGGAGAAGCAATTAAAGAATTAAATACCGAAAGTCTGGAAGAGTTGCAAGAAAACATCTCTGAGCTTCCTCTAAGTATCATTAGCAGAACAAAAGATATTCCTTTTATTTGGGTTGATATAGATGGGCAAATAAAAGGATCAAATAATTTAAATCCGAAAAAAGAAAATGACCCTAAATATTTAGAAGAGCAATTAGAAATAATGAAAAGTCAAAACCAACCAATAATGGTTGAGTATTTAGGAAAGACTGATTATATCTATTATAAAAATTCAGATTTATTAGACAAACTAACCTATTATCCTTTAGCTTTAATCTTAATCTTAATCTTATTTTTAGCTGTAATTTATTTGTTTTTCAGTTCAAACAAAGCCGCCGAAACGAATAAACTTTGGACAGGTATGGCTAAAGAAACAGCTCATCAAATTGGAACACCACTATCTTCTCTTTTAGGATGGATTGCTATTTTGAAAATGGAAAAAATTGATGAAACGTATATTCATGAAATTGAAAAAGATGTTCATCGACTAAATACCATTGCAAATCGTTTTTCTAAGATTGGTTCAAGACCAGAATTGAAAAAAGAAAATATTGTAGACATTACAAAACAAGCTTTTGATTATTTAGAATCTAGAAGTTCTAAACAAATTTCATTTTCTTTTTCCAGTTCGGACGATGAAATTTACACAAAACTAAATATAGAACTATTTGGCTGGGTAATCGAAAACTTAATTAAAAATGCTATTGATGCCATGTTGAGAAAAGGTGAATTAATTTTAACCATTAAAAACACTCCTAAAAAAGTAAAAATCACAGTCTCTGACACAGGAAAAGGAATGCCTAAAAAACTATTTAAACAGATATTCAAACCAGGCTTTACAACAAAAAAAAGAGGTTGGGGATTAGGGTTATCACTCTCAAAAAGAATTGTAGAAGATTACCATAATGGAAAAATATTCGTAAAAAAATCTGAATTTGAAAAAGGAACTACTTTTGAGATTCTGTTGGATAAAATTTAATCAAAAAAAACAGAGACCAAAGAAAGAAGAGTTATCATAAAGAAAACCAAATAACATTTTTCTTATAAAATATGATTATTAAAATTTACTAGAAATATCTTCAGCTAAAGAAATAAACTCATCATTCGTCAACTTTACCTTTTCTGTAAATTGCATATCAACCATCGTATTTGTTGGTATTAAATGCACATGCACATGCGGCACTTCTAAACCAATAACACTCATTCCAATTCGTTTGCAAGGAACCGCTTTTTCTAAAGCTTTTGCAACGCTGTAAGAGAAATCCATTAAAGCGCTATAATTCTCTTTTGACAAATCAAAAATCTTATTTTCTTCTTTTTTAGGAACGACCAAAGTATGTCCTTTTGCATTCGGATTGATATCTAAAAAAGCTATAAAGTTATCATCTTCAGCAACCTTATAACTTGGTATCTCTCCTGTAATTATTTTTGTGAATATGCTCATTTTTAGTCTGTAGTATTTAATTGTTAATCTGTAGTAAATATAAAAAAGAATTCGAGTTTTAGCAATGCTAAAACTCGAATTTATAATAGATCCCTACCTTGGTAGGAATAAAAAAATTATTACCTAGAAATCTCTACGACCTCAAATTTCATAATTCCATTTGGAACCTGAATTTCTGCAATTTCTCCTACTTTCTTTCCTAATAAACCTCTACCAATCGGAGAGTTTACAGACAGTTTTCCATTTCTAACATCTGTTTCAGAATCCGCAACAAGTCTGTAAGCAAACTCCATTTCGTTTGAAGTATTCTTAATTTTAACATTAGAATGAATCAATACTTTAGTCGTATCTAATTGAGATTCATCTAAAATACGTGCATTCGAAATAACGTTCTTTAATTTTGCAATCTTAAACTCTAAATGAGATTGTTCTTCCTTTGCTGCATGATATTCCGCATTTTCACTTAAATCACCTTTATCTCTTGCATCTGCAATTTCTTGTGTTACTCTTGGACGCTCAAATTGTTCTAACTGCAACAATTCACTCTTTAATTTCTTCAATCCTTCTTCTGAATAATAAGATATGTCACTCATAGTTTTTTTAATTTAAAAAATCCCATTACCTAAACAGGTATGAGATTGGACTACAAATGTACAAAATATTTGTAACTTGTCATCGTTTTATTAGAAACTGAAATGCACTATGTTTAAAAAAACAGTATTTTTATTGAGCTGTTGTTTGTTTATAAATTGTTCTGACACAACCAACTTAACAAACTGCACACGCACATTACCTTTAAATCTTGTTTCAGATTTAAACAATCCAGAAATGATAAACGTACAAACTCCTGGAGGTTTTGCAGAACTTTCTGGAGGTAGAAAAGGTATTTTATTATTTAATAAAAATGGCAACGACTTTGTAGCTTTCGATAAATTTTGCCCAAGTAACGATTGTGCATCAGCCATGACTTTTGAAAACAGACTTTTACAATGTACTTGTGATGAAAGCAAATATAGTGTAGATTTTGGCGGAGCACCTCAAACAGAAGGTTTTCAATGTCCAGCAATTGAATACAGAGTTACAAAAAACGGATCTACAATTCGAATCAGTAATTTTTAGTGGTTTATATCAAATAGATGTTTATTTTTGCTAAAACACAACAACATTAAACGTGAAAAATTATTTTTCTTCTAATTTTAAATTAGGAATTTTAGGCGGTGGGCAATTAGGGAGAATGCTTCTTGCTGAAACACAAAAATTCGACATTTACACTTCAATTTTAGACGCTAATAAAAAGGCCCCTTGTGCAAAAATTTGTAACCATTTTGAGATTGGGGATTTATTAGATTTTGATGCCGTTTATAACTTTGGTAAAACGGTGGATTTACTAACCATAGAAATTGAAAATGTAAACCTTGATGCTTTAGATAAATTAGAAGATGAAGGATTAACGATTTATCCAAAACCAAAGGATTTACGAATTATTCAAAGCAAAGCAAGACAGAAAAACTTTTATAAAGATCATCAAATTGCAACAGCTCCTTTTTCTCACTATGCCTATTTAGAAGAATTACACCATTCTTACGAGAATAGTATTATTGATTTTCCTTTTGTCTGGAAAGCTGCGCGTTTTGGTTATGATGGTAATGGCGTTAAAATTGTGAGAACTGTTGATGATTTAAACAACTTGCCAAATGTAGAGTGCATTACCGAAAAATTAATTCCGTTTAAAAACGAATTAGCAGTTATTGTTGCAAGAAATACTGCAGGAGAGACCAAAACATATCCTGTTGTCGAAATGGAATTTCATCCAGAAGCAAACCAAGTAGAATATGTAATTTGCCCTGCAAGAATTGAAGAGTCAGTTGCAAAAAAAGCACAAGCTATTGCTTTAAAAGTAGTCAATGATTTAGATTTTATTGGGTTGTTAGCTGTCGAAATGTTTCAAACTATAGATGATAAAATCTTAGTAAATGAAGTAGCTCCAAGACCACACAATTCTGGGCATTATTCAATTGAAGCAAGTTATACAAATCAATTTGAACAACATTTACGTTCAATTTTAAATCTTCCTTTAGGAAATACAGAAAGTAAAGTTGCCGGAATTATGGTAAATTTAGTTGGAGAAGAAGGTTTCTCGGGTGATGTAATTTATCAGAATATAGAAGAAATTTTAAAAATTGATGGCGTTACACCTCACATTTATGGTAAAAAAGAAACACGTCCTTTTCGTAAAATGGGTCATGTAACGATTGTAAATGCTGACATTGATAAAGCTAGAAAAATAGCACAAAAAGTAAAAGAAACGATTAGAGTAATAAGTAAATAATTATGGTAGGAATAATAATGGGAAGTGACTCTGATCTTCCAATCATGCAAGAAGCAATAGATATTTTAGAGAGTTTTGATATACAAATAGAAGTAGACATTGTGTCTGCCCATAGAACTCCAGAAAAATTATTTGAATATTCTAAAAATGCTCACAAAAGAGGTGTTAAAGTAATAATTGCTGGCGCAGGAGGTGCTGCTCATTTACCAGGAATGGTAGCAAGCATGAGCCCCTTGCCAATAATTGGAGTTCCTGTAAAAAGTAGAAATTCTATAGACGGTTGGGATTCTGTTTTATCAATCTTACAAATGCCTGGTGGTGTACCTGTTGCAACCGTAGCTTTAGATGGTGCAAAAAATGCTGGTATTTTAGCTGCACAAATTATTGGAGCTTCAGACAAATGTGTTCTAGATAAAATTATTGCTTACAAAGAAGGTTTGAAATTGAAAGTAGAACAAGCTTCTAAGCGCGTTAAAAAATAGTTCTATCTGCAACGAGTATCATTTTAATCAAAACAAATTAATATTAATTCATTGAAAATATGAATCCACTTTTACAAGATTTTACTACCCCTCCTTTTTCAAAAATTTCTAATAGCCATTTTAAACCAGCTATTAAAAAAGCAATAGAAATTGCAAAAGCAGAAATTGATGAGATTATAAATAATTCTGAAAAACCAAGTTTTGAAAACACAACAGTTGCTTTAGATTTTACAGGTGAAAAAATAAATAGAATTACCAGTATTTTTTTTAACCTAAATTCAGCAGAAACAAATGATGAACTTCAGAAAATTGCGCAAGAAGTTTCTCCTCGTTTAACAGCGTTTGGAAATGATATTACTTTAAATGAAGATTTATTTAAAAGAGTGAAATCTGTTTTTGATATTAAAGAAACTTTAAATTTAACTCCAGAACAAGCAATGCTTTTGGATAAGCAATACAAAAGTTTTGCAAGAAATGGTGCAAACTTAAATGAGTTTGACAAAAATAGACTTCGTGATATTGATGCACAACTTTCTACTTTTTCTTTGAAATTTGGAGAAAATGTATTGGCAGAAACCAATGCTTTTGAAATGCATTTAACAAATGAAAAAGAACTATCTGGCTTGCCTGAAAGCGTAAAAGAATCTGCTAAAGAAATGGCGGTTTCTAAAGAAAAAGAAGGTTGGGTTTTTACGCTAGATTACCCAAGCTATATTCCTTTTTTAACCTACGCGGACAATAGAGAGTTGCGCAAAAAAATGGCCATTGCTGCTGGTAAAAAGGCATTTCAAAAAAATGAATTCAACAATGAAGAAATAGTTTTAGAAATTGTAAACCTTCGCTATCAAAGAGCAAATTTACTGGGATATAAAACACATGCTCATTTTGTTTTGGAAGAAAGAATGGCTGAAACACCTGAAAAAGTAATTGAATTTTCGAACAACTTATTAGAAAAAGCGAAACCTGCTGCCATAAAGGAGTTTGAAAATTTAGAAAATTACGCTAAAAAATTAGACGGAATTGACCAGCTACAAAAATGGGATGGAGCTTATTATTCAGAAAAACTAAAGAAAGAATTGTTTGATTTAGATCAAGAGATCTTAAAACCTTATTTTAAATTAGAAAATGTAATTGATGGTGTTTTCACAATTGCAAGTAAATTGTATGACTTACAATTTAAAGAAGTTTTTAACATAGACACGTATCATAAAGATGTTAAAACATATAATGTAACGGATACAAATGGAGATTTTGTTTCTGTCTTTTATGCCGATTTTCATCCAAGAAAAGGGAAAAGAAACGGTGCATGGATGACTTCCTATAAATCGCAACAAATTAAAAACGGAGTAAACGAACGCCCACAAGTTTCTATTGTTTGTAATTTCACAAAACCAACGGAAACAAAACCCTCATTGCTGACTTTTAGCGAAGTCACAACCTTGTTTCATGAATTTGGACATGCATTGCATGGAATGCTAGCAAACACAACCTATAATAGCTTATCAGGAACTTCTGTTTCTTGGGATTTTGTAGAATTACCAAGTCAGGTTTTAGAAAATTGGTGTTTTGAAAAAGAAGCATTAGAATTGTTTGCAAAGCATTATAAAACTGGAGAAACAATTCCAATGAGATATGTAGAAAAAATCAAAGAATCTGCTAGCTTTCATGAAGGAATGCAAACTTTACGTCAATTAAGTTTTGGGCTTTTAGACATGCAGTGGCACGGTCAAAATCCATCAGAAATAAATTCTGTAAAAGAATTCGAAAGCGAAGCTTTTGCAGACACAAAGTTATATCCAGAGGTATCAGAAAACTGCATGAGTACCGCCTTTTCTCATATTTTTCAAGGTGGATATTCTGCAGGATATTATTCTTATAAATGGGCGGAAGTTTTAGATGCAGATGCTTTTGAATATTTTTTAGAAGAAGGAATTTTCAACAAAGAAGTAGCAACAAAGTTTAAAGAAAATATCTTATCAAAAGGTGGCACAGAAAAACCAATGGAACTTTACAAACGTTTTAGAGGAAAAGAACCAAAACCAGATGCTTTATTAAAACGTGCAGGATTGGTTTAA